>CAYQUT010000025.1:0-31753 GCA_964420985.1 uncultured Chryseobacterium sp.
ATGAGTTTTGGTAAGGCGTTCTCACCCTACAAAGGTAGAGTAGACGAGGCCGTGAGATATGCTGAGTCAAAAGGTGTTTTGTTGGTTCATGCTGCAGGAAACGACAACAAGAACATTGATGTGAAAGACAACTTCCCCAACGCTGTTTACAGCAACGGTCGTGTTTGTTCAACTTGGTTGGAAATTGGAGCCAGTGGTCAGGATGAGTCCGGATTAAAAGCAGATTTTTCGAACTACGGTCGCAAAAAAGTAGATGTTTTTGCACCAGGTGTTAATATTTATAGCACAGTACCCGGAAAATCTTATGAAGGAATGAGCGGTACATCAATGGCTTCCCCTGTTACAGCAGGAGTTGCTGCCGCCATTTGGTCGTATTACCCTCAATTAACCGCTCTGCAGGTTAAAGAGCTGATCATGACTTCAGGTGTTGATTACAGCAGATTGGCTTTGCCTCAATTGACTGAAGAACAAAAGCCAACCGGCTTGA
Source organism: uncultured Chryseobacterium sp. (assembly GCA_964420985.1). Lineage (GTDB taxonomy): Bacteria > Bacteroidota > Bacteroidia > Flavobacteriales_D > Sanyastnellaceae > CAMCTV01. The sequence continues at coordinate 488 of CAYQUT010000025.1, forward strand.
AGAAATTATTGTTTAGCAAACACAGAAGAACCTACAGTCTAGGATTTGCAGCCATCGATGACGACGGTAAAAAATATGAGGACCTTTTGGACATCAGCAATGGTTGGAGCTACGGCATTGTGCCATCTCAATTCAAATTGAACCAAGAACTCAGTGCCAATTGGTCTTGGGAAATATCCATTGCTGCAACATCGTACAATGCAGCCTCTATCAATGGAATGGAAAACAAAGAAAAGAATCAATTCAGGGCTTTTGATTTCAACACCCAATACATCATGGCCAGTTTAGGTGCCAAGAAAAACTTCAATATTGTATCAGTCCAAGGTTTGGGCTACACCACAAGAAGTGCGGGTAATTTTGACAAAACAATGACCATCAATACTGGTGTAGGTTTACAATACAACTTGAACAGAGCATGGTCTATCTCAGCTCAATCTCAAGCCAAATGGGGAATATCTGACATTGACAATGGTGCCAGTTATTTGCACCATCAATTGTCTTTGAACTATACATTGGATGGTTGGAACACATTTGGTCGTTTATCCAAAACTGGAAAAGTAGTTAACCTCCACAAAGCCCTTGAATTGGCTGAAAAGCGTTACGGAAAATAACGCATGGTCAGATCCTATCCAGGAATTAAAAAACTGAAAGGTGATTCTATCCCAGTGCATGACGCATTGGTGGTGGAATCACCTTTTATCATTTCCATCAACCAACAACCCTTCACGGTCACCATGCAGACGCCTGGAAGCGAATTGGAATTGGCGATAGGTCTCTTGGTTACGGAAGGTTTATTAAGTTTAAGCACCACCAAAATACCTCATTACGATTTGCAAACTGGTCCCAATGAATCTCGGATTGATCTTAAAGTCGATTCAAATGAATTTTCATTGGCAAACAAGCGCTCGCTCATGAGCATTGCAGCTTGTGGTATTTGCGGCAAGATGGATTGGAAAATTCCGGAAGGAGACACCCTTCAAAACAAGCCGCAAACTTTCCATATTCAAAATGCTTTGGACAAAATGTTTGAACAACAACAAGCCTTTCACGCTTCTGGAGGATTACACGCCGCAGCTTTGTTTGATGAACAAGAGAACTTGCTTTGCGTTCATGAAGACATAGGAAGACACAACGCAGTAGACAAGTGCATTGGAGAGTTGGTTTTAAAGAACAAAATAAAACAAGGACAATGGCTTTTGGTCAGTGGCCGAATTTCATATGAAATCATAGCCAAATGTTTCAAAGCCAAAATCCCCAACATCGCAGCTGTATCTGCACCCAGCTCATTGGCTGTAGATTTTGCTAAAGAGTGGGGTATACAACTTTGGGGATTTTGCAGAGAAGGAAGACAAACACAATACGCATGAAAATCACTTTTTTAATAATCTTTCATTCCATATTGTTTTTGAGTACAACTGGACAAAAATCTTTGGACTCTGTACAATATGAAAACTTGGTATTTGAAGGCGCTGGCATCCGCGGGTTGGCCTATTGCGGGGCGTTGATGGAACTGGATGAACGAAACCTATTGAAACCCATCAAGCGTGTGGCCGGTACCTCCTCTGGTGCCATCACTGCGACGTTATTATCCGTAGGATATACTCCGCAAGAAATATTTGAAATGATTGGCAATACCAATTTTGCAAAATTCAATGATGGACGCGGATTCTTTATCGGCGGCACATTGCGACTTTTCAGAAGAATGGGATATTACAAGGGAAAGAAATTTACACAATGGATGGAAAACTGCATTGCCGCAAAAGTGGGGAATGCCAATATAACCTTCGCGGAGCTTGAAAAACTGACCAAAGAACATGATGCAATAAAAACATTGGTCATCACCGCCACTTGTATGAACCATCAGAAGGTTGAGTATTTCAGCGTTCATACTTATCCGAACATGCGAATTGTAGATGCCGTTAGGGCCTCAATGGCAGTTCCATTGTATTTCGAACCCTTAATCATCAATGACAAGGGAGAGCCCCAAGATGTTAAGCAATACCAAGACCATGATCACGTTTTACTGGATGGCGGATTCCTGTCCAACTTTCCCATTTGGGTTTTTGATGATTCAATAAAATACGACACACAGGCCATCAAAACCATTGGTTTTAGAATAGACAGTGATTATCAAATACAAGTGGATAGAACCAAATCAAAATTGCCTCCATATTATTCCATCCATTCAACCAAAGACTTGATTGGTTCCGTTTATTACCTCATGAAAGAAAACCTCAATCGCTTCATCCTGACTCCATTTGACTGGGAAAGAACTGTGAGCATTAGTGATTGTGGAATAGGTCCAAAAGTAAAACGCCTTTCCAAAGATGAAAAGGCGTTGTTTATCAAAGCGGGCAGGGAAGGGCTTCGCCGATACTTGGATGACCCCAATTATCAGTGACGAACTTCAAATGACTTTACGCCATTTCCAAATTTCAACCAGTACATTCCATTCGATAAATGCTCAGTATTGAACTCCTGTACAACTGATCCTCTGTGGGCGTATACATTCCGTCCTGTGATGTCTAGCACATCGAAAGAGGACAAAGACTGAGAAAAGTATAGAACCGATTGGGCTGGATTGGGAAATAACTGAAAATTAAACGCATCCATCTCATCCATTCCCGTGGACAATAGGTCAAAATTGGCTACTGCTATCCTTGATGAACCACAATCATTCATCGCTTCCACTTTCCAGTAGTGCATTCCAGATTCAATGGCATTCAAAGACAACGTATTGTTGGTTGTGTTCTGGGTTTGAACGTTTTGTAAAAAATGAACATCCGTAGCCATCGTCCAAACATAATAGTTGGCATCAGCTGATGTCGACCATGAAAAGTCAATTGGATTACCCTCGACACTGACACCGGACACAGGGGACAATAATGAAACCGCTGTAGGTGCTGAATCGGCAGAAACATTGACGCGCAATACTTTGGTGTAGACCTGACCATTCTGAGCCGTCATATTCAATGACAATTCATAAATTCCAGGTGCAATGCCCGTTGGGGCATCAAAGTAAAAAAAGTAATTGCCTGTTTGGGTTATTTGAGAGATGCCATTGGCCGCAAAACCTGCAGGCAATTCCCAAGTCAGCGTTAATGGAAATAACAGGTTGGTGTTCACTTCCAAATAAGCAGAAAATCCGCCACCTTGGCAAACATTGTACGCATTCTCAGACCACTGTAAAAAAGTAGGCTTGGTGATAAAGAACCCATCATACATGCTCGTAGCAATGTTCACTCCAGATGGCAAATAGGGATAATTGCTCCATGTCCCACTAAATTGAGGATTGTCGTTGGCTGAAACCAAATCAAAAAATGCAACCTCCGTTAATGCAGCATCACTAGCACGGACAGCATCAAAAACCCGAACACCACTGCGGTAATTGCTCTCGTATATGAATTGATCATCTGCATAAAGGTTATGGTCTATCGAAGTGTTGCTGGTTTCGTGAAATCCCAAATAAGAAATGTCGTCCAAATCATTCAAATCAAAGAAATGTGTTCTGGTATTATTTCCTATGTTCATTTCATCTAACTCGTCATTGATCAAAAAATAACTTTTGTCCTTGGTAAACCATCCTTGATGCGTGTAACCTGTTTCTGGATACATGTAGTTGTCCAACAATACAACATCATTGGGATCGGTAGCGTTGACAACATAAAAACCATTGTAACCGTTGCAAAGGGCAATGATGACATCGCCTTGATGATCTTGATCTGGTCCAGAATAGGTAGTTATAAAACCATCATGGGTGTATCCAGCTTCGCCATACCCTCCAACAAAAACCGGATTCAAAGGATTGGTGATGTCCAACAAGTGAGGTCCGCCATTAAAGGTATTGGTTCCCATAGCACAGAGCAATTTGCTTTGAGGATCAATATTCAAAGTATGACAATGGCCAAAACCAGGGTAATGTGCATCCTCTGAAAAATTAACGGGGGGATTTACCACATTGTCCAACTGTAATAGATTCATCACCTGTAAACCGTGATTGCTCGACTCGCTCACCACATAAACGTAATTGTCCAAAGTCTCCAAATCCCGCCAAAGACTTGGCGTGTCATGACAAGGAAGCAATCCCAAATAAATGGGTTGTGTTGGATTTGAAATATCAACGAAAGCTGTTCCATTACTGCATCCAACCAACGCGTATTCTCTCTTGGTCAAAGGAGAAACCCAACCCCATATGTCATTGGTATTATCGCATCCTCCAATTTGAGCATTGGTCATGTGGGCCAACAAATCCATATTCAAGCAAGGATATTCTCCCGCAAATCCGTTTTGACAAGGTGTTTGTGCACTCAAAATTTTCGAAAGAAAAACGAACATGAATACCCAACCTGTGATTTTATTTTTTTGCATGGTTCAAATGTAAAAGGAAAGTTTGAATACAAGATACAACTTTTGGCGATGTAAAGCGTCTATTGTATTATTGTAAAAACAAAGTGTCATGAAAAAAATATTCTTCAGCATCATCTTCAGTGCCGCCGCCTATTTGGTAAATGCGCAATGCAATGGTGAATTTTCATTAACCGGAAATCAACCTTTTCACAAATTCAGCAATGGTTCACAAATCCAAATGACATACTGCGGAGAGAAGAGCAATTTACATGCTGTGATGAATAACGCCAATGGTTACAAAGAAAACGTTAAGTTAGAAATTGAAAACGATAGCAAGAACGAACAACTCTATAACATCGTTCTCACCATTAAGGACAGCAACTCAGGACAGTATGCTGTCAAAATACTCACTGCTCTGGGTATTCAATCTTTCTATTTCGAAGGAAAACAAGTTAACACGGAGAAAGCAGAGAGCATCTTCAAATAATCTATGATGAAAAAGCTTATTCTGGTTGGATTTTCCCTTTTATTGTGCGGGATAAATTGGGGGCAAGTGGTGGATGCAGGTGATGACATTTCGCAATGTTCTGGTCCCGTTACGCTCAGTGCCACTGTAAATGGTGTCATCTCATCTAACAATTATACCGTTGCCGCGATGGGGGCATTTACTCCTGAGGTTATTGGTGGAACAGGAGTGACTTTGGGAGATGATGCCGTATCTGGTTCACTTCCCATTGGATTTACCTTTTGCTTTTTCAATAATTCATACACCAACTTTTACATTGGCTCAAATGGTTGGATTTCATTCACTGCCGGTCAACCCACTAACTATGTTGCGGCTTCCATTCCCAGTTCTGCAACTGGAGTTCCCAAAAATTGTATTATGGGACCTTGGCAAGATTGGCATCCTGGAACGGGTGGGCAAGGTCCATATATCAAATACCAGACAATTGGCACAGCGCCTTTCAGAAAATTGGTCGTTAGCTTTGATCAAATACCCATGTTCTCTTGCACCTCATCGAAAGGGAAATTTCAAATTGTCATCAACGAAACTTCTAACTTGATTCAAACCCATATTTGGACCAAACCGGCCTGTAACACATGGCCAGGGGGAAGTCCTAATTTCTCCGTGTTGGGTATTCAGAATTTAGCGGGGACCGTTGGTGTAGCTGTCCCTGGTAGAAACAATACTTCTTGGACCGCAAGCAATGAGTCATGGGAATATACTCCTTCAGGATCCCCACCTGTCGTTTGGACCAACAGCGCGGGAGTGCAAGTAGGTACAGGAAACGACATCAACATTAATACCATCGGTAGCGACAATTACATTGCTACAGTAACTGTATGTGGAGGATCAACTTTTTCAGATACAGTTCATGTTCAACTGACAGGGGTTTCCATCAATATGCCTCAAACCTTGGCTTCTATTCAATCTACGGGCTGCGGGGTAGGAACCGGTGAAATTTCAGTTTCTCTGACCAATGGAGTAGGGCCATATACCTATGTTTGGGATCAAGTTCCTGGACTTAATGCGTCCACAGCAACTGGTTTAACAGAAGGGATGTACACCGTTACGATTACGGATGAAGGTGCGGATTGCGATATCACGGGTACTTTTAATGTTCCACAAGAAAACAACCTGAATATCACCGCGGCTGTGCAGGCCGTAACCTGTCCAGGTTTGGCCAATGGTCAAGCGATGGCCATTGTCAATGGTCAAGTGGGTGATGTTACCTACGAATGGTCGGGCACATCGCAAACAACTCAAACGGTTTCTAATTTGGCTGCTGGTACTTATCAATTGTTGGTTACGGATGCAGCAGGTTGTTATGATTCTATTCCTGTTGTTATCAATCAACCCAATCCCATTGTGATCAATGTCCTGAACACTGATGATAACCCTTGTTATGGTGGAGCTCAAGGTGCCATTCAAGTTCAGGCCACAGGAGGTCCAAACAATGTTAACTTTACCTATTCTTGGAATACCATAGGTGGCCCTGCTTTTGCCAGTACCCCCAACGTCAATAATCTAGAAGCGGACATTTATATCATCACAGCCTCTTACATCAATACACAAGGTCAAACCTGTGCCAATCCAGACACCATTCAGATTTTTGAGCCCCTGCCCATGGGCCTCAATTTAAATGTGACCAACATTGGATGCTCAGGAGCTGGATTAGGCAGTATTGAAGCGGTTATTGATAACCCCATCTATCCCATTAGCTACAATTGGAATGGATTCCCTGCGGATACCGATTCAATCTTAAACAATATCCCTTCGGGAAATTATAGCCTCACCGTGACAGATGCCAACGGTTGTATCGAAACACAATCTGCAACTGTAGTCTCATCTGGTAATGTAATCAATACCACTGCTGATATTGAAAATGTCTCATGTGCCAATGGAAATGATGGAGAGATTATTCTCAATCCAACAGGCGGCGCTCCGGATTATGATTTTGATTGGGAGAATAATATTTCCAACTCCAATACCGCAGTCGATTTAACTGCAGGAACTTACAATGTGACCATTACTGATGCCAACGGTTGCGCAGTCAATTTTGAATTCAATATTACCCAACCTCAACCACTTACCATCGACATTCAAAACATTGTTCCCGTTCTATGCAATGGCGGAAGCAACGGTCAAGCTACAGCCATTGTCAATGGTGGCACCATGAACTATGATATTCTTTGGTCCAATTTTGAATCAGGAAATTTTGCTGATGCATTGAATGCGGGAAATTTTTCAGTCACAGTTACAGATGCCAATGGTTGCACTGCTACTGACAATGCATCAATGACTGAGCCTCAACCATATGTTGTAACCGTCAATACCACTCAACCCTCTTGCAATGGAGGAAACGATGGTGAGGGGATTGCAATTGTATCTGGCGGAACACCAGATTACAACTATGTTTGGTCGCAATCCAATCTAACGGGTTCTTCAGTAAACAATTTATCTGCCGGCCAACAATCTGTTACTGTAACGGATGCCAATGGTTGCACCCAAACACAAAATTTCAATTTGCTACAGCCAACCGCAATCCAAGCCAACTTCACCGTTACGAATGATGTTTGCGGAGATAGCCTGGCAACTGGAGCTCTTTCCGTTACCGTCAATGGAGGTACACCCGGTTATCAATATGCTTGGCTCAATCAAACCAGTACTTCGAGTATTCAAAGTAATCTCAACAACGGAACCTACTCAGTAACTGTAACAGATGACAACGGCTGTATTGAGACATTCAATGGCACAGTAGGTACCATTGAAATTCCCTCTGCATTGTTTGTCATTGACTCATTGATTATGGTCAATGATACGGTCGAGGGATACATTCCACTTAACCTCAACATTCTTGATTTAAGTCAATACAATAGCCAAGTGGAATACAATTGGGGTGATGGCGATTTTTCAGAAATTTCAGCTGGTCTAGCCACCAATCATTTATTTGACTCTTTGGGCTATTTCAATGTAACGATGAACATCACAGGACCAGGCGGATGCACAGACTCAAGAGATTTTGTTGTTTTGGTATACGACTACGCTGAATTAACCTCATTCAATGTGTTCTCACCCAATGGCGATGGTGACAATGATGTTTATCGGGTGAGTTGTGAAAACTTCAACGGTGGATTTTACTACGATTGTGGTGAGTTTACTGTGGAAAAATTTACAGGTACCATTTTCAATCGTTGGGGGAATGTGGTTTACGAATGGAGCAACGTCAACAAAGGATGGGATGGGAAGATCAACGGAAATCCAGCTGCTGAGGGACAATACCTTTTTATCGGCAATATAAAAATGTACGATGGCACTTCATATGATTTCCAAGAATGGCTAACGCTCATGCGCTAATCAAAAAGACCAAATACAGCGCTTCCACTCCCACTCATGGCCGAATAAAAAGCACCTTGACCATACATTTGGTCAATGTGGGACTGTATAATGGGATGTGATTGAACCGCTCCTTTTTGAAAATCATTTCTTAAAATATCCTTCCATTTTGATTTTGGTATTAGAGACAACTCTCTTAATTCAAACTCCATCGGTTGTGGATCCAATCGAGAAAAAGCTTCTTTGGTTGAAATATGAACATTGGGAAAAGAAAGACTGATCTTAAAATTCTGGTGGAAAGAAAATGGTTCTATTTCTGGACCACTTCCACTCAAATAACAAGGCTGATTATAGATAAAAAAAGCTTGATCACTTCCCAGTAAAGCGCAATACCTTACCAAGTCTTCTTTGGCCAATCCCAAGGAAAAAATATCATTCAATACCTTTAATGCAAAAGCGGCATCCGATGATCCTCCTCCCAATCCAGCGCCACTTGGCGTGTGCTTAATGAGATGAATATCCACACCCTCAATATCAAAATCACGTTTCAATAAAGACCAAGCTTGAAAACAAGAGTGGGATAGTAAGGGAATCTCAATCGCACTGTTATAAGTGTGCACAACACATTCATTGGTTCCATTAGGGACAATTTCAAGCGCATCGTAAAAATCAACAGGAAGAAAAATGGATTCCAAATGATGATACCCATCCTGTCTTTTGTGCGTAACAAATAACCCTAAATTGATTTTACAGTTTGGAAATACCACCATAACTCAATCCCAATATCCCATTGTTTTTAAACGATTTACATTGTTTCGCCAATCCGGATCAACTTTAATGAAAGTCTCCAAATAAACTTTTTTGTCCAAAAATGCCTCCATTTCTTTTCTGGCAGAGGTGGCCATGCGCTTGATTGCACTTCCCTGATGACCAATGATGATCGCCTTTTGCGATTCTCGTTCCGTTAATATAATGGCTCTGATCTTGGTAACATTTTCCTCCTCTTTGAATGATTCGATTTGAACTTCACAAGAGTAGGGAATCTCTTTGTTATAATATTTAAGGATTTTCTCCCGAACAATCTCACTACAAAAGAATCTCAATGTTCTGTCCGACAATTCATCCTTTGGAAAGTAAGGAGGACCCAAAGGAAGTGCCTCTACAATCTTAGCCAACAATTCCTTGGTGTATAGGAAGGTAAGCGCACTAACAGGGTAAATTCTTGCTTGTGGCAATTCATTGGTCCAAAATTGAAACAATTCATCAGCCTTGGTATTGCCAATCAAGTCCAATTTATTCAACACAACAAAAATGGGCACATCCATCTTCTTTAGCTTATTCAACGTATCTGCATGGAATGGTGTTCTGTCATTTCCATCGATGACCATTAAAATCAAATCAGCATCAGATAGTGCAGAGCCCACTGCTTTCATCATGCCTTCATGCAACTTATACTTAGGATCCAAAACACCTGGAGTATCACTGTACACAATTTGATAATCCTCACCATTCAAAATCCCCATTATCCTGTGCCTTGTTGTCTGAGCCTTGGCCGTAACAATGCTCAATTTCTGTCCCAACAATGCATTCATCAAGGTGGATTTCCCTGCATTGGGCAATCCAATAATATTAACAAATCCAGCTCTGTGTTTTATCTCCGTCATGCAACAAAGGTAATCCATCATTCATCGCTTTTCATCCCGCTAGTTTTGATTAGTTTTGTAGCATGGGTTTGACTTTTGAATTACAAGGAACGGATGCGCAATCAAAAGCGCGTGCGGGAAAGATTACAACAGATCACGGATGCATTGAAACCCCCATCTTCATGCCCGTGGGAACAGCCGGTACTGTAAAGGCTATCACACAACAAGATTTAAAAAATGATGTCAAAGCCGAAATCATTCTCGGCAATACTTATCATCTTTACCTCAGACCTGGGTTAGAAATCATGCAAGCTGCAGGAGGTCTGCACAAATTCAATGGTTGGGATCGTCCCATTCTAACGGACAGCGGCGGGTACCAGGTATACAGCTTATCGGGGAATCGCAAAATCAAAGAAGAAGGAGTCATTTTTCAATCCCACATTGATGGCTCTCGTCACACCTTCACTCCTGAAAGAGTAATGGATATTCAACGCATCATTGGTGCTGATATCATCATGGCTTTTGATGAATGTCCGCCGTATCCATGTGATTATGCTTATGCCAAAAATAGCCTGCGCATTACGCACCAATGGTTGGATCGTTGTTTCAATCGCATCAAAGAAACCGAACCGATTTACGGTTATCATCAGAGCTTATTTCCCATTGTTCAGGGTTCTACATTTTCAGATCTCAGAAAAGAAAGCGCCGAATACATCGCCAATAAAAATGCCGAGGGCAATGCCATTGGAGGACTCAGTGTGGGTGAGCCCCATGAGGACATGTACCGAATGACTGAGGAGGTTTGCGAAATTCTTCCCAAAGACAAGCCAAGATATCTCATGGGGGTAGGCACTCCCGCTAATATTCTTGAGAGCATCGCACTGGGTATTGATATGTTTGACTGTGTCATGCCTACAAGAAATGCAAGAAATGGACAACTCTTCACATGGAATGGAATCTTGAACATGCGCAACAAAAAATGGGATCGTGATTTTTCACCATTGGATGAGTCTGGTGATAGTTACGTGGATTCATTTTATTCCAAAGCCTACGTTCGTCACCTCTTCATAGCCGATGAAATTCTTGCGTTACAAATTGCCACAGCTCACAATTTGAATTTCTACCTCCGTTTAGTAAAGACAGCAAGAGAAAAAATCTTCGATGGTACTTTCCGTGATTGGAAAGAAAAAATGATTCCTCAATTGATGCAACGCCTGTGATAAGCACGTTAGACAAATTTGTCATTAAAAAATTCATGAGCACTTTTCTGTTCATGATTTTGGCATTTGTCATCATCGCAGTCATATTTGATGTATCAGAAAACATTGATGACTTTCTCCAATCCAAAGCTTCATTTTGGCAAATTGTTATTTATTACTACGTCAATTTCTGTTTTTACTTCGGAAACTTACTCAGTTCATTCATCATTTTTCTGACAGTCATCTGGTTTACCAGTAAAATGGCACAACAAAGTGAAATCATCGCTGTGCTTTGTGGGGGTATTTCCTACAATAGATTGCTCAAACCCTTTTTAATGGCGGCAACTGCAATGGTTGTGCTTTCACTCATTCTAAGCCACTATGTCGTTCCATGGGCCAACAGAACCCGGTATGATTTTGAATTGGCCTATATCAAAAAGGCACTCACCGTAAGCGAAACCAATTTGCACCGCGAAGTAGAACCTGGAACCATCGCCTTCTTTTACCGGGTTAATGCAGAAAAGAGCAGTGGATCCCAATTCGCTCTTGAAAAATGGGATAACGGAAAATTGATCCAGAAAATAACCGCATTGGGCGCCAGTACCCAACCCAATTCTACCCAATGGAGCATTGAGCGTCCCCTGATTCGTGAATGGGACAAGGATGGAAATGAAAGGGTCATTTTCAAAAATAAATTGGACACTGTTCTTCCCATGACGATTGAAGACTTTGCCTTACGTGCTGAAATCATGAGTACCATGACTTCTCCAGAGTTACTTAATTTTATCGACGAGCAGAGATTGAGTGGATCGGGTAGGGTAGCTGAATTTGAAGTGGAATTTCACACAAGGACATCCAATGCTTTTGCCATACTTATTTTAACCTTTATCGCAGTGACCATCGCTTCAAGAAAAATAAGAGGCGGAACAGGTGTCCATCTGTTGCTAGCAGTGGTCATTGGATTCATTTATGTCTTTATCAGTAAGGTGGCAGCAGTGGCAGCCATGAAAGTGGGAATACATGTCATTCTTGCGGTCTGGATTCCAAACTTCATTTTTGCATTGGTCTCGACCTGGCTCTACAGCAGAGCTCAGAAATAAAAACATATTTTTTACAAAATTAGAGGCAACCTTGTTTTTTAGATGCGTCATAGTAATATAAAAACAAAACCCGGACGTTTCCGGGTTCTGCTTTACCTTAACTAAAGACTCTTTAAACCTATGAAAAACCCCTCTCGGGAGAGTCAATCGTGTGCAAATTTAGTCCTTTCGAACGGTTTCTGAAATTTTATTTATGTTAATTTATTGACGTCACTCCGTTAATAATGAAATCTAAAATTAGATTCACCAGCGTCATTGGTCCTTAAAAGATAGATACCTCCCGGCAATTTAGGCAACTGAATAAATGTCGTTTTATCTTGAATTGCGTATGATTGAATCAACTGTCCATTCATTCCCAACAACTCCAATCTACATTCCGACTTCTGTCCGTTTTCAATAAGAATCGTATCAAATGAAATCCTTTTAAAACGAATACTGTTTTGGATATTCTCAACGGATGCTGGAGCCTCGATAAAGGCCTCCCAATATTGAGAATAATAATCTCCACATTGATAGGCCACCATTGTTATTCCATACAACCCCGGCTGATCATAAGTGTGCGTAAATGAAGGAACATCATACACCGTTCCATCACCAACATACCAATAAATGGAATCACAATTCACACCATCGGATTCAACCACAATCGAAAAATCAACGGTGTCCAAAAGCGCAGACACGGCAAAATCATATTCTCCAATATTCCATTCTTGCCAATCTCCAACTACAATTGTGTTGACAGCCTCCTTTGCAATTGCGACTTCTTCAGCTGTTAACCCCGCCGTAAAAGTGATCAAGTCCGGTGACTCGTTGTAAAACACCGCATAAAAACACAATGCTCCAACATAACTACCAAACAAAGAAGGATGAGAACCATCACTACTGTACAAATTGTTATTGGGATAATTTTCTCTGATGTATCTCCAACATGCGCCAACAGGACTAACCACCGCATGGTTATCATCTGCCATCATTTGATATCGCAAACGCAATAAACTGTCCATTCCCTCATAAGTGCAAACAGGTGGCCAATTGGGACAATTGCCCGCATCTCCGTTCTGTCTTCCCCATGTTTGATAGAAAACCGTTTCCCCACATCTAGAATATTTCTCAATGGTATCATTCAATTGAGCAGCGTAAGGAAAGCACTGACTTTCTACCTGACCTATTGGAAAGCTTGGGGTTTGACTTTGCTCTTGCAAAACAACGTAATCCCAATTTCCTTGTTGAAGCAATCCGATGGAAGAAGTGTTTGTCGAATGTTGTGCAAATGTGTACCCCCCAGGTGTATTGCTTGAAGATACCACAACCTTTCCAACCGAAGCTGCACATTGTTGTATCAAAGAAGGCAGATTATTAACGGCTGTGTAACTATTGCCCAAAAAGCAAACACGCAGAGTATCCTGAGCCATAGTCAATCTGGAAAGCAAGAACATGCACGAGAATAAAATGATATTTTTCATAAACAGAATTTAATAACACAAATGTAAACGTTCAGACCACTATTGAATTAGTTTTGTTGTATGAAAAAGTTATTGCTTATTATTGTCGGTGCTGTTTTATTGGCTGCGGCTTACGGTATTTACTTGTACAATAAACCCTCTAAATCTGCAGCCTCCGAAGATGTTTTTGCGATCGTAACCGCACCGAATATCTACGCCGAATTTCTCAATAATCCTGAAGAATCCGCTAAGAAATATTTAAATAAAAATTTAGAAGTTTCAGGAGCTGTAGATTCTTTCTCGCAAGACTCTACTGGTTCAAAATGCGTCTTGGTGACCAATGCCCCAGATATGGGTGTGGTTTCTATTTCCTTTTTAGAAAACACTCAAACACTACAATTAGGGCAGAACATTGTCATTCGAGGACTATGTGCGGGTTATTTGGCTGACGACCTTCTAGGTGGAAACCTTCAATTGAAACAAGCCATTTTGGTACAGTAATTGAAAAAGAAAATAAAACAATAAAAATGAAAAAAATATTCTTTGCCTCGTTGTTATTAATGACAACACAAGCGTTTTCTCAAAAATACGCTACCCGAACAGGTTTCCTGGGCTTCTATTCTAAAACCAACATGGAAGACATCAAAGCCAACAATAATAACGTGAGTTATGTTATCGATTGGGCCACGGGAGACATTCAAGTATCTGCACTTCAAACCAATTTTAAGTTTGAGAAAGCCCTGATGGAAGAGCACTACAACGAAAACTACGTAGAAAGCGCCAAGTTCCCCAAAGCCACCTTCAAAGGAAAAATTGAAAATGTTGGGTCTGTTAACTTCAAAAAAGACGGCGTATACAAAACTAAAATTTCTGGGAATTTAGAAATTCATGGTGTGAGTAAAAACTACTCCTCAGAGGTTACCTTCAAAGTCTCTGGAGGAAAAGTGAATGCAGAGACCAAATTCAATGTAAAATGTGCAGACCATAATATTAAAATTGAAGCCAACCTGAAGAACAATATCGCGGAAAGTATTGAAGTTACAGCCAAAGCTGAATTGACTGAATTAAAAAAATAATATGATTAAAAAGTTTTGCTTGTTAATGACCTTGATTTTTACTCAAGGTCATTTTCTTTTATCACAATCAGACACAACAGATTTACTATCATTATTGGGAGAAGAGGACCCCATTGTTTATTCCACCGCTACTTTTAAGTCAACAAGAGTCATCAATGGCCAGTCCATTGAAAACGTGGCAGGAGGAGTAATGGACTTTAGGGTAAGTCACCGTTTTGGAACATTCAATACCGGAATACACAAATTATTTGGTTTGGATTTGGCCAGCATGAGATTGGGATTTGAATATGGAATAAATGACCGCATCATGGTGGGTATTGGACGGTCAAATGTGAATGAAGAGGTAGACGCGTTCACGAAAATCAAAATATTAAAACAAGTTGAATCCGGACCAAAAAAAATGCCCATCTCGCTTTCTTATTTTGGTTCAACTGTCATGAGAGGAACAGCATGGGCCGATCCGAACATCGATAACTTCTTCACATCAAGATTATACTTCTGTAACCAACTATTGGTTGGTAGAAAAATGGACGATAATTTATCCATACAAATCAGTCCAACCCACATTCACCGCAACTTGGTAGAAACATCCGCGGTGGCTCATGACCTTTACGCAATTGGATTTGGAGGTAGATACAAATTAACCCGACGATTAACATTCAATGCTGAATACTTTTCACTCATGACAAAGAACGTAGGTGCAGAAGTCAATAACAGTTTAAGTCTTGGCATTGATTTAGAAACAGGTGGCCATGTGTTTCAATTGCACCTCACCAACAGCAGCAGCATGAATGAAAAAGGTTTTATATCTGAAACAACAGGGAATTGGGACAAAGGAGATATTCAATTTGGATTCAATATCTCTCGGGTCTTTACGATTAAAAAACCCAAAGGGTTTGAGGAATAAAACTTTCTGGAATAAAAAAAGCGCCCTTGAGGCGCTTTTTTAATATCTATCAATAAAGATCAACGATCAGACCATTCAATCAAAAAGTAAATAACTACAACTGCAATGGCAAATAACATAACCGCCAAGGTTACTGGACCGCCAATCTCATTTTGCTCAGCCTCATGATGGCCGTGATGTTCTTCGTGATGTCCCATTTTTATTTTGTTTTTACAAATGTATAAAACAGCGAGCGCAATCGTACATTTGCCACTCAAATTTTTCTTATGTCATTGAAATGTGGAATCGTAGGACTACCCAATGTGGGAAAGTCAACTTTGTTTAATTGCTTGTCCAACGCAAAAGCACAAGCGGCCAATTTTCCTTTTTGTACCATTGAACCCAATGTTGGAACCATCACTGTTCCAGATGAACGTTTGACCGCTCTTGCTGAATTCATCAATCCTGAAAGAATTGTACCAACTACCATTGAAATTGTAGACATCGCTGGATTGGTAAAAGGAGCAAGCAAAGGAGAAGGTTTAGGCAATAAATTTTTATCCAACATCAGAGAAACAGATGCCATCATTCATGTTTTGCGCTGTTTTGATGATCCCAATGTGGTCCACGTTGATGGAAGTGTAGATCCTGTCCGCGACAAAGAAATCATTGACATTGAACTTCAATTAAAGGACCTTGAAAGCGTTGATGCCCGTTATCAAAAAGCAGCCAAAGCTGCGAAAACAGGAGATAAGGACGCCAAAAAAATGTACGACTTCTACACCCAAATCAGAGAAAATTTAGAGCAAGGAAAAAGCGCTAGGGTAGTGGTGCCTCAAAATGATGAGGAAGTAAAATGGATGAACGATCTCCAATTGTTGACTTCAAAACCTGTCATGTACGTATGCAACGTAGAAGAAGCTTCAGTAAAAACCGGCAACGCACATGTTGAAAGAGTAAGAGAAGCTGTGAAAGAAGAAAACGCAGAAGTCATTGTGATTGGCGCTGCAATTGAGGCAGACATTGCCTCATTAGAAACTTTTGATGAACGTCAAATGTTCTTACAAGACCTTGGACTAGAGGAACCCGGCGTATCCAAACTCATCAAGGCAGCATATAACTTACTAAACCTTCAGACGTACTTTACCGCAGGTGTGAAAGAAGTCAGAGCTTGGACCATTCACAAAGGAGATACCGCTCCACAAGCAGCCGGTGTGATTCATACCGATTTTGAAAAGGGTTTCATCAGAGCTGAGGTAATAAAGTACAACGACTACATTCAATACAAATCCGAAGCAGCAGTGAAAGAAGCAGGTAAGATGGGTGTTGAAGGAAAAGAGTACATTGTTCAAGACGGCGATATCATGCATTTTAGATTCAATGTGTAAAAACATTTTTTTTTCCATAGCAGCATTTGCATCCGTTTTTTTGTTGGGATGCTCAGCACCTGCTGATCCCAAATGGGAGATTCAGCAAATCATGAATAAGCAAGCTGAGGCCTGGACCAATAAAGATCTAGATGGATTCATGGAGCCTTATTGGCAGAGTGATTCCTTGCGTTTTATTGGACAAAAAGGTGTTGTTTTGGGTTGGGCTTCAACGCTAGCACGTTATAAAAAAAGCTATCCACCTGAAAAGATGGGAACCTTGATTTTCAATGATCTTCACTTTGAAATTCTATCTGATGAAGCAGCTTGGGTGGATGGTCAATGGACTTTGCTTCTCCCTGATAAAAACGCCATTGGACGTTTTTCTTTGCTTTGGAAAAAACAAGATGGAAAATGGCAAATCTTTGCAGACCATAGCACTTGATTATGCTCACCCCCATTACCTTCATCATCATTGGGATTACGGTCATCGTATCCTACCTGTCTTGGGAAAACCCAGTGCTTTTTAATAGACTAGCCTTACATCCCTACGTTGTAAAATACAGCAACGAATGGGATAGGATTTTTGGTCACACCTTTGTACACGCCGATTGGATGCACTTGGGATTTAATATGTATACTTTTTATTCTTTTGGACAAGTGATGGAGTGGGTGTTGGTCAATCCCTCTATTTTGGCTCAAACCAATCCCTACTTTCAGCCATGGACACCTTTCATGGGAAAATTGTTTTACGTCTTGTTGTACTTTATCGGTGGGGCCATCGCCTGTATTCCCGCCATCCTAAAACATAGCGACCAGTACGCTTACCGCAGCGTGGGAGCTTCCGGAGCAGTGAGTGCTGTGATGATGGCCTTCATGCTCATTTTCCCAGATATGGAGGTTGGATTTTTCATGATTATTCCAATGCCCGCTTGGGTTGGAGCATTGGTATTCTTGGGACTAGAACATTACTTTAGCAAAAAAGGCCAAGGGCTCATTGCCCATGATGCCCACTTGTACGGTGCCTTAGGAGGTGTGTTGATGGTAGGTCTCTGGGATTGGCACTTCTACTTGCACTTTTTTCAAGTAGTTTTCAATGATTTGTTTGTGCATTGATCTCCAAATGTTCTTTTCGTTTCCAAACTTCAGCCATAAAAGATTCTCGATCTTTGGGTGAAATCAAAACGTATCCCCACTTGTTGTAATAAATGGCCAATCGCTTCAACGAAGCTGCCGGCGAACTCAAAGGATTATTGCTCAACTCCATGCGTCTGATACTCAATAAATCTATTCGTCGATAGAGGAAGGGACCTACATGAATCAAAAGCTGATCTGTGGTGAGCACATAGCGCATGCGCATTACCAAAAAATAAATGATCAAGGCCAATGACAGATGAAAAATCAACATCCAATAATTGCTTTCAAAAGCAATAAAAATACCCTGACCAATGATCAGGGTATAAATGGGAATCCACAACCACCAAGATATTGCACTGGGGTAGGTTACTGTATCAAACATTTACTCGGCTTTGTTGACCTTCATTACAACTTTTGATTCAGCCTCATCAAAATCAACCAAGAGGGTATCTCCTTCTTGTAAATTGGAATTAATGATTTCTTCAGCTATGGGATCTTCTAAATATTTCTGTATCGATCTTCTCAATGGACGCGCACCATACTTCTCATCGTAACCTTTGTCAGCAATAAAATCTTTCGCCGTATCCGTTAACTCAATTTTATAACCCAAATCTGTAATACGGTGAAATAGTTTTGCCAATTCTATATCGATAATCTGATGGATATGCTCCTTTTTCAAAGCGTTGAAAACAATTAAATCATCCACACGATTCAAAAACTCAGGAGCAAAAGCCTTTCTCAAAGCCGCTTCGATGATGCCCTTGCGATCCATTTCTTCACTGGTTACCCTGGATGAAGTTCCAAATCCTACACCTGATCCAAACTCCTGCAATTGTCTAGCACCAATATTAGAAGTCATGATAATCACAGTGTTTTTAAAGTCAATTTTTCTTCCCAAACTGTCTGTCATTTGTCCATCATCCAAAGCTTGAAGCAATAAATTGAAAACATCAGGATGCGCTTTTTCAACTTCATCCAAAAGGACAATAGAGTAGGGGCGTCTTCTCACTTTTTCGGTCAATTGCCCCCCTTCTTCATAGCCAACATATCCGGGAGGCGCTCCTATCAATCGAGATACAGCAAACTTCTCCATGTACTCGGACATATCAATTCGAATCAATGACTCTTCGGAATCAAATAAGAACTTAGCCAATTCTTTGGCCAATTGGGTTTTACCCACACCTGTCGGGCCAAGGAATAAGAAAGAACCTATGGGACGATTCGGATCTTTTAAGCCTGCACGATTTCTCTTGATGGCCCTAACTACTTTTTTGATGGCCTCGTCCTGACCAATCACTTTTCCTTCCAACTCCTGATCCATCTTGGCCAACCTTCCACTTTCTTTTTCTGCCACACGATTCACGGGAATACCCGTCATCATGGCTACTACTTCTTCCACATTGGCCTCTGTTACGGTAACACGATGCGTTTTAGCATCCTGTTCCCATTGCTTTTTAGCTGCATCCAGGCGATCATTCAATTGTTTCTCTTTGTCACGAAGCTTTGCGGCCTCTTCATATTGCTGAGACTTGACCACTTGCGTCTTCTCCAACTTCACTTCCTCAATCGCTTTTTCTATATCAATGATTTCTTGAGGGACTTGAATATTGCTCAAATGCACACGCGATCCCACTTCATCCAAAGCATCAATGGCCTTGTCCGGCAAATGACGATCAGTAATGTAACGTCCTGTTAACTTGACGCAAGCCTCAATGGCTTCGTCCGTATAGGTAACACTGTGATGTTCCTCATACTTGTCTTTGATATTGTTCAAAATCTGAATGGTCTCAGGAATGGTGGTAGGATCTACTACAACCTTTTGAAAACGGCGTTCCAAAGCACCATCCTTTTCAATGTATTGTCTGTACTCATCCAATGTTGTCGCGCCAATACATTGAATTTCTCCGCGTGCCAATGCGGGTTTAAACATATTGCTCGCATCCAAAGAACCACTGGCTCCTCCAGCACCAACAATGGTGTGAATTTCATCGATGAACAAAATAACATCCGGAGATTTTTCTAACTCGTTC
The DNA here is from genome assembly GCA_964420985.1 of uncultured Chryseobacterium sp. Taxonomy (GTDB): domain Bacteria; phylum Bacteroidota; class Bacteroidia; order Flavobacteriales_D; family Sanyastnellaceae; genus CAMCTV01. The sequence continues at coordinate 20,553 of CAYQUT010000025.1, forward strand.
ATCAATGCCTTCATGCGTTCTTCAAATTGACCTCTGTACTTTGTACCCGCCACCAATGATGCCACATCCAAGGTAACAACGCGCTTTCCAAACAGCACACGACTCACTTTTTTCTGAACAATACGCAATGCCAATCCTTCGGCAATGGCTGATTTACCGACACCTGGCTCACCAATTAATATTGGATTATTCTTCTTTCTTCTGGACAAAACTTGACTCACTCTTTCAATCTCTTTCTCACGCCCTACAATGGGATCTAACTTTCCATCCTCTGCCATCTTGGTTAAATCTCTTCCGAAATTGTCCAAGACTGGCGTTTTACTTTTATTGTCACCCGGCTTTTTAGCCGCTGAAGATCCGCTGCTACTGCCCATGAATTGATCATCATCATCATCTGCAGAAGAAGGAAACTCAGCTTTTGGCGTATTCAAAGGAGAATCACTCGGCGTGTCCAATCCCTCTGAAGTGATTAATTCTTCGCGAACCATTTTGTAATCTATGCCAAAACCCACCAATGTGCGGGTAGCTGCATTGTCTTGGTCTTTCAAAATGCTGAGCAGCAAATGTTCCGTTCCCACCATAGTGGCTCGGAAATTTTTCGCTTCCAAATAAGTTAATTTTAATATACGTTCAGCCTGTGTAGTCAGTGGCACCGTTTGCAAACCTTGATTGGCTGTAGCCACAGACGCCAAGCGCATTGTCGACTCAATTTGCTTGCGCAAATAATTCATGTCAATGCCCATGCGCTTCATGAGATTGGCTGCCAAACTCTCGCCTTCTCGAATAATGCCCAACATCAAATGCTCAGGACCAATATATGAGTGCCCCAAACGCAATGCCTCCTCTCTACTAAAAGATAAAACATCTTTTACTTGCGGTGAAAATTTTGCTTCCATTCCTTTCAACTTTTTATGAACCTCAAATTTATTCGGGATAAATCCAAAACAAGATTCACTTAACATTAATTATCCACACTTTTTTGTGTGAATGTGAATAAATGTTGGGGGGATGCAAACCCAATATTGATAAGGCTTTGATTAAATTCGCACGCTACCACACAAGTGGTGTTTAGAAATAAAAAAATTGAATTATGGAAGGCGAAAAAATTGTCCGGATAAACATTGAAGAGGAAATGAAAACGGCCTACATCGATTACTCGATGTCGGTGATTGTAGGTAGAGCGCTTCCGGATGTTCGTGATGGTCTTAAACCGGTTCACCGCAGGGTGTTGTACGGGATGTTAGACCTGGGCGTTTTGAGCAATAGACCTTATAAAAAATCTGCCCGTATTGTTGGGGAAGTTTTGGGTAAATACCATCCACATGGTGACAGCTCCGTTTACGACACCATGGTGCGTATGGCTCAAGATTGGAGCTTGCGCTATCCCTTGGTAGATGGACAAGGAAACTTTGGTAGTATGGACGGTGATAACGCCGCAGCCATGCGTTACACTGAGGCCCGCTTGAGGAAGATCGCAGAGGAATTGCTGGAGGACTTGGACAAAGAGACCGTTGATTTTCAGCCCAACTTTGATGACAGTTTGCAGGAGCCAACGGTTATGCCTGCTAAGATCCCAAACTTATTGATCAACGGGGCATCAGGTATTGCTGTGGGTATGGCCACCAACATGGCCCCTCACAACTTGACAGAGGTTTGTGACGCCACCATTGCCTACATCAACAATAACGAAATCACAGTGGATGAATTGATGGAGTTTGTGAAAGCTCCTGATTTTCCAACAGGCGGTGTCATCCATGGTGTGGACGGAATCAAGACTGCTTACCACACGGGAAGAGGTAGGGTAGTATTGAGGGCTCGTGCCAGAATTGAAGAGGTAGACAATAGAGAATGCATCATCGTTGACCAAGTTCCCTATCAAGTCAACAAGGCCGACATGATCAAACGCACCTGGGAATTGGTGCAAGAAGGTAAGATTGAAGGGATATCCGAGATTCGTGATGAATCCGATAGAAATGGGGTTCGTGTGGTGTATGAAATCAAGCGCGACGCCATTACCAACGTGGTTTTGAACAACCTTTATAAGTTCACTGCACTGCAAACTTCTTTCTCGATCAACAACATCGCATTGGTGAAAGGTCGACCAGAAGCCTTGGGATTGAAGGACATGATTGCACTGTACGTAGAGCACAGACATGAAGTCGTTACCCGCAGAACACGTTACGAGTTGCGCAAAGCAGAGGAGCGAGCACATATTTTAGAAGGATATTTGATTGCCCTTGACAACATTGATGCGGTGATTAAATTGATCCGAGCCTCTCAAACCCCAGACGAAGCGCGTGACGGATTGATGGCCAACTTTGGATTGAGTGAAATTCAATCTCGTGCCATTTTGGACATGCGTTTGCAACGTCTTACTGGTTTGGAGAGGGATAAAATCAAAGCAGAGTATGATGAGTTGATGGCTTTGATTAAAAAATTAAAGGAAATTCTTGGCAGTGAAGAATTGAGAATGGGTATCATCAAAGATGAATTGTTCTATTTGAAAGAAAAATTTGGGGACGAGAGAAGATCCGTGATTGAATTCTCTTCAGCAGATTTGAGCATTGAAGACATGATCCCTGATGAGGCAATGGTAGTGACCATCACCCATGCGGGTTACATCAAACGCACCAATCTCGCTGAATACAGAACCCAGGCCAGAGGTGGGGTAGGATCCAAAGGTACTTCTGCAAGACAAGAAGATTTTGTGAAAGATATTTTCACAGCCACCAACCATGATTGGTTATTGATCTTTACCAAAAAGGGAAGATGTTTCTGGATGCGTGTTTTTGAAATTCCCGAAGGATCAAAAACATCCAAAGGAAGAGCCATTCAAAATTTGTTGCAAATTGAGCAAGACGATACGGTGTTGGCTTATATCCCAACAAAAGATTTGATGAATGAAGAATATGTGAGCAAGAACTATGTTATCCTTTGCACCAAGCAAGGGTTAATCAAGAAAACTTTACTGGAAGCGTATTCCAGACCTCGTTCTTCTGGAATTAATGCCATCACCATCGTTGAAGGTGATGAATTGTTGGAAGCAAAACTGACCAATGGCGAGTGCGAAATTTTAATGGGAACTTCAGAAGGAAAAGCCATTCGTTTCAATGAAAAGACCGTTCGCGCAGTGGGAAGAACAGCTCAAGGGGTGAAAGCAGTAACCTTGGGCAGTGAAAAAGATGAGGTGATTGGAATGGTGTGTGTGGATAGTCCTGAAAGAGACATTTTGGTTATTTCCGATAAAGGATATGGAAAACGTTCCGCTTTGGAAGATTACCGCATCACCAATCGCGGAGGTAAAGGGGTTAAAACCATCAACATTACTGAGAAGACCGGAAATTTGATTGCCATCTTGTCCGTGGATGACAATTTGGACTTTATGATCATCAACCGTTCTGGAATCACGATTCGTCTAAAAGTAGAGGATTTGAGAGTCATGGGGCGCGCCACGCAAGGGGTAAGGCTAATCAGCTTGAGAGGAAATGACGCCATTGCTGCGGTAACTGCAGTTATCAAGGACGATGAAGACGAAGAACGTTCAAGCGATATTGTCATGGAAGAAGATGGATCTATCGCGACGCCTGAGATGGACAATACCGAGGAAAACAACACCGAAGAAAATCAAGATTAAAATGTGAAATGATGATTTGTTTCGCATCAAGGTTAAAATGGCAAGATGATTGAAACAATGAAACAAAACCAAAAAAGTATGAGAAAACTAATGATGGTGGCCTTGATGATGGTCACAGGATGGATGGCTCAAGCGCAACCCAAGGTAACCAGTGCTTACAATGCGAACAAAGAGGGAAAGTACGAGGACGCTAAGCAATACATTGACGAAGCCATGACCGATCCCAAGGCGACTGAAAAAGAGAAGTATTGGAGATACCGTGGAAATATTTACGCCAATATTGCAAAGGACTCAGTGTTGAATGCCAAATATCCAGATGCTTTGCCAACCGCCTTAGCAGCTTTCACTAAGTATTTTGAAATTGATAAAAGAAAAGATTATTTAAGAGAAGTGGCCACCGAATTGGACATTTTAAAAGCCGTTATCGGTCAAAAAGCTGAAAAATCCTACAAAGCCAATAATTTGATTGCGGCCGGAGACCAATTCAAAAACATCGTTGACATCTCTGCAGTTTTGGGAGTGACTGATACCGTTTTCATTTTCAACAGTGCTTTTTGCTACCATAAAGCGGGAAGAACAGACGATGCGATTACCCATTACAAGAAATGCATCGATTTGAAATACAATGTCCGAGATTCTTATTTGGGAATCAGCGACATATATATTAGTCAAGGAAAGAAAGCTGAGGCGATTGAAATCTTATCACAAGCCAGAAAATCATACCCGAAAGATGCTGAGTTTTTGAGATCAGAAGTTAACATCTACATTGATGACAAGGATTACGCCAAGGCCCAAGGAGTTTTAAAAGCCTTAACTGAGTCAGATCCTAAGAATGAAAGTGTTTGGTTCGTATTGGGAGTAACCTATGAAAAAGAAAATAATACTGTTGATGCTGAAAAGGCTTATTTGAATGCTTTGAGCATTAAAGCAGATTATTTTGATGCGGCGTACAATCTTGGCGCATTGTATTACAATCAAGCTCAAGAGAAAGGAAAAGTTTGCGATGCAATTCCTCCAAGAGAGACCGCCAAATTTGATGCTTGTAAGTCAGAATTGAAACCGATGTATTTGAAAGCGGCTAGTTATTTTGAAATTTGCTACAAGCAAGATTCGAACGATGCACAATTGAAACAAGCACTGAAAGAAACGTATTTGAAAGGTGGAGATCGCGAGAAATCCAATCAATATAAGTAAAGAATTCATTATTCGAAAAGGCCGTCCCAATGGGGCGGCTTTTTTATTTTGGTGGCAATTCGAAACAGTAAAAGACTGAAGCTAAATACATTAACATGTAAAATCAAGTTTACATAATATAAATTATGATTTAAATGGCAGTATCAAAGTTGTATGCGCGATAACCAGTCTACGGATTGCACATCTACCAACTGCATCCATTCCTTTTCATTTCCTCTACCAAAATGAAGAACAAAATTTCGCTCCTCAGGAACCAATGCACTGGGTACAGATAAAACATTCTCATTTCCGAATTGATACCAATGACTACCTTTCTCTTGTAAATCGGAATAAGCATTCAACGATCTCCAATTTTTTATTAATTCGTTTTCTTTCAAACATTTAACATCAGTTGAATAAATATTTAATTGAATAGTAATTAACACAAAGTCGTTGTTTAGTACCCGACCTCCGCGACTGACCAACCATTCCAACGATGCCAAGGATCTGGATTCTGAAGCATACAAAACTTTTTGATCCTGTCTATTCCAACGCCCAGGATAACCCGATGCCGTTAACGGTTCAATGTGCTTGGCTGATCGAACTGAATAGACAACCATCTTACAAAGCTTCCCCGAATTCTAATCCCATCAAGCGTGATTCTATGAAATCAATTCCTACCTTGGTTTCCATGAAATCCAAGGGACGTTGATTGTCCCACAATACATTGGGGGTTTGTAACCACATCTCAAATTCTTGTTGATTGGCAAAAATCTGTAATCCATGACGATACAACGCCAAAATCATGACAATCTGTTCCTTCATTTGACTTTTGATTTCCACACCTTTGGTTCTGTAATTATGTAAAGTACGGGGTGTGATATTGAGCCATTTGGCTTTTACCTCATCCGCCAAAGCAATCAAGGCGTCATACATTTCAAATCCCTTCCAATCAGAGGTTGTATTGGTGACATATTGATAAATGGCCATTGGGTCATTCAATTGAGGCAACGACAAATCCTCTATTGTGTATGGTTTCATGACCCAAAGATACGATAATTTAGAAATAATTCCAACTATAAACAGAATTTTTTCAAAAATGCAAAAAGTATTCGCTTTGAAATAAAAAAGGGCCCTTTCAGGCCCTTTTTACGCTATTTCTACAATAAAAATTCAATTTTTTAGGATTCTTGATCAAAAAGCGATGGCTCATCGCCTCCATTCGCGACCAGTGAAATTTGACTCTGCATCATTTCCTCATTGGCTATATTTTCCAACTCTTGGTCAGCTTCCAAGAGATCCAAATTCAAAATGGGCAATTGAGTCAATCGGTTTCCAATAGCTTTTACCCCTTTTATGGCAATAAACTCTCTCAAATCCACCGTTTCATCCATTTTATTGGCCGCTTGCTTGAATTTCTTGTTAAATCGCACATAAACCTTTGGATAATGCAACGTACTGACTACGCCCAATTTACTCTTGGGATGCTCAGTAATGAACCTAACCAGCCCCTTACTTTGTTCAGCCAAGAAACGTTTCACCATCCATTGCTCTTTGTCACCGTCAAAATAAACAGCTGAAATGGGCTTTTCTGGCATCCACTTTTCAATGTGCGTTGTTGACTCTTCAAAGTGCATCGTCAATTCTGGTGTGACCAACTGATAATCTCCTGTGCTCATCAAGATCAACAATTTGTCATTGGCCATGAAATCTCCGAGTGGTTCACCACGACCTTCATCATTCAATCTTTTAATTGAAGCATCGTACCATAAACTTCTAGCACCCAACGTACTAACCCCTTTCTCTTTAAGTTCAACTTTCTTAACAGCGTACTTGGTTACGATGTTTCCTACAGCATCTCGACCTTTCACCGCAAGTTGAGCAAAGTCCACATCAAAGGTCAATTTTTTCAATTTGTCCAAGGCTCTAAGATGAACAGTTACCACTTCAGCTTCACCATTGGGGTTGGCTGAAAAGTAAAGAATGTCACTTCCTGGAGCTCCCTTGGTAAGATCATATTCCTTATCTCTGGTAATGGCGGTCACGGCAAATCGTTTCATCATGGCTCCATTTCGTCCATCCTTATAGATAACGTTATAAATGGTTCGTTTGTCATCTTTCTTCCAAACAGCACAATAGATAATGTCCTTGCCCACAAATGACTTGGCCGTGATTCTGGTGACCAACATTTTTCCATCTCTTCTGAATACTATGATGTCGTCAATGTCTGAACACTCTTCAACAAATTCCCCTTCATCTCTCTTTAAACCGGTTCCAATGAAACCTTCTGCCTTGTTCACAAACAACTTGGCATTGGCGATGGCTACTTTAGCAGCTTGAACGGTGTCGAATGTTCTGATCTCAGATTTGCGGTCTCTGCCTTTTCCATATTTGGCTTTGATTTCTTTGAAATAAGCAATGGCTGTCTCGGTAAGATTGTCCATTTTTTCTTGACAATCATCTATCAAACCATCCAATTTTGCCATGTAATCATCAGCCTTCTTGCTATCAAATCGGGAAATCCGCTTGATTTTAATCTCTGTCAATCTGGCCACGTCTTCGTCAGTGACCTCACGAATGAACTGTTTGGTGAATGGTTTCAAACCTTTGTGAATGGTGGCAATAATCTCCTCCCACGTTTCACATTCTTCAATGTCACGGTAAATCCTCTTTTCAATAAAGATTTTCTCCAATGATGCAAAGTGCCATTCTTCTTTCAGCTCGTTGAGTTCAATGAGCAACTCCATTTTAATGAGGTCACGCGTGTGCTCAGTACTTTGACGGAGCAACTCATCAACACTTAAGAATTTGGGTTTATCATCTTGAATGACGCAAGAATTTGGAGAAATGCTGATTTCACAATCTGTAAAGGCAAAAAGCGCATCAATGGTTTTATCCGGTGACACACCCGGTGCCAGATGAACAATGATCTCTACATGTTCTGCGGTATTGTCCTCAATTTTCTTGATCTTGATTTTGCCTTTGTCATTGGCTTTCAGGATGCTATCAATCAAGGAGGAAGTGGTTGTTCCAAAGGGAATCTCTGTAATGACTAGGGTTTTCCCCCCCTCATCTTTCTTTATTTTGGCTCGACAACGAATCTTGCCACCGCGTAAACCATGATTGTAATCCGTGCAATCCACCAAACCGCCTGTTGGAAAGTCTGGTAAAATTTGGGTTTTCTTTCCTCTGAGGATATCGATAGAGGCATCAATGAGCTCATTGAAGTTGTGTGGCAAAATTTTACAAGCCAAACCTACAGCAATACCTTCAACTCCAAGAGCCAAAAGCATTGGGAACTTCATGGGCAGTGTCTCTGGCTCCTTGTTTCGGCCATCATAAGACAGTAACCAATTCGTTGTTTTGGGATTAAAGATGACATCTTGTCCAAACTTATTTAATCGAACTTCAATGTATCGGGGAGCAGCGGCACTGTCACCCGTATAAATATTACCCCAGTTTCCTTGGGTATCCAAAAACAAGTTCTTTTGACCCAACTGAACCAAGGCGTCTCCAATCGAGGCGTCTCCATGTGGGTGGTACTTCATGGTATTTCCGATGACATTGGCCACCTTATTGAAACGACCATCATCCATTTCCCAGAGGGAATGAAGAATTCGCCTTTGAACCGGCTTCAACCCGTCATTGATGTGAGGAACGGCTCTCTCTAGGATAACATAAGAAGCATAATCCAAGAACCAATTCTTGTAAAGACCATTGACTTCTGTAACACCAGACAATTGTGTTTCTTCCGGATTGTTGTCTGGCAATAACTCTTCGTTCAAATCATTCATGCTGCTTCCTCCTCTATTTTGTCCACTTTTAATGTATCGATATCATCTTTCTCCACTTTCAAATTGGAGATGATGAACTCTTGACGATCAGGGGTGTTCTTACCCATGTAAAACTCCAACAAATCTTTGATGTGCATTTCCTTTCCAATGACCACAGGCTCCAATCGGATATCTGGTCCAATGAATTTTTTAAATTCTTCAGGGGAAATTTCACCCAATCCCTTGAATCGGGTAATCTCTGGTTTGGTCCCCAACTTTTTAATGGCATTCACACGTTCTTCATCGCTGTAGCAATAGATGGTTTCTTTCTTATTTCGAACCCTAAACAATGGGGTTTGCAAAACATACAAATGGCCTGATTTGACCAAGTCAGGGAAGAATTGCAAGAAAAAGGTAATCATCAAAAGACGAATGTGCATACCGTCGACATCGGCATCAGTCGCGAGAACAACGTTGTTGTATCGCAACCCCTCCAAACCATCTTCAATGTTTAATGCCGCCTGAAGTAAGTTGAATTCTTCATTTTCATAAACTACTTTTTTGGTCAATCCATATGTGTTCAAAGGTTTTCCTTTTAAAGAAAAAACACTTTGGGTTTGAACGTCTCTGGAAATGGTGATGGATCCAGAAGCGGAATCTCCCTCAGTAATGAAAAGGGTTGTCTCCCCTGCTCTTTCACTTTTATCACCCAAATGCACTTTACAATCTCTCAATTTGCGGTTGTGCAAATTGGCTTTTTTGGCGCGCTCACGGGCCAACTTGGCAATACCTGCCAACTCTTTTCTTTCCCTTTCGCTTTGAAGAATTTTCTTCAAAAGGTTTTGAGTCAGCTCTGGATTCTTGTGTAAGTAATTGTCCAACTCTTTGGATAAGAACTCCTGAATAAAAGCCTTAATGGATTTTCCATTGGGTTCTATTTCATTGGAACCCAATTTTGTTTTGGTTTGAGATTCAAAAACCGGCTCTATTACTTTAACCGCAACAGCCGCCACAATACCTGCTCTGATGTCAACCGCCTCATAATCTTTCTTGAAAAAATCACGAATCACTTTAACATAAGCCTCACGGAAAGCTGCTTGGTGTGTTCCACCTTGAGTGGTGTATTGACCATTTACAAAACTGTAGTATTCTTCGCCGTATGAATGCGTGTGGGTAATGGCCACCTCGATGTCATTTCCTCTTAAATGAATGATGGGATATAAAGGATCCTCACTCATGTTGGCATTGAGCAAATCCTGTAAACCATTTTCAGATTTGTATTTCTGTCCATTGAAAACAATGGTCAATCCAGCATTCAAGTAACAATAATTCCACAATAACTTCTCAACGTGTTGAATCCTAAATTGGAAGTTGTGAAAAATTGATGCATCAGGAATGAATGACATAGCGGTACCATCCTTTGCCGTTGAGGCCGCCACTTTGTGGTCCTTGGTAATAGAACCTTTGTTGAATTCCGCTACTTTGCTTTGGCCCTCACGAATGGACTCCACTCTGAAATAGGTGCTCAACGCGTTCACCGCCTTGGTACCTACCCCATTTAAACCCACTGATTTTTTAAAAGCCCTTGAATCATATTTACCGCCGGTATTGATTTTTGAAACGCAATCAATCACTTTACCCAATGGGATACCGCGACCATAATCCCTAACGGAAACCGTATTGTCTTTGATGGTGATTTCAATGGTCTTTCCATTTCCCATGACAAACTCATCGATACTGTTGTCCAAAATTTCTTTGAGCAACACATAAATACCGTCATCGTAAGAAGCGCCGTCTCCCAATTTACCAATGTACATACCAGGCCTTAATCGAATGTGCTCATGCCACTCGAGGGACCGAATATTGTCTTCTGTATAACTTACATTCTCTGCCATCTTTTTCAGTTTGAACCAATCACGAAAGTATTGTCTTTATTGGGTTTGCTCATTCACAATCATTTTTTTTTATCAACATACTTCAAAAGCTTTTATTTCGTTTCGATATTCGCTAACGAGACAAATCATGGAGCAAAACAAGGATTGGACAAGAGAAGAGTTTTTGAAAAAGACCATTTTGGGGATGCCCATGCTGTTCTTGGCGGCATCCTGGTTGTCCAGTTGTAAAAAATATCCATTGCCCGATAAAAAATTCAATGGTTCTGTCGGAATTGTTGGTGCAGGTGTTTCGGGTTTATACGCGGCTTATTTGCTCAAGCAACAGGGATACAATGTAACGGTATTGGAAGCCAGCGGGAGAATTGGAGGTCGTATTTATTCCGTCTCTGACATTGCTGATTTGCCCATTGAATGGGGAGCGTCCGTAGTGAAAGGTCAAAACCATGCCCTGTATGCCTTGATGAAAAACAATGGGGCACAATTTCTGAAAGACGAGATACAAGATTATGGCATCGTCAATGGTTACTGGACCTCTAAAGCCGCGATGGCTGAAAATCCCGAAGTTCAGCATTTGGATGACATCATCAATGGACTAAAAACCTATGATGGAGCGGATATGAATGCCAATCTTTACGCTGAAAATCAAGGTATATTCAATGGAACCCGGCACATTTGGAATGCCCGATTGGGCACTCAAAACGGCGCCAGTACGGACATCATGGGCAT
>CAYQUT010000025.1:31853-39757 GCA_964420985.1 uncultured Chryseobacterium sp.
ACAGCATTGCTTTTAATCCATCATTGCCCAGCAATGTGCAATCCAGCATCAATGCGCTGGGCATTCGTCCTGGAATGGAAATGCTATTGACCTTCACAGAGCCTTTTTGGAATGCGGATGCTGCTCGACTTCAAATGCCTGGCCTTTGTCCACAATTTGAAGTTGTGGGGACTGGTGGTCGATCAGCGAGTAACCGATATCTCAAAGCTCAATTGCACGGAAGCAGTTACAATGAGGCGCAAGATTTGGGAGGGACTTCGGACATACAACAAGCGTTATTGGATCAACTGGATCAATATTTTCCAGAGCTTTTACCCTCATCTAAATTTGTCACCGCTCATGTACATGATTGGGCCAATGAGGTTTATATCGGAGGCGTTTCTTCTTACGCACCTGTCGGGGCAGCCAACAGTCGATTGGGTTTTTCTGAATCGATTCAAAGCAAAATTTACTGGGCTGGTGAGGCGACGCATGCACAAGGTCACCACGGAACGGTGCATGGGGCGCTGGAGACAGCTGCCTTTGCAGTTGAGAAAATAATGAAGGAGGACTTGGGATGAAGAAGTGGTTGATTATCTTATGGTTGGGTATGCTTTCAGCACCTATTTGGGGGCAATGGTCTTTTGATTTGCGTTATCAATATTTTTGGAATCAACCCGTAAGAAATGCGACAGAAGTTTTTAATCTCACTGCACAGACTTATCCAACCGGACTGCGATATCAACAACATGGGTATGGTTCCGCGTTGAGAAAATACACCAAAATCAGCTCGACGCGAGGATTGTATTTGCAATGGGAAGTGTCCTATCACCGCATGGACCAGCGATGGAGCAATGTGGATATTGTAAGATGGACAAAAATGGAAAATGGCAATGCTATGGTTGATTTAATGTTCAATCCCAAGGCCATCAAGGGAAAAATGACTACTGGTCCTATTGGCCCGCGATACTTTTTCACCATTGGAGCGGGCTATGCATTTTGGCGTGCAACATCCACCATCAATCAAGAAGTCGCTTTCCAATCCAAGATTCAGTATAACCCCATTTTCAGTGTTGGCATGGGGCATCGCTTATTGCTTCTGGGACCGCGATTGGTTTTTTCTCCTTTTATCAAAGTGTATGCATCACCCTTTTGGAATTCAACTGTGAATGAAAAAATCATTCTGGGAACTTCAATACCAAGGTTGGAGACCCATTCCCTTTCCATTCAGGCCATTGCTGGTGTTGAATTTTCTATTTTGAAAAAAGAGAAAAAAAGAGGCGGCTTGTTTCGATCATTGTTTAAGAAAAAAGTAAAATCTGCAACAGACATCTAATGCCTATTCTGCTTTCTGAACTCAACGCAATGATTCAGGCCACGGTAGAGCAGAAATTCCGGGGTCATACATTTGATGTCATTGCTGAAATTGGTCAAGTCAATATCAAACCTGACAAACAACAAGCGCACATTGGATTGGTAGAGAAATCTGAATTGCCGGGTAAGTTCAAGGCCAGGTTAGAGGCCAAGCTCTGGCGCAATTTATATTTGATTGATCAATTTGAACAAGCCACAGGACAGGAGTTGAAAGCAGGTATTCAAGTTTTGTTCAAACTGAGTATTCAATTTCATCCAGAATATGGAGTGAGCGCTCAAGTATTGCACATCGATCCCAATTATACCATTGGGGCATTGGCACAAGAAAAAGAGAAAACCATACAACGGTTGTTGTTGAAGCATCCCGATAAATTAAAGATGGTGAATGGAGAATTGGTGAGTCATAACCATGGATTAAAGCGGCCTTTCATTTTCAAACGTATTGCATTAATCACAGCCAAGGGTGCTGAAGGAGGGATAGATTTTTTAGATGAATTGATCAAGAACCGCCATGGATATGCTTTCGACATTCACCCATTTTTTGCCGTTATGCAGGGTGAAACAGCCGCCGATAGCATCAAACAGGCTATTGTTCAAGTTTTTTTATCACCCCAAACCTTTGATTTGATTGTCATTGTCCGTGGAGGCGGAGCGGCTTTGGATTTGCACGCTTTTGATCAATTGCCCCTAGTGGAGGCCATATTGAAATGTCCCATTCCCATATTCACCGGTATTGGCCATACCCGCAATGTTTCATTGACCGACCAGGTAGCCAATGGAGCCTTTAAATCTCCCACCAAAGTGGCTGAGGTCATTTTGCACCACCAAGAAAATGCGGAAGCCCTGACCCTTGAATATTGGCAAAAAATACAAAAGCAAATTCCTCAAATATTCAGAGAAAAAACACAAATCATCAGCAGCCTTCAATTGACTGTAACGGCCTCTGCTCAGGGAATCCTTTCCTCCGCTAAATCTAATTTACAACATGTGCAAGTCGATCTTCAAAGTCAAGCACAAAGTGTAACAGGTCAAGCACAATCCAACATTCAACATATTTGGAAAGATTTGCAAAAGACAGTCCCCAGAAAGGCTTTGCTTCAAGACGAAGCGCTCAAGAGCATTTGGAAAGATCTTTCCAAAGCAAGTCAACTTCGAATAGAAAAGTCTGGGATAGACATTAAAAATAAAATGCAGTTCATAGAAGCCCACTCTCCGAAAAAATGGCTCAATAGAGGATTTGTTATTTTAACACAACAAGGAAAAACCATTTCCTCCATACAACAGTTGAACGCTCAAGAGCCATTGATTATCCAAATGAAAGATGGCCAAATTATTACTGAGATAAAAAACACAAAACATGACTGAACCATTAGTACCCGCCAGCTATGAAGCGGCATTTGAAGAATTGGAGAACATTGCGCAAGCCATTGAGAATGACGAAATCTCTATTGACCTTCTCTCTCAAAAAGTAGAACGCGCAGCCTATTTGGTTCAATTTTGCCAAGACAAATTGCGCAAGGCGGATGAGGACGTCAAAAAAATCATGGAGCAAATGAAAAATATCCAAGGTTGATTGCAGTTCTGTTTTTTTTTGTTGCACTCCTATATGCCTCTGCGGGATTCGGCGGTGGCAGCATGTATTTGGCCATATTATCTCAAACCTCTTCCCTATCCTTTCCACTTCTGAAATTTCATGGATTGCTCAATAATTTGGGGGTCACTTTACAAGGATCATATCATTGGAAAAATCAGATTAAACATCGAAAAAAGGAAATCATCAAACTCATTGCCATTGCGGCCATTCCTTGTATGGCATTTGGCTTCCTGACATTCAAGCTTTCCGTGCATCAGACAATACTCGGTGTTTTCCTCTCTTTGGGAGGCCTTGCAATATTGGGACAACCCTTTTGGGAAAAACATTATTTGTCCATGAGCCATACACAATTGAGAATTACCTCTTTCCTCATTGGAAGTATTGCTGGGCTAACTGGAATTGGTGGAGGCATTTATTTTTCGCCCATTTTACATCTTTCTCGTTGGGGAAATCCAAAAGAGATTGCTGCATTCACCTCACTTTTTATTGCTGTCAACTCTGCCCTTTCCCTGTTGATTTTGTTTTTGCACTCCGGGGTTAAAATGGAAGATATACATTGGGATTGGCTATTGGCGGTCATTGTGGGCGGCATATTGGGCAGCAAATTATCTGTCCAATGGTTAAAGCAAGATCATGTGAAGTGGATAACCGGAATCTTATTGATATTTGCAGGACAGCAATTGATATGGCGAGGATAAGTGTAGCAATCATGCCTTTTGGCATTTTAAAAGACAGCTTGGGTCAGGATTGGTTTCAATGGGAACATGAAGCCCCTGCAACGGTGAGCGACCTTCGCGAATGGTTGAAGCAATTTCCCAATATCCACCCCAAACTTCCTATTGCCGTTGTTTTTGATCAAGCGTATCAACCGGATCATTTTGAAATCAAAGATGGAATGAAGTTGTATTTAATGCCACCAGTAAGTGGAGGATAAATATGAAAAAACACTTTTCCATATCTACTCATCCCGTTTCTCTTGAAGAGGTGAAAACCTTTGTGCTACAAACTGAAACGGGTGCAACCGTTGTATTTGAAGGCATCGTCCGACCTGACACCATGCCCAATCAAGAGCGAGTGGCCAACATTGAATATGAGGGGCTAACGGAAATGGCATTGAGTGAGTTGGAAAAAATAGCTTTGCAAATTCAATCCCATTTCGACGTACAATCCATTTATTTCCATCATTTATTGGGCAAAGTCGAAGTAGGACAAACAGCCGTTTGGGTTGGTATAGCCGCCAAACATCGGAAAGATGCCTTTGGTGCCTTGGACCTGCTCATGGATGAAGTGAAGAAAACAGTTCCAATATTTAAAAAAGAAATCAGTCAACAACAGTCAGCGCATTGGGTTGTCCCCAATTACAATTATGAAAAATAGAATTATTGGAATATTGTGTTTAATCATCATTTTGAGTTCATGCCAATCAGCCTCATTCCTGAGTAAAAAGTATGATGCAAAAGGGAAATGGAATTTTCATCAAGAATCCGCTCATCAAACAAAGACACAACGGAACATTGTTCCGCAGGATGAAATGACTGCATCCATAGAAGAGGAGGGCATCTTAATACCAGAATCAAGCTGGATAATGAATCCGGATACGGATATTACCGATTCGGAAGAGGTCATTTTGGAAGAATATGTTCCCATGACCGAACCATTAATGGACACCACAATCGTTGAAGATGCCAGTGATTATGCATTGCCTTATGATTCGCCAAAGCCCAAGAAGAAAGGAATGTTGGCCACACTCAAATTCTTCTCAATGTTGTTTGAATTGGCTATCGCCTTTGTTTGCGTATTGGGAATCATTGCCTTAATTGCTGCCATCAGTTTGGGTAGTATTACAGGGGTCATGTTGGTGTTGGCTATTTTGGGAATCATTGCACTGTTTGCCATTGGTCTGATAGCGGCCTTATTGGCGCTGTTCACCATCGTCATGGTTTTCTTTATGTTGATTTTCAAATTGGGAGGAGCTCATAAAATTGGAGGATAATGGATCTTGCTCTGTACATGGATAAAGCAATTGAACTTGCTCAAATGGGATTGAGCAAGGTAAAATCAAATCCTCTCGTTGGGGCTGTTGTAGTATACAACAACACCATCATTGGACAGGGCTACCATGAATATTTTGGAGGAGCACATGCTGAAATAAACGCCATAAACAGTGTGGCAGACAAAAGTCTTCTGCCCTACTCCACGCTTTTTGTAACCTTGGAACCTTGCGCCCACCATGGAAAAACACCACCTTGCGCTTCACGTATTGTTCAAGAAAAAATCTCTCAAGTCGTTATAGGGCAGCTCGACCCTAATCCCAAAGTGAATGGTAAAGGAATCGCTTATCTGCGTGAGCACGGTGTAAATATTACCAGTGGTATACAAGAGGCCGCTTGTCGATGGATGAATCGAAGATTCAATACCTTTTTTGAAAAAGAACGTCCCTACATAATATTGAAATGGGCACAGTCTGCAGATGGTTTCATGGATCCTTCCAGGGTTCAAGGACAAAAAGGAAGCATTGCCATCAGCAGTGAAGAAAGTAGAGCTAAAGTTCAACAATGGCGAAAAGAGGAAATGGCGATATTGGTGGGAAAAAACACCATCCACATGGACAATCCACGATTGACGGTTCATGACGATATCATTGCTTCACCCATGCGCATTGTTTTGGATCCGCAAGGTCAATTGCAACCCTATGACCAATGGCATATAGGACAATGTCCTCCCAACACCATTGTTGTACACCAAGACAACCATAAAATCCTTGAACTTCCTTCGGGCATGACTGCCTTGCCTTATCAAGAAGATGCATTTAAAGACTTATTTGCTTATTTAAGACAACATGAAGTAACATCTATTTTGATTGAAGGTGGAGCCCGTACTTTGCAATATCTGATTGAAAACAATCTATGGGATGAGGCTAGGGTTTTTGTTGCCCCTCATTCCTTGCATGCAGGATTGACAGCACCTGTTATAAACCAAAAACCAAAAACAACAGAAGCGTCAGGAGTGGATCAATTAAACTTTTACTATCGATGAATTTCCTTATTCTTTCCATTCTCTCGACCACCCTACTCTATCTCTTATTCAAGTGGTTTGCAATTAAGGGTGTTCAGGTATTTGAAGCCATAATGGTGAATTACCTTGTAGCGTTCACTTTTGGAATCAGCATGGCTACCGACTTAAATGCGGGAATTGCGGAGGCGTTGCAATTTCCCACTTGGAGTTGGGGCGCCTTATTATTGGGGATATCCTTCATCAGTATTTTCAACGTAACCGGAAAATCAGCGCAATTGGTCGGGGTAAGCAACACCACCATAGCGGGTAAGATGTCGTTGGTGTTGGTGGTTATTTTGTTCACGTTGACCAATCCTGAAGAACAATTGACCACCACCAAATGGATGGCCATTGGTCTGGCGATAATGGGAATTGTATTCAGTTCGATCAAAGCAGATGGACGTCGTTTTGAAAAATCAATGTTGGTGTATCCTGCGATCATTTTCTTTGGATCGACATTGATTGATTACATGATTCCCAAATTATCAGAGACCGCCAAAAGTCCAGCCGCCTTGTCCCTGTATGCTTGCTTACCCTTTTTAACCGCTGGGATTACCGGATTGCTTTTTGTATTGTATAACAAAATAAAAAGTACGGAAAGGATTTTTCAATTCGGAAAGAAAGAATGGATATACGGAACAGTACTTGGAGTGGTGAATTACGGTTCGATATTCTTTTTGGTTCGGACCATCGACAGTGCTTGGATGTTGAAGACCAGCATCATTTGTTTGAATAACTTGGGGGTTGTGATGTTGAGCACCTTGATTGCTGTGATCTTTTTCAAGGAGCGATTGAGTAAGGTCAATGTGTTGGGATTGGCCATGTCTGTCATAGCCTTGTTGCTATTGATGGTGTAGCAGATTAAAAGTGATCCCGTCGCGAATCGAACGCAAATCCTGGGTTCCGGAGACCCATGTAATATCCATTATACTACGGGACCAATTCTTTTAACGGGGGCAAAGATAGGGGAAATCAGGGAAGAGAAATATGCAATCGCAGGCGATTGCGGGAAGAGAAAAGGGGAAAGCGAATGAATGCCTGATTAGCTTGAACGATTTTAATCCACTTGATTACTCTGTAGCAAATGAAAATACTTTGAGCGAGTAATCTAGCTTAACTTTGAAACACAAATTCAACTCATCCAAATATTAACCATGATTACATTCCTTCAACAGGTCAAAGACCGAAACGATACATTGTTTTATTTCGGAGTGATTTGTCTACTGCTTTCCATTTTGTTTTTTGTTTTTACGAAAACAACATCAACGCAAGTGTATGGGGTCAATGCGTGGTACAAACCTTTGAAATTTGCGTTGTCCACTTTCACCTATGCTTGGGCGATGGCATGGTATTGTTCCTATTTGCCTAATTTCAACGTAAAGCTTTTCAATTGGACCGTCATCATTTTGCTGGGTTTTGAAATAGCCTACATTGCTTTACAAGCAGGAAAAGGACAGCTCTCTCATTACAACACGAGCACTCCCATGCATTCGTTATTGTTCTCCATGATGGCCATTGCGGCTTCCTTGGTTACGCTGTATACGGCATACGTTTGCATGTTGTTTTTCAACGGTTCGTTTGACAATTTGCCGGATTATTACGTCTGGTCGATACGGTTGGCCCTCATCTTATTCGTCATTTTTTCATTTGAAGGATTTGCGATGGGTGCACGATTGAGTCACACTGTGGGTGCCCTGAATGACAATTCGAGTTTGTTTGTTTTGGGTTGGAGCAAAACGTTTGGCGATTTACGTGTTGCCCATTTCATTGGGATGCATGCTTTGCAAGTATTGCCCATTGTCTCTTATTATTTGCTGAAGAATACCAAAATGACTATTGCTTTTTCAGTGCTGTACGGATTATTGGCATTGACGACATTGATACAAGCGTTGAGGGGGAAGTC
>CAYQUT010000026.1:0-34349 GCA_964420985.1 uncultured Chryseobacterium sp.
AACGCTTATTCTATCCATTGAACTACGGAGCCAGCGGGTGCAAAGATATGATGTTTTAACTTTGGATTTTGTCGTCATCAAAACTTCGGACAAGGAACCGGACTCCGCGGAGCCTGGCGCACTGGACGCGACTTGCGGCGCTGGAAATCACTGCGGCCATTGCCTGTGCTCTTGCATTTGGGGTGCTTGAACAAGGCCATCTTAAAATGAACGTAGATGTTGGCCCCATACAAATTACCATTAAAGAAAAAGGCATTCAAATTGTCACTGCCGATGATGAAACTTCTCAGTCTTATCGCCATGCCTACCATGGGTTTGCGCATTTCATACAAGGTAATGGGTAAACTTACTTCGTAGTTCTGCGACTCCCATCTTGGCACCACTGCCAAATAGCTTGCGCGCTGAACACCCAATTTGTTCCGCCATGGTAAACCCCACGTCAATGCCCCCATCGCATACAACTTCTTTGAGACATGATAGTCCACCTGCGCACTCAATGCCGTAGGCAATTTGATTTTAAGTTTAGATCCCTCTGTCACAGCCGTTGCCCCCAATCCATTGGTAAACGTAGTATCCGCAGATGCCGGTTCGTCCCAATTTGTATTGTCATTGCCATTGAAATTTCCTCCACTGGTTTGCTCAAATAGGTAATTGTAATATGGTGCTTTGAACTTGGCGCTGCCCATGTCCAACAATACCAAAGAAGCCTTGTACTTGTATTTCCCATCGGTACACGGATTGAAGGGCGTGTATCCAAAGCTCCCTTTGTTGCGTTTCTTGTAGGTAACTCCAATATCTACTCCCCATCCTTTGCCTGCTATCAAGGCTCCACCAAAATTATTAAAGCCCAATTGGCCTTCTAAATTTTGGGTCACCAGTTGCGAACTGTCCTGCAAGGTGTAGGTCCAGTTGTCCAATCGAGCACCTAGCCCTCCAGGAGAGAGTATTCTGTTTACAGTTGCTCCCGCAATCAAGATGGCATTGTCCCAACGGTAAGCAATTTTGCCGTAAGACAAACCGATGTAGCCATAGGCCATTGCTCCAATGCGCATCTTTTCAATGGTCTGCGTTTGTCCCACTTGAGGGAGGTAATCAAATCCTTCCGTGACCAAATAACTGAATCCATTGGGTAATCGTCTCACATCCGCCATCACATTCACACCCGAGTGAATGCCAAAGGCATGTTCCTTCCAATTGGCGGTGAAAGATGGTCCCTTGATGCTGACATTGGCCTTGGCGTAGTACTTGTTTTTTTTGTGATTGTACTGAATGTTTCCAATGCCCCCATAGTCGATCAATGAGAAATCTTTCTTTCCAACATAAACCAAATTGTTCTGGACAAAAGCTCCCAATCCAAAAAATTCTACATCAATAAAAGTTCTGGAATCACAGATGGAGGCAGGGTTGAAATAAACGGAATTGACCGGAGCTCGTGTGCTTCCCGCAATGCCCAATTCATCCTGCGCCAAAAAGCAAAAGGGAGGGAGGAGCAAAAGCCATATGAGAACCGTTTTTTTCATTTCCGCTGTTTACAAAGATGCACCAAAACTTTTGATCCACTTCATTGTTTTAGGGGTATGCTTTTTAACCCAAAAACCAAATCAGAGCTGATAAAAATGGCCATGGACATTGATCCCGTGCGTTATGCCAAAACCCGGAATTTTATCAATGGCGGGGTAACCCAACTTTCTCCTTACATCAGTCGTGGTGTTTTATCAACGCGGGAAATCATGGTGGTATTGCAAGAGAAGGGCTATGCTTGGTCCTCTTGTGAAACTTTGCTCAAGGAATTGGCCTGGCGCGATTACTTTCAAAGGGTACAGCAACACCATCCCGATTTGCACAGAAAGGCCATCAAGCAGGAGCAAACAGGAGTAGCAAGTGAAGGAGTACCTCTGGCTGTGGTTCAGGGACAAACAGGGATTGATGGAATTGATAGGGGGATTCAAGGCATGTTGGATACGGGTTATATGCACAATCATCAGCGGATGTACACTGCTATGTTGTGTTGTAACATAGGACAATTCCATTGGAAGGCTTGTGGTGATTGGTTGTATTATCATTTGATTGACGGTGACGTGGCCAGCAATTATTGCTCATGGCAATGGACTGCTGGTGCCTTTTCCTCCAAACGCTACATCGCCAACCAAGAGAACATCAACCATTATACGAATACCCACCAGAAAGGCACTTATTTGGATGATGATTATGAGGCGCTGCGCGAAATGGCGATTCCAAAACAGCTGAAAGTCAATGAGCAGTGGCAGCCTTTTCATTGGTCATTAGAGGCGTTAAAAGAAGCCGTCAAAGGAAGATTTACGGAGATGAGAACAAAGGAGAATAATCTTCCCATTGTTTTGTACAACGTTTATCAGTTGCGTCAAGAAGATATCATACAGGAGCCCCATCATAAGGTCTTATTATTGGAACCTTCTTTTTTTCAGCAATTTCCAGTGTCACCCAAGGTTTTGGATTGGATTTTAAGTCAGGCAACTTTGATTGAGGGTTTGACTTGTTTTGTGGGTGATTGGGAAATGTGGTCTCAAAATACAACAGATCGAAAAACATTTTTCTTGGAGCATCCACTCTTTGCCCATTATCAAGGGACAAGATTAGAGCGAGAATGGATGTTCCCGGAGGTGAATGGTTATTATCCTTCTTTCTTTTCTTTTTGGAAACAAGTGGAGAAACGTTACACGTGGTAGAGAAGGAAAGCATAGCAGTGGTTTGGTTAAAACGAGATCTTCGTTGGACAGATCACGCGCCCATCAATGCGGCTGCCTATTCCGGTTTAAGAAGCATTGTCTTTTTTGCTTGGGATAATGTCTTGATTCAAGGGCCAGATTTTGATGATCGCCATGGTCGTTTCATCGTTCAGAGCTTGGCTGATATGCGGCGGAATGCCCCGCTTGGTGCTGATGTCTGGGAGGCACAGGCAGAGGTTACTCAAATATTGGGTGCATTAAATGAGCAATTCAATATCCAGTATTTATTGTCCCATGAAGAAAACGGAACACAAAGAACATGGGACAGAGATAAAGCTGTGGGCCAATGGTGTAAATCGCACGGTGTTTTTTGGAAGGAGTTTCAGCGCGATGGGGTGGTGCGTGGCATCAAGAACCGAGAGGGTTGGGACCAAAAATGGATGAAGGTGATGACCTCTCCTTGTTATCCCAAACCGGAAAAATTAATTTGTATCGAATGGGAGAACCCATTCCCTGTATTAAAAGAATTGCGGAGCAGGTGGGATTCTACGGTAGTCCAGTTCCAACCAGGTGGAGAGCAATCTGGATTGAAGTATCTCAAGAGTTTCGTGGAAGAGAGGGTTGTGTTTTATAGCAAAAATATTTCCCGACCCTTGGACAGTCGGAAATCTTGCGCGCGTATTTCGCCGTATCTCTCATGGGGAAACTTGTCTTTGCGCATGGCTTATCAAACAATGATGTTGAGTAGAAACAAATCCAATGCAAGAGCCATGAACAATGCCATTACGCGCTTGCATTGGCATTGTCATTTTATACAAAAATTGGAAACCCAATGTGATTATGAGACGCGCTGCATCAATCCGGCTTTTGAAGGACTTCCACGAGAACGTCGTCAAGATTGGATCACAGCATGGGAAGAGGGCAGGACAGGCGTTCCATTGGTAGATGCTTGTATGCGCTGTTTGAGAGCAACGGGTTGGATTAATTTTAGGATGCGGGCCATGGTGGTGAGCTTTTTAACCCATCATCTTTTTCAAGATTGGCGTTGGGGCGCTTATCATTTGGCCAAAATGTTTTTGGATTATGATCCGGGGATTCATTATCCTCAATTGCAAATGCAGGCCGGTACCACGGGAGCCAATACCATCCGCTTGTACAATCCGGTCAAGAATGGTCAGCGCTTTGACGAAGAGGGATTGTTTGTTAAACAATGGGTTCCTGAGTTGAGTGCATTGCCCAACAAGTATATCCATGATCCCTGGAATATGCCCCCGATGGAAGCCATGATGATTGGTTTTGAATTGGGGCGTGATTATCCATTTCCGTTGGTGGATCTTGAGGTTGCTGTAAAAAACAACGGGGAGAAATTGTACCAATGGAAGAAAAGTCAATCTGCACGGAACTATGTTCCGGAAATATTAGATAGACACGTAAGGAAAAGTAACATGCCAAAGAAAAAGCCGTCTTGAGACGGCTTTTCACTAACAGACTATATTGATAATTCGTTTGGGTACAACGATTACTTTCTTGGGTGATTTGCCTTCTAAGTAATGCGTTGTTTTTTCATGGGACATCACTGCAGCCTCGACCGACTTGGCATCCATATTGGCATCCAAGTCAATGTTGAATCGGGTCTTTCCATTGAAGGAGACAGGATACGAGAAGACATCATCCTCTAAGAAGGCTGCATCCACTAAGGGCCATTCTGCTTGGGTGACAGAGGTATTGTTTCCAAGTTTATTCCACAGTTCTTCTGCCAAATGCGGAGCATATGGACTTAACAAAACAGTTAATTTTTCCAATACCTCTTGGTGATGGCATTTTTGTTCAGTCCATTCATTCACAGCAATCATTAAAGTACTTACGACGGTATTCCAAGAATGTCTATTGAGGTCATCGGTTACCTTTTTGATGGTTCGATGCAAAGTTTGTAACGATTTTTTATCTGCCGCATCTGTAGTGACGATCCATTGTCCTTCATCTGTTTGGAACAAGCGATTTAGCCTGCGTAAGAAATTGTGTACACCATTGATTCCTTTGGTATCCCATGGCTTGCTTTGTTCTACAGGTCCCAAAAACATTTCATAGCAACGCAATGTATCCGCTCCAAACTTTTCAATGAGCTCATCCGGTGTTTGAACATTGAACTTGGATTTGGACATTTTCTCCACTTCAAAGCCGCACAAGTATTGACCTTTTTCGTTCAGAATAAATTCCGCATCCTTGTATTCAGGTAACCAATTTTTAAAAGCCTCTGTGTCCAATTGATCGTTGTCCACCATGCTAATGTCGGCATAGAGTCTTTGTGTCTGATATTCTTTCCTGAGATCAGCAGAAACGAAGGTGTTGGTATCTTTAATTCTGTATACGAGTGACGATCTCCCCAATATCATTCCTTGGTTGATCATTTTTTGGAAGGGTTCACCAAATGGTACGTGGCCCAAATCATGCAAGATCATGGTCCAAAATCGGGAGTACAACAGATGTCCTGTGGCGTGTTCAGCACCGCCCATGTATAGATCCACCTGTCCCCAATATTCCATGGCTTCTTTTGAAGCAATGGCGTTGGTATTCTGAGGGTCCATGTAACGCAAGAAATACCAGGATGAACCAGCCCAGCCTGGCATGGTGTTGTATTCCATGACAAACTCATTTTTGTACTTCCATTGGCTCCTGGCCAAGGGAGGTTCACCATCCTCTGTAGGCAAATATTTATCCACCTCAGGAAGGGTAACGGGCAATTCTGTTGAATCCATCATTTGAGCCCTGCCATCTTTGAAATAAACAGGGAATGGTTCGCCCCAATAGCGTTGTCTGGAGAATACAGCATCACGCAATCTATAGTTGATTTTTCGTGTGCCGTACTCTATTTTTTCGAGGGCTTCAATGGCCGCATTCAATGCTGCTTTGCCACATAGCCCATTTAAAAAATCGGAGGCCATTAAAGGAACCTCTTTGGAAGTACAAGCCCCTTCCGATGCATCATGATTTTCAAAAATCAATACCATGGGTATGTTGTGGTGCTGCGCAAAATCCCAATCGCGTTGATCACCGGCAGGCACTGCCATGACAGCTCCAGTGCCATATCCAGCCAATACATAGTCGCCAATGAAAATGGGCACCTGCTTTTTTGAAAATGGGTGAATGGCAAAAGCACCAGTGAATACACCGGTCATCTCTTTGCTTTGTACTTGTCGATCTCTTTCGTTCTTTAATGCGGCTTGTTGAACATAGGTTTCAACCGCTTCTTTTTGTTCAGATGTTGTTATAGAAGACACCAATGGATGTTCAGGTGCCAATGTCAGATAGCTTACCCCAAAGATGGTGTCTGGTCGGGTGGTGAATACCTCAATCTGACCGGTATGTTCGTGCAAATCAAAATAAACAGTGGCCCCTTCTGATTTGCCAATCCAGTTGCGTTGAATTTCTTTGATGTTTTCCGGCCAATCAATTGTATCCAGTCCATTCAATAGTCGCTCCGCAAACGCAGATATGCGCATCGACCACTGTCTCATTTTCTTCTGAACCACAGGGTGACCACCTCTTTCACTTACTCCATCTTTAATCTCATCATTGGCCAACACGGTTCCCAATGCAGGACACCAGTTGACCATAGAGTCAGCCAAGTAGGTCAAACGAAACGCCATCAATAAATGATAACGTTGTTCTTCATTCATACTCTGCCAATCTGTTGCGGTGAAATCACCATTCCAGTCAGCGCTGAAGAAATATAGTGGTTGATTGTTGTTGTCTTTTAGTTCTAAAAGTGTTTGGTGCCATTTTTCATCGCAAGCAGGTTGCACATTGAAATTACCATTGGTTTCAAAATGTTGAATCAAGGTGTCAATGTGCTCAGTGCGTTGTGTTTCCAAATTGAACCAAGCGTTGTAAATGGTAGAAAAAATCCATTGTGTCCACTGGTAATACTCAGGAGAACTGGTTCTTACCTCCCTGCTCCAATCATAACAAAAGCCTATTTTATCCAATTGCTCTCTGTATCGTGCAATATTTTTTTCTGTGGTGATGGCCGGATGTTGTCCCGTTTGAATGGCGTATTGCTCAGCGGGTAATCCAAAGCTGTCGTATCCCATGGGATGTAAAACATTGAATCCTTGGTGTTTTTTATAACGGGCGTAAATGTCGCTGGCAATATAACCCAGAGGGTGTCCAACATGAAGCCCCGCACCACTTGGGTAGGGGAACATATCCAATATGTAATATTTCTTTTTGCCCAGTTCTTCTTTTACACGATAAGTACCTTGCTCTTTCCAGTAGGCTTGCCACTTCTTTTCTAATTCTTGGAATGTATACGACATGTTGAATAATAATGAGTTTGCGAAATTACTGGCTTTGTTAGTAATCTGCTCTATGGTTAAAAGTGTTTTTTCTGTGATTCCATTGTCCTTTGGTAAAGTCAGGAATGTCCTGTCTGGTACCACCTTCTTTTACACTGATTTCAGACAATGGTGTAATGACGGACCAAGTGGCCATGTCATATACATCTATTGGAAATTCTTCATTGTTTTTGCAACATTCAACAAAAGCATTCAATACAAAAAAGTCCATACCTCCATGGCCTGAATGCTTGGCTTCCTCACTGTATTTTTTCCAAAGGGGATGGTCATACGTTTCCATCCATTGTTGATCGGTTTCCCACACGTGGGGCTTTGTTTTTCCTTCGATGTGTATTTGTTGCAAATCGTCCATCCATAAGCCCTGTGTGCCTTGCACCCTAAAATTCAAAGAATATGGTCGGGGAGAGGAGGTGTCATGCGATAGCATCATGGTCTCCCCGTTGGCAGTGGTGATTAGGGTGGTAACAACGTCACCCAACTTAAAATTGACGGCAGCATTTTTATGATCAGCACCACCGTTGTCTACAATGTACTTGTGCAGGCCTTTGCTTTTGCTAGCAACGGAGGACAAGGATACAAGTCGATTGCCTCTGTTGATGTCGGCCATCATGGCAATGGGACCAAGACCGTGGGTAGGGTAGAGTTCGCCGTTTCTTTTAACACTGTGATTGGTTCTCCATTTGGATTCGGAAAAACCGTTGTCTCCAAATTCAACCCCCTTTCCATAAGGAGAAAGACCATCGTTCAGTTTTACCGCTCTTAAATCATGTTGGTATCCACCTTGAAGATGAAGCAGCTCACCAAATACGCCGCGTTTGGCCATATTCATGACAGCCATTACATCTCTCCGGTAACAAACATTTTCAAGAAACATCAATGGAGTTCCTGTTCTTTCAACGGCGTCTACGATGTCCCAGCATTCTTGAATGCTGATTGCCCCCGCAACCTCCATTCCTACTTTTTTACCCGCCTCTAAGGCATCTATTCCTTGTTTGACATGCCACTCCCAAGGTGTGGAAATGATGACTGCATCAATCTCTTTGATCTCCAATAGGCGTAAATAATCGTTGTCTCCTTTTACAAAAATCTTCGGTTCTTTCCGCAATCCTTTTTTGATGATTTCCAATGCGCTCGGAATGGCCCAGTCGGCATCAGGATCAGCCAATGCAATGATTTCGACATCCGTTCTTTTGCACAATTCATCCAGATGACTTTGTCCCCTGGCGCCCAGACCAATGAGTGCAATATTCAGTTTTTCTTTTTTGATGCCAAATGGCATGGCAATGGATTGGGATATGAATCCAACACTGGCCAATGCAGTGGTGCCCAAAAATGTTTTACGATCCACGGCGGTAATTGATTTTTTTACTTAATCGCAAAGAGGGCATTTCTACCCATCGATGAAAATAATGAGAACAAACGATACAGACCAAAAAGCCAAGGCCAAGTACCAGTGGTTTTTGCCATGTCTCTGTATATCGATGACTTAAGAAATTGATAATCGGCGCACCTGTGATGGTATGCAGCAGATAAATCGAAAAACTACGGTCACCAAAATATCGGCCCAATGAAAAGTCAAAATTTTGAAAGAAATGAATGACGGCCAGTGCCAAAAGTCCAACCAATAAATCATAGGGGCCAACCTTCCAATAAGTCACGGAACTCGCTGCAATCAGGGCTACCCAAAATTCAATGATGTGTATTCTTTTGAGATGTTGTAAAATATACAATATCCCAATCAAGAATAATGAACTCCAGGTGGAGAAGAAACTGGACTGATAGGTAAGGTAAGGACCTGCCAATAAAAGGAGATAAAAGATGATTCTTAAAGTTATTTTGTTTTGTATCGCTAATGGAAAAAGAATTCCAAGTAAAATGTAGTATTGAAATTCAACCGATAACGACCAATAAACGGGGTTGATCCATCTGCTATTTTCAAAGAAAGGCACCAAGTATCCAACATGTTGCAGGAGTTCATTCCAATTAGGGGCCAAATTGATTTCAGCAGATCCTGGAATAAAGTTTCGGAGATTGAGGTACAGGGTTGCAATAAGTATAGAAACCAAATAGGGTGGTTCTATGCGCAGGGCTCTCTTGTAAACAAAGGTGAAAAAATCTCGAATCTGATACCCAGCCTGTATCATGGAAATGGGGATGACCATCGCTGAAATCACAAAGAAGATCTGAACATTGAGGGCCAATAATCCAAATGCATCCATGACCATTCCGGGACCGATATAACCTGTTGTGCAACAAACGTAATGGAATAAGCAAATCCCAACAGCACTAAATCCCCTTAGAGAGTGGATGATGGGCAATTCGATTTTCATCCAACAAATATAACCAAAGCGGATGGCTATCGATTCACCTCTTTATTGAACCAAGTGACCTGCCTTTTGGCGTATTGCTTGGTGTGTGTTTTGATCCATTCAATGGCTTCTGAGAGGGTATGTAAGCCCTCGATGCAATCAAAGAGTTCTTTGTAACCAACCGTGTTCAACGCTTGAAGATTTCGCAATGGATAAAGTTTTTCAGCTTCATCCCAGAGTCCCATGTCCATCATTTTTTCTACACGATCATCGATGCGCTCGTGCAAGATGCTCTTTTCAGGTTGAATATAAACGTATTCAACGGTAAAGGGCAAATGCTGTTTATTGTGCGTTCTGAGTTCAGAAAATTTTTTACCGCTGAGTTCGATCACTTCCAAAGCCCTGATGAGACGATGTGGATTGTGAATGTCCACTTGATTAAAATATTCAATGTCCTTCTTCTCTAGAAGATCTTGAAGGTGTTCAATCCCTTTGTCATTGAATACATTGGAGTAATATTCACGCACTTTTTCATCATGTGGCAGTGGGTCTATTCCATCCAAAAGCACTTTCAAAAATAAGCCGCTTCCACCAACAGCAACGATGGTATCTTGCTTTTTGAGTAAGTTCATAATGACGGGCCATGCCATGGAGGAATATTGGCCCGCGCTGATGGGGGATTGAATGCTGTGCGAGGCAATAAAATGATGCCGCACCGCTTTTAGCTCCTCTTCTTCAGGTCTGGCCACACCAATATTCAACTCATGATAAAATTGTCTTGAGTCAAAAGAAATAATTTCTGTGTTGTGTTTTAATGCAATGTCAATTGCAGCAGCGGTTTTTCCACCTGCGGTTGATCCGACAACTGCAATCAGTTTTTTTTGCATCACTCAATCAATCCTCTTCCCACTTTTTTAATCTTCCCTTCCTTCTGCCATTTGGGAATAACTTGGTCCAATATTCCATTGACGAATTGAGCACTTTTGGGCGTGCTGTAATACTTGGCCAATTCTATGTACTCATTCATGGTTACTTTAACGGGAATATTTTCAAAGAAGATGGCCTCTGTTAAAGCCATTTTTAAAATGACCATGTCCATCGTAGCGATGCGCTCCACTTCCCAGTTTTTGGTATAGCCTGATATTTCTTTTTCATGATCAGAGCCCAGCGCCAATGTTTTTCTGAAAAGATCGCGGCAATAGGCCTCTTCGTCATCACCATCTTTCCACAAGGGTAAGAAGTGGACGTCCTCATCATTGGATTTAATGGATTTGATGGTTCTCAATACCATTGATGCGGCCAAGTCCAAATCGTCATTCCAATAGATTCCTTGGTCCTCCATGAATTCCTGTATGTCTTCATGGTTGATGATGAATTTTTTGAAAATACGAAGTACCAATTCTTTGTCAAAATCAAACCCCCTTTCTGAAGACTGCATGTATTCTTGGTAGTCTTCTGTTTCCGTCAATCCTTTGAAAATTTTCTTCACCATTTCAGGATTGTCATTCCATTTCAGGTGATTGTACTTCATGCCTTCAGCCAAAGAGCGGCTATGGGCCAGAATACGTAAAATTTCATTGGTGACAAATCGAGTATTGGGGTGTAAGTCTTCGTGTGAGGGCAATCTTTTCTGCATGCCCATTTCTATTTTCTCAATGGCCAATTGGTGCATTTCTACCATTATGCCCATTAAGGAAATGTACAATTCACGGAAACGATCGACACTTTCGAATAGCATCTTTTCATATCGCGCTGCATCAGGCTTTTCCTCGTTGTAATATGCAAAAAGTATTTGTAATACTTTGATTCGAATGTGTCTTCTGTTGAGCATGTGCGATTAGAATTTTTTATTGATGTTGGCTATCGCTGCAATGCGCTCTTCTGCCATTTTGTTGGCGGCCAAATAAGTTGGGATTTTTTCAGCATCTGATTTGATCAAACACTTTTCCATTGTATTATAAATCAACTCTGCTTGGCTCAATGCCGCTTCTTGACTGTAACCAATGATCTCCCAATAGCAATTGATTATACCTCCTGCATTGACCAAATAATCAGGTGCATACAAGATTCCCTTTTTCATCACCTCAATCCCATGGACCGTTTCATCTGCCAATTGGTTATTGGCTGCTCCGCAGATGATGGAGCATTTTAGTTGTGCTAAGGTTTCATCGTTGACTGTAGCACCCAATGCGCAAGGACTATAAATGTCCATGTCTTGGGTATATACATCTTTTGTGTCGCATGCTTTAACACCGTATTTGTTGACCACTTCTTTTACACGATCCTCATAGATATCAGCAACCGTAACTAGCGCATTCTCTTTGACCAGGTGTTGCACCAAATATTCTCCTACGTGACCGATGCCTTGCACCACAACTTTTTTTCCGGCCAATGATTCATTGCCAGTCTGGTGTTTTACAGCGGCTTTCATGGCCATGTACACGCCATAGGCGGTAACTGGAGAAGGGTCACCTCCGCCATCCATGTAGTCGGGCAGACCCACTACATGATCCGTTGACATTTTAATGTACTCCATGTCTCGGGTGCTCATTCCTACATCCTCAGCGGTGATGTATTGGCCGCCCAATGTGTCCACAAACTTTCCGAATCGACGAAGCAAGGCTTCGTTTTTTTGTGTGCGTGCATCTCCGATGATTACTGCCTTTCCACCACCAATATTCAATCCCGCCAAAGCACTTTTGTAGGTCATCCCTCTAGATAGTCGCAATACATCGGTCAATGCATCCGCCTCTGAGGCATAGGCCCACATACGTGTTCCTCCTACTGCAGGTCCTAAGGTTGTATCGTGAATGGCAATGATGGATTTAAGTCCTGTAGCTTTGTCTTGACAAAATACTACTTGCTCATGGTCAAATTGGGACATTCGACCGGTGATGCCCGCGCTCATTTCATGGGCCATCGAAATATTGTCTGTACTCATATGATTTCCTAAACCTGCTTTCAGGCTCGGCAAAGATAATCATATTTTTTATTTTTCCTTGCGTCTGTAAAGGCTTACACCAATTGAATAAAATCCAAAGCCATAGAAAAAATCTTCCGCAGGGACGGACCAAATTCGTAGTCCGCTGTTCTCCAAATTGTTGTACAACACCACCGCGTGGTTTACTTCAATTTCATGTTGATTAATGATCGGATATTCCCAGAAATGAATTCCGGTCAATATTCCATTGCAAATGTAAAAAGGTATCAAGAGTACAATCCAAGTGATCAAAATTTGAAGGAAGTCGTTTTTGCGATGAATGTAGAGATAGATTAAGCCAATAATTCCAGTGATAGTGGCCGATAGGGTATACCAACCTTGAGGGTTTCTTGTGATGAGCATCAAAGCAATCAGGACAAAAAGAGACATGATCAAAAGTGAAATCGTATGTCGTTGTTTTTTACCATGGTCGTAGGAGAGCGAAGGGAAATAATAGCGGATGCACTCGAAGACAAACAAGCAGGAAAATGGAGTTGCAATAAAAAACAAAACTTCCTCAATGGGAAGGTAAAAGAAATAGAGTCCTGATAAATACATCGGATTGAAAGACCAGACTCCTTTTGATGTAAACCACAAATCCCAGGGAACATATATGCAAACAATCCAAAGCAAAGCAATGAGTAGATCTTTCCACCTTTGGTTGAAGGAGAGGCTCTTGTGGAAACCCAGAAAAAAAGGTCCCAGAAAAGTGAGCGCTAACACCCCCCAATATGTTCCATGACCTAGGTCCACTGTTGTTGTTTCGCTTTTTTAGCTTCTCTAAAATATCTCACAGGCACCCAAAGCATACCAAAACATTGCCCTTCTTCTTTTCCTTGGTTTTTATGGTGCACTTTGTGCGCCTTGCGTAATGCCCTAAAATACCAATTGTCTGTGTTATCAAACCACTTAAAACGACGGTGAATCAATACGTCATGCACAAGGAAATAGGCTATTCCATACAAGAGTATGCCAAATCCAATGGATACGCTTATCACGCTCGCATTCATCATGCCCAGCATGATACAAAGCCAACTGGGGATGGCATAGATAAGGAAGAAAACGTCGTTGCGTTCAAATATCTTTTGATGTGGAACATGATGATCTTCGTGAAAGTACCACATGAATCCATGCATAACAAAACGGTGAGTTGACCATGCCATGAATTCCATGATGCCGAAGGTGGCTAAGGTTATTAAGATGCCCATTGGTATTTTTTTTCAATGTTTTGAATGACTTGTGGAAATGCAATTTTAAACCATTCAGTGAAAAGCTCCGGGTGTGTATCGATTAAATTGTAGATGTCTTGAATGGGGAAATAGCGCCATTCACTTACCTCCTCTGGATTGGGTACGGGTGATCCATTATATTCTCCTAAGTAAACATGATCAAATTCATGTTCCGTTAAGTTGTTGTCCAGAGCTGCTTTATAGATAAAACTGAATGAAAATTGTAATGGACATTGCAATCCCATTTCTTGCTTCAATTTTTCTTGCAGGGTATACTCGATAGGTATGCCAGGCATGGGATGACTGCAGCAGGCATTGGTCCATAAACCGCCACTGTGGTATTTGCTTAATGCTCTTTTGTGCAGAAGCATTTCACCATCACTATTGAAAAGGAAAATGGAAAACGCCCGATGAAGTAAACCTTCTTCATGTGCCAGCATTTTTTCACATCGGCCTACTTCTTCATCAGATTCGTTGACTAGAATAACGTCTATCATTGGTATTGCTGTAGTTGGGTTTGGATATCTTTTGGTATTGCAGTTTGCGCGAGCATAAAGGAAACAGCACTTTTCCAAAAGTCTATTTTGATATTGATGTATTTCAATCGAAGATGATCCAGAACAACCTGCGCATCTTCTGCTATGTTATCATGGTATCCCAAAAACCACGGACTTTTGCATTGCAAGGTCAATCGTATAAAACGACATTCCGTGTTCCATTGGTTTTTGGCAAGGCACATTTCCAATGCATTTTTACCTGCATTGAAATATTGAATCTTTTCATTCGGCAGGGCCGTAAACTCTGCTTTCATCATTGTAGCGGCTGCCTTGAAGGCTTCAATGCTCGGGGATTGGGCATTTATCTTTTCTGCCTTTTCAATGAAGATTTTCTTTTGTGATGCATCGTCCAATTGAAACCACATTTTTCTCAGTTCGGTGTTGGAGTAAACCAAATGAGAGAGAATGAAGGCCAAAAAGAAAAACAATACGCGCATTACAACAAATTGAGATTATGTTTTAAGAATGATCCAAACATAAGGGTGAATTTCTTGGGATTGGGTATTCTGATTCGTTCTTGTAATACAGTGTCTGCATCCAATCCTTGAATTTTATGAAAAAGTTTGAGGTAGTAGGTGTAGGCCAGATACACACCGTAGCGCGCTTCCTTGGGCAACTGGGTAATGCCAACATAGGCCTCTCGGAAGTCGGCTGCTATTTCTGCCTCAATGACCATTTTGGTATCATTGTCAAAATATTTCATATCGATGCTAGGAAAATAAACTCTCCCTAGTTGCAGATAATCGGCATTTAGATCTCTAAGGAAATTGATCTTTTGAAACGCTGCTCCGAGTTTCATTGCAGCAGGTTTTAATTTTTGATATTCACTTTCATTGCCTCTGGTGAAGACACGCAAACACATCAAGCCAACCACCTCGGCGGATCCCAGAATGTATTGATTGTATTGTTCTCTGGTGTAATCAATTTCTTGTAAATCCATTTCCATGCTTTTAAGAAATGTATCTGTGAGTTCCCACTCAATGTTGTATTGATTGACAACGTCTTGATAGGCGTTTAGGATTGGGTTGAGTGAGATCTTTTGTTCAATGGCCTCAACAGTGTCTCTTCTGAACTTCTCCAACAAATAGGCCTTATCGTGGTCGTGAAAGGTGTCGACGATTTCATCGGCAAATCGAACAAAACCATAAATAGCATAGACCGGATCTCTGAATTCTTTGGACAATGTTTTGATGCCCAAGCTGAAACTCGTGCTGTAGGAGGTGGTAGTAATGCGGCTGCATTTTACGGATACCTCATCAAAGAGTGCTTTTTTATTCATCGTTGTGATTGAATGGTTTTGTGTAGTTCTGTTGCTGCCAATTGGCCACTGATAATGCTTGGAGGCACGCCGGGGCCAGGAACGGTTAACTGTCCGGCATAAAACAAATTATCCAGTTTGTTGCTTTTCATTTTGGGTTTCAGAAAAGCTGTTTGCATTAAAGTGTTGGCCAATCCGTAAGCGTTCCCCTTGTATGAATTGTATTCTGATACAAATTCCTCATGTGCAAAACTTCGTTTGTACACCACATGTTGACGGATATCAGTTCCCGTTTTGGCTTGTATTTGTTGGCACATTTTATTCCAGTAGTGTTCTCTCAGTTCTTCATCTGATTCGAGTCCAGGGGCTACAGGAATGAGTAAGAATAGGTTTTCATGCCCTTCAGGCGCAACAGTATTGTCCGTCTTGGAGGGACAGCAAAGATAGAACAAAGGGTCATTGGGCCATTGCGGCTCATCATATATTTCACGCGCATGTTCATCAAAGGAATGATCAAAAAATAAGTTGTGGTGTTCCAGACCTTGTAACTTCGTGTTCAGTCCCACATAAAATAAAAGAGAAGAGGGTGACATGGTTCTTTTGTTCCAATACGCCTCATCGTATTGTCGTTTGTTTTCAGGGAGCAAGTGCTGCTCAATGTGGTGGTAATCTGCACTTCCAATAACTCCATCAACTTCAATGTTGAAATTAGAGCCGGATACAGCTGCTATTTTGTTGCCTTTGGTGTGAATGGCGGTCACTGCGCTGTTGGTCTTTATCACAACACCGAGTGACTCTGATAAGGTAATCATGGCCTCCGGCAATTTGGCCATGCCCCCCATGGGATACCAAGTGCCCAAATTGAGGTCAGCATGATTCATCAGGCTGTACAGGGCAGGAGTATTTTGGGGTTTGGCACCAAGAAATAAAACAGGGAACTCTAATAGTTGAAGCAGTTGGGGATGTTTGAAGAACTTCTTCAAATGTGAACGCATATCGGTAAACAGTTGGATTTTGAAAAGGGATTTTAAAATATCCAAGTCCATAAATTCGAAAATATTGTGAGAAGGTTTTCTCACAAATTTTCCCATGCCCGCTTCATATTTGAATTGTGCTTCTGATAAGAATTTTTTTAAAGCGTTTCCAGCTCCTTTTTCGATGCTTTCAAATAGGTCTGCTAATGCGTCTGTGTTGGCTGGAACGTCCACTTGACCATTACCAATAAATACGCGATATCCAGGATCGAGTTGAATTAAATTGAAGTAGTCTTTTGTGCTTTTACCAAAGTCATTGAAAAACTCTTCCATGACTTCTGGCATCCAATACCAACTAGGCCCCATGTCAAAAACAAAACCTTCTGCAGAGAAGCTTCTTCCTCTCCCTCCTGCTTTGCTATTCTTTTCAAGTATTGTAACTTGATACCCCGCTTTAGCCAAATAACAAGCGGATGATAATCCACTGAATCCGCTACCAATGATGGCAATGTGTTTTGTTTTATTTTTCACCACAATTCTTTAAACAATCCACAGTGGGAATTGTTCAATCTGCGATTACTTCACTCGTATCTTTTGGCCAACACGAAGAACACTGCTGGGACGCAGTCCGTTGATTTTGCACAGTTTCGAAACAGAGGTGCCATATTTTCTGGCGATCACATTGAGTGTATCACCCCTTCTAACGCTGTGGTATTTGCTTCCTTTCGAACTTGATTTTCCCTTTTTTGTTTTTTTACTGTTCGGAATGGGCTTTTTAGAATTTAACTTAGTCAGGTAAAATTCATGTGTTTTGATTTTACCTTGCGGCACATCTAAAATCAAAGCGGGATCGATGGCATTGCCTCGGTAGCGAAATTCGAAATGCAAATGCGCCCCATAAGATCGACCTGTATTGCCACCTAACCCTAAAATTTGTCCATTCTGCACCCATTGCCCTGGTTGAACGAAGCGCGCTTCCATGTGGGCATACAAAGTTTCTAAACCATTTTTATGTCTTACAACAACAACATTACCATAGGAGGTACTGTAATGTGATATCCGGATCATGCCTTCAAATGCCGCCATCACAGGCTCTCCGGTTCTTAGGCCTAGGTCAAGGCCGTTGTGGTTTCGCCCCCATCTTGGACCAAAAGGAGAAGTAATGCGTGGGTGTTGTGTTGGAAATGAAAAGTCACAAGAATCAAAGGCCAATGTAAACAGCAATGAATCCAAGTCCCAATTGAGCTCCTCTGTTTGGTGAATGGCTTTGTTATCCCATCTATCGTCCATGAGGTAGCCTGGGATAATCTCCAAAGAATCTTCAAAGGTGTTCAATTTAAGGTCAATAGCTGGAGCCGCTTCGTAGGTGTAAATGTGGTCAAAAAGATTGAGATCCACTTCTGAAATCAATTGTGCGGGATTAACCGTTGAAATTTGAATAACAGAGTCCTCTTCTTCCTCTTCCCCCGGTTCCATGATAAGGGTAGTGCAGTGATTTAACCATCGCGAAGAGTCGGCCATCAACTCAATTGCAGACTCCACTTGACCGAAAAAAAATTTCGGAAAAATCAGCAATACAGCGATGAGCAATAGGGAACGCATGGTTACAAAAATAAGCTGAATCATTTTGTTTTCTGTGTCATTGTGAATAGTTTCCTTCAAATCAATGTTAATGAAATGGTGTATTTTTGCCCAATGGAAAATTACCAAGTGGATGTTCTTTGCATAGCCGCCCATCCTGATGATGTAGAAATATCAGCAGGTGGATCAGTGGCTAGATTAATAGCAGACGGATATTCTGTGGCTATAGTCGATCTCACTCAGGGCGAATTGGGTAGCAGAGGCAGCGGCCCGCTTAGACTGCAAGAAGCAGCGGAGGCATCGGCCATCTTGAAGGTGAAGCACAGAGAAAACTTAGGAATGAAGGACGGCTATTTTCAATACAGTGAAGAAAGTTTGAATCAAATCATTGAAGTTGTACGAAAGTACAAACCAACAATTGTCTTAACCAACGCACTGCATGACCGTCATCCTGATCATGCAAGAGCAGCCAAATTGGTATGTGATGCATGTTTTTACAGTGGATTAAATAAAATTACTGGCTTACCCCATTGGCGACCAAAAGCTGTGTATCACTTCAATCAAGACTATTACAATAAACCTGATTTTGTGGTAGACGTAACTCCTTTTTGGGATGTGAAAATGAAATCATTGATGGCATATCGTAGTCAGTTTTATGATCCCAATTCCAAGGAGCCGGAGACACCAATATCAGGTGAAGGATTTTTTGAATACTTGAAAGCCCGGGCCATCGATTTTGGTCGACCCGCCGGTTATCCTTTGGCAGAAGGCTTTCAAGTGGCAAGGACTCCGGGTGTGGACGATATTATGAAGCTACATTAAAAAAGATGAAGCTTTGTTTGGTAAAAGGCAAAATCTGTATTTTCTTTGCAGCCGCTTAAACGGTGACTTTAGCTCAGTTGGTTAGAGCATCAGATTGTGGTTCTGAGGGTCGTGGGTTCGAACCCCATAAGTCACCCAAAGAGGGATAAACAAGTGAAAACAAGTTATCCCTCTTTTTTTATGTCCGAATTTTTCGGAATGTGAGGTTTAATCTTGCATGCCGAATTCCCTTTCTCTTGGGGAGCTCATGGTACCATCGTTCCTGCATGTTCATCATGATCATCAAATCACCATGATCAAGGTTAACATCTATTTTCTTGGACAGTGATGGCGCTGTAAATCGCAAAAGGCGTGATGCACCAAAGGAGACCGAAGCAATCATGTAGGGGTCAATTTCAGGTTCGTTATCCTTGTGCCTACCCATGCTGTCTTGTCCATCACGGTAGTAATTGATGAGTACGGCATTGAACGAAAAAGCATGTTGTTCATTCAACTCATCCAACATTGACTGGACTGTCGGGGTTATTTCCTTTTCGTGCCATTGGATGTTACTGTATCGATATCTTGGTCCCATCCATGCGGTAAGGCGCGGTTCCAAGTGTTGTCGACCAAATACCGTTATGCTGTTCTGTTGAAGGACAATTGAATCCTTTTCTAAAAACTTTTCAGGATGAAAAATCGAACAACAATGAGAAAATTTGTTTTTAATGACAATGATTGATTCAGCTCCATCTTTCCAATAAATGGTGGGCGCATGAGATTCCATCAAGATGCTTTCTCGTTTTCTCTTCTTTGATTGTTCTGTTCAGCGGGTTGATCGGTTTGGATGATGTCCATTTGATCCAACGGAGTTTGCACTTCCTTTTGGATGTCCTTGGCTCCCTTCATGATCTCATCTTGAACGTCTTTTGCGGCATTTCTAAATTGATAAACCGCTTTCCCCATCGTTTGGGCTAGGCTCGGGATTCCTTTTGCCCCAAAAAACAAAAGGTAGACAAATAAGATGATGATGATTTCGCCCGTGCTCATATTGCAAAAATAAGGGGCTCTGTTGTGAGCCCCTCATATTTATTTAATTTTTTTTGATGCTTTATTCCGCTGACTTTTCCTCTTTTTTCGAAAACCAACTGCGCATGTCAACGACTATCGGTGTGGCAATAAATAGAGTAGAGTACACCCCAGAAATAACCCCAATGATCATAGCGAAACAGAATCCTTTGATGTCATCGCTTCCAAAGAAGAACATCACCAATAAGGTCAACAACACTGTCATGGATGTGTTGATAGAACGACCCATTGTGCTGTTCAAGGCATCGTTGATGGTGGATTTCAATTCAGGATTGCGACGGGTGTTGAAATATTCACGGATACGGTCAAAGATAACTACGGTGTCATTGATGGAGTAACCGATAACCGTTAAGATGGCACCAATAAAGTTTTGGTTGACCTCCATGGAGAAAGGAACAATTCCGTTCAACAACGTGAAGGCTGACACAACTACCAAAGCATCGTGCGCCAAGGCAGCAGCAGCTCCAACAGCAAAGTCCCATTTTCTGAATCGGATGAAGATGTAAATACCCACTAAGATTAATCCGATTACGGTTGACCAGATGGCTTCTTTACGGAAGTCATCTGACATAGTAGCATCCACTTTATAAGACGAGTCGACGACATATTTAGAGCCGGTTGCATCCAAACCTTCTTTGACTTTGGCTGTTACCATTTCATCCACATTGTTGTCTTTTGAGTCAATCAAATAATTGGTGGTGATTTTGAAAGATTTGTTGTCGTTACCAATGCTTTGAACGGAAGTAGCAGCAATGTTGCCATTCTCCTCAACCAAAGCGTTGTTCAATGAATTTCTCAACATTTCAGCATCCATGGCCGTTTCGTAAGTCACTTTGAAAGACGTGCCGCCCGCAAAGTCAACACCCATATTGAACCCACGGGTTACCCATGAGGCCATACCTGCACCAATGATGATCAATGAAATGGCGTAGTACATTTTACGCTTGGTTACAAAATCATAGTTGATTTTGGTAAACCAATTTTTGGTGATGTTGCTGTAGAATGTAATGGGCTTCTTGCTTTCCAAGCGCTTGTACAAAATCAAACGAGAGATGATGATGGCTGTGAAAAGAGTAGTGAAAATACCGATGATCAAGGTGGTTGCGAAACCTTTGATAGGACCTGTTCCGATGACCAACAAAACCAAACCTGTGATCAATGTTGTAGCGTTACCATCGATGATGGCACTGACTGCTTTCAAGAAACCATCATTCATCGCTGCGCTGATGGGTTTGCCCAGACGCAATTCTTCTTTCACACGCTCATAGATCAATACGTTGGCATCTACTGCCATACCCATGGTCAATACGATACCTGCGATACCAGGGAGTGTCAAAGAACCTCCGATGGAGATCAAAGCACCAATCATAAAGAACAAGTTGGCAATCAAAGCCACGTTTGCAGCCCAGCCTGCCCATGCGTAATAGAATACCATGTAAATCAATATGACCAAGAAAGCCAACCCAAAGGAAAGCAATCCCGCTTTGATATTGGCCTCTCCTAAAGTTGGTCCAACAGTAACTTCATCAATGATTTTTGCAGGAGCTGGTAAAGAACCAGCTTTTAACAAGCCTGCCAAGTCTTTGGCTTCCTCAATTTGTTTGTCACGTGCACCCGTTCCGAAAGTGATAACAGAACGTCCATTGGGAATTTCACTGTTCACTGAAGGCGCAGAATACACCAAATTGTCCATCACTATAGCAATCGCACGATTGTTATCTGCTGCATTCTTTTTGGTCATGTCTCTCCATACTGGAGTTCCAACTTCAGGATCCATGGTCATCTCAACGGTAATGTCACCAGTTGTTGGATCAAAGTCTTGACGGGCATCAATGATGGACTTACCATCTAATTGGGCTTTCTTTTTCAAAGAGGGGTCTTTGATAGCATACAAGCTAACCACTCCTGACATGGGTTTAGCACCCCACAACAATCTTACATCGGGCTTGCTAGCAAATGCAGCCTTGGCCTCTGGACGATTCAATAACTTGTTGATAGCAGTGGTGTCCGAAACGCGGGCCATACCTACTACAGATGAACCTGTTGGAACACGTGGGTCTAGGTAGGCAAAAAGTGGATTCTTCTTGCGGCTCTCCTCACGGGTTAATAAGCTATCGGCTTTGATTTTTGTTGAGTCAGCTACAGCAACTGTTGAATCGGCAACGGTAGAATCTTTTGGAGCCGCAGTCAACCCAAACAACTCTGGGGCGTTGGCCTTACCCAAATTCTCATTGGCTTTAACCACGAGATCAATAACTTCGGTATTGAAATAGGTATCCCAAAATTCGAGGTTAGCTGTTGATTTCAAATTTTTACGAACGCGTTCTTTGTCGCTAACACCGGGTAATTCAACGATGATGCGACCAGTCAAAGATTGCTTTTGAACGTTGGGTTGAGTAACACCAAATTGGTCAATACGCTTGCGGATGATGTTCTCAGTGTTGTCAATGGCGTCTTGCGCTTCTTTTCTCAAGGCAGCAATTACATCGCTGTCGGAAGCTTTAGCAGGAAATTTGTCTTTGTTCTCATAGTTACTGAACAAGGTCCACAACTCAATATTGGAATTTTGTCTTTTCCATGATTGCTCGAATAGGGATACAAAATCTTCAGTAGAGTTTTTTTGCGCGGCAATAGCTTCTTTGATGGCATTGGTGAACGCAGGGTTTTCATTGTAATCGGACAAAGCCACAATCAAATCAGGAATGGAAACTTCCAAAGTCACACTCATTCCACCTTTGAGGTCAAGACCAAGGTTTAGTTCGTGTTGCTTCAAATAATTATAAGTATGTCCAAAGAGAGGATAAGCCTTGGCATCAGCACTGTCGCGCAAAAGTTTACGCTCTAATTCAAACACTGCAATATCCGCTGCTTCACCTTCCAAGCCCGCTGAGGCAATGGAATCAAGTGCAACTTGGTGGATGTTCTTCTCATATTTAGATGCTACCCATCCAAATGACAAGGAGTACAACACTGCCACCGCCAAAAGGATGACAAAAGTCCAAAGAATCGATCTATTCCGCATGTAACGTAGTTTTTTTTCGGTTTTTTAGTAAGGAGGCAAATATAATAAAAGGAAGCGTTGAATGAAGGACAAAAAAAAACCGGCTTTCGCCGGCTTTTTCGGCCTTTTTCAGGCTTCGGTATTTTTTAGGCCATCAATCCGTTGGCTTTGGCTTGCTTCATTGCTGCTGCCAAACCAATTTTGTTGATGGTTTTCATTCCTTTAGGAGTGACACGCAATTCAATCCAACGTTGCTCTTCTTCAGACCAAAATTTCTTGTATTGCAA
This sequence comes from uncultured Chryseobacterium sp., assembly GCA_964420985.1. GTDB lineage: Bacteria > Bacteroidota > Bacteroidia > Flavobacteriales_D > Sanyastnellaceae > CAMCTV01. The sequence continues at coordinate 23,127 of CAYQUT010000026.1, forward strand.
GTTGGGGAAAAACTTACGACGAGTCTTGATATTAGAGTGGGAAACATGGTTTCCAGAAATCGTCTTTTTACCGGTGATTTGACAAACGCGTGGCATATTTTCTAATTTTTAATTCTAAAATGAGGTCGGCAAATATAGTCAATTTTCTTTAAGTTCACATTTATTTGTTCAAAATGTTTAATCGAAGGAGATTGGTGACTTGCAGGCATGTTGTTTCAATGTTGCGTTCTCGGTTATTTCCTAGTTGTAAAGTCTTGACAATTGTACCACTTGGACCGGCGACCGCAATGCATATTGTACCCACCGTAATCAATGGGTTTTGACTTTCAGGACCTGCATATCCTGTAGTTGCAAGGGCATAGGTGGAATGAAACTTTTCCCTGCATTTTTCTGCCATGGCCGCAGCAACTGGTTCGCTGACAACGTCATGTTTTTCTAAAAGTTCAGCATCGATTCCGAGCAGCTCAATTTTCCATCGAGCGTCATATGGAACCATTCCACCTCTGAAGTATTGACTGCATCCAGGAAGATCTGTAAAATGACTTTGTAACTTTCCCCCGGTGCAAGATTCAACAATGCTCAGGGTGTTGTTTTTCACGATTAATAGTTCATGAACGAACTGATAGATACTTTTTTCTTCTGCGCTGTACAAAACATCGCCCAAAATATTTTGGATTTTTTCATTGAAAAAATGGATCTTTTCTGCGCCGTTGGTTTGATCGTATGAAGACAGTCGAAGTTTCACAACGCCAGGGCTCGGGAGGTAGGCCAATGAGATCCCTGAGTTTTGCATTTCATCTTCGACCGGCGCAATTTGATCAGCGATATACGATTCTCCAACTCCTATGGTCATCATGGTGCGGTGAATAATTTTTGGCATTTGGAATCTTTTTTTGATCAAATCAAAAACATATTGGTCCATTAAACCTTTCATTTCAAAAGGCACTCCAGGCATGGATACCAACACTTTGCCATTTTCCTCGAACCACATCCCAGGTGCTGTACCTTGGTGATTGGGAATTACCTTACACCTACTAGGAACCATGGCCTGTGCAGTATTCACATCCAACATAGGAAGTTTTCGCTTCGCGAAGAAAGTTTCAACCCTTTCCAAAGTAGCTTGATCCATGATGAGTTCATCTTGGAAATAATCGCAGATGGTTTTTTTAGTAATATCATCTTTGGTGGGTCCAAGCCCCCCAGTAACCAAAACAATATCGCTGTGATGAAGACTATCGCTGAATTCGTTCAAGATGTCTTGTTTTGAATCGGGTATTGTTTTAACTCTACGAATTCTTACCCCTTCCTGATTGCATCGCATCCCCAACCAACTGGCATTGGTGTTGACGGTTTGCCCAATCAGAAGTTCGTCACCTATGGAAATGATATCGCAGTAAACATTTTTGATTTTATCCATTCTCGTTTATATTCGCTTCAAACAAATTTATTCTTTAATTAACCAATAGCCCATGAAAAAGTTTTATTCATTTGGTGTATTGATGGCGATTGCGGGAGCCTTAACAGCCCAAAGTCACATTAATCCCAAACTTGGCAAAACGCAGTCAGCCAAGTACAATCCCTACACCCAGGAGGTGATTCATGAAACCATCGCGAAAGCTGGAAAAAAACCATCTATGGTTCCAGGTGCAGCAAAGATGATTTCAACTGAAGAAGAATTGGGAGTAACCGTTTATGATCTTCAGTCCAATGGCTCTGTTTGCCCTCGAATTATCGCAGATGACAATGGAGTAGCCGCTACATTTACTTTCTCAGCCATTGAAGGTGGTGGATCTTACACCGATAGAGGTACTGGTTACAACTTCCGCAGTGCCGCCACCAATACTTGGGAGGAATTCCCTTCAACGCGGATTGAGAATATCAGAACAGGATGGAGCAATTTGTTGCATTTGAGCAATGGAACAGAAATGGTTTTGGCACATAATGGTGCTGGTGGAATCAAATATGTTCAGAGAGCTGCAGTAGGTACAGGCGATTGGTCAGCAGCGGCTGAGATTCCAACTGCCAATGGAGAGGCTCTTTTATGGCCAAGAGCGTGCAACGGTGGTTCTGATGGAAATACCGTTCACATGGTTGCCATTACAGATCCCAACAATACCACCAATTACAATGGATTGGGAAGTGCTTTGTTGTATTTCCGTTCAACGGATGGTGGAGCGACGTGGGATGTAACGGATGGTGCTTTGCCTGAAATGAATTCAACCTATACAACAGGAGTAACCGCAGATACTTATGCCATTCACGCTCGCGGAAACACGGTAGTTATTTCTGTATTTGGAGAATTACAAGATTCTTACATTTTTGTATCAGAAGACAATGGTGCAACTTGGACAAAAACGGTCTTCTGGGATTTCCCCATTGACAATTATGACATTGACATGGGAACAGACATTGAAGGAGATGGCATTCAAGACACCATTTTATCTTCGGATGGTACTGGCGCTTTGTACATTGATGTGAACAATAATATTCACATTGCTTTCGGTACAATGTTCTACACAGATGATTTGGGTGTAGTGGATTCCTCGTATTCTTATTTTCCTTTGGCAGGAAGTATTGCTTATTGGAACAGCAACATGACACCAGAGTTAGTAGGTCAAGACAGCATTGTTGTTGGTCAAGATTCTGTTTTTGCCTACAATGAAGTTGTTTATACCAATGAAGTAGATTATGTGAACTCTATTTACGGAACAGACACGTTTGTTGAAAATCAAAACATCGGCGATGGTCCTGAATTGATGGCGTCAGTTGTAGCTGCTCCTGCGGGTATTGTATGGTCAACACTGGATGTGGCCTTCACTTCTGACAATGGTCAAGGTGTATTTGTTTACAACGGAATGGATTCTATTTACTTGGCTTCATCCAACAGCATCGATATCTCAGGAATGAACCTTGGTAGTGATTTCGATATGTTCTTCTATGGAGAAAATGGAGGAATACTTCAGGGTGTAGACATTACGTTCACAGGTGCTTTCAGCACAGGAGAGATTATCGACACCGTTTATGTTGTGGATACTGTCATAGCTGTTTACGATTATTTTGACGTTTACGAGTATATTGATGTATTCAATTACAACAACTCTGTTTTAGAAATTGGTGTTTCTCCAGAGATCGATACGGCGACTCCTGCTGATATCACAGAGGTAGGTCAATATGGTAATTCTGGTATCGCTTCTCATCCTCAAATCGCTGGTGATGCTGCGGGTAATATATATGTTGCTTATGCTGCTGTCAATGAGTTGTATTTCAATGGAGAAGAATATTTACGCCACATCTTCGCGGTGAAATCTACGGATACTGGATTTACTTGGTCTGATCCTGCCGATATCACACCGGATCTAGCTGAAGTGGGTTGGGAGTATATGTACGCCTCCATGGCCCATGAAGTATATAACGATAAATTGCACTTGGTGATTCAAAAGGACGAAGAGCCTGGTATTCACGTTCAGCCAGAAGACATTGCCGATCCTGTTGGAGATAATATTCAAATCTATTTGGCTATCTCCACTGATTTGGTGCCTTCTTTCAATGAAGGGGTAGATGGAATGACAGCCAATGCAGTTGTAGCTTATCCCAATCCAGCAAATAATAATTTAACTGTTGTTACTGAGTCATTTGTAGGGGGTGAGTTGAGCATCTATGATGCCATGGGAAGAGTGGTATTGAAAGACAATATCAACGCAGGTAAAACCAATATCAATGTTTCAAACTGGAACAGCGGAGTTTATCATTTGGCAGTGAGCAAAGGTTCAATGCGCTTTAATACGAGCTTAGTGGTTGAATAGTCACAATTGATTGATAGTAAAAAGGCCATCTTATTGATGGCCTTTTTTTTATGGATGAAATAAATGGTTCTGTTGAATTATCCGTGACAAGATTTGTATTTCTTTCCTGACCCGCAAGGACAAGGATCATTTCTGCCAATGCGAGGATCTGCTTTGATGGGCTCTGCCTTTATTGGAGCGCTTTCTTGAACTGCTTGTTGCTGCTGTTGGTTGCGCTCGTTGAGGTTCTGAATATCCGCTTTGGAAGTGGAAACCTTGGGGCTTTGTACAACTTGTTTGGGCGCAGCGGTTGGATTTCCTTCCGCGATGCGGCAAGTAAACAAGAACTGAATGATTTCGCTGTTGATTTTGGCTACAACGTTTTTGAACAATTCATAACTCTCCAATTTGTAAATCAACAATGGATCTTTTTGTTCATGTGAAGCAAATTGGACATTGTGTCGCAAGTCATCCATAGCGCGCAAATGTTCCTTCCAGTATAGGTCAATAATGGCCAGGGTAATGGATTTCTCCATGCTGTCAATGATTTCTTTGCCTTCTGTTTCTATGGCGCGCTGCATATTAACTCCCAGCTGAAGATGCTTTCTTCCGTCCGTAATGGGGATTCCTATGTTTTGGTACCCTTGATTGTTTTGAGAAACATTTTTGATGACAGGTAAGGCTTGCATTTTCAATGCGTTTGCTCGGTGGTTGTATCCAGATACAACTTCGCTGTATAGCTTTTGTATCAAATCATCTACTTTTCCGGACAAAAATGTGCCTTCATCCACTTGGGTGTCAATTCCAAAAATTCTGAGAACTTCAAATTTGAATCCTTCATATTGTTTGGCAACATGGTACATCTCTACAACAGAGGCCGACATGTCAAAAATCATGTTGTCAATATCCAACTGTAAGCGCTCACCAAATAGGGCGTGTCTTCTGCGTTTGTAGATGACTTCACGCTGGGCATTCATCACATCGTCAAACTCCAAAAGGCGTTTTCTGACACCAAAGTGATTCTCTTCCACTTTTTTCTGGGCGCGCTCTATGGATGAGGTAATCATTGAATGTTGAATGACCTCTCCTTCCTCAAGGCCCAAACGGTCCATCATTTTGGCAATGCGGTCTGAACCAAATAGACGCATCAAATCGTCTTCTAAAGAAACATAAAATTGGGAGGTTCCGGGATCACCTTGACGACCTGAACGACCCCTTAACTGTCTATCTACACGTCTAGAATCGTGTCGCTCTGTACCGATGATGGCCAATCCTTTTTCTTTGGCCCCTTCACCCAATTTGATATCTGTACCACGACCCGCCATGTTGGTGGCAATGGTTACAGTACCTGATTGTCCTGCCAAAGCAACGATATCCGCTTCTTTTTGGTGCAACTTTGCATTCAATACTTGATGCTCAATACCACGCTGGCGTAACATACGTGAGAGCAATTCGGAAACCTCAACGGTGGTTGTTCCAACAAGAACAGGGCGACCTTCCGCTTGCAATGCTGCCACTTCTTCAATAACGGCATTGTATTTCTCTCGTTTGGTTTTGTACACTTTATCGTTCTCGTCTTTCCTGCTGATGGCGCGGTGGGTAGGAATCACCATGACATCCAATTTGTAGATGCTCCAAAACTCGCCTGCCTCTGTTTCTGCAGTACCTGTCATACCCGCCAACTTGTTGTACATGCGGAAATAGTTTTGTAAGGTAACAGTGGCATAGGTTTGTGTGGCGGCTTCCACCCGGACATTCTCCTTGGCTTCAATGGCTTGGTGCAATCCATCGGAGTATCTCCTGCCATCCATGATACGGCCGGTTTGCTCATCCACAATTTTGACTTTGTTTTCCATGACAACATAGTCAACATCCTTTTCAAACAAGGCGTAGGCTTTAAGCAATTGATTGATGGTGTGGATGCGGTCACTCTTTACGGAGTAATCGCGTTGCAATGCCTCAATGCGTTGAACTTTTTCCTCGGCATTTTGGGCTGTCTGTTCAATGACAGCCAGTTCGTGACCCAAATCGGGAAGTACAAAGAATTTGTCATCCTCCATGTTTTTGGAGAGCAAAGCAATTCCTTTTTCGGTCAATTCGATTTGGTTGTTTTTTTCTTCTATAACAAAGTACAACTCAGCATCCACTGTAGGCATTTCGCGCTGATTATCCTGCAAATAAGTAGATTCAGTTTTGAGCAATTGTGCTTTGATACCGTCCTCACTCAAGAATTTGATTAAGGCCTTGTTCTTCGGTAAACCGCGATAGGAACGGTACAAGGCTAATCCCCCTTCTGTGGCATCTTCTTTAGAAGCAGCTCCATTTTCAGGTTGTAGTTTTTTCTTGGCCAATGTAAGGAATTCGTTGATGACCCCTTTTTGGGTGTTGATCAACAATTGCACCTTGGGTTTTAGGTTGTCAAATTCTTGCTGATCTCCTTTGGGAGTAGGGCCAGATATGATCAAAGGCGTTCTGGCCTCATCAATTAAAACGGAATCCACCTCATCCACGATGGCGAAATGGTGTTTGCGTTGTACCAATTGGTCACTGTCCGTGGCCATGTTGTCACGCAAGTAATCGAAACCGAACTCGTTGTTGGTTCCAAAGGTGATATCCGCCAAATAGGCATTTCTGCGGGCAGAAGTATTGGGTTGATGGCGATCAATACAATCGACAGAAAGACCATGAAACATGTACAAAGGACCCATCCATTCAGAGTCGCGCTTGGCCAAGTAGTCGTTGACCGTTACCAAGTGTACTCCTCGACCCGCCAGGGCGTTGAGGAAAACCGGAGAGGTAGCAACCAATGTTTTTCCTTCTCCAGTGGCCATCTCCGCAACTTTGCCGCGGTGTAGCGCAATCCCACCAATCAATTGAACATTGTAATGAACCATGTTCCAAGTAACAGGAGTGCCGGCTGCATTCCATGAGTTTTTCCAAATGGCTTTGTCTCCCTGAATGCTCACAAAATCTTTTCCTTGTGCAGCAAGAGCTCTATCAAAATCGGTTGCAGTGACCTCCAGGGTGGGCTGAGCTGTAAAACGTTTTGCGGTTTCTTTGACCAATGCAAATGCGCGTGGCAAGATCTCATCCAGTTGTTGTTGCAGCAATTCAAGGTTCTCTTTTTCTAAAGCATCCACCTCTAAATAAATGGATTCTTTTTGTTCCAACTCCTCCATGGACAATTGCTCTGCTTTCTCTTTCAGTGCATCAATTTTGGATTGATTGGGTGCAAGACGAAGAGCGATATCATTCTTGAGTTGCTGGCTGATTCCTCGAAGTTCATCCAAATGAAGTGACGCCAATTTTTGTTCCTCCTGTAGAATTGCCTCTACAATGGGTTGAATGGCTTTTAAATCGTTCTGCGCTTTGTCTCCGACAAATTTCTTGAGTATTCCTTGAATGGCTTTTATCATAACATTGTGCCGTGGTCTTTTGAGCGCGGCGAAGGCAAAAATAAACCATTCACCTAGGATTTGATTGAAAAAAAAAGATAAGAAGAGAGCGCGCGCGTATTTTTAAACTGCTTGCTCACAAAAAATATCGCCTTAATGTTTTGAACAATCCACAAGTACTTTTTAACCAAAGAAAGTTATGACCAATGGATGTTAAAAAGTCGCTCATCTTGTTAGTTGTTTTGGATAGGTTTTGAACTGAAAAAGTTACAATTTTGAAAACGCTTATGGGAATGATTTCCCAAAAGTGAAGCCTCTAAAAACCAAACGAAACCAAACATGGAACACAATTTATTTGAAGGAACAGTCATCAACAACGGAGTCACAGCTGCAGCAGAAGAGCCCATCTTGAAGGAGAATCCGGACCGTTTTGTTTTGTTCCCCATCGTTCACCAAGACATCTGGCATTACTACAAAAAGTCGGAAGCTAATTTCTGGACTGCAGAGGAGATTGATTTGGAAGCGGATTTGGTAGATTGGAATTCCAAATTAAATGACGATGAGCGTCATTTTGTAAAGCATGTTTTGGCTTTCTTCGCGGCCAGTGATGGTATTGTGAACGAAAACTTGGCGGAGAATTTTGTTCGTGAAGTGCAATACACTGAGGCCAAATTTTTCTACGGGTTTCAAATTATGATGGAAAACATTCATAGTGAGACCTATTCTTTGTTGATTGATACTTACATCAAAGATTCTGCAGAGAAGAGTTATTTGTTCAAGGCCATTGATACTTTGGATTGCGTGAAGAAGAAAGCCGATTGGGCCTTGCGTTGGATTAAGAATGGTAGTTTCGCAGAGCGTTTGGTGGCTTTTGCAGCAGTTGAGGGTATTTTCTTCAGCGGTAGTTTCTGCAGTATATTTTGGTTAAAGAAACGCGGCTTGATGCCTGGTTTGAGTTTCAGCAATGAGCTGATCAGTCGTGATGAAGGTTTGCATTGTGACTTTGCTTGTTTGCTCTACAATGCACACATCGTGAACAAACTGCCCAAGCAGCGCATCTTGGATATCATCACCAATGCGGTGGAGATCGAAAAAGAATTCATCATTGATGCATTGCCTGTTAAATTGATTGGAATGAACAGTGATTTGATGGCACAATATATTGAGTTTGTCGCTGATCGTTTGTTGGTGGAGTTGGGCAATGAAAAAGTATACAATGTGACCAATCCTTTTGATTTCATGGAGATGATTTCCTTGCAAGGTAAAACCAACTTCTTTGAGAAGCGTGTAGGGGAGTATCAAAAGGCAGGTGTGATGTCTGGAAAAGAAAATCAGAATTTTACTTTAGACGCAGATTTTTAATATTCAATTTAGTCGTATTATAAAACAATATCATAATGTTTGTAGTTAAAAGAGATGGTAGAAAGGAATCAGTGAAATTTGACAAGATCACTGCGCGTATTTCTAAAATGTGTTACGGGTTGAACCCCAGTGTTGACTCTGTCAAAATTGCCATGAAGGTAATTGAGGGTGTTTACGATGGAGTAACCACAGTAGAGTTAGACAATTTGGCGGCGGAGATTGCTGCCACCAATGCCGCTACCCACCCAGATTATGCTTCCCTGGCTTCACGCATTGCGGTGAGCAATTTGCACAAGAATACCAAGAAGTCTTTTTCACAGACCATTCATGATTTGTACACCTATGTTGACCCTAAAACGGGTCAAAATGCAGGTTTGATTGCGGATGATGTGTACAAAGTGGTTCAAGAAAATGCGCCATTGTTGGACAGCACCATCATCTACGACCGCGATTTTAATTTCGATTACTTCGGTTTCAAAACATTGGAGCGCAGCTATCTGTTGAAGTTGTATGGCAAGGTGGCTGAGCGCCCTCAACACATGTTTATGCGTGTAGCGGTGGGTATTCACAAAGCCGACTTGAATGAAGTGATTAAGACGTACAACATGATCAGTGAAGGTTGGTTTACACATGCCACCCCAACATTGTTCAATGCGGGGACACCCAAGCCTCAAATGTCATCTTGTTTTTTATTACAAATGAAGGATGACAGTATTTCAGGCATTTACGATACTTTGAAGCAGACGGCCTTGATTTCTCAAAGTGCAGGTGGAATTGGTTTAAGCATCCACAATGTTCGCGCAAAAGGTTCATACATCAAGGGTACCAATGGTACCAGCAATGGTATCGTACCGATGTTGCGTGTGTTCAATGATACCGCACGTTATGTGGATCAAGGTGGTGGAAAGCGTAAGGGATCTTTCGCTATTTACCTAGAGCCATGGCATGCTGATGTGTATGAGTTCTTGGAATTGAGAAAGAACCACGGTAAAGAAGAGGCGCGTGCGCGTGATTTGTTCTACGCCTTGTGGACACCTGATTTGTTCATGCAACGTGTGAAAGAAAATGGACAATGGACCTTGATGTGTCCCAATGAGTGTCCAGGTCTTTCTGATGTTTGGGGTGCTGAGTTTGAGGCGTTGTACACCAAATATGAAAATGAAGGTCGCGGAAGAAAGACAGTGAGTGCCCAAGATTTGTGGTACAAGATTGTGGAGTCGCAAATTGAAACCGGTACACCTTATATGTTGTACAAGGATGCGGCCAACGGAAAGAGCAATCAGCAGAACTTGGGAACCATCAAGAGCTCCAATTTGTGCACCGAGATCATCGAGTACACTGCGCCAGACGAGATTGCAGTGTGTAATTTGGGATCCATTGCATTGCCCAAGTTTGTGAAAGACGGTCAGTTTGACCACAACCGTTTGTTTGAAGTGGCTTATCAGTTGACCATCAACTTGAACAAAATCATTGATGCCAACTACTATCCCGTTCCTGAGACGCGCAAGTCCAACATGCGTCACCGTCCCATTGGAATTGGAGTACAAGGATTGGCAGATGCCTTTATCATGATGCGTTTCCCATTTGACAGTGATGAAGCGCGCATGTTGAACAAAGAAGTTTTTGAAACCATTTATTATGCAGCTTGCACAGCTTCTAAAGATTTGGCCAAGCGTGATGGGGCATACGAGACCTTCCCAGGTTCACCTGCTTCCAAAGGGTTGTTGCAATATGACCTTTGGAAAGTAGAAACCACCAATCGTTGGGAGTGGGATGTATTGAAGCAAGAGATCAAAGAGTTTGGATTGAGAAACTCATTGTTGCTAGCACCCATGCCAACAGCATCTACAGCTCAAATCTTAGGAAACAATGAGTGTTTTGAGCCATACACTTCCAATATCTACACACGTCGTGTATTGGCGGGTGAGTACATCATCGTCAATAAGCATTTGTTAAAAGACTTGGTGAGTTTGGGCATTTGGAACGAGGATTTGAAAAACAAATTGATCAGCGCAAACGGCTCTGTGCAAAGCATTGCGGAGATTCCGGATAATTTGAAGGCTCTGTACAAGACGGCTTGGGAGTTGTCTCAAAAGGCAATCATCGATATGTCTGCTGACCGTGGAGCTTATATCTGTCAAAGTCAGTCGTTGAATATTTTCATGGAGAATGCCAACTTGGGTAAACTGACTTCTATGCACTTCTATGCTTGGGAGAAAGGATTGAAGACAGGTATGTATTACTTGAGAACCAAAGCTGCCACAGATGCCATTAAGTTTACTGTCGATAAAAAATACCAAGAAGCACCCAAAGCTTCGACGCCAGATTTTGGTACAGCACCAAAGTCGGTAGATCAAATCGCGCAAGAGCAAGCAACCATATCTTGCTCACTGGACAATCCAGATGCGTGTGAAATGTGCAGTGGATAGTGTAAAAGATTAATATTAGGTTAGAGGGGCTGCGCAGCAGCCCCTTTATTTTTTGGATGGGACCAATTTGTCTTGTCCTAAAATAGATTTATAAAAAAAGGGTCAAGCTTAATCAATCTTATCTCCTCATCCCCTCGGGGCGAATGTCAATTCGCCCCTACGTAGCGAATCGCATTTCATGCTCACGCTACCTCATTCCTTCATTCCTTCATTCCTTCATTCCTTCATTCCTTCATTCCTTCATTCCTTCATTCC
>CAYQUT010000027.1:0-31511 GCA_964420985.1 uncultured Chryseobacterium sp.
GACAGTGAGGAAGAGTTGCAATATGTGATTGATCGATGTGGAATGAAGGGTGTTAAGGCTGTTGTGGCCAGAGGATTTTCGCAAGGGGGCGATGGCATGCGCGATTTGGCGCGAGAGGTAGTAGACGTTTTGGAATCAGGACGCAATGCCTTTGCACCATTGTATGATTGGGCATCTCCGATTAAGGAGAAGATAGAGAAGATTGCCAAGACCATTTATGGTGCTGAATCCGTGCAATACACCAAAGAGGCGGAGAGCAATTTGAAGATGATTGAGAAATTGGGGTTGTCATCTTTGCCAATCTGCATGGCCAAGACACAGAAATCTTTTTCAGATGATGAGCGCAAGATTGGCCGACCCAAAGGATTTAATGTTACCGTTCGTGAGTTTGAGTTTGCAGTAGGAGCTGGATTTATTATTCCCATATTGGGAGATATGATGCGTATGCCGGGGCTTCCCGCCACTCCCGCCTCAGAAGGCATGGACATCGATGCCAATGGTATGGTTACTGGGTTAAGTTAACAGGATTTGAGGAAATGAAAAGGCACGATCACTCGTGCCTTTTTTGTTTTATGCCATTGATTCACCTCACCACACTCACCCACCCTACCTGCACCTGCTCCTTTTTAATGGGATATTGAATATTGAGACGATAATGGTAAATGCCGTTGGGGACAAAGTATTCACTGCCCAATGCATTGCCCTGCCATTTGAAATTGACATCCGTTGTACTGTAAATCAACTCTCCCCATGCATTGAAAATGTCCAATTCAATCGACTGTGCGCGATTGAAAACACCCTGCCAGGCATCGTTGATGCCGTCATGGTTGGGGCTGAATGAGTTGGGCAAATAGCAATACTCTTCACAATCCTCCGCAATGATCTCAAATTCTGCCATGTATGATCCGCAATCATTGGTCAAGGTGATGTCATATTGCCCCGCATCTCCTATGGTCTTTGAACTCACCGTATCTGCATCCCACCAAGTGTATTGCCATGCGGGATAGGATGAAGCGTCCATGGTCAAAGAATCTCCAATGCATATGGAATACGATTTTTCATGCCACGGAATGAAAGGCAACTCATGATACAACACATTGATTTGATCCTCAAAGAAACAAACTTCATCGTAGGTTGCCGTGTAAGTTCCTTCATATTGAACAACGTATTGTGTTGCTGTAGTCGCTTGTTGGTTCCAATGCACAGGTTCGGGCGTGGTCAATGTGAGTATTTGTCCTTGGCACAAAATGGTATCAGAACCCAAATCAAATTGGATCGGATCGTGCACTTCTATCCAAACACTGTCTTCCATTTCACAGCCATTGTAGGTGTATACGGCACTCCAATACCCTTCTCCATCGGGATGACTAATCTGACCCCATTCTCCGTTTTCCCAAAGCACATTTTGGGTTGTTGTATAAATCAAAGGCGCATCCGCACATTCATTGGTATCCAATCCCAAAGTCCAGTTGGGTAAAACCAATTGTTGAACTACTACATCATCACTGATTGAACATCCATTGGCCGTTGCGGTGACCGTGTATATGCCTTGTACATCCACCACAAAAGTTTCCGTTGATGGACCACCTGTCCATTGCACATTCTGATAATTGCCAGTGGCCGTTAACGTTACTTCATCGCCAGGACAAAAACTAACATCATCTCCAGCATTGATGCTCAAATCAACAGGGTTGTATGAAAAGTCAAAACTTCCTTGAAACAGATTGCCACAGGCATCTGTTACTCCTCCAAAATTTCCATTGACATTCAAGGTGTAATTTCCAGCGGCCAAATTGTTGACCATAACTGTGAGTACAATTTCATCATCGGGTAATCCATTGCTATTGTTGACCACAGCATTGGTAATGGGAATGGCACCTCCTGGACCTTGAAGCGTGAAATCCACTGTTTGAATGGATGCGCTTTCCAGAGGTTCACTGAACTGGGCAATGAGGAAATTTTGGTTGCACTCAGATACAACACTGATAAGGGTGGGTGAAAGATTGTCATATAATGCTGCTGTACTTTGTCCAAAATCGATATTGAATCCACTGGTGCTTTGACTCCAATTCATCACACACAATGCATAGGTCTGCCCCACTGTCGCATTGATGTCTTGATTGAACGCGGGGCCATTCAAATTGCCGGGACCATTGCTGGTTCCAGTTCCACCATTGGTGGTTGAAATGCCTGTCGGACCATTGCTGAAAAAATCGCCATAAGAATTGCAGCTCACTTCAATGGCGGTTGTTCCAATTCCCGCACATCCTGAATTGGTAATGTCAAATAAAACCCAATCGTAATCGTCCGCATTGTCCATGGGATTGAGAACAAAACTGAGGCTGCCCGCTTGTTGTACCGTAAACGTGTACCACATGCTGGCATATTCCGCAGCGTTGCACCCACCAACATATTCTGCAACCCCTATGGTATTGCTCGAGTTGGTTTCTTGATAAAAGTCATTGCACAATGAAATAGCACTTCCACAATCATTTTGCGAAAAGAATGTCAAGGATAATAATCCCAGGATGCCCGTGGTGAGTAATTTCTTCATGCTAAGGTCATTACTAAATTAAACCTTTCTTTAATATTGTATTATGAAAAGGACAAAAAAAGTACTGTTGGTCATAGTCGGGATAGTGTTTTTATTGATGGTCTCATTGGGTATTTACTTGTGGTCTACCCGACCTCAATATAGTGGAGATGTCCAACTTACAGGGTTGAGCGCTGAGGTGAATGTTGAATTTGACGCGTATGGTATTCCCCATATTCAAGGAAAAAACAAATTGGATGTGATGCGAGCATTGGGTTATTTGCATGCCCAAGATCGATTGTTTCAGATGGAGTTAATGCGTAGGGTTGGAAGCGGAACTTTATCTGAAATTGTAGGACATGATGGGTTGAAAGTAGATGTATTGTTCAGATCAATGGAGCTACCGCAATATGCTGAAGCAAGTGCCGCACGATTGGCCGATTCTGTATCGGTGGCTTATGTTCAAGAGATGAATGCTTATCTAGATGGACTCAACGCTTTTATCGATAATGGTGCAACCCCGGTAGAATTTCATTTGATGGGAATTCCTAAAAGACATTTTGAAATCAAAGACATGTTTTATATTTCTGGTGCATTGGCCTTTAATTTCAATCAGGGAAATAAAACAGAACCCGTTATTGATTTCATCGCAAAAAATTATACCGAACAACACCTCAAAGACATTGCATTGTACCACGATACAACAGAATCATACATACCCAGTAACAACTTTAATGGGATAATTGACGAGTTGGTATTACAAAAAAGTATGATGGAATTAATGCACTCTTCAATGGATTCTCACTTTCCCATTTATCCGCCTTTGGACGGATCAAATGCCTGGGCCATCAGCGGAAAGCACACCAAGAGTGGTAAGCCCATGTTTTGCAATGATACCCACATTGGATACATGATGCCGCAAACTTGGTATGAAGCCTACTTGGAGTGTCCAGGCTTTGAGTTGTATGGTCACTTTTTAGCAGGTGTGCCTTTTGCGTTGATTGGACGAAACGAAAAATTGGCGTGGGGTGTGACCATGTTGCTGAATGATGATATGGATTATTTCTACGAGAAAACCACGGATGATAAAAAAGGTGTCGTCATCGGCGACAAAGTTTATCCTATTCAAGAAACCACCGAAGTTATACATGTCAAGGGAGGGGATGACACTACGATTACGAGAATGTCCGGTCCACATGGTCCCATCATCAATTCAGTAACGCCATTGTTGGCGGATAAAAATTGGATCAGTTGCCATTGGACTTATACGCAAAAAGAGAATAACACTTTTCGGGGATTTTGGGGGATGAACCAAAGTCGAGACATGAAATCTTTTCAAACTGCTCTTCCCTACATTCATGCGCCTGGCATCAGTCTTAATTACGCAGATGCTGATGGGAATATCGCTTGGTGGGCAACAGCTTCATTGAAGGATAGGCTTTATCCTGATAACCCTTGGACCATCATGGATGGCAGTCAAGCTTCAACATTTCCCATTCGTTACATTGATTTTAGATACAATCCGTCCAACATCAATCCAGAAAGTGGATTTATCTATTCCGCCAATGATTGGCCTCAACAAGTTAAAATGCCATGGCGCTCCTCCTTTTGGTATCCTGGTTATTACAAGCCGCAATACAGAGCGGATAGAATAGCTCATTTGATTGAAGGAAAAGACAATTGGGATTCAGAAGGCATGAAGGAGGTGATCAATGACATCACCAACGACACCGATAAAGTACTTTGGTATGCTCTATTGAGCATGGCTCCGGCCAACATTCAAGCGCAGATTGAAGCCATTCCAGAAAAGTGGCAGGGGGAATATTTACCAGAAAGGGTTAGTCCAACCATTTATCAAACCGTTTTGTACTATTACATGAGAATGGCCATGGAGGATGAGTTGGGAAATAAGGGATGGGAATTATTTTGCAGCAATCATCAGTATCAACGTGCTTACGGACATTTATTGCTACAGGAGCATTCTCCGTGGTGGGACGATGTTCGTACACCTATGAGAGAAGATAGATCGACCATTCTCAAAAGGGCTTGGGAAAAATCATGGACCATTTTAAAACAAGAATATGGAGACAATCCTGCTACGTGGACTTGGGAGCAATCATGTCAATTGGAAATTGGTCACCCAGTAGGAAAAGTTGCGCTATTGGCGCCTTTCTTCAACGGGCCAAAACATCCCGTTTATGGTAGCAATGAAACCATCCACCAAAGTGGTTTTCATCCCGATTCTTTGGCCCATTTTAAAGTCCATTTTGGATCTCAGATGCGCATCATTGTGGATTTTGGGGATGTTAAAAACGGTTTGAATGTTACCCCCAGCGGTCAAAGTGGACATTGGTTGAGTGAACATTATGACGATCAACATGATTTGTATGCCCAAAGAGGATTTAGAAACCAAGTCATGGATTTCCTGAAATTTGATGAGGGAACTTCCCTTCATTTTCACCCGTAAAATATTTTTTTTCAATTAATTAATGATTTAAATCTGTTTTTGTAAAAACAAGGGTTATTTTTGCCAATCGCCCTTTTGGAATGAATGAGATTGAATCAGCCATAGAAGAAGAAGTTGCCACTGAAAAAGTCCTTTATGGATATCAGCAAGCAGCACTGGATAAAATATTTGAGCGGATTCAGAAGTTTCCCGTCAATTATAACCTTTGCTTTCAGTTGCCCACGGGCGGTGGAAAAACCATCATATTTTCTGAGATTGCCAAGCGCTATATCCGGGAGACTGGAAAAAAAGTCATGATTCTTACCCACCGAGTGGAATTGTTGGGACAAACGTCACGCGTTTTGAATGAGTTTGGAGTAAAGAACAAAATCATTGTGAGTAAGGTCAAAGAGTTGGATGAAGAAGAGAAGCATGATTGCTTTGTCGCCATGGTTGAAACCCTTAACAACCGGCTAAAGGATGAGCGCATGAAGTTTGACAATTTGGGATTGGTTATTGTCGATGAAGCGCATTACAACTCATTTAGAAAATTGTTTAAATGGTTTGACGAGCCCATCATTTTGGGTGTCACTGCTACCCCACTGAGCTCCAATATTCTTCTTCCGTTGAATGAAAATTATGATGAGTTAATTGTTGGTGAAAGCATTTCCAGTTTGGTGGATCAAAAATATTTGGCCAAAGCCAATACCTATTCCTACGATGTGAGTTTGCATTCCTTGAAGTTGGGAATCAATGGTGATTATACGGTATCGTCTTCTGAGAAATTGTATGGCAATATTTTCATGCAAGAAAAACTGCTGTATGCCTACGAGCAAATTGCCAAGGGGACCAAGACTTTGATTTTTAATAATGGAATCAATACCTCTAAGCAAGTTTACATGATGTTTGTAGAGGCGGGTTATGACGTGAGGCATTTGGACAATACCCACAATGAGCAAGAACGTCGAGAGATTTTGGAGTGGTTTCATGTCACTCCCAATGCCATTCTTTCTTCTGTTTCCATTTTGACCACAGGTTTTGATGAACCCACGGTTGAGACCATCATCTTGAACCGAGCCACCAAGTCATTGACGCTTTACCATCAAATGATTGGTCGCGGGTCACGATTGATTCCTGGAAAAGAAGAGTTCAATGTTTTGGATTTGGGAAACAATGCCAAGCGATTTGGATTGTGGGATTCTTACATCGATTGGCAAGAAATTTTTGCTCATCCCAATGCCTACATTGAGAGCATCGTGTCAGATGAGGTCATGGAAAGGGAGACCAAATATGAAATGACTCCTGAGGTTCGGGATCGATTCAAGAATTCCCCCGTCATTGACTTTGACATCAAAGAACATTACCTCCGATTGATGAAGGCAGGAAGAAAGTCAAAGGAAGTTTTGGATTTAAGCATTCAGCAGCACGCCACAATTGTCCGTGAAAATGCAGAGGATGTTTTTGATGCCTTGGAATTGGTAAAAGTTTTAGAGCTTGACGTAAAAAGCAGAGTGAAGCATTTTAGTTATTGCATTTCCAAAAGCACAGAGAGTTACCGGGATTGGTTGCGCTCTGAATATATGCGGAAGTTATCCATGATGGTGAGAGAGATGTACAATGATGAAAACATTTGAGAGATGAAATTAAAGACAGAGAACATTTTTCAAATTACTGAAATACCGGCAACCAAGAAAGAGGTATACGAAGCATTAACGGATGCAAAGGTTTTTTTTGCCATTACGGGATTGCATGCGGAGTTTCATTCTGAGCCAGGGACCTATTTTATTTCAGAAAACAAAAAAGTCAGCGGATATTATTTGAGCTTAGAAGAAAATGAGTTCATCGTTATGGCCTGGCGACACGAGTATTTTTATAGAGGTATTCACACGCTTGTGCATATTGAGTTAACCGATATGGAAAATGGCGGGACTCGGATTCACTTTAATCACATTGGTGTTCCTGAGGAACATGCGGGTTGGTTAACGGAACATTGGAAGCGTGATGTGTGGTCATTGTTTCAGGCTCATTTTACAGCACTAAAGAGCAACGCATGAAAGCCATAAAAGAAAATTTGTTCCCTGCCCTTTTGGTATTTTTGGTAGCACTGCCCTTGTGTTTGGGTATTGCATTGGCATCAGGAGTAAGTCCATTTTCAGGATTGATAGCCGGTATCGTTGGCGGTATTTTGGTGGGTGCCATCAGTGGTTCTCACTTGAGTGTGAGTGGTCCTGCGGCAGGTTTAACCATTTTGGTGGCCAATGCCATTATCCAACTGAATGATTTTAATCTTTTTCTAACGGCTGTTGTTCTGGCCGGATTGTTTCAAATTTTGTTCGGCCTATTAAAGGCAGGAAAACTCGGAGAATACGTGCCCAACAATGTCATCAGGGGTATGATGGCGGCCATTGGGCTGATTTTAATATTAAAGCAAATTCCGCATTTGGTGGGATTTGATCATGATTTCGAAGGAGACGAGGACTTTGCCCAGCCCGACGGGGAAAATACATTTACGGAGGTTCTCTTGGCCTTTCTGAAAATAACGCCAAATGCGGCGATTATCGGACTGGGAAGCATCCTCTTTTTATTGATTTGGGATCATGTTTTGGTCAATCGTTGGAACAAGTTGAAGTTTTTACCGGGGTCTTTGTTGGTGATCATATTGGGTATAGTCATGACTTATGTGTGGGATGGAACAAGCATGGCAATGATGCCGGAGCACTTGGTCAATGTTCCTGTTGTGGAACAATGGTCTGATTGGACAAATAAAATCATCACACCAAATTTTGAGGGTGTCTTTCACATCAATGTTTGGATTATTGCCATTACCATTGCAATGGTAGCCAGTTTGGAAAGTCTATTGGGAGTTGAAGCGGTAGATAAATTGGACCCATTAAAGCGCAACACACCCAATAACCTTGAGTTGATTGCGCAGGGAGTTGGAAATGCTGTTTCAGGCCTGTTGGGAGGAATTCCCGTAACATCTGTCGTGGTGCGCAGCACCGCAAATATTGGAGCCGGAGCAACCCATAAAATGAGTGCAATTTTGCATGGAGTATTTATTTTATTGAGTATCCTTTTTATCCCTCATCTTCTCAATTACATCCCTTTGGCCTCCTTGGCAGCTGTGCTGATAACAGTGGGATACAAGCTGGTAAAACCCTCCATTTTTATTGAAATTTGGAAACAGGGAAAAGTGCAATTCATTCCTTTTGTTCTTACAGTTTTGGCCATTCTGCTTTTGGGATTACTCAAAGGAATTGGAATAGGTATTTTGGTTGGAATTTTCTTCGTGATCAAGAGAAATTTTCATGATGGCGTCGGTTTGTACCAGTTGGAACAAAACTACCTTTTGCGTTTCCAGACGGAAGTAACTTTTTTGAATAAACCATTATTGAAAGAACTCTTTTTGAAAATCCCAGAAAATAGTCACGTTCTCATTGATCTTTCGAAGAATGAACGTTTGGATGAGGATATCAAAGAGATGATCAGAGAATATAGGATTCAAGCTGAATTCAAGAAAATTCAAATTGAATTTAAATACAACTCAAGAACCAACATTCCAAAACCCTTTTAAGATGGACAGTATTTCAAAATTGTTATTAGAGAATGCCGCATGGGCAAAAGAGAAAGTGGAATTAGATCCTGAATATTTTTCTCGTTTATCTCAAATACAAACACCAGAGTTTCTTTGGATAGGTTGCTCAGACAGTCGAGTCCCTGCCAATGAAATTACAGGGACGGAACCCGGTGAGATTTTTGTTCATCGCAATGTCGCTAATTTGGTGGTTCACACGGATTTGAATTTGTTGAGTGTATTGATGTACGCCGTGGATGTTTTGCAAGTAAAACACATCATTGTTTGCGGTCATTATGGTTGTGGAGGTGTAAAAGCTTCATTAACCAATGAAAGTTTTGGGATGATCAATAAATGGCTGCGCAACATAAAAGATGTCTATCGTTTTCATGAAGATGAATTCAAATTGTTGGAGAGTGAAGAAGACAAGGTGAATTTATTGGTGGAGTTAAATGTCAAAGAGCAAGTTTTGAATTTGGCCAAAACAAGCATCGTACAAAGTGCTTGGAAGAAAAGAAATGGACCCACCATTCATGGCTGGGTATATGGATTAAATGACGGTAAGTTAAAACCTCTTTGTGCAATGGACCATCATTCTCAGTTGGACGACATTTACACCTATGACAATTTGGGTTAAAAAACCATTCGCGGTTGTGGTACAATATTTCGCTGATTTTTGGGATTAGCTTGAAATTCAAAGTATCCTGATATCCCTATCATGGCGGCGTTATCGGTGCAATAGTCAAATTTTGGAATGTAAGTTTGGTATCCCTTTTTCATACCCCGTTGTTCAAATTCAGCCCTCAATAAACTATTGGCTGATACACCACCTGCTAGAGCGATGTGCTCAACGTTGTATTCTTTAACAATCCTGAAAAATTGATCCATGAGGTAGCTGATGACTGCATGCTGGTAGGATGCACACAGGTCATTGATATTCTTTTGAATGAAATCAGCATCCATTTTGGTTTGCGCCTGAAGAAAATAAAGCAAAGAGGTTTTTAGTCCAGAAAAGCTAAAATCATTGTCTTTCTTTTTGGGCGTTGCAAAAACAAAGGCATTTGCCTTTCCGGTTTTGGCCAAACGGTCCACAACAGGTCCTCCTGGATAAGGCAGTCCCATTAGTTTAGCTCCCTTATCCAAAGCTTCACCCGCCGCATCATCAAGAGTGGTTGAAACAACTCTTAAATCTGTCGGACTGCTGACCAAGACAATTTGCGTATGTCCTCCAGAAACAGTTAAGCACAAGTATGGAAAAGCAATGGGTTGATCATATTGGTCATCAATGCAATGGGCTAGGACATGCCCTTTCATGTGATTTACACCTACCAATGGTTTTCCTGAAGCCAAAGCGATAGACTTCATGAAGGCTACCCCAACATGAAGTGCTCCCATTAATCCAGGACCTTCTGTAACCGCAAGCAGATCCATTTGAGATAAAGTAAGATTGGCCTGATTGATGGCGGCGGTGACAACAGGAACCATATTGGATTGGTGAGCTCTGCTGGCCAATTCAGGCACTACTCCACCATATTGTTCGTGGACAGCTTGGGTGGCAGTGACCAAGGCAATAACTTTTTTGTGGTCCAAAATAGCGGCAGAAGTTTCGTCACAACTGCTCTCTACCGCCAAAGTGTAAAAATGACTCATGGCTGAACGACTATCATGTGATCAAACTCCGCCGTTGTGGCGCGGTCCATCTTCTCTTTGGTTCCGTAAATAATGGAACTTTGAACATCTGATGTCGCATTGTTCTGATACCATGCAGCAACCTCGTCCATAGACATGCACATGAATGCCTTAGAAAAAACTTCTGATGTCAACAGGGAGGGAGCTGAAACGGAAGTCCACTGAAAATCATTTTCCACCCAAGTACCTTTGGGAATGTTCATGAATGTTCTTTTGTCTTGTGCGTTTTTAAAGGACAAAGCCCGATTCTTCAATTTGATTTGCGGGTCTTGCATTTGTCCCGTAAACCCCATGGGTACGACATTGAAGTCACCAGGACCTTGACCAAAGATCAAATATTTTCCAGCCATCGAAATTTTAATGGCAGAGAAGCCATGTTCTTTTAATTTCTCTAAAACCAAGTCCATGGCCCAACAGCTGGCAGCCTCAGTCACATCCCACTCTGCATCACGGTGGTGTTTGATCCATTGCACTTTGTTACCATTTTCTTTTAACTCCATCAGATGGGGCCCCATTCCAACCAAGGGCTTGAAGGCATCGAAATTGGGCGAAAATTCTGGATCAGCAATGGCAAACTGCAATACCCTATCCAAGGCAATGGAGGTTGGATCAAAATAGCCTTTGCTCCACTCCTTCATCTCTTCCATTTTATGATAGAATCGAACAAAATAATGTCCGTTGTCTTGAATGTCAATGGGTTTATTGATGTCTTTGTTAAAGTTAAAACGGTGTATGGTTGAAAGGGTATCATTCAAATCAAAATGAAGCGCCACATTTTTTAATATGTCATCTATTTCCTTTTCATAATTGGTTGAATCACCAACTACTTCAATCTTGTATTGCTTCCCCATGAACAAACCTTGATATTCCCTACCTTGCAATGTAGATTTGGAATTATTTTGGCAAGCGCAAATCACGATGAAAGCAGCAAGAATAAAATACCTCTTCATGGTCAACAAAATTAAGGCAAGTATGCAAGTACTTGGTCTTATTGCTTTGAATATATTATCCATTTTTTGCTGTTCACAATCTCCTGTGTGGATGGACCAAAGTCCTTTTGGCCATCAAGAAGGAATAAGAAATGCTACCACTACTTCATTGGATGGAGATGTTGTGTTTCCAATACTATTTCTTCAGCAGACTACTCCAATGTGGTTTCAATTTGATTGGTTGGTGGATGACCGTGAGTTTTTGAGCTATCGCATTTTTCATTGCAATGCTGAGGGAAATATCAATGATGTGGATTATTCAGAGTATGTTCAGGGATTTGAATCGCAGGAAATTTCAGAGTCTCCCGAGTTTGGGGTCAATACCACCACAGATTATGTGCATTATCATTTGGCTTTTCCCAATGACATGATGAAACCTACCCAATCCGGAAGGTATTGGTTGTTGATTTATCGCAACAATGATTGGGAGGACAGAAGCAACCATGTTGTGTCCTTTCCTTTTTTTGTGGTTGATGAAAAAGTATTGATGCAGGCTCAAATCAGGAGATCGTCCATTGTTTCCAGTATTTATTCCCATCAGCAAATAGATGTAACAGTAAGTCCCAACGGCTATTTTTTATCAGATATTTTTAGAGACATTCATTTGTCGGTGTATCAAAATTTTGAATTGCAGCCAAGCAACGATTTCATTCATCCCAAGCCCACCTTTGTTGAGCCGCATCAATGGCGGTTTATAGATGACACGCATCCTGGTTTTCCGGGAGGTAATGAATGGCGCATGATGTCCACGGTGGATATATCCACCCCGGGATTTAATGTAGATCATACCTTACCCAATCAAGATTTGCCTGAGGTTTTTGTAGCAATGGACCAACCCAATAGACGCGCACATTCCAGCTGGATGGATTACAATGGAAAAAATATATGGGTGACCAAAAACAGTTCAGTGAGGGCGCTGGAAGCCGACTATTTTTTAACCCATTTCCAATTCAAGCATCCCAATGAATCGGAACAAAAGCTTTATTTAGAAGTCCAAACCAATTTCGGAATCAAAGAATTATTCCCTTGCATTTATGATGCATCCGCTGCAAGTTACCGATGCGATGCTTTGCTGAAACAAGGGATTTATAATTACCGCTATCGTTTTTTTCATTCGGGTTCTTCAAACGAAAACGGTTTGGAATACACAGAAGGAAATTTTGCAGAAACGATGAATGATTATTATTGTTTTTTATACCAACGTGACCCTGTGTATCAAATGGATCAGATCATTGGTTTTTATAAATTGAGCAAGCAGCCATGAAGATTGTTGTAATAGGCAATGGGAAAATGGCGGCGGATTGCATTAAAATGATGTTGAATCATCCCATTCATACCGTTGACCATGTTTTTTTTGAGCCAGATAAAAATGTACATCCAACGGTACTTTTGGATCTCATTAATGAGCACCATTTGCCATCCACTCCCATTGTCAAGATTCATGACGAATCCCATTTGAGTCTATTGGATGCTATTCAGCCTGAATGGATTTTTAATATCAATTGCTATCAATATCTCAGACCGATTGTTTTGACCAAAGCCCAATATGGGATCATTAATTTTCACAATGGTCCTTTACCCAGATATGGAGGGGTGAATATACCCACTTGGGTCATTCTCAACGGTGAGCAACAGCATGGTGTAACCTGGCACATGGTCAATGAAGAGATTGATGCAGGCCACGTTTTATCTCAGAATTTTTTTGAAGTGAAACCCAAAATGACGGCCGCTCAATTGATGGTCAAGTGCATTCAAGAAGGGATTCTATTGTTTGAGCAAAATTGGTTGGGTTGGGTAGAACATAAAATCAAACCGAAGGCCCAAGAAGGAGAGCGACTGTATTTTGGCATAAAAGACAAGGTGCCCAATAATGGGTTGCTGAAGGGCAGTGACAGTTGTTTAGTCTGGGATCGTTCTATCCGCGCTCTTCATTTATTCCCCTACCCCAATGCTGTGGCCTATGCACATGTTATCATTTTGGGAAAGATGTATTTTATCATCACGGGAAAACAAATCAATGACCTGCAATCATTTTCGGTTGGAACGATTTTTTTTAATGATTCATCTGGTATATTGATTCAACTGTCTGATGGGCAATTTTCAATTGGCCAGATGGCTGACGAGCAATGGAGTATAGTTAAACCTGCAGCGTTGCGTCTTGTTATTGGTGAGACATGCCTACTTGATGCATAGAAATTTCAATGATTTCAAATTTTCGAATCTCTTTTTTTCAACAATCTTAACTTTTTTGGGAAGGGCTTTTTCAAGTTATCCCCAATTCATTAACACTACTTTTTCAAAACAAAAAAGCCGAATAGCTTTACAAGGTTGAGCTTCACATCTCGACCCTAAACAAATTTTTAAGGAATGATTACACGAATTATTGGTATCAATACCAGTACCTATGTGAACGCAGAAATGCGTTTGGATGATTGCGACTCTTTGCAATTGGTGGGGCCAAACAACGTTGGTAAATCAACTTTGATTTACACCCTAAATTTCTTGTTCATCGTTGATGGATCCAAAATGTCTTTCTCTGGACAGCGTCGCGGGGACAAAGAGACCATTCATCACTACTTCCCTACTCACAATCAGAGTTACATCATTTTTGAAATCAAAAAGAATGATGCTGAATACTGCATTTTGGTCAAAAGAGATAGTGATGGAGAGTTGGAATATTTTCGATTGAATTGTGAATACCGCTCTCAATATTTCTTCACCAAAGAAGGTGCGCATCAGCGCATTCGCAAATGGGATGAAGTTCAAACCACATTAGAGGAAGAGAAAGTAGAATTGTACCTGTACAAGAGCAAGACGGAAGTCTTTAATGCGGTATACGCCAGGGGTAAGCGAAATGAGGCCGTCATTTGGTTAGAGGATAGCGTTAGAACAGATGGTTTATCCAACAATTTTTCAAAGGTTTATCGCTATTTGATCAATTCTAAGTTGATCACCAATAAGACATTAAAAGAGTCTTTGATCATTGCGGACAACAGGGAAAACGAAGGTCTTTCCTTTTCTCAAAAGAACAAGAAAGACATCAACGATTTGTTGCGCATCAATGAAGAAATCAAGACCATCAAGTCCATACAAAAAGATTTTGAGGAGTTTCGTGAAGTCGTGAATTTGTTCAGGGCAAAAAATAAAATCGTGAGTGATTTGGTTTATGCTTTTGACAAACAATACAACGGAGTCATTCAGGATTTGGATTCAGGTCGTTTGGACAAAGAGAAGAACTTTCAAACCACTTTGGTCAATGTCAATGAAAAATTGAAGCCTCGTCAGGAGGATTTAAACCGAGAGATTGGTAAGAAGGAGATTGAAGAAGAGATGTTGGAAAAGGATTTCATTGGGTTGCAGACCCAATTGGATGAAATCAATTCCTTTGAGACCAAGAAATTTTTGGAAGAAGCACTGATCAACTTGGACGCAAAGCGCAAGGAGACTGAGGTTCGAATCACAACGGTTGAGAATAAAAAATTGGACACCAAACAATTGGAGTCCAAATTGGGCAAATTGGATAGTGCTATCGGACTTTTGGAGAATCAAATCAAGAATTATGATGATCAGTTGATTCAAAAGATCACGGGTGATGATGCATCTAGAAAAATCTTGAATGCCATTTTCACTCCGGAGTTTGCTACTCTACCTTCCAATTTGGTGAAGAAGAAAATTTCCAAGGTGGGTGCCAGTATGAACATCTTTGATGGAGAGATAAAATTACCCAAAGATTTACCATCTAAGGATCTTCCATCTGTCAAAGCTTTAAAAGAGGAATTGGCAGAGATTCAAGCAGAAAAAGTTGAGTTGGAAAAACTCTGGGCCGTCGCCATGCATTTGGACAAGGCGCAAAAAGAGTTGCAGAAAATCAATGAAGATATTGAAGCCACCAAAGAAAAACTGCGCAAACTCAAAGAAAAACCATCTTTGGAAAAGAAGATATCAGAATTGGGCAAGCAATTGCGCGAGGTCAAAGGAGAAAAGCAAACGTTAGAGGAGGAATTAAGAAAGCTGAAAAAAGAAATCAATGAAAAGACCTTGGCTTTGGATACTTGGAAAGAGGATATCCGAAAGTCAGAGGAAAGATTGATTGAGTTAAAGCGCAGAAAGCAAGAAATAGAGATGTTGGGCATCATCCCGACGGCTTTTGATACAACGGAGTCGTTAGACGATATTTACCAAAAGATAAAATTGGTGAGTCAAGACCGCGAAACATTGAAGGCTACCAAAGACAGGACCTTTGATCAATTGCGTTTTAAAACCAACAGTGCTACGGCAGATGAAAATGAGTTCATCAAATTTATTGAGGATGAAATTGCTTGTATACAAGACAAAGAAAAGTCCATTGATGGTTTGTTGGCCTCTATTTCTACACAATTTGCCAATCCTGCCTACAACCTGAGAAAGAGATTTGAAGAGTTCAAGGCTTTTGTTTACAACAAGTTCAATGATAGTTTGTCCAAAACACGCATTTCAAATATTGAAAGCTTGCGCATTGAATTGGTAGACAACAAGCGTGTTTTGTTCGACTTGGAAAGAATTTCTTCTATTGAAAATTTGACTTCACAATTGGCCTTTGAATTTGAGCAAGGTGAGGATTTGAAGATTTTAAATAACTACTTGGACAATGGAAAGACCATCGAGTTTGAGGACTTGTTTGATATTGAATTGCACCTGAATATCAAAGGCACATTGAAGCGTGTGGATTTGAAAGAGCAAGTGGAATCGGATGGAACGGACCGTATGATTCGTTTGGTCATTGTCATGGCCATCATCAATCGATTGGCGATTAGTTCTCCACAGAATAAAATAGCTTTATTTATTGACGAGATTGGAACCATTGATGAGCACAACCGCCCACAATTGGTTCAATTCTGTAAAGAGCACAACTACCTGCCCATCTTTGCCGCTCCTCAGCCATACGATGGATTCTCTAAATATTATTTCATTTTCCGTTCAAAAGGCAAGATCAATTTGAATGATCGTCAACATGCCGTAAGACGCGAAGAATTAAACCTTTTGAACTGATGACAACATTGGACAATAACTTTGAATACAACCCCTCTATCATTGAAACATTGGAGGAGGTGAAACTGAAATTTCATTTGATTGAAACCAGCGAAATAATCGAAAATGATTAAAGCAGAACCACGGACCATTCTAAATTTCTTGCACACCTACTTTGATGTGGTGCGAGATCTTTTCGAATTCCAATCGCATGATGGTTTGATTTCCAAGGAGGCTTTTGACATGATTGTCAAAAAGCATGGTCAGCAAAACATCGTTGGAAAGCTCAAGGAATATAGAATTGTAAGAAGTATCGGAAGTGATTTTGAAATGCGCGATGTGTATTTCAAAATGATGGAATTCTTGTTATTTGAATTTAAGCCGCTTTTGCCGGAGACCATTGAAAAATACAAGGGAGCCATTGCCGAGTTGTACATGAAAATTCGCTTGGGTGAAAATCACGATAGAGAAATTCTTCAGGAGAGAATCAAAAACATCTCTCATCAGATTCGTGAATTTGTAGACTTGGTGGAGCGGAACGCGTTCCGATTGCTGAGTGAAACGCGCGATTTGAAGTCAAACATAGAACGCGTCGAGTACCGTGAAAAAGTACATAAGGCATCCTTCTGGATTGAATATTACATCTTACCACTGAACAAGATTTTGGATGTCAATCACTCAGAGTCAGTGACCAGTAAATTGTTAGAGGTAAGTGAATATGCCAACCGCAAGCGATTGGATTTTGGTGATGAGACCATCAGGACTGAATTTGAGAAACTGTACATGCAGTTGATTCAAACCAATCAGGACTTATTAAGACAATCCAAAATCTTGACCAATGAACTGTTGCCGTTGTTGGAACGCATCAGAACAGAATCATTGATATTAACTGGTTTTATTGAATTCCTGCGCAATCCATACAAAGTGGAAACTCCCCCATTGCTCAAAGGTTCAAGAACCATGGTGTATGCAAAGGACATGCTGTTCAAGGTTAAAGAATTTTTTGAGCAGTTTGAGCACCAAGAGGCAGTGTATTATGAAGAAGTAGACACGCAATTTGACAAGTGGATCTTTGATCGTGAAGTCTTTATGGGACAGTTGAATGCAGAATTGCCGGTCAAAGATTTTTTTGGTTGGTGTTCCAAAATGTTGCTCAAAGAGTTTCCCAATATTGAGACAGAAAAATTCTTTGCCATCACAGGACTTTTGTTTGATGAGCAATTGAATGTCGAATTTCCAAAGAAAGATGAGCGTACAGTGATTGAAACATTGAACGCTCGCATCAATCTTCCCAAAATAAAAATAGATAACCCCGCAAAAATTTAAGAATGGTATACCCTACTCATCATAGACGAATTGTAGAAGACCTCATGGGAGGTAAGTTTATATTAAGCAATGAGGATCATTACAATTCATTGAAAGAGAATGATAAATTCTACAATGAGTTCTTCAAGATCAGTTTTGATTTGGATCTTATTGTCAAGCCAGAGTTTTGTTATTTATTGTCCAAGGACACACAGGAGAATTTTTCGCGTGATGTGAGCATTTTCATTGCAGTGCTTTGTTATGAATTGGACAAGGATGGTCAAAACTTCATGGAGATGATGGATTACCATGAGTTCAATTATGAAGAGATTGATCGCTATTTTGAAAACAGCTCTTTCATTGATTTGATAGAAAGCAACAAGGCATTGAAAGATGCGGATAGCAGAAGAACACTAATCAACGGTATGGCCAGAAGAAACATCGTTCACAAATCATTCGAAGATCGTTTCATCTTTACCCAAGCGCATCGTGTATTCATTGAATTTGCCAAGGAATTGGCCATGCGTAAGATGGCGGTGAGTAAGGAAGAGAGTGTGGGTGAATGACATTAAATGAAAACCCCTTAAATCAACATAATATGAAAAAGTACATTTTATTCTCTCTTTTTGGCGGATTGATATTGTTTATTTATCAATTTCTATCTCATGCTGCCATTGATTTGCACAAGGATTTTCATCGGTATACTGATAAACAGGACACCATAACCACTTTTTTGGAAAGCTTGAATTTGGAAGAAGGGTCGTACATGATGCCAATGTATCCAGAAGGATTTTCTAATGAAGAAATTGAAAAATACATGGAATCCAAGCAAGGAAAGCCATGGATTATGTTGCAATATCACAAGAAATGGGACATGGGAATGGTGATGCCCATGGTAAGAGGATTGATTACTGACATTTTGGTAGCTGGGTTGTTGATGGTATTGCTAAGTAGTTTGAAAGATTGTTCAACCAAGAATGCGATCATAGCCAGTTTGATGGTGGGGTTGATGGGCTTCTTGTCTATCAATTACACCACTTTCATTTGGTATGAAACCCCTTCCCTATTTGCTTGGTTACTGGATGGCATTTTACCTTGGATTGCTTTAGGTTGGTTGGGAGCAAGGATGGTGAAGAAGTAACGGCTTGGAATACTTCTCACTAAAATGAATCAATTACTCTCGATTTAGATTCATCAGCTATTACCTTGCTAACTGAACGCAAAAAACAATAAATAAAAAAAGTCTCAGGAAACTGAGACTTTATTTCTTATTGGCGGTTCGGACGGGACTCGAACCCGCGACCCCATGCGTGACAGGCATGTATTCTAACCAACTGAACTACCGAACCGTTCAACTTCCCTTTGGAAGCGGTTGCAAATGTAACACGAGTTTTTATTTTTCCAAAAAAAATAATGTCCTTTTTTCGAAAAAAAAGGACGATGCAAGCAAAAGAGATTTTTCCGAGAAAATAATCATGCCAATGAGTAGTTTGGCACAACTCGTTTAATCACCAAAATGACTTTTAATTTTTTTCACATTCCAAATTTGTTTTTGAATTTCCTTCAATCTATTTTCAAATAAAATTAATGTTATGAAAAGGATCCTTAATAAGTACGATGTCCTTAAACTTGGACACAAATTGCATCAATTGCAAAAGCGTTTGTCAAGAGCAATCGCCAATGGATACCCACAATCAAAAATTGACGATCGAACGAGGAGAATCCGAAGAATTCAAGAGGAGATCAAACAAGCAACAACATGATAAAAAAAAGGGCCTCGGCCCTTTTTTATTTTTAAGTTACTCAGTCATTGTGTTACACTCACGCCTACCTAGTAAAAAAGGAATTCGTTTTGTTGTCTGCTCTTTTCAAGATTGGTGCAATTTTAAAAAAATCGACGACAAATATCGGAACGTATCAAGAATGATTAATGGAGTGAATTCTAATTAAGAAATTCAAACCTTTTTGTCCAATGCCTTTAGATTTCCTCTCCTGAGCTTTCTTCGTCACTCCCCCTAGACTTCTTTCGCGCCTGCTTCTTCATCTCTTCAATCCCCTCTTCCACTTCAATTCGTGCGTCTGTTCTCACCTCATATAACCCGTGAAGAATGCTCTTTCTGACCAATTCGATGGGGTTTTTTGCGCCCAGTATTTTTAGCAATTCAATCCTTTCAGCATCAATTGTTTTTTTTGACAAATTCATTTTTTGCCCAATCTGCTCACTTGTATGGCCATCACAAATCAATTTTAAAATGAGATGACTCCTTTTGCTCAGTCGGATGGGAAGAATCATTTCATCCTTGCTCATGACATTTTTGCCCTTTGAAAAGTCGGCTGTTTTCATTGCCACAGAGGTATGTTGGCCTCTGAATTTGACATTGAAAATGGCGTCCATCATTTCATCAAATGAACAATTCTATTTTAAAAAACTCTGAGCTCCTTCTCGCATCATTTCTGAGACTATCCATGGGTCATCGTACATGCTCAAAATGATGACTTTTATATCTGGAAAATTTTCTCTTAAGATTTGAAGTGTCTCCTTACCATCCATAATGGGCATATTCAAGTCAAGCAGAACTACATCAATCTTTTCTTGGGTCAATTTTGAGAGAAATTCCGCGCCATTTTCTGCATGAAAAGCTACCACCACCCTTGGTTCCTGTTTCAACATCATGACCAATGCCTGATTGAGTAAAGTGTGATCTTCTACCACCGCCACACGAACAATTTGGTCTTGTGTATTCAATTTGAGTTGGGATATTTGGTGTGTAGCACTCCCTATTGGTTGGGCATTGGAGATGTTGCAAAATTAAACAATTTACTTCATAGGGCTATTTTTTTTTCTTTGAAACCGGATTGATGGGATAGCATTTCCTATTTTTTGGTGAAACGTTTTTGACAAAAAATATTCATCTCAGGTTTGACGTTGTTCCGTTAAATTTGAGACATGATGAAAAGGAAGATGGTATGGTTAATCATTGTGGTTTTTTTGCAAACCTCAATGGCTTGGAGTCAATTCAGTAAGTACCGCCAATTTGGTGTAAAAGCCGGAATGAACATCAGCAATGTTCAAACTGAAATATCGTCCTATAATACAAAGGACTTATTGGGTAGTAGTTTGAGTTTGACTTACGACCGTGTCAGGATGCGTTTTTTGACCATTGGCACAGAGATCAATTTTATCCAGAAGGGTTACGGGAAAGAAGTAACCATGGTGGATTCAATGTATCAACCATTGGGGAGTTTTATCCATCAAAACAAAATCAGCTATATTTCTATCCCTTTGAAATTGGGCGTTCAGTTGGGAAATCGTTTCTACATTTTCGGAACGGCTGCCATCATTCCAGGATTGGTGTACAAGGCTGTAGCGGAAGTTCCTGTGTTTGACGCAAATGGCAATGTTTCATCTACCTACACAGAGAATATCAAGGATGAGGTTTCCATTTTGGATTTGGCCTCTCAAGTAGAGGTGGGATTTGGAATTACCAGAGGTCGATTCAAATTTTATTTGTCTGGAGCTAAAATGGACTCTTTTGTTAATTTATGGGATTCTCCCGCTTCTGTATTCAATATCAAAAGCCAGGGATTGATTGCCGCTGCCGGAATGAAAATAGAATTTGGCAAAGGGTTGCTCAAATAATCTTTTGTTTCATTTCTTAATCTGGTTCAAGTTTTCAAAGTCCTTCATCTGCTAGCTTTGTCCTATGAATAGGAAGCGATTTTTACAATCGATGTTATTATTGCCCCTTGGAGGATTAGCCATGAAATTGAATGACCTTTATGCCCAACAGTTGTCTTGGGAGACAACTGAAAAAATGCCTGTATTATTCTTGGGACATGGTAGTCCAATGAATGCCATTGAGGAGAATGAATTTGTTCAAGGGTTCAAGAAAATCAGTGAATCTTTGCCTACTCCTCGGGCCATCGTTTGCATCTCTGCGCATTGGGAAACCAAAGGCACTTTTGTCACGGCCATGCCCATGCCCAGGACCATTCATGATTTTGGCGGCTTTCCAAAAGCACTTTTTGACGTTCAGTATCCAGCTCCGGGTTCGCCTGAATTGGCAAATGAAATACAAGCTTTGACCTCCTTTGCCCACATTGAGATGGATCATCAATGGGGATTGGATCATGGTGCTTGGTCTGTGATAAAACACCTCTATCCCAATGCGGATATTCCGGTTATTCAATTGAGCATTGATTATTCCAAAGGTCCAGAGTACCATTATCAATTGGCACAATCCCTCAGTCAATTGAGAAGAAAAGGAGTTCTCATTATTGGTAGTGGTAACATGGTTCACAATCTAGGAATGGTTGCGTGGGACAAGCTCAATGGTCCCGCTTATGGTTATGATTGGGCTTTGGAAGCCAGCTCGGAAATGAAATCTTTTTTGATGAATGGAAATGATCGAGGTTTGGTAGATTTTAAAAATCAAAAAAAATCATGGCAATTGTCCATACCCACTCCTGAACATTTTTTGCCTTTGATTTACACACTGGGTTTCAAAGAGGAAAGTGATGAGGTTTCTTTATTCAATGATTCACCTGTGGCAGGTTCATTAACAATGACATCTGTGAAATTCATTTGATTTTAGGTTTCTCTTTTTGTCTGATGCCTTAAGTTTGTGAAAAATTACGATTATGGCATTGATAGAAGAAATGGACAAATCAGGAAATTGGTTGTTCAAAGGTCGCTCTTATTTTCCTTTGGCTTTGTATGCCATGGCCGCATTGGTTATTGGTATGGGTTGGGATGAACATTTGACTGACTTCAATCCTATCACGGCTTGGGCATGTCTTTTTATTTCCTTATTGGGTCAGTTCATCAGAGCCATTGCCATTGGATATGTTCCTAGGGGTACCTCTGGTAGAAATACCAAAGAAGGCCAAGTGGCTGAAGTCTTGAATAGTACGGGCATTTATAGTTTGGTGCGTCATCCGCTATACCTGGGTAATTTCTTTATGTGGTTAGGTATCATCATTTATGTTGGAAATTGGTGGTTTACAATTGTATGCTGCCTAATTTATTGGGTTTACTACGAGCGCATCATGTTTGCGGAAGAATTTTTCTTGAGAAACAAATTTGGCCAAACCTATTTGAATTGGGCCAATCAAACACCCGCCTTTTGGCCAAAACTTTCTGGCTGGAAGTCACCTACTTGGGAGTTTTCCATGAAGAATGTTTTAAAGCGTGAATACAATGGCTTCTTCGCTATTTTCTTGAGTTTCGCTTTGCTGGACGTTTTTAAGAATTACATGCACTTTGGTTATACCGATATCGCCCATGCTATCACCCCGTTTTGGCATACTGCGTTATTCTTTTCTTTCTTGATTTTCATTTCTTTGAGATCGATGAAGAAATACACCAGAATTTTGCACGTTGAAGGCAGATAATCTTTTCGTCTAATATTGGTTCGATTTACTTTTGCCGCCTTATGAATCATACGGCCGAAAAATCAGATTTGAAAAATCAATTGTTGCATCATCCACTTTATTCGATGATGAAAACAAAGGAGGATATTTTTGTTTTCATGGAATCGCATGTATTTGCTGTATGGGACTTTATGTCACTATTGAAATCGCTTCAAAGAGATTTGACCTGTACAACAACGCCGTGGGTTCCACAATCCAATGCCACTACCCGATTCTTTATCAATGAAATTGTATTGGGTGAGGAGAGTGATGTGGACCCTACTGGAGGATATATCAGTCATTTTGAGTTGTATTTAAGGGCAATGAGGGAAAGTGGAGCCAATACGCAAATCATGGAAGCTTTTATTGATCATATTCGAAAGGGCCATACCATTTCAGAATCGCTCCATCAATCTGGAGCACCGCAAGAAGCGATAAAATTTGTGGAGTCAACATTTGAGCAAATCGAAAACAGGTCATTGCATGAGCGCGCGGCACTCTTTACTTACGGAAGAGAAGATTTGATACCTGGTATGTTTTTGACCATGGTTGAGTCTCTCCGCAATGAGGGAGCGCAATTGGATACTTTTGTTTATTATCTCAAGCGCCACATAGAGTTGGATGGAGACCATCATGGAGCACTTTCCAGTCAGATGACCAATGCCTTGATCAATGGGGATGCTCAGAAGCAGAAGGAAGTGGATGACATCATTGCTTGGGGATATCAGCAGCGGATAGATTTATGGAACGGGATAGCTAAAAGAATTGAGAAGAAGAGAGCGGAATTAAACTAAAACTAAAACGTTTAGGACACTTTTGCTATTCCAATAATTTTCATTTTTTTTATTCATGAATTCTATTTTACAATCGGTTAAAGTTTAGTAAGTTATTTTTAAAATTACTGGTAATGGTTTGGGGCGCAGGGCAGGATTAGAAAGTACTGTTTCTTGGATTTTTAGAATGTTTATAAAAAGGCAGACTGTTACAACTGTTTCAAATTTCTTCTCTGATGAATACAGAACTGTTCGTTCATCTATAATCTCCTACAACGGGTGGCAGCTTGGCGCTGGGCTTTTTTGCTCTTTCTATGTTTCGTTAAATTCAGAAAATTCAACTTTCAAAACCACACTTAGCGCGAAGGACGAAGAGCAAAAAAGACTTGCGCCAAGGTGCGGTTATACGATGCCGTTTTGTTGAATTGAAACTGAAATTTCACTTTCCGAAGACCAAGTAAATTGAACCAAACCAACCACTGAAATTCAGATTAATTGATTTGTCATTCAGAACTTTCCAGTCTTCATTGAATGGATTTTTTAGGGTTTTTGCGTTGAGGTGGTTGTAACCAATTTTGAATCCTATGCCGCATACCAAAGACTTTTTCAGATAGTCATATTCAAATTTTAATGCCGCCTGACTTTCGATGTTGTTGGCATGATATAGAGCATAACTTGAAGCAATTGGAAGTGTTGGATAATGAACGTTTATGGTTGCGTTTGACAATGAATTGCCAACTCTTAATTCGGTCAAGAGTCTTGAGCGATTTAGAAATTTGCTTTCCTTTTCATGCCATTTCAAAATATGGTTGATGTGAATATTCGTGGTTATTCCATAACCAACGGATTGAATCAATAGGCTTGATGTGCCATGATTTTCCGTGATGTTGCCAATATCATCACTTGAATTGAAGATTGGATTTCCTTTAAGTTCTGATTGCTGTAAGTTTCCATATAGCCCAATGTCAAATAGTTTAGATGGTTGATAACGCACACCAACAAAACCGTGATTGGTAGTTTTTATATTGTCTTTGAATAGTAATTGCGGTTTGGCCAAGCTATCAATATAGAATTGATTTAGTTTGCACATTCCAACTTGCCCAATGCCGTAACCAGCTTCAAAGGAGAGTTTGCCTTTGTCTTGAGCGTATGACGTTACTGTCATCGTTAACATTAGAAATAGAATGAATTTATTATTCATGGTTGTGGTTTTATTCAATGATTATTTCTGTTTCTTCTGAACCGTCTAGGTTCATTATAAAAAGTCTTGACTTTACTTCAATATCAAAGTCG
Organism: uncultured Chryseobacterium sp.; assembly: GCA_964420985.1. GTDB lineage: Bacteria > Bacteroidota > Bacteroidia > Flavobacteriales_D > Sanyastnellaceae > CAMCTV01. Next base: position 25,022 of record CAYQUT010000027.1, read on the forward strand.
TTTAATTGGTTTAAATCTACTCGTGTCCATATGATTTTATCAACATTTGAATGGTAGGTTGGGTCAAGATAAAGTCGAGTACGACACGATGCCTTAATTAAAACCTTTTCACCAGTTAAGTAGTTGGACTTATATATACCCTTTTCATAGGACCAAATAAATTCAGTGGCATTGAGCCAAGTTGAACCGCCACTAAAATTGTTTTGATAAGAATCGAAATAAACAATAGTGTCATTTGTAATATCAGACACTTTTGGACCATCACCGCCCATTCCGCAAGCCAAGCCATCTTGCCTCCAAGAACAATTACTACCAAGTCCTGTATTTTGCAAAGTGTCGAATGGAATAGCATCAGGTGTATACAGAATCGTTTTTTGAAGATTGTCAACAAACGGACCACGGTGTGCAGAAAACATGGAACAATCAGAACGCCAAATTGGATAGAAATCATTCCCTGTGTTGGTCAACTGAGTTATATCAGTTCCATCCGACTTTATTTTCCAAACACTATTTCCTGTTAGATTCATCAATATCCAATCGTTGCTGCCCCAATCTGGAGCAAAAATTTGGTTGCCTGTATGCAGCAAGGTCTTGGTATGAGTAGTCAAGTCGTAGCGATAGAGTTTTGTCAATCCATTACCATACTTGCGATGTGTAAAGATTATTTCGGTTGCATCGTTAGGATTGAAACATGGATAGAGATAAAAGGCAGAATCAACTATGTAATTCCACCCTTGAAAAGGTGTAATTCCCAATTCTTGGCAATCTGAAACGACTGGTGTTATCACCTCAATACTATCCTCTTTGCAGCAACTTGCGAGAAGGCAAAGCAGTATAATTGTAGAACGTTTTTTCATAGATACGAAAAATAAAACTGAGTGGCGGGGCGCAGCTCCGCCACTCAGTTGGTTTTACTCGATGATAATTCTTCTTGTAATTTCTATGTTGTCCTTTCTGAACTTGCAAATATAGACACCACTTCCATACTTATTAGTATCAACAACCAAAGGAGACGATGAGAAACTCCACGTGATATTGTCCACCAATTGACCAAGTGAATTGTAGATTGTCAATTCAGCATTTTTCCAGACATTCGTTCCAGTATATGCAAACTGAATTTGTTCGTTAGCTGGATTTGGAAATGCCACCAAATCTGTTTCTACTTCTGTTTCAGTTATTGCAATGGGGGTGCTATCATAAAGATGCAAGGAATATGGTGTTTGTAATTCGGAAGGATGAGCCGGAATCCACACATCTACATTCTGACCACCTGATGTAGTGAGGATGTGCCAACAATACGTGGTCACAACCACTGATGCAACGTTAGCAGTAGTTGTAATTTGATAATTGCCATAAGTGGCACCAGTGACGGGGTTGGCTGCGGATACGCCAATTACATCGCTGTATCTGCTCCAAGCAGCAAGCACAGATGTGGTAGGTGGTAAGACATTCAAATATGTATGTATCACTTGAACTCTATCTGCGACATACCAACCAGCGGCTACACCATTAATATTTTGGTTGAGTATTATATTCAGTCCCGCAAAAGTAGATTGACTGGATGAAGCTGGCGCAGCGCTATGAAATACTCTGTATTGACCACTAATCTTTGCTAAACTTTCGCTAGCATCTAAAAGGCCATAGCCATTTTTCTCGTCATACCCAGCTGGATAAGTATTCCCATTGAATGTTCCTTCAATGTCATTCGCATACATCTGAACAACATACTCAACATCCTCAGGCGATAGATTGTTAGCGGCTCCAACGGCCGTGTTGTGCTTGCTCAACATCAATCCAACAACTCCTGATACATGAGGGGCAGCCGAGGAGGTACCGTTGAAACAATTGTAGAGGGCGTCATCGTTTGTACAGTTGCTACCTGAGCCATCTATGTCGTTGTCATCTAGTGGGTAAACTGTTGTTCTAACTATGTCGGTTGAACCTGGGGCTATCAAATCCACACCGCCACCGAACGAAGAAGCCCACCATGAATCTCCATTGTCCGTTGTTTTATACGTGCCGTCATTGCCGCTTGCACCCACACTTATTAAATATTCATCGTTATAGGAAGCAGGGAAATTGGTTCCGTCATTACCATCATTACCACGAGATGCAACAACCACACATTTATTTCTATACGCAGTTTTGAGTGCCGCCAGCATTTCTGCATCATTGGTGTTGCCTCCCCAACTGTGGTTCTGAACGTGCAAGCCATAGCCGAAATCACCATTGCTCACAGCACCTTCAACTATAGCATCTGCGGCATCTTCAAGACCAGAAAATCCGTTATTACCAAATATGCCCATAGAGAATAGTTGAACACCTGTAGAACCAGTTCCATTAACATCTCCACCTGCAATACCCGCTATTCCCAAATTATTATTTCGCAAAGCTCCAATAACACCAGCGCAAGCTGTACCATGACTTGAATTTGGAGCTGTAACATTGCTTATGGCTTGATTACCTGCCCAATCCCAACCGCCAACAATTTTTGAACCTGTGAATGTGCCATCACCAAAGTCTTCGTGCGCCCAATAGATTACATCGTCATAAATGCCAACCTTTATGTAGTTCTTTCCTGTTTCAATATCCCATGCCGCATCAGCATTGATGTGTGCATTTGGAAATTGTGTGGACGGTATAAGACTTTCTTGTTGCCCTATCAAATCATCATTAGGAATATCATCAAGATGAAATATGCTATTGAACGAAACATATTCAACAATCGGAAATAAAGCGCTAATTGTATTGAAAGCATTAACATCATTCAAGGTGGCTGGCAATGTCACAACAATTGAAGACCAATGTTTATCAACTCCTACCGTGTTGCCTAATCTGTCTATTGAAACATTATCGGCAGTAGTCATGCGCTTATATACTTTGATGGCCTTCTGATATTTCAAGTCAACGCCTAGTGCGGCATTTAGAGAATTGAGAGCAGTTTGGTTTATGAAATCGCCAAGGTCGCCAAAGATTTTTCCTTTATCGTCCACCGTTGTCAAATTCATAACATCAGGCGCAAAATGAACAATCAATTCTCCTTTGAATCTTATTGGCTCTCCATCAGCATTGTTAAGAACAGTTTGTGTTCGTTCCCATTTTTCAAAGCGGCTATCTAAATATCTTTTTCCTTCGGTAAGGTCGGCCTGTCCACTCATATAGATGAAATTGTCTCCGCCAACTTCCATATGTCTGCCACTGTCATCACCACCGTTTCCTCCATCAATGGTTTTCATCCATTGCCGCTGTCCACTTTGATTGTAAACAGCAATAAGTGCGTCCTGACCCAAGTCAGTATCAATATCTCCAACAAGATAAATGAATCCTTCATTGTAGGTAATTTTCCATGCAAGTGAATTCCCGTTGTATGCACTAGAAATTGTCTGTTGCCATTGAAGAACACCACTGTTATTATACTTCAACAAAAACGCTTCTTTGTGGTTGTTTGCAGTGGTAAAATAACCAGCCACATAAATATTTCCTGAATCATCAAGCACAACGGATTGGCCCAAGTCATTGTGGCCATATCCGTCTTTAGTTACTGACCAAACAATATTGAGTTCTTCATCCATTTTCATCAACTTTATGTCCTCGCCATTTCCACTTGTGCCAATTCTCCCAACAACATAAATGTTGTCAGACGCATCCTTTTTCACGTCCAATGGTTGGTCGAAATAAGTGGTAACACTCCCAGAGCGTTTAACTCCAAGTTGAGTCCCTGTGGCTGAATACCAAACAGAACAGAAGTCACCATCAGTCCATGAGTTGCCACTGCCTCCTGTCACAATACAATCTCCATCTGAATTGACTACAATTTTTGCAGCTAATTCATAGCTGTTGGCATAATCGTAAAATTGAGACCACAGTAATGTGCCAGAGTTGTTTAATGCAAGGGTGCAATAGTCCGCAAGCGTTGTAGCGCCTTGTCTAACCCCTGTAACAAAAACGTTGCCTTGGTCATCCAATGCAATGTCAGACGGAATATCCAATCCACCTGCAGGGTCAGCATAGATATAACTCCAAACCAAAGCTCCAGTGCCGATGTCATACTTTAGAACGACATAATCAAAGTCATTGTTGGTGACATTGAAAGTTGCGCCACAGACGAAAACGTGGTTTGCATTGGTGGCGATGGCTGTGCCATAATCATCACCATTTGTTGCACCGTTCCAATCGGATTGCCAAGCAACACTTCCGTCCGCATTGTACCGAATAGTTGAGATGTTTGTGCCTTGTCCGCTGGCTACCTTGTTGCCTGTGGTACAAAGTTGATGTTGTGAGTCAAGACTTGTTGAACTCCAATCGTATTGGCCAACTGAACCAGTGATTGAAGTCCATTTTGTATTAACCATTGTGTGTTGCGCACACAGACCTGTGTGAAGAAATAATTGCAGCGCAATTATTGAAAAGTAAAGTAACTTTTTCATGTTGAAATTTATTAGATGTTTTTTTGAATTTGTCATTTATTATGTCACAAATTTATTGCTCGTGACGGGCAAGTTTTTCAATTTTTCTAATCGGGTTCTCGTGCGCAATGCGCCCCGTACTGCTTTGTGTAATATGTGCCTTCGCTTCCGCATTCCGTTATTTGGTTTAAGGAGTACCGTTGGCGTAACGGTATCGTATAACATTAAATTACACGCAACCTGTACAACCAACAAGCATCCTAGGTTACGGTATTTTTATCAATCCCATCATTGCGTTCATTCTTAAAAAGAGATTTAAGGTGAAAGAATTTACTTGTCAATACGCCTTTTGACGTATTTTTCAATTTTCATTTTGTACTAAGAAACAATATCAAATGATAACCATCAAACAATGGCGTGCGCTCAATCCAATAAGTTCAACAGTTCTTCAGACCTTGTTACTGCTTGATGATTTGTACCGAATCTAACCAGCTTCCTCCACTTACCCAATGGGCTTGATAGAGTCCTGGCGAAAATGAAGACATGTCAATTTGCAATTGAAATTGGCTTCCAAAATTGTTGACGGGCTGGCGTTGCACTTCACGCCCCATCGCATCGATGATGATGATCTGAGATTCCGAAAAGTTGGATTGCACTTTACTGGCCAATTCCGCATTCCATTGCAAGGTGCATACATCCACTACAGGATTGGGATAAGCCTGAATGCTATTTTCATATCCTACGACAATCTCCGTTGGATTGACATTTTGACACCCGGGTTCTAAGCAGCCGTATTCGTCTAAGCGCATGAGCCAGACTTGATGCAGATCGCCCATGTCGCGTATATCGCCCCAGCCACAGGTTACAAAGCCGCCATTTTCAAGCGGGGCTACATCGCTAATAAGATATTCGCTATACATCTGTAACCAATCATCATCTGGATGGTAGTAGGTGCGAAACCAAAGGCTGTCCAATTCAGAATTTAACATCATTAAAAATCCTCTTTCAGTAGGCTTCGTCCATAGTTGGTTGATGGTATCATACGTATCACCCGCTGTGCTCTGAATTATTCCCCATACCAAAAGATTGCTATCTACCATCTCCTCAATTCCATAGGCATCAAGCACATTGGTTGTATGTGCATATTTTAGATCTTCTTCTATATTATAGCTATCTCCTAAATCTTCTATTTTTTGAAGTTGCAGCCATTTTCTATACCACCAGCCTGTTCCTGGCTCATCCACGAAATCATAATTCCAGCTATTGACCAATATGATTTTACCTTCACTTGTTTCTACAATAGCTGAATGCGGACTTACTAACATTCCACCTAATGTCAATCGCCATTGCTCTTCTCCTAGTCCATTTGTTTTAATCACCTGTTTCTCATCAACCCAAGTTGCGCTCATCCGACCACAATTGAATATAACATCTCCGTCAGAAAGAGTTTCCAAAAAAACTATGGAATAACTATCAGGATATTTATGCTTCCATATTTGTTCCCCTTGAGGAGTCATCTTTATCAATAATGCATACGCCGCTTCTGGATCATTCATTTGATCATCAACCCGGCGGTTACCGTATAACAGCAAATTTCCATCATTGTCAATCCTGTTGCCATTGAATGTAGTGAAGTAGTCCCCTTCAAATCCTGATATTCCGAATGAATCTACTACGTTCAGATTTCTATTTATCATTAAATAAGATGGTGAGTTGATTGAGTCTTGACTGTCATCCCAATAATTGACCGCCAATCTAATGTATTCATCATTTGTTGTAAATAATTGATCATAGCCTGCATACAAACCACTAGAAGTGGCGTTTTCAAAATCAGGGGAAAAGTACTGCTTATAATCAAGCAAATCTCCATTTGCAATGTCGTGTTTAGAAATAACCAACCTGGAATTTGAGGTTGAATCCACAACCACAAAAACAGAAGAAACAAAAATGGTATCATCTATTATACGGATGCCACGTGCCTGAGCTCCACCAAAGTTGAATGGATTCTCAATAAGGCGTTGCCAAGACTGTGATTGCGCCAAAATGGTTATGAAGCAAGCAAAAAGGAAAGTTAAGTATTTCAT
>CAYQUT010000028.1:0-9602 GCA_964420985.1 uncultured Chryseobacterium sp.
TTACAGTCAACAGTTTTCAAGACTGCCGCAATCGACCACTCTGCCAACTCTCCGCGCCAAAGATAATACGAGACTACCTTTCAAAAAAAATGGTTTTTAATTTTTATCGCAAAATTTTTACATCCCCCTTGAAAATCCTGCGCTCCCCTGCATCGGGCAGATTTAATTCCAGAACCCAAACGTAGCTGTCTTGCAAGACATAGAGGTCACCGCCATCTTTGTTGCCATGCCATTTTTGCTTCGGATTTTTACTGTAAAATACCCGCTCACCATCCCGACTGTAAATAGAAAACGTGTAATTGATTTCAGTCAATGGCAAGTTGTAAAGTACAGGTCCAAACCCATCATTGTAGCCATCTTCATTGGGCGTAAAAGCCGATGGTACATAGACTCCATAATCGTCCAAAAGAGTAATGATTTTGCATGTTTTGTCTTCGCATCCAATGTCATTGGTTGCAGTTAGACACAATTGTACGGTTTCTTCAAGTCCTGTAATGGGATAATCCACGGTTGAGGTAGTAAAGGTTGATCCTGCAATTTCCCACAACAATTGGCTGGCATTGGTGGACAAATCAATAAAAGATATGTTGTTGTCCGTGGCCATGGGCCTTGTCGGATCTGAGGTAAATGCTGCCACTGGTGGCATCTGTCCGCAAATGGCGTTGGGAATGATGGTGCTTCCAATACAACCGTAGTTATCAGTAACAATCAGTTGTACTGGATTACAATTGATGGTCTCCACTGTGTAGGCTTGTGCTGCGCAATTGTTCCCGACGGGTATTCCATCTACCCACCATTCACATTGCCATCCAGCATTGGCATTGTCAGCGCTAAGAGTGACGTTGCCAGGGATACATACCGCCGCATCACTGACGGTTATATTGGGTGTGGGATTGTCATGTATGACAAAATTCAAAGTTTCAGTTGCGCCGCAGTTACCAGAAAGAGTGTAAATGGCCTGGTAGTTTCCAGGACCTAACAAGTTGGGTTGAATGGTGCCAAGGCTATTGACGCCATTTCCTGTCCAGCTTCCTCCTGGTGTGGCGGTTTGAAGGTTAATATCGGAACTGTTTTCGCAGATATCCCCAATGGGATTGATCGTGGCATCGCCCAATGATTGGATAACTATTGTTAAGTAGGCTGGAAGTGTGCAAGTATTGTTGCTTTGAAAAACAATATTGTTGTTTCCTACATTGGCTTGAGCTGGATCAAATACACCCAATGTGTTGTCTACTATGCCTGGACCCGTCCAGTTGCCTGGCTCCTCAACTGCAATCAAATCAACAGGTAAATCTCCGGGGCAGAATGGACCCGCAGGATTTATGGTGCTGGAGATGGGTGCAGCTATTGTAACAGGCAAAGTAAAAATTGAAGCGCAATTGTTTTGCGTGAGTGTGAGAGTGTAATTACCCGCCTGACTTTGTGAAACATTGATGACAGAAGGGGAGGGCAGTGAACTCAAGAATCCGGCGGGCCCTGTCCATTGAAATGTCCCTGTGGTTGTGCTAGATGTCAACATCAAATCGTCACCCTCACACAAGGTTGTGTTGTAAGACAAATTGGTTGACGGGATGTCATTCACTTGGATAGTTATGCTCGAAGTGCTGTTGCAGCTACCAGTATTGTCTTCAACGGTAAAAGTGGTGGTGGTGGTAGGAGTGGCAGTAACAACGTTGCCAGTGGTATTGGATAATGATGGATCATTGTTCCAGGAATAGTTACTTCCACCAGTGGCTGTCAATGTTACACTTTCTCCGTTGCAGATGATGAGGTTATCGGCGCTTATGTTTAAATTAGTACTGTTGTTTTCTAGAACAATGAATGAAAAGTTTTGTATGGTGTTACATTGTCCCAAATCGGTGATGTCGACATTGTAATTGCCATTCTGAAGTGCATTGATGGTATTGGCATTGCCTAGATTATTGGCCCACAGATATTCAAACGGTCCTATGCCTCCTGATGGATTGAGCGTGATGGATCCCAATGTTCCGCAATTTTCATGGGTGATAATCTCATTGGGATTGATGGTTTGGATTGGGCCTATATTCGGCGCATCTGGCGATGGATTGGTATTTCCTCCAATGACGATTGTTCCATTGCATGGAAGATAAGCTGTTACCGTTTCCGCAATGCTTCCTTGGATTTGTTGCATGTTGGGATTGGATTGCAAAATGGGAATGGTGAGAGCAGGGCATCCAAATAAACTGCTGGTCGTGAAGCTTCCCCCAAATTGGCCGTTTCCCCAGTACACACCATCGATGATTTGTCCTGTGTTGGTGGCGATGATGAGCTGCTCATTTCCGTTGGTAAAAACTCCAATATCACTTGCTGGTCCACTGGTACAATTGCAAGTGGCGAGGTTGATATCTAAGCCGGGAATTTGGGAGAATATTGAGCCAATGGTGATAATCCCGAAAGGGGGTAATGTAGTTCCCGGAGGGAAGGTTACTGACCAATCTCCGTCGGTCATGACGTAACACGAGATGTCCAATGTATTAGAGCTATTGTTCAACAATTCAGTCCATTCTCCTGTGTTGGGAGAATTATTTCCGTCATTATTGGCAGTAGTAGCATTAATGAGAACCTCATTGATTACCAATTGAGAAAACCCTTCTTGTCTTATAAGACAAAATGAAAAAGCAATCAAAGAAGCAATCCAATACTTGTACATTTCCTAAATGTGATGGGCCACTAAAGTATACCCATTTGTTCAAGCAAAGTGTTAAACGAATATGATTTTTCATGGTCGTTTAGCTGTGATGCTAATCAGTTATCCATGAAAATATCGCCATTGAAGGACGGTGTCTTCCGCAATGTCATGGGCAGCCTTTTGACCAATTAAATCTACCATGAATTTAGGGCTAATCCCATGGGCGGGTCTTTTCCAAGTTAAATCACTTTCCTCAATGGCCTTTCCAGCCGGAATATTGCGCGCTGCGACGAGGCTTCTTCGTGCATTTTTTCTTGCAGGTTCTTCGTCTGCCAATGCGGCAACTTCAAAACTTCCAAGGAGTTCTTGTGTCTTTTCCCATTTATTCCAAAACAATTTTAAATCTTCTTTGTCCATGGCATGGTAATGATCATTTCCAGGCAAAGTTTTATCATGGGTAAAATGTTTCTCGATAACTGTGGCTCCTAACAAAACACTGGAGTGTATCACTTCCATTTCCTGCGGTACTGTATGGTCTGAATATCCGATGATGTGTTGGGGGAATTTATTTCTCAAATCCCAAATCATGCCCAAATGAGCATTGGCATTGGGGGTAGGGTAGTTCAAAACACAGTGCATTAGAACCAATGGATTCCCATATTTTTCAATGATGCTTACAGCTTCCTGAATTTCCCATAAATGTGAAGCACCCGTGCTTAAAATGATGGGCTTGCCAAATTGACACTGCATTTCGATAAAAGGAAAATTGGTGATGTCTGATGATGAAATTTTATACACGTTCATCAAGTCATTCAAGAACAGTGCACTTTCCGCATCGAAAGGGGTACTCATGAATTCAATACCAGTTTGATCACAATATTTCTTCAACTCTTCATATTCCTTCTTCCAAAATTTATCATATTTCTGAAATAACTCGTGCTGACTCCTTGTGGGTTCCTTGTTAATGTCCCAATAGTAAGGACTATCTTTAGAAGCTATGGTGTCTGCTTTGTAGGTTTGAAATTTTATGGCATCAGCGCCTCCTTCTGCGGCTTCGTCAATGAGTCTTTTGGCTAAATCCATATTGGCTTCATGGTTAACACCAGCCTCTGCAATAATGAAAGGTCTTGTTATACTCTTGTTGTCATGAAGAGCAATAAATTCGGTAAGTTGCATATTCAAATGTTTTCGTGTTTTTGGTGAAGTTGCGCTTGCGCCTCCTCCATCATATCCAAATTATTGGTTAAATTTTGCTCATGCCTGCGGTAACGGTAGAGCGGCAATGGGATGTGATAAATGTTGAATTTTTCTAGGAAGCGAATGCGTAAATCTTCCTCTTCTCGGGCCTTAAAACTTTCATCGTACAATCCGATTTCGATAAGCAAATCCTTTCTGAACATGATTCCGCAAGCGATGGGTTTTTCTTCAGCAGATACGCGCTCTCTGTGCGTTTCCAAATCATCTACCAAGTAGTAATCAATGGCTACAGCATTGAGGTGATGATTTTCTTCAAGATACAATTTTTGAACTTGAATCATTTCTTTGTGGATGTAATCATCAGCGTCCAAGAAAACTACATATTGTCCTTTTGCTTTTTTCACACCAAAGTTGCGTGCCGCCGATAAACCAACATTTTTATCGAGATGATAGATTCTCGCATCATGCTCGTAGTTGTCTAATATAGCAACGGTGTTGTCTGTACTGCAATCATTCACGACAATGATTTCATATTGATTTTTCGCCAGGCTTTGATCAAGACAACTGCGCAATGCACGTTCGATATATCGTCCATAATTATATGCAGTTATTATTATGCTAACCATTGTCTTAAAATGTAACTTTGGACAGAGCTGCGCAAAGATCTTCGTGACGTACCGGCTTGACCAAATAGCCTATTTGTCCGGGCATTTTGGCGCGCTCTTGGGTGTTCTCATCTGAATTTCCTGTTAAGAAAATGATAGGGGCTTCAGATATTTGTCTAATCTTATGTGCGGTTTCAATTCCATCCATTTCACCGTTTATTCGTATATCCATGAGCACGGCATCTGGGTTGAATTTTTTAACGTCCTCAATGGCGTCTTCACCATTATCTACCGTTTCTAAGGTTTCATATCCGCATTTTTCGATGAAGTGACGATGCAGAAATGCGATGATTTCATCGTCCTCGACCAAAAGAATTTTTTTACTCATGCCTAATTTAATGGAATTTGAAAAGTGTATTTTACGCCAACAGAGTTATCAATGGTCATTTTGGCTTTTAATTGTTTAGAGAAGGAGTGAATGAGCTTCATGCCCAAGCTGTGTGTTTTAATAGAAGTTTCGATTTCAGGGAGGCCGGTTCCATCATCACCGATGACAAGAATCAATTGTCCATCATTTAACTGTGTATCGATGAAAATAGTTCCATTTTCTCTGCCGTTAAAAGCGTATTTGTAGGCGTTGGTTAAAATTTCATTCAATAATAATCCACAAGGAATCATTTTGTTGAGTGAAAGTCCTATTTCAGTTTCGTTCCTGATTTCAAGATGTATATTATCGTTGGTGTGGTAGGTCCTGTAAATGGTTTGAGCCAAATCTCTAATGTAGGCTGTTAGATTTACATTTTGTAAGTCCGTTGTCTTATATAGCATTTCATGAATCATGGACATGCTTTGGATACGCCCTTGACTTTCTCGCAATATTTTGATGACTTCGTTATTGTCGCTTTGTAGAATTTGCATTTCAAGCAATCCAAAAATAACAGTCAAATTGTTTTTAACCCTATGATGAATTTCTCCGAGTAAAGTTGTCTTTTCTGTCAACGAATTGAGCAACTGTGATTCTATTTTTTTTCTTTCGGTGATGTCCCGAATAAAGGCAATGACATAACCTCTCGAGCCAATCTCGGTGTAATAAGCATTGGCTTCAATAGGGAACTCTGTGCCATCTGCTTTTTTGTGGAGCCCTTCGATAATCATCGGGCCGTTGTTTTTCAATTGGGACACATGAAGAGCCCAATCTTGCTTACTGGAAAAAGTTTTCTCAACCTCGCCTACAAATTTTCCAAGAATGTCATCTTTGCTGCGTTGGAGGCGCTGAGCTCCTTTTTCATTGATGTACACCATAACACCATCTTCAGTAGATACTTGCACGGCTTCACCTGATTTATCAATCAAATTATTGAGTAATCCGACCTCATTGGTGTAGGCATCTGCAATTTCAGCATGCGCTTTTTTAAGTTGCTCATTGCTCTCTAATAGCTCCGTGGAGCTTTCACGAATTACAGTTTTCAGATGATTGATGTCCTTGTCGTACGTATTGTAGGAGTCATGAACCAGATCCATCAACAAGTCAAGTTTTTCCTCCGCAGTGACGCTTAAAGACTGAACTTTCTTAATTTGCCTTTGCAATAATTTATGGTAGGAGGATTTTGGCGTCATTTCAAGGGTTAAGGTACAAATTTAATTCAGAACAAAAAAGAAGGCCTATATTTGTCTAACTAAATAGCGATATATGTCAGCAAAATTATTAGAGGGTAAGACAGGCATTATTTCAGGTGCCTTGAATGATAAGTCCATTGCGTGGAAGGTGGCAGAATTGGCACACGAGCATGGCGCAAGAATTGTATTAACCAACGCTCCAATTGCCATGCGCATGGGCGAAATCAATGGTTTGGCTGAGAAGATTAATGCACCCATAATCCCTGCGGATGCAACAAATGAGCAAGATTTAGATAATTTGTTCACAGGAGCAATGGATCATTTTGGCGGAAAAATTGACTTTGTTTTGCACAGCATTGGAATGTCTCCCAACGTAAGAAAAGGAAAACATTACACGGATGTGAATTACGAATGGTATAAACAAACATTGGACGTTAGTGCGGTTAGTTTGCATAAAATGCTTGCGACGGCTTATAAAAAAGACGCTATCAATGAGTGGGGTTCAGTAGTGGCTCTCAGCTACATTGCAGCGCAAAGGATATTTCCTGATTATGGAGACATGGCTGATGCCAAGTCTTTGTTAGAAAGTATCGCTAGAAGTTTCGGTTACCATTATGCGGTTAAAAATAAAGTGAGGATCAACACCATCAGTCAATCACCGACAGTAACAACTGCAGGTAGCGGTGTGAAAGGTTTTGATGGATTCATCAATTACTCTGAAGAAATGTCGCCTCTAGGAAATGCAGACGCCTTGGCATGCGCCAACTATTGTGTTGCTTTGTTCAGCGATTTGACAAAGTACGTCACCATGCAGAATCTTTTCCATGATGGTGGATTCAGTAACACGGGTGTCACTCAACCGGTAGTCGAGAAATTCGCTTCTGAGTAAGCGTTAATTCATAAAGTTTTTTGAAAAGCCGTTGGATAGAATTTCAACGGCTTTCTTTTTATCGGATTTAGATAAAGACGCTGGTGGTCCATACGGAGTTTTATTCAAATCGATAATGTACCACTTTCCAGTATTGTTGTCTTTTAACACATCTATTTCGCAAAAATCAGATTGCATTTTTTTGGTGAATGAAACGATATAGTTTTGAATGATTTCAGGGATGAATTGGATGTCTAAAATGGAGGCGGCGCAGGTGTCGTTCGTAAAACGCAATTCTCTTGTTTTGTATTTTTTATAAGCGATCACTATATCCGATTTCATTACGCAAATTCTGTAATCCACAAATAGTTCTTGTTCTTGGTTATCGATGATGATTTGATAGATTTTGTTTTTTTCGGTTTGTTGTATTGGACATCGAATGATTTGACCATCATGAAGTGCATTTTCATTGCTCTTGACAACGCATGATCCGATGTGCGTCAATGGATTGACAATGGTGTTATAACCGAAAATTTCTAAATGAACCTCATCAATTTTTATCTTAGAAATATCATATATTTCTTTATTGATTATTGGAAAAGGGTGGTTTTGTTCCAGGGGTGAATTGATGGTGGCGTCGTGAAAGTGTATGCCCAGTTCGGTATTCGGAAAAGGTTGGGTGACCAAATTGAATTTCAAACGTCTGGAAATTTTGTAAATAGTGGAATTACGACTCGGGAATTCTGGGTATATCCAAACTGTTCCACTTTTCTTAGTCAAATTGTTGTTGAAAACTGCAAAAAATAGTTCCCTCAATTGTTTTAAAATATCTAAGGATTTAGACTTTTTTTTCTGATATAAATGATTGATAAACATGTTTTTAGATTTGATAAGTGAATGTTAAATTCACCTACGGAAAGAATCTTAGGTCGATTTTCATATATTTGTAATTGATACAATCCGTACCAAAACCAAAAATAGTGCATAATGACTAGAGTTTTTTACAAATCATTGGAAAGGGTTTTAACCTTTGCAGCTGTTGTTTTTTCGCTAAACTACGCAGTCGCAAAGGAAAACACATTATCAACCATTCCTGACAATGATCATTCATACCTCGATAGTACAACGGTTGACCCCATTGTGCTGGATGGGGTTTTTGTGGTTTGTTATCGAGACCAAGACGGTGATGGTTATGGTAATCCTGGATTACTCGTGAATCAACCTACAGCCTGTGGAGCAGGGTTTGTTGCCAATAACACGGATTGCAACGACAGTAACCCTAACATAAATTCTGCAGCTGTTGAGGTTTGTAATTTCGCGGATGACAACTGTAATGGATCTACTGATGAAGGTTTTGCTCCAGTAACGATTTATGGTGATTTCGATGGTGACGGATATGGAACACCATTTTTGGATGGTACGAGCCGTGAAACTTGTCCGCTTCCCTCAGGATTTGTTTACGACAATACGGATTGTGAGGACAATGATGCAACAATCAACCCCGGTCAGCCGGAAATATGCAACGGAATCAATGATGATTGTGCAGGTGGCATCGATGACGGTTTTGTTTTGACCACTTTTTATTATGATTTGGATGCGGATGGTTTTGGCGATAATGCAAACCCAGTGGATGCATGCGTGGCCGGTCCCTCAATGGTTTCTGATAATACGGATTGTGATGATGGAGATCCATTTCAATTCCCCGGTAATGCAGAGATTTGTAATGGTCTAGACGAGAATTGCAATGGATTAATAGATGAAGATTTTGATTTGGATGGTGATGGATGGGCGACTTGCGAAGGAGACTGTGACGATAACGATGCCAATGTAAACCCTGGAATGTTGGAAGGCCCTTTTCAACCGGGATCTTGTGATTTTATTGACAACAACTGTGATGGGGTGATTGATGAATTCTGGGATCAGGATTTGGACGGATTTACAGTTTGTGAGTTGGATTGTAATGATCTTGATGACCAAATTTTTCCCGGTCAAACGGAGATTTGTGATAATATCGATTCCAATTGTGATGGAATTTTAGATCAAGATCTATACATCACTTCATTCTTGGATGCAGATAGCGATGGTTTTGGTTTTGGAGCTGTGGATACCGCTGCTTGTGATATCCCCGTTGGTTACGTAGATAATGCAGACGATTGTGATGATTCCAATAATGCCATTAACCCTGTTGCCTTGGAAATTTGTGATGAGTTGGATAACAATTGTAATGGTGAGATTGATGAGGGTGTAACCAACATTTATTTTGAGGATGTCGATGGTGATAATTTCGGAGGTGCCAACAGCATTGAAGCTTGTGTAGCTCCAGTTGGTTTTGTGGAAACCAGTGATGACTGTGACGATGCAAATGCGAATGTCTATCCTGGCGCTGTTGAGTTGTGTAACTTCATTGACGACAATTGTGATGGAGTCATTGACGAGGGATTTGATGTGGACGCAGATGGTTTTTTTGTTTGTCAAGGCGATTGCAATGACAATGATGCCACCATTTTCCCCGGAGCAGTCGAGGTTTGTGATGGCATAGATCAAGATTGTGATGGTGTTGCGGACAATGGTTTGGCAACTCAAACCTACTTTGCTGATGGAGACGGCGACGGATTTGGAGATGCGGCAATGGATTCAGTGAATTGCATAGTGCCCGTTGGTTACG
>CAYQUT010000028.1:9702-30809 GCA_964420985.1 uncultured Chryseobacterium sp.
GATGGAGATTTATTTGGTGATCCCGCAGTAGACAGCATTGCTTGTGGACAACCCACAGGTTATGTTGTGGATAATACAGATTGCAACGATGCAGACAATACGGTGTTCCCTGGAGCTCCTGAATTGTGTGATGGTTTGGACAATAATTGTGATGGAAATATTGATGAAGATTTATTGACTGATTATTATCCAGATTTGGATGGTGATGGATTTGGTGATATCACAGGATTGTTACAGTCATGTACTCCGGTTCCGAATTATGTTTTGGATTTTACAGACTGTAATGATGCTGATCCAAGTATAAATGTTGCGGCTCAAGAAATTTGTAACAACATCGATGATAACTGTAATGGGGCAATCGATGATGGCATCAATTTGACTTATTATTTGGATGCTGATTTGGATGGCTTTGGTGATTTTAATAACCCATTCGACACATGCGCAGCGCCCACTGGATATGTATTAGATAACACAGATTGTAATGATGCCGATAATACCATTAATCCTGGTGCTATTGAAATTTGTGATGGTTTGGATCAAAATTGTAACGGAATTTCTGATGACGGAATTTCTAATACCTACTACGCTGATGTGGATGGAGATACATATGGCGATTTAGCAGCAACCAAGGACTCTTGTGACGTTCCTGTTGGATATGTTATCAATAGTCTTGATTGTGACGACAACAACCCAGCTATTAATCCATTGGCAACTGAAGTTTGTGATGGTGTAGACAACAATTGTGATGGAGCAATTGATGAAGGATTCCCAACCACAACCTATTATGCAGATTTGGATTTGGATGGGTTTGGTGATGTTTTGAATGATTCCGTTTCTTGCTCTGTTGTGCCAGGATATATTTTGGATAATACAGATTGTAATGATTTAGACAATACCATTTACCCTGGAGCTCCAGAGATTTGTGATGGTATCGATCAAAATTGTGATGGAGATGCAGATGGAGGTTTTACTTCATTGGCTTTGTATTACTTAGACAATGATTTGGATGGGTATGGTGTTTCTGACCCAACCACAGACACATTGTCTTGTGGCCCCCCAGCTGGATATACTAGTCAGTTGCTCGATTGCGATGACCTTGATGCGCTGGTGAATCCAATGGCCATTGAGATTTGTAACGGAATAGATGATAACTGCGATTTGAATATCGACGAAGGTTTTGATGTAGACGGTGATGGATACACTACTTGTCAAGACGACTGCGATGATAACAACCCCATTATAAATCCGGGAATTGCCGAAGGAGTAGATCCAGCATTTTGCGATGGTATTGATAATAACTGTGATGGAAATATCGATGAATTGTATGATCAGGATGGAGATGGTTTTACCTTCTGCGGAGGAGATTGCAATGATTTTGATGCCAACATCAACATCAATGGGGTTGAAATTTGTAACGGAGTAGACGACAACTGTGATGGACAGACTGACGAAGGTCTGACAACCACCTATTATGCTGACGCCGATGGTGATGGTTTTGGGGATCTCAATAATCCAAAGGATAGCTGCGATGTACCTGTTGGTTACGTTCTAGACAATACTGACTGTTTGGATACAGATGCCAATGTCAATCCCAATGCAATTGAAGTTTGTAACGGTATAGATGACGATTGTAATGGTTTGGTGGATGATGGAAGTTTGCCATTAACATTATATTACATCGATGGAGATTTGGATGGATATGGAGTGGCAGATCCATTGACGGATTCATTGTCTTGTTCAGTGCCTGCTGGTTATTCAGCACAAAATGGTGACTGTGATGATTTGGATGCCGCTATCAATCCGGGAGCGACAGAGATTTGTAATGCATTAGATGACAATTGTGACGGAACAATAGATGAAGGGTTTGATCAGGATGGTGACGGATATTCAACTTGTCAAGATGATTGTGATGACAACAATGCAAGTATCAATCCTGGTATTTTAGAAGGAGTAGATCCTATCTATTGTGATAACATTGACAACAACTGCGATGGCAATGTTGATGAACTTTACGATCAGGATGGAGACGGTTTCACCATTTGCCAAAATGATTGCGATGACATGAACGATCAAATCAATCCAAATGGAGTGGAGGTCTGCAATGATTTGGATGATAACTGTGACGGAAATATTGATGAAAATCTCGGCGACACTTATTACGCTGATGCTGATGGAGATGGATTTGGTGACCCATTGGTTGACTCTGTGAGTTGTGACGTTCCAGTAGGTTTTGTTTTGGATAATACAGATTGTGATGATTCAAATAATTTGATATTCCCGGGAGCCGTTGAAATTTGTAACTTCTTGGATGATGACTGCGATGGTCAAGTGGATGAAGGTGCTCTAGTGGGTACCATTGTTCCATCTGTTGCCATTACAGCATCCCAGTTGAACATTTGTACCGGAGCCAGTGTGACTTTTACAGCAACTCCTACCGACGGTGGAACTTTGCCTATCTATGAGTGGCAAATCAACGGGGTTACTGTAAATACCAACGTAGACAATTACACAACTTCCAACCTGTTTGATGGAGACACGATACGAGTGATCATGACGTCCAATAGTCTCTGCTTAGCAGTGGATACGGCAGTGAGCAATGAATTGGTTATGATTGTTGGTAGCAACGATCCTACTGTAGACATCATTGATAACGTAGCTTCCGATACCATTTGTGCAGGATCAATCGTTACTTTCATAGCCAATATTACCAATGGTGGAACTGCTCCAGTGGTGAACTGGACGGTGAACGGTGTTTCAGCTGTATTGAACAATACGACCTATATCACAGATTCATTGAGCAATGGTGATATTGTTAAGGCCACTTTGATCAGTAACGCAACCTGTTTGAGCGCTGCGGAAGGTGCTGACAGTATTACCGTAATTGTTTCACCTTTGTTATCCCCTTCAGTGGATCTTACGGTTTCAGATTCCACGATTTGTGAAGGTGATCAAGTGATATTTACATTGGTGCCCAATGACGGTGGCTCTGCGCCAGTATACTCATGGTACTTAAATGGTACTTTGATTCCTTCAGAGACGAACAATACCTTCACAACTACCGCTTTGGTCAATGGCGATGAAATTTTTGGTCGAGTAGTATCGAACAACCTTTGCCAAGCTTATTCGACCTCTCAATCGTTGACGGTATCAATGGACGTTCTGGGTGTACAAGATCCTACAGTGGTCATCGCTGCATCTGACACAGACATTTGTTTTGGTGATCAAGTTGATTTTACGGCAACCCCCACCAATGGAGGAGTTGCGCCAACCTACGAATGGACAGTGAACGGTATCGTAGTAGGTAATAATTTGCCTACATACTCTTCCTCAAGTCTTCAAAATGGCGATGTTATCAATGTGACCATGACAGCAGACAATGCTTGTACATTGAACAATGTAGTTGTTGCTCTGGCTCCTGTGACCATGAATGTTACTGATAATACCCCAACAGTGGTATTGACTTCTGATGATGCGGACAATTCTATTTGTGCTGGTTCACAGGTTGATTTTACTGCTACTCCTACCAATGGTGGTATAGCCCCTGTATATACATGGACCATCAATGGTAATGTAGTGACAGGTCAAACAACCAGCAGTTTCCTTACCACAACATTGGTTGATGGTGATATAGTTCAAGTTACTTTGGTGAGCAATGCAACTTGTTTGAGCAACAACAATGTGCTGAGCAATAGTATTCAAATGGATGTTCTTCCATTGTTAGATCCTCAAGTTTCTATAAATGCCAGTCAAACAAGCATTTGTGCCAACGATGAAGTAACATTTACTGCTGTTCCAGTGGACGGAGGTCTAAATCCGACATACAGCTGGGAAGTAAACGGTATTGCAACGGGTGTGACAACATCAACGTTTGTTACCTCTACCTTGTTGGGTGGTGATCAAGTTTCCGTTGTGATGGGAACAACCAATGTTTGTCAAACCAACGCATCTGTTGAAAGTTCTCCTATCGTAATGACCGTCGGGGGAAATGCTCCTGATGTGTCGATCAGCAATAACGCAGTGAATAATACCATTTGTGATGGTTCAGCGGTTCTATTTACCGCTGCCCCAACCAATCCTGGAAATGCGCCTCAGTATATCTGGAAAGTCAATGAAGTCGTTCAAGTTGGTGTGAATACACCCACCTTTACTTATGTGACTCCAGTGAACGGAGATGTGGTTGAAGTGATTTTGTTGAGCAATGCAACTTGTTTGACCAATCCGAGTGATTCGGCGAGCAATCAGCCTTTGATTGTGGAGCCGCTTGTGACGCCAAGTGTGATCATTGCGCAAAGCGCTACATCAATTTGCGCTGGAGTGAATGTTGACTTTACCTCAACCGTTACCAATGGTGGAACTGCTCCATTGTACCAATGGCAAGTAAATGGTATCAATGTGCCAGGTGCTACATTGGCTACTTTCTCCACATCAACCCTGGCGGATAATGATGTAATCACTTTACAGATAACTTCTAATGCATCATGCATAAATACCGCTGTTGCCAACAGCAATGCCCTGAATATAGATGTTCAGCCTATTGTTACCCCTTCTGTTTCCATTGCTGCCAACCCAGGAAACACCATTTGTTTGGGTGATGCAGTGACCTTTACGGCTACCGCTGTAGATGCAGGAACTACACCTCTATATCAATGGACCGTTAATGGTATCAATGTTGGTCCTAACGGTGTTAGCAATACTTACACGCCTGTGGCAATAGCAAATGGTGATGTGATCAATGTGGTTGTTACATCCAATAACACTTGTCAAACTTCTTCAACAGTAACTGCAACGACAGGAATTTCAATGGTGGTCAATAGCGTCACTCCAACTGTTGCAATTGCTTCAGATGCAATCAATGATTTAGTTTGTTCAGGGGTCCCAGTTGTTTATACCGCTACTGTTACCAATGAAGGTACTGCTCCTGTTTACACATGGTCTGTCAATGGAATCGTTGATCCAACTGTCACTGGTGCTGTGTTTAACCAAACCAATCCAGTTGATGGCCAGATTGTTGAAGTAACCCTAACAAGTGATGCTGCATGCGCCACTACAACGACAGTTTCTGCTACTTCTAGCGTATTGACAGTTGAGCCTTTTGTCAATCCATCTGCACTTGTTTCAATAGTGGCCAATGATTTGTGTGCCGGCGAAGATGCAGTATTTAATGTTGTAGCAACTGATGCAGGAATTAATCCAATCTATGACTGGTTGGTTAACGGTATTAGCCAAGGTATAGCATCCTCTACAACGGCCACATTTGCCGGGCTGAATGATGGCGATCAGGTAAGTGTTAGCTTAACAGCCGACGCCAATTGTTCTGCTACTCCTGTTGTAGTGAGCAATGCCATTGATGTGAATATTTTACCGAGCATTGATCCAGTCTTGACTTTGACGCCATCTGCCACAGACATCTGTCAGGGAACGCAGGTAGATTTTACCGCATCCATTACCCCTGGGATGACCAATGTGAATTATGTTTGGGATATCAATGGAACCGTAGCAGGAGCCGGCTCAACTTTCAGCTCTACTACATTGCAAGATGGTCAAATTGTTACAGTAACAGCAACGATTTTAGACGATTTATGTTTGGTCAATGACATCTTGACGGCAAGTCAAACCATCAATGTGACATTGCCATTGACCCCTGTTGTTACAGTTAATTCAGATGCTCCAGGCAATGCCGTTTGTGCAGGAGATGATGTGGTATTAACTGCGACCGCAATAGATGCAGGAGCCAATCCAAATTTTGATTGGGTAGATGTAACTACTGGAGCAACTGTTGCAACAGGAACGGATACTTATACCATCGTTAATCCAACGGTTGATATGACCATTCAGGTGACGGTGACTTCAGATGATCTTTGCTCTGTTGGATCAACGGATACAGACAATATAGTCATCACCGTTACGCCAGCTACACCGCCATCTGTTACTTTGGTCTCTGATGCACCGGGAGATGTAGCCTGTGAGGGAACCGATGTATTGCTCACAGCAACTGTTTCGGATGCAGGTTCTAATCCATCATATGAGTGGATTGACTTAAATAGCGGACTGGTAATATCCAATGCTGGACCAACACTCAGCATTTTAGGGTTGAGTTCAGATATGTCCATTGAATTGAATGTCACTTCCAATGACGTTTGTACTTTGGGCGATGTGGCCTCTGCTATCCTAGATGTTACCATGTTACCCACAGCGATTCCAAGTGCAGAGTTTGATGTGGACTTGACAGAGGTTTGTGCTGGTGATATAGTTACTTATTCAGTTCAGAATGAATTGAACACTGGCGCCAATCCCACTTGGGAATGGTCTGTGAATGGAACCGTTGTTTCCGCTGGAAGTGGGGCGGCTTTTGACTCATACTCCTATGCGCCAGCTGCTGGAGATGTTGTTTCATTGACCGTTCTGAGTAATGAAGTTTGTGCAAGCACATTACCTGAAGATGCCTTGGCGTTATCGAATGTTATCGTTAATCCTCTTGTGGCAACAGGAGTGACAGTTTCTTCTGATGACCTCGATAATACCATTTGCGAAGGAACAGCAGTTACATTTACTGCATCAGCATCCAACGTATTGGGAGGAGAGACCTACCAATGGTTCATAAATGGGGTGGCGCAGATAGGGGAAACCAATCCTGTATTCATAACATCTAGCTTGTCTAATGGTGATGATGTGACTGTGGAAATGAATGGAGACAATATTTGTGAAGTATCAGACATTGTAACTGATGGAGTGATTGATTTTGTTGTTCTCCCAGTGAATACTGTTACCGTAACACTGAGTTCAGATGCAGTAGGGAATGCAGCATGTGAAGGAAGTGATGTGACTATCACAGCCTCATCTGTTGATGTAACCACAATCGCAGCATATGAATGGGTAGATTTGAACACGGGGACTATTGTTTCCACAACAGGTCCCTCTTACACCATCATTGGTTTGGCCGCTGACATGAGTATTGGATTGGTAATAACATCAGGTGATCTTTGTTCGAATGGTGTAACTTCTTCTCAAGAGATTATTGATATCACCATGTTGCCTTTGGTAACCCCTGGTGTCGAATTACAGTCTGATGGAAACAATGTTTGTGCAGGCACACCTGTTACATTCACAGCCTTCAATGCGATCAATCAAGGATTGAATCCTCAATACAATTGGTTGGTCAACGGCATTTCTCAGCAAAATGGTCCTTTGGATGTTTTCACTTACACACCTGTCAACGGTGATGCAGTGACCTTGATAATGACCAGCGACGAACTTTGTGTTACAGTGACTGATGTAGCTTCTGTACCAGCACAAATTGATATGATCATCATTGATATTGTTGATCCAACCATTAGCATTACCGCTGATCAACCCAACACGATCTGTTTTGATACCCCTGTGTCATTCATAGCCGATACATTGAACGCTGGAATTGGTGCAGTAATAGAATGGTATGCAGGTCCAGTGGGTGCGGAAGTTTTGGTTGGAACTGGAGATGTTTTTGGACCAACGGTATTGAACGACCAAGACAATGTTTTTGCAGTATTGTTCCCAACTAATATTTGTCAAACGTCTGCTCAAGTAACTTCTAACGTGGAGTTGTTCACGGTTATTACCAACACACCGACTGTAGCACTTACCAATGATTTGGGAAGCAATACAATCTGTGCCGGTACTCACCCATTGTTCACGGCCAATGCGACTTCGGGTGGGGTAGATCCAATATTTGTTTGGACCTACAATGGTGTTGAAGTTCAGAATGGTCTGAGCAATACATTGAATACGGATGCATTGACTTTTGTAACAGGCGACGTCATTGAGGTAACGATGACGAGCAATGATGTTTGTCTAACGATAAATGATGTTGTAGATAATGCAACAATAGATGTACTTTCAAATGTAGTTCCTGTTTTGAGCATCACGGTTCCTGCTTCCATTTGCGAAAATGCGAATTTGGATGTTCAAGTGGATATTGCCAATTCTGCCAATTTGGGTGCGAATCCTATCTATGATTGGTTTGTTTTGGACAATGCAGGAATTCAAGTACAAAATATCGCCAATGCAGGTGCTGCAGTGTCTATCACCGGTGTATTGGATGGATATCAAGTATATGCCAATGTAACTTCAGATGCCTTGTGTGCTGATCCAACTACAGTATCTAGTCCTGTATCTACAGTGATTGTTATTCCAAATGAGAATCCGTCGGTTATTTTGTCTTCATTGGAAGATCCTGCGGTTCTGATTTGTTCATTGACCGGACAAACCATAACGGCCAATGCCACAGTGGTTGAGGGTGGAGCTTATACATTGGATTGGTCCGTCAACGGAACAACCATCACAACTGGTGACGTTACAGGTACTTTTGTATACCCTGTCACCGCTGATGGTCCGATAAATATTGCTGTTCTACTTAACCCTGTGAACACATGTCAAATCATTGATCCATTATTGGTGAATGCAACTTTGAATACCTTCACTGCATTTTCTAATACACCTGAAGTTTCTGTTACTACGCCTAACGGTACAGTTTGTGCAAATAGTGATGTGACGTTTACTGCAGCTCCGGTGAGTACAGAAGATGTTGCTCCAACTTACGAATGGTTTGTCAATACTATTTTAGTGCAATCAGGACCTTCTGCCACTTACACAGCAACAGGCGTTACAGCTGACTTGAACGTGCAAGTGGTCATGTCAAGTGGCGAGACTTGTTTGACTCAGCCCTCAGACGATGCCGTAATAACTGTGACAGTTACCCCGCTAACTACTCCAACAGTGAGCATCGCTTTGACCAGCACCACAGCTTGTCCTTCCGATGCCATTTCGTACACGGCAACTGAGTCTCCTCTTAGCGGTGGTACGTCTTCATTCGATTGGTATGTGAATGGTGTGATGGTGCAGTCCTCCGCGAGCAATTTGTACACAAGCACATCTTTTGCAGACAATGATTCGATTTATGTTGTCTTGAACAGCGGAGCAACCTGCATCGTTGCAGGAGCAGTAAATAGTGATACGCTTGAGATTTTTGTTGATCAATTGTACACACCAGTTTTGACAGGTATAGTGGCCTCTCAAGATTCAGTGTGTGGATCGGCTGATCCCATTGACTTCAGTGCCAATGGAACAGACTTCGGTCCATCTCCGACCTATGCATGGGTTTACACAGATATCAATGGCGTTCAAACCAACTTCAACACACCAACCGTTTCTATTACCAACGTTGCAGCTGGAGAAACAGTTTCTTTGACCATAGTTCCCAATAATGCATGTCAAACAGTGACCAACTTAGGTCCGGTGACTTGGACAGGTATAGATGGAACAGTGACGCCAAGCGTTGCAATAACGCTTGCGGCAGATACTTTCTGTGTTGGAACTACTGAAGATTTTGCGGTATCAGCGCAAAATCAAGGTTCAGCTCCTGTTTATAATTGGTATGTGAATGATGTGTTGGTTGCACCCAATACAGCACTCTTCAACACAGGTGCTTTGAACAACGCGGACACTGTGTATGTTGAGCTTTTGAGTAATGCTTCATGTTTGGCCTTCGCCGGTCCTGTTTTATCCAATGAGATTGTGGTGACCATCGAGCAGCCATTGAACCCTATCATCGACATTTTAGTCAATGGAACAACAGCAGATTCTATTTGTGATTTCACAAGTGCTACAATCTCTGCAGATGTGATTAACCCAGGTAGTTCAGTAACCTATGAGTGGTCGTTGAATGGTGTAATCATCTCTGACTCTATCGCGTTTGATTCAGACACTTTGGAAACGAATGATGTTATTCAGTTGGTAGTAACCAATGTCAACTCATGTACTACCGTAAGTGATACAGTCAGTTTAAACATTACAGTGTTGCCCATTCCTAACATCTCTGCAGCATTGTTTACCTCACCAAGTGGTGTAACACAAATTTGTGAGGATGACATTTCCACGCTGTTCCAATTCTTCTCAGTGGATGGAGCGACCAACTACAATGCTACATGGGCGTTAGATAGCGTTTCAACGGGAATCCCTGCTATTTTAGGTCAATCCATTTCATTGACTGATTTACCCGGTGCTTTGGGTTACTTGCAAATAGAAATAGTTCCATTGGATTTGTGTGCCTCTGGTATCGTCTATTCTAACGGTATAACCATCGCGCCTAACTTGAACTACTATTTGGATGCTGATGGAGATGGATATGGTGATATCAATGGTACACCGATCTTCACATGTAATCCTGGTCCAGGTTATGTAACGGATGCAACAGATTGTGATGATGCCAATGCCGCCATTAATCCAGGTGCCGCTGAAATATGTGGTGATAATTTGGACAATGATTGTAACAGTGTAATCGATGATGGTCCCTGTCCTGGAGTGGATGCAGATGGTGATGGTTATCCTTATCCAGAGGATTGTAACGATAGTGATCCTTCCATTAACCCTGGTGCAACTGAGATTTGCGGCAACGCCATTGATGAAAACTGTGACGGATGGGATGCTTCAGTTTGGTACGTCGATGCTGATGGAGATGGATTTGGTGACACCACCGACATCTACTTGAGTTATGATTGTGCAGTGACTGAGGTGGTAGGCTATGTATCCAGCGCCAATCCTTTGGATTGTGATGACAGTGAACCGACTGTTTATCCGGGTGCTCCTGAAATTTGTGATAGCCTAGACAATGATTGCAACGGATTCATAGATGATGGAGCAGGAGTTGTTTGGTTCTATGACGGTGATTTGGACGGCTTCGGAGCAGGAGATTCTATCTATCCAGGACTATTGTGCTATGAGCCAGGTCCAGAATGGTCTCAAATTCCAGGTGATTGTGACAATGAGAATGGATTGGTTTTCCCATTCAGCGACTCTGATAACGAC
Organism: uncultured Chryseobacterium sp.; assembly: GCA_964420985.1. Taxonomy (GTDB): domain Bacteria; phylum Bacteroidota; class Bacteroidia; order Flavobacteriales_D; family Sanyastnellaceae; genus CAMCTV01. The sequence goes on from CAYQUT010000028.1 coordinate 20,542, forward strand.
GATGCTTTGGGTTGTATTGATGATTGTGATGATACCAACCCCAACATTAGTCCGAATATTACAGAGTTGTGTGACTCGATCGACAACGATTGTGACTTGTTGGTGGATGAGGGCGTTCTGAACTATTATTATCCAGATGCTGATAATGATGGATTTGGAGTGCAGACAGATTCAACGGGAACTTGCTCATTCCTTCCTCCAGCATATTACGCTGCCAATACAACGGATTGTAATGATGCCGATTATTATATTAATCCAGGAGTGTCAGAGCTCTGTGGAAATGATGTGGATGAGAACTGTGATGGTGAGTTATTGGGTGAGTGTTTCCCAGATGCCTTCTCTCCCAATGGGGATGGAGTAGGGGATGTTTACATTTACCGTTCACCATTCAGGGATGCCGTGATTACAATGGAGGTTTACAACCGTTGGGGAGCTAAAATTTACTACACAGAAAGTGCAGTTTCAGACGCTCAAGTGAGATGGAATGGTATACCCACCTTTGGGCCAGATCAGTCTGATGTGGTGCCTGCAGGTACTTACTTTGCTATCTTCACTGAAGACGGTGTTCAGAGAGTTCAAACAATAACCATTTGGAAATAAGAAAATGAAATTCATAAGCAATTATTATATGAGAACCATCGCATTATTCATGGTTATTTCATTGGCATCTGTTGTCTCAATGGCGCAACAAGATCCACAATATAGCATGCATTATTTGAATGGTATGGCCATCCACCCCGGCTACGCAGGTAGCTTGGGTGGTGTTTCGGCCAATGTGTTGTACCGAAACCAGTGGACCGGCATGACGGGTGCTCCCAAGACATTCTCTGCTAATGCGCAAATGCGCTACTTCAAAGATCAACTGGGCACAGGCTTGGTTTTCTTCAATGATCAAATTGGTGTATTTTCAAGAAACGCAGTGAATGTCGCACAAGCTTACCATGTACGTTTGGATGAGTTAACGGTTTCTTTCGGATTACAAGCCAGCTTCCAACAACTTTCAGGAAATCTGACTTCACTCAAACCTGTTGAGGCTGATGACAAAGCCTTTGCGGCGAACGTAAGCAAGTCCGCCCTCAACTTTGGATCAGGTGTCTATGCCTACAGTGATAAATTCTGGTTTGGTTTTTCTATTCCATATTTCTTAAAATCCAAATGGACGCAAATTGACAATGGTGATGTCGTTGACCCATACTTGGTGAACCACATGTTCATTTCAGGGGGTGGTGTTTTGAGAGCTGGTGCTTTTCAATTCAAACCATCTATGTTGGTGAAGAAATCCTATCAATCGCCTTACTCAATTGAAGCAGGTTGTACAGTTTATGCTTTTTCAAAATTTGGATTGGGTGCGAATTATCGTTTGGGTGATGCAGTAGAGTTTATTGGTGAGTTCCAAATTGATGATAATTTGAGGCTTGCTTATGGTTTTGAGAGAACAGTAAGCAATCTTCAAGCGTTTAATAACGGTACACATGAAATCATGCTACGTTACCATTTTAACAATGGTGGTAAAGCGGTAACCTCTCCACGTTTGTTCTAATTTTTTGAATGCCATGATGAAAAATATTTCAATATTCATACTTTTTACCCTTATCCTGAATGCATGTATCACCAGCGTAAGCATGCAGGAAGCTGATCGCTATTATGCATTGGGTGAATATGCTGTAGCTGATAAGTTGTATGCTGAATCAGATAAGAAGGTTCCTGATGCCATCAGAAAAAGAGCAAAGTGCAAATACAAAATGCGCGATTTACAAGGAGCAGTTTTGTTGTACCAAAATGCGGACAAAACCAATTTCGAGCCTGAAGATTGGAAGAACTTCATGGATGCTTTGAATCAAATTGGTCGTGGGGCCGAAGTGGAGGCTATGATGTTGCAATCAGGCGTAAGCAATGATAGCTTGAAAACTGCGGTAAATCGTATTTTCCCAAATGTAGCCTCTGCTACGGTAAATGATATGGCATGGAATCCGAATGGATACGCTTTTTCACCAACCGTTGTGGGAGACAGAACCTATTACATTGGTAACGACAGAAAAGTAAAGCATTATCAAGACATTTATGAAGGGGACCACTCTTCTTATTTGGATATTCGTTCTATCAACCCAGACCTCTCCAAGAAGACGCCTATACCTTTGCACTGGATCAATTCTGGTCAACATGAAGGTCCATTCACAGTGAATGCGGATGCGACAAAAATTATCTTTACCAGGAATTCAAGTGAATCGGTGATTAAAAAAGAGGCTGGAGCAGGATTCCCTCAATTGTATATTATGGAGCGTATTCAAGGAAAGATTCTGAAAAATCGTTGGAGTAAAGCAAAGAAATTGTCTTTCTGCACAGAAAAAGCAGCATACATGCATCCATTTTTTAATGCAGATGCTACCCAATTGTATTTCTCTTCTAACAAATCCGAGGGCAATGGCTATGATATTTTTGTTTCAAGTCTAGACTCCTCAGGCAATTGGTCGGAGCCTGTTCCTGTCCCGGACGGAGTCAATACTCAGGGAAATGAAGTGTTTCCAACATTGGTGGATGATGTTCTTTATTTTTCTTCTGATGCCAGAGCTGGCATGGGTGGATTAGACATCTACGGTTATAATTTAAAATCCAAGAAAATCTTTTGTCCCGCTGCGCCTATCAACTCTCGCAGGGATGATTTTGGTTTGATCAAGGCCGGCTATTCCAATAGCATGTGGTATGTATCCTCTAATCGATTAACATCTGACGGAAAAGACAATGTCCTGAAAATTGAATTCTTACCTGGAACTTTTGCCAAAGTAAAATTCAAAGATGGAGACAGCACCAGCAAAACCAATCTGGCTTATCGAAAAGCAACAGTAAAGTCAAGCGTGATAAAGGATGACAGAGGTAAGAAATATGATTTGAATCGTGACAGTGAAATTTTCATCAATGTGGATTCTACCCTAAATTTTAGTCTAGACAGCTTTGATGTGGCCAATATGGCTCAGTTTGAGAAATTGCCGTTGCCTTTCATGGTAGGTAATGTCGATATCGAGTTAAAAAGAAATCTTTGGCCTGAAGGTAAAGGACCTCAGGACTCTACCGCTGTGGCCAATAATGGTGGAAAAAAAGGTCAAGGTGAAAATGGTGGACAAGACGGCTCAGGTCAAGATGGAGTGAATGGAGCTGGTGGTGACAAGAATGGAAAAAATGGAAAGGGTGGAAAAGGCAACATCATCATCAAAGACAATGGAACTTTAGAAGAAAAAGTCGATGATAAGTTCATGAACATTCGTTTGGTAGATGAAGAGTTTTTAGTGGTGGCTGGTGCTTTTAGAAAGACAAACAAGGTGGATGAATTTATCTCTGAATTGCAAGCTTTGGGTTATTCTCAGGCCAAACGCGGTGGTATTCACAATGGGTTGAATTATGTGATTTATGGCTCTGCCAAAACCCGCGAAGACGCGATGACTTTGTTGGTAGATGCCAGAAAACACAACCCAGAGGCGTGGATTAAACGCCAGCCATTGGATATGAGTAAAAACGATGCTGTTGCTGATATCCTTACAGCAGGAGATATCAAACCAATTGAGGCGATTTTCATTTCAAGTGAGTTGTCAGATAAGTCAAAATATTATGTTGCTTTGAATAAAAACAACGTGGTAGTGGTGGCCAAGGGATTCTATGGCCCAAGGTGTTTAACGGATGCCGATGCCCAAATCATTGGTAAGTACATTATCAGTCCCGGAAAAGGACTGGTGGTTGATTTTGGAGATGGTTTGGTTCGTTGGAAGGCTACTGTCAACAAGTCTGGAAATGTCACCCAGATTTCAGGGGTATTGCCAGGCCAGACAAGTACAGTGGTACTTCAGTTCTTGGCTTCACTAAAGGGAATTTAGGATAGAATAAAAGGGGTGATGAAATCCTTGGACTGATCACCTCTTGCGGGAGAATATTCCCGACCATAGAAAATAATTTGCAGGTGGAGTTTATTCCACTTGTCTTTGGGAAAGAGACGCTTGGCGTCTCTTTCTGTTTGTTCAACATTTTTTCCGTTGGTTAGTTTCCACTGCGTCATTAAGCGGTGAATATGGGTATCCACAGGAAAAGCGGGTACCCCAAATGCTTGCGCCATCACCACACTGGCGGTCTTGTGTCCTACGCCAGGCAAGGCTTCCAACGCTTCAAAGCTATCAGGTACTTGACCTTGATGTTCCTCTATCAGTATTTCAGACAATCGGTGAATGGCCTTTGACTTGGCTGGGGACAATCCACAGGGTCGTATTATGGATTTAATCTCCTCCACACTCAACAATACCATGTCTTCAGGAGTGCGAGCTCTGGCAAACAATGTAGGTGTAATCTCATTCACACGCTTATCCGTGCATTGCGCACTGAGCAAAACAGCAATCAGTAAGGTATAAGCATCGGTATGATCCAAAGGTACTGGCGTTTCTGGATACAAGCGCTCCAATGTTTCCATAACATGGTTGGCGCGCTCTTGTTTTTTCATTTTCATGGCCATGTGCAGAGTTGTTGTTGAACATCGCCCATGAAATAGTAACTCTGCGTTTTGCCATCCTTTCGGAGATTTACCAAATTCTTTTGATCCTCAAACTGATCAAAGAAAAAAGTCTGTCGCAATTGTATTTTCTGAAACCACCACCGTTCACCTTTAACAGTGCCATCCAAAGCCTTTTTTTTCTCCATCTCATCATCCCCCAATCCATTACTTTCCAAATACAAATAAATCACATCTCCCTCACGCTCCATGCCAATGGGCAATAGTTGAACGGACAACCCTTGCTCAGTTTTGAGCTGAAATACTTCTTGAACATACTGAAAAACATGTTGCTCAAAAATGGCGGAATCGTTATTTTTAATGTTGTATTTTAATTCCATTTCCTTTTCTAGGTCATCAGTGAAAACACGGATGGTGCAATTGACTCTAAACGTTTTTTCATTCCACTCCAATAGCGTTTCAGAAAAATGAAATTGATGGGAAAATGAAAAACAAACCATGACCACCAATGCCAATAAATATTTTTTCATGTGGGAAAATTAATTCAATTTCCTTGTCACAAAGCCCTAATTTTGAGTCATGGCAAGGATTCTAACAGCGGCCGACAAGGCCAGTATTGCGCAATGGGTATCAGATGCCCAATACATTACTATTTTCTCACACCAAAGTCCCGATGGCGATGCCGTAGGTTCCTCTTTGGGATTGGCCAATGTGCTTAAAAGTATAGGCAAAGATGTGACAGTCATTTTGCCCGATGAACTTCCTGCATTCTATCAATTTTTAGCAGGCGTTGAAGAGATTCTTTTCTTTCACAATGACAAAGACGCTGTACTGGATGCCATTGCCCAGTCCGATTTGCGCTTCTATTTGGATTTTAATCGTTTGGACCGCGTTGGTCAGGACTTCTCACAGCACTTGTTGGGTTATACAGGCAACAGCGTGATGATTGATCACCACCAACAACCCGAAGAGGTAGCCAAAGTGTTGTTCTCTGATACAACCTTTACCAGCACCTCTGAGATGATATTTCAATTGGTAAGCCAAATGAATTGGCTGGATCACTTGAACTTGGCCGCAATGGAAGCCATTTATACAGGTGTGGTAACCGATACGGGCTCTTTCCGTTTCCCAGTTGTGACCCACGAAACCCATGAAATGGTCGCCTTTCTATTGAAGCGTGGATTGAACCATGCCAAAATTCACCAAGAGGTCTACGATACCCAAAACTTTAATCGATTGCAGTTAACAGGATATGCACTGGGTCAAAAGTTGGTATATCGACCCGAAAAAAAATTGGCATATATTACATTGTCCCAAGAAGAACTAAATCGCTTCAACCACCAATCGGGCGACACGGAGGGCTTGGTCAATCAAGCACTTTCTATTGGTGGGGTAGACATGGCCGTCTTTCTGCGTGAGGCCGATGAACCAGGTATAGTGCGCTGCAGTTTCCGTTCCAAAGGGGACAAGGATGTCAACCTTTTTGCACGCCAATCATGGAACGGCGGTGGTCACAAAAATGCAGCGGGTGGAAGATTCTACGGTACGTTGCAAGAGGCTATCGATCAACTTGAATCATTAACAGCATGAGATACTTTCTTTTCCTATTGATAGCCCTCATGGCTTGCGGTGATCCTCAGCCCAATGTTCCTTCCGATGCCGAAATTCAATCGCAATTGTTGGAGATGAACAAAGAAAAGAGCAAAGAGGAATCAACCTTGATTCAAAAGTTCATCGCACAAAAGAAATGGAACATGATGCACAATGGGGGAGGGTTGTATTATGAGATAACTGAAAAAGGTAGAGGGATTCCGGTGGAGAATGGAATGACGGTGGCCATTGCATTCAAGGTTTTCTTGTTGGATGGAACCCAGTGCTATGAGACCATTGCAGCTGATCCTGTGCGTTTCAAGGTAGGCAAGGATCATGTCGAATCAGGCTTGCACCAATTGATGCCACTCTTGCACAAAGGCGACCGTGTTCGTGTTGTACTCCCCTCCGTTCTTGCTTTTGGTTTTACAGGTGATAAGAAAAAGATTCCCGGAGACACTCCTTTGTATTACGAAATAGTTGTTTTAAATGACTAAAAGATCCCTTGTTTATTTAGCTGTTGCCATTGCGTTTTTGCTGCCTGGCTGCGATGATGGCCTTGGTCCTTGGCAGGAGCAACTCATTGCTTTTGGTGAAGGGGAGGCCACTGTTGCATCAGTACATCGGGCGTGGTCCATGGTCTATTATTTGGATGAAAATCTACATGTGGTAGACAGTCAATATGTTTATGTCTCCAAACAAACCGCGGTGCATCAGCCCTTTCAAGAGCGAATCAATGTGTTGCACGAGGGAGATATCAAGCAATGGGAGGTTGTGTCGGAAACCAAATTGAAATGCTTAGAAAAAATCCCGACCAATGCAAAGTGGCTGAGAATACAATGCATTCAATTGTTGACAGAATCGGAATGGAAAAAGCAATTGATGGATTTGGTACAAACAGGAGAGTTGACGGAAGAGAAGGCGATTGAATATTTTTCACAAGAAAATTTCGAAGAGAAAAGACCCGGGCTGGCCTGGCATTGGTTGCGCAAGGGCACTCAATCGCCTATTCAGGATTCTGCCGAGGTAATCACCCACATTGGAACAACGCTGCTGAACGGTCAAAGCGTGGGTCGCTCTTTTACCTTGCAAGCCAAAAAAGGACAACCCGACCAATGGGCACCCGCTGTGCAATGGGTGTTGAAGTATTTGGCGGACGGGGATTCGGTTGAGATCATCGCCAAGTCTGATTTTGCCTTTAGTACCCAGGGCTCAGCAGCATTGGGCATTCCCGGCCAAACTCCGTTAATTTTTCACCTCGGAGTGCGTTCAATCCAATAAGGTTGTAACATTGTGCCATGATTGATTTGACACCCAGTGCAGACCAGTTTATAGAGAGGGGAAGCCTTTTGTTGGCAGAACCCTTCATCAGCGATCCTTTCTTTAAACGCACCGTTATCCTGGTTTGTGATCACGGCAAGGAAGGAAGTTTCGGATTTGTATTGAACAACTACGTAGAGGTGGAGCTGTCTCAATTGATAGAGGATTTTCCGGATGATAAAATTCACGTCTCTATTGGTGGTCCCGTCAAGTCTTCCAATTTGTTTTATCTCCACACCAAGGGAGAGGTCATTCCCAATAGTGTCGCCATCATGGATGGATTGTACTTCGGTGGTGATTTTGATGTGCTCAAAGAGAAAGTGGTGAATGGTGAGGTGGCGCTGAAAGACGTGCGTTTCTTTTTGGGATACAGCGGCTGGGGAGTGGGGCAGTTGGATGATGAGTTGGGAGAGAAAAGTTGGTTTGTCACAAAAGTCAACGCCGCCACCGTGATGCATTTTGATGAGAAAGACATGTGGCGCGGCATCATGAGAAAGTTAGGGAAGAAAGGTCAACTGGTGGCCAATTTCCCAGAGGATCCAGAATTGAATTAATATGAAATTGTACCGACCCGAAATCAGATTCAGGGACATGGACGCCATGGGCCACGTGAACAACGCTACTTATTTTTCTTATATGGAACAAGCTAGGATTCATTACTTCAGAGATCTCAGGGTAGAGAAGTGGAATTGGATTGAGGAAGGTGTGGTGGTGGCCAAGAATGAATTGAATTACAAGGTGCCCTTGTTCTTTGATGATGAGGTGGTCATCAAAACCCATTGCTCCCATTTGGGGAATAAAAGTTTGACCTTGGATTCATCCATCTATAAAATGGTCAATGGCCAAGAGGTATTGGCCGCACAGGGCTTGTGTGTATTGGTGTCGTTCAACCACAAGACACAACAAACCCAGGATATACCTGGGTTTTGGAGAGAAATCTTGCAAAAAGATTTAGAGGAAAATCAACACTAGATTTTTTCTATCTTCATTCCTTGGTTGTTTCCAAATACAATATAGTATTGTCCCTTGGCCAATCCGCTCAGGTCTGCCAACATGGTATTTTTACCTTGCTTCACCAAATTGCCATTGACATCATACAATCTAAAATCCTGCGCCACCTTCCAACGCACTTCATCCGCAGTGGGGTTGGGATAAAGCTGAAGTGACTCCGTCTTTGAATCAGCTACACCATTTGGGTTGGTGCCATTGCTGGTTCCTGGGGTTACAGTGCTATTGGTGGTGAACTGAATCCAGTTGTTGTACCCATCGTATTGACGACCAAAGGTGGTGTCACCGCCCATAAAACCCCATTGCACTTCATCCACCAAACTGAAACCATCTGTACTGTAAATACCCGCATATTCACCACCGTTGGACAAGCTGAAATTGGCATGCAAGACACCTTGGTTCAAATCGGCATCGCAGAAAAACAATTTCCAGCCACCGGCAGGAATGGTAACGCTATCGGGATAGGTGGCCGGGATTTGCCATTTGTTGCGGATATCGGGGTTGTCTGTGAGGTAGTAGCCACCCAGATGAATTGGAGTCGAGAGTGGATTGTAAATCTCAATCCAGTCCTCAAACTCACCAAAGTTGTCGGTGATGCTGGCCACATTCTTGGCCATGATTTCGTTGATTTTTACGGCTGCTCCAGGAGCCACAAATAAAGTGTTGGAGGCAGTAGGTGTGGGTGAAGTAAAATTGATGCTGCTTACGCCGCCATCCACATTTCTTCCCCAGCTTTGGTCAGCAGCGATGGTAGAGAAGTTGTAATTGTCTACAACCGTTGTGCCGTTCGGAGCCAAAATCTTGACATTCCCCGTTGTTCCCAAAGACAAATTCAAGTGCATTGTGCCTTGGCTCAAATCATTGTCAAACCATACAACGCGAAATTGACCTGCAGGAATGATGGTCTCCGTGGGGGCATTGGCGGGAATGGTGTAATTGGAACCATTGGCTTGGATGATATAGCTGGCCAAGTTCACTTGATAACCATTGGGATTGTAAATCTCTACCCAAGGTTCGTATTCAAACTGCAAGTCGTGAATGGTGTTGGTATTCACCGTTTGCAGCTCGTTGATAAAAAGCAATTCGCCGTTCATGTTGATGATCTCTTGGTTGTCGGAGTTCCAAGTAGTGTTATTGAAATATTGCCATGTAGGACAACCATCGCAAGTTCTTCCGTAGCTGATATCCGTGGCCAGCGGCAAATAAGAGATGCTATCAATGATCGTTACACCATCAGGATCGGTGAGGAAAACCGTTTCGCCGCCTGACTTCAAAGTAAAGTTGGTATGGTTGGACCCTTGGGTGGCATTGTCGTTATCGCACCAGAAAACAATGTGACTATTGGGCAGGACAGTAGTCAAAGCGGGATCGTTGGGGATCTGAAATTTGGTTAGGAGAAGGGGATCGTCGCTCAAATAGTAACCGCCCAAATTCAAAATACCGCCCGTATTGTAAATCTCCAACCAGTCGTCGTATTCAAAAAACTCGTCCATTTGGTCGTTGGTATTGGAGGCGACAATTTCATTGATAAACAGCGATTGCCCATGCGCCCATGAAAAAGCGCACAGCGAAAGCAGGAAAGTAAATATCGATTTCATAGAAACAATAATACGCCCAAAAAGGCAAACGTAACCCACGCTTAACAAATTCAATGAGCAGACAAAAGTCAGTATTTCAATCCGCCGCATTTGGCTGTGCCCCCCGCTGCGCGGCGGTCGGGCTGTCCGCTGTATCTTTTGGGAAGTGGTCGCTTTGCTCCCTTCCCAAAAGGATGCCGCTTCCATCCCTCACAGGGGTCGATATTTAATGTTTCAAAATTCCTAAAACTTTTGATTTTGAGGAAGTTTTAGGAATTTGGGGAGGT
>CAYQUT010000029.1:0-29720 GCA_964420985.1 uncultured Chryseobacterium sp.
ACTTGACCATTTGATGAATTCTCTGATTGATTGCGCACATTCACTGACTTGTACGCCGACGCCGTCATGGACATCACAGCCATGAAGACAACCAACACTAATTTCATATATCTCTTTTCCATGGTTTCCTAGGTTGAATTAGAAGTCAAATCTTAATCCCAAACGAATCTGACGTGGAGCGCCCAAATTGTAAGGGTTATTTACATACATGCTGTAGTAATTTCTGAAAGAATCTGGTGAGTTCTGAGACTCAATCTGTGACTGATACTGAGCTGCAGCCAAGAATCCATCGTCATCGGGTGTTCCAGTAAAACGATAAACACCTGAAATATTCATGGTATTCAACAGATTGTTGACCCACAAATAAACATTCAAATTGGCCGCTTTTTTCTTTCCATCCTTTCCTTTCAATTCAACATTAAAGTTTCTGTCGATGTTCATATCAACATTGAACTGCCAAGGTAAACGTGCACCATTGATGGAACCTTCAGTTGTTGGAGAAACTTCACCGGTGATTGGAGTCGCAATAACTTGTGGAGTGTAAGGAGTTCCTGATCCCAAGTTAGCAATGAAGTTAACACCAGTATTTTCAAAGATTGGCTTATTGAACCAAACAGGACCATTGTAATCAGCACCAGAACCGTAACGATAATCCACAGTGGTTACAATACGGTGTCTTTGATCATAGTTCACTGGACTTACTGTTCTCAGGTTGGGTAAACCTGCATTGATAAGGGCCAATTGTGTTTGCGTTGAAGACCCTGTTCCGTCTGCAAATTGCAATGTGTAAGAACTCTTCAACCATAAGTTACCCGTTGGTCTGAGATCATAGGAAACCGTCAAACCTTTTACGGTTCCAAAGTCCAAGTTGTCAAAAGCCTTGTATGTGGCAGGGTAAGCTCCAATAAAGGATCTAACCTGAATCATATTGCGCAACTCACGATAAAATGCTTCCAATTTCAAAGAAGATGTTTTTGACAACACTTGTTGGAAACCCAACGCGTAATCAACTGTACGCTCTGGCTTCAAATTGGGGTTGTTCAACAAGACATTTCGATTGGTATTCAAGTACAAATAATCGATGGGGTTGAAACGGTTGCTTTCCGTTGGACGCTGGGTCAAAACATCATAATGCGCAAAGAACAATGCCTCATCAGAAATTGGGAAAGAGAAAGCAATACGAGGCATAAAATTAACCACAGGCTCATACTCTTTGAATGACTTGGATGTCATTTCAGCTTTAGGATCAACTTTCAAATATGGTTTTACTTGACCACCTGAAGCAACAGAAGTGAATGGATCTGAAACCAAAGCACCAGAAGCGTTGTACCAGTTGTTTCCATCGCGGTATCCTGTTATAGAAGTGGGTTGCTCAACATTGTCTACATAAACCACAAAGTCTTCACCGATGTTGTTTGGCTTATTTACACCAAACTTATCAAAATTAACCTCGCCGGCCGTGTAGGCTTCGCTGATTACAAAAGGATCGATAGGAACGTATTGGTTCGCGTCATAACGATCGATACGCAAACCAACGTTGAAGATCAAGTCGTCAAATGCAAACTTGTCCATTACATAACCTGAAATATAAGTAGGTTCAAAAGCCCCAATTCTTCTGGTTTTGAAGCTCTTTCCATCGGTCAAAGAATACTCTTCAGAGAAAAAATCATCAATCGTTGGGCGACGTCCTGATAGTTTATTTCCGTGTGGATCATAACCGTAATAGGTAACAATATTGTTTCCTTGGTTTAACAAGTCATCAGCACCGAACATGCTCACACTCAATTCATCAGGATTCAAGGCGTCTACATTAATGTAGTCTGTTCCGTTAACATCCAATCCCAATGATTCACGCAAGTTGTAATCGAACTCAAACTGATCAGCACCAACCAAATTGCCATAGTTGACATAAGTAATTCCATCCTCACTGAAATAACTTGGATTGTCTGTGTTCAATTCTCGATTGTGGAAGTTGGCCAACTGACGAGCACGCAACCAAAGTCCTACTGGAGCAATAGCATAACCTGCGTCCCTTCTTTGTTCAAACTCAAAACCTACTTGTATCGCATGATCTCCGATATCCGCTGAACCCGTTCCAGAAACACGGAACTGCTTGTTGGAGCTAACGCTGTAGTTATTGCTTTGTCCACCATAATAGTTCCATAATCCGTAAGTATCTCCGGGCAATTGACCATTGATCAACCCATTATTTCCCTGAATGTTGGTCAATGACGCATATGGAGACTCACCAATTTGTAAAATTTCAGTGGTGAATTCATTATTACCGGCATCAAAGAACCCATCATCAGTAATCAAAACATCTGAACCATTCACTACCTCATTTACACTGGTTGGTGTATTGAAAAGCCCAAAGAACTGACTTGTAATAGCCGCCAAATCAGGGTTGTATTCACTAGGAGTAAATGCAACATTAACATCCTGCCATCCATTTTGAATATAATATCCACCCTCTGGAGCCAAGGAATAAGAACGCGCACGCAATTGATCAAATTTACCTACATGACCATATCTAAACAACTCGTCTTGGTGTGTCGCATCTTGTCTCAAACGGAAAGAACTGCTGTAGTCCGCCATGATTGAGTAAAATACGTTTTTCAATGTTGAGGTCTCATCCTCCGCATTTTTAAAACGCTGACTGAACTTGACATATCCTCTCCAATCCAAATCAGTTGATTGTTGGTTATTGTCAAAATTCATCAACATGTTGCTGTAATCAAAATCATTGCCTCTTCGATATGCCGCGGTTCCACCTACTGTTAAGGTCATGGTTTCAGAGGCTGTTAAATCCACCTTGCCCACAACATTCAAAGAACGGTTGCGAACATTCATACGGGTATCTATCTTTTCAAAATCATTTGCCGTTAAAAAATCTGCATTGTAAAGCGCTCCATTCACAGTACCATCGGCTTGAACGTTCTGGCGCAATGGATTAGTGCGCAAACCTTCGATCGCATCGTCTTTCATTTTATATACTCCACCATATGCTGGACCTCCGTCCACAACATCGGTGTAATTACTTGACAAAAAGAATCCCAATAATGGGCGACCCTTTGTACCATCCGCTTTTTTCTTAAACAAAATTGGTCCAGACAATGAACCTTCCAACAGGTTGTAACCATATTTGTCCAATCCAATTACTTTATCGTTTACTTTAAATCCAGATGAAATGGCCTCTATTCCTCCTGTATAATTAGCAGAAGCAGAACGCAATGAGATATTAATTACACCACCTGTAACGTCACCAATATTGGCAGGAACACCACCAGTGATAACCGATACCTCTTCAATGGCTGACTTGGGTAAGGAAGAAGATCCTCTTACCTTGATTCCATCAATGTACACCCATGTTGAACCCGTACGCGCACCACGGATTGAAATTCCACCACCGGTACCAGCGCTGCTGACACCCGCAACAGTCTGAGCCAATCCCAATGCATCACGAGAGGGCATGCGAGCCAACTCTTCACGGGTTACTGTTCCACCTGATGCTCCACCATCTTTGTCAATCAAAGGGACTTTAAACTCATTGATTTCCAATGTCTTCAACTCTTGTCCAGCACTTAACTCTGTGTTGGCGAATTGAATTTTTCCTCCTGAAATAGGAACCCCTTTCAACTCCTGAGAAGTATATCCCACGAAATTGAACTGAACGTCGTATACCCCTGGGTCAATGGGTTTAATGGTGTATTCACCGTCAATATCAGTTGCTCCTCCGGTAATCAAATTACCATTGAGAAATAATATTACGTTGACAAATGGTAATGGCTGCTTGGTATCTTTATCAGTTACCTTTCCCTTCAAAGTACCAGTGTTTTGGGCCATCGCACCGGTCAAAGTGACCAGCAAACCAACCAACAATAGCGTAACCTTTTTCCGCATATTAGGATAGAATTAATTGTACGTTTCCTTTGTTAAAGGGTGCTAAAATAAGGAAAAAGACCTTTTTTAACTCATCTTAACACCAACTATTTATTTTACAACCTCTTTTAAATTGATTTACAACCATTTAGCTTTTAAAAACAACTCTGTATCACCGCTGTTATCAACGATTTCTTATCTATTCCTACCGCCTGAGCTTGCTGGGGAATAATGGACGCCTCGGAAAATCCTGGGACCGTATTTACTTCAATGACATGGGGTACATTTTCCTGAATGATAAAATCGACACGGATCATTCCTCTGCAATTCAAATCTCTATAAATCCCTTTTGCAGCAAATTGTACTTGCTCAAAAACAGAGCTTTCTACACGAGCAGGTGTAATTTCTTCTGAGGCCCCATTGTATTTTGCCTCAAAATCAAAAAACTCATTGGTTGTAACAATTTCAGTCAAAGGCAGTGCTTTCAATTCGCCTTGCCATTCAATTACCCCACAGGTAACCTCTATTCCATTCACAAATCTTTCAATGATGGCCTGCGGATCAACAGCCAAAGCTTTTTCAACTGCCTCCATCAAACCTGCTGAATCCTTCACTTTGGATGTTCCCAAAGAAGATCCTCCATTGTTGGGTTTGACGAAGCAAGGCAATCCAACCTTTTCAAGAATCCTTTCCACATTAACTTCCTCACCGTCCCGCACAACAACACTGTTGGCCACTTTATATCCCAATTGATGTAAGGCATCTGTAGTGGCTTTTTTGTTAAAGGTAAGCGCCATATTGAGCACATCACCCGTTGTATAGGGCAAACCCATCAAATCAAAATAACCCTGCAATAACCCATTCTCGCCGGGAGTTCCATGCACAATCATGAAAACACCATCAAACTTCAATTTCTCTTTTCCGGTATGGACAGTGAAATCGTTCCTATCCAATGACCATTCTTGTCCTGACTCTGAAAGTCCATACCATCGCTCTCGCTCAATAACAACTTGTGTTGGTTCGTAAAGTCCCCTATCAATATTGGCCATGATCATAGCAGCACTGCGCATTGAAACCACTGACTCGCCGCTATAGCCACCACATACCACTGCTATTCTCTTTTTGGATTCCATTCCCATTTTCCAAATATCTGTTGAATTCACCTTTATTAACTCGGTATTTTCACGCAATCCATTCACGAGTCGTGGTTAATTGTTTTTGAGAAAAAAACCGCATCTTTGCTTTGTGAAATTCAGTCAACGCCTTTTTAGATTTCTCATCGGTGTAACCATTGGTTGCTTGCTGGTTTATGTTATGTTTCCCAATTATGATTGGTTGGGCTGGCTTCCCGGAAAACAAATCAGAGGAAATATACTTTCTAGACATCAATCTGTTGGTCCAAAAGCCATGTGTGAAGCCAACTTTTTTGCCGTTGCTGAAGCCGATTGGAAAAATGTCTTGGCTGACGGCTCCATCAATTTTGAGAAAAGCCGAACCAAAGACCAAGACAAAACGTACTATTTGGAAAACGATGGTATCGGTGTTGAGGTTTTACTCAAAGATTCTACTGCATACATTCTACACATTCACCGCATTGGTGTGAATACCCAAACACCTTGTCAAGATGAATAGCTTATCTCTCATTGATTCCATAAAAAAAACAACTTCTGATCAACTCGAAAAGTGGCGCGCAATCAGAAGACATTTGCATGCCCATCCTGAATTATCTTTTAAAGAGTTCGAAACATCTCGTTTCATTAAAGAACAACTAAATGAGGCAGGAATTTTCTTCACTGATCGTTGGGTTAATACCGGCATTACAGCATTTGTCTATGGCAAAAATCCAGACAGTCGATTGATTAGTTTGAGAGGAGATATGGATGCGCTACCCATTTTAGAAAAAAACAATGTGGATTACAAAAGTCAAGCAGATGGTGTTATGCACGCTTGCGGACATGATGTCCATACCACCTGTGCACTGGGAGCGGCTATGGTTTTACATCAGTTGAGGGATCAATGGGAAGGGACTATTCAGATTATTTTTCAACCTGGTGAGGAAATTTTACCTGGCGGAGCCAATGAAATGATCAAAGCTGGGATATTCAACGAGCATAAACCGCAATCCATATATGGTCAACACGTCTACCCTGAATTGCCGGCTGGAAAAGTAGGATTTAAATCTGAATGGTACATGGCCAGTACGGATGAAATTTACATCACCGTAAATGGCAAAGGAGGCCATGGCGCTAAGCCCAATCAGTGCATTGATCCTATCGTTGCTGCTGCTCAACTCATTCTTGCGTTGCAGACTATTCCCAGCAGACGTGCAGAGCCCGCAACACCAACAGTACTTACTATTGGTAAAATTGAGGGAAAAGGGGCAACCAATATCATTCCAGAGCAAGTCACCATGGCAGGAACGTTTAGGACTTTTGACGAACAATGGAGATACCAAGCCCATCAACTGATTCATGAAACGGCAAAAGGTATTTCACTCGCAACTGGAACCACGATCGACGTTGACATTCATGTTGGATACCCAGCCCTCTTCAATAACCCTGAAAAATCCGCCTTGGCAAAATCACTAGCTGAAGAATTCTTGGGAAAGGAAAATGTTGTTGAATTGTCTTTAAGAACAACGGCTGAAGACTTTGCTTACTTTGCGCAAAAATTTCCCAGCTGTTTTTATCGTTTGGGAACCACTAGTCCAGATGGTAATCAATTCAACGCTCCTGTTCACAACAATAAGTTTGACATTGACGAAAACGCTCTAATAACAGGGGTTGGATTAATGGCTTATATTGGGGCCAAAGGTTAAATTATCTTGTTGTACTCATATACAACAAAACCATATTGATGCTTCTCATCTTTTTCCTTCTTGAACAATTCTTTCCGCTGCCATAAGGACTCGTCAAATTCGGGAAAAAAAACCTCTGCGTCATCAAAAACAGCCTCTACTTGGGTAATGTACATTCTATCCACTTTTCCTAGTTGCAGGGATTCACGGTAAACTTGCCCTCCACCAATCACAAAAATCTCTTCATGCTCATCTTGCTGAGCTACTTCAATGGCCCCTATTAAATCTTGTACCAAAACACAACCCGGAGTACTAAAATTATCTTGACGACTAATAACGATGTTCAATCGGTTTTTAAATGGTCTAAACTTTTCTGGAATACTCTCATAATTTTTGCGGCCCATGATAACTGGGTGCCCAAAAGTTTTTTCCTTAAAAAACTTCATGTCTTCTGGAAGATGCCACATGAGGTCATTGTTCTTGCCTATTCCCCTGTTGGTGGACATGGCAACGATAATGGAAGTAATGGGTGATTTCATTAGACGGCCACTGCGGCTTTAATATGGGGATGAGGATCGTAGTTTTCTAAGGTGAAATCTTCAAATGTAAAATCAAAAATGTCTTTTACATCAGGATTTATTTTCATTTGGGGCAAGGGTCTGAATTCCCTTGATAGTTGCAGTTTTGCTTGTTCCACATGGTTGCTGTACAAATGAACATCACCACCAGTCCAAACAAATTCCCCTGGCTGATATCCACACACTTGAGCCATCATCATGGTCAGTAAAGCATAGGAAGCAATATTAAACGGAACACCCAAAAAAGTATCTGCACTGCGTTGGTATAATTGACAACTTAATTTTCCATCAGCTACGTAAAATTGAAACAAACAATGACAAGGAGGCAATGCCATTTGTTCAATGAATGAAGGATTCCATGCAGAGACAATATGTCGTCTTCCGTCAGGATTTTTCTTCAACCCTTCCACCAACTTGGTTATCTGATCTGTCTGTGTTCCATCTGGATTAGGCCAGCTTCTCCATTGATAACCATAAACTGGGCCTAAATTTCCATTCTCATCTGCCCATTCATCCCATATACTAACACCATTCTCCTTGAGATAAGCAATATTGGTCTCTCCCTTTAAAAACCACAACAGCTCATGAATGATGCTCTTGGTGTGTAATTTTTTTGTCGTTAACAACGGAAAACCCGCATTCAAATCAAAACGCATTTGGTAACCAAAAACACTGAATGTTCCCGTCCCAGTTCTGTCTGATTTCTTAACTCCATCGTCCAACAAATGTTGTAACAAATCATGGTACTGCTTCATAAGGCTAAACTAATCTTCTTTGTTCAAAACTAATACTATACATCCCATTTATTCACTCACGACACGCAAGGTTTTCATTACCCAACGCGCCTTCTCCTTGGCCACTTCAATGTCCTTGTCCATAACCGTCACATGACCCATTTTTCTGAAAGGACTTGTCTTCTCCTTGCCATATAAATGAACATAAATTCCGGATTCCTTAAGAACGGTTTCCATTCCCTGGTAAACAGCCGATCCCTGACAATCTTTGTCCCCCAATAAATTAATCATTACCGCAGGTTGAAGAATAGCTGTACTGCCCAACGGCCAATTTAAAATGGCTCTTAGATGTTGTTCATATTGTGATGTAATACAACACTCAATGGTATGATGCCCGCTATTGTGCGGTCTCGGTGCAACCTCATTCACCAACACCTCCCCGTTTTTTAAAACAAACATCTCAACCGCCAAAACCCCTACCACCTGGAATTGCTCCGCCAACCGAATGGCCAAACTTTCAGCCTTTTCTAATATCGACTTCGACAACGCTGAAGGAGAGTATAAAAACTCAACAAGATTCGCCACAGGATTAAACTCCATATCTACAGCAGGAAATGTTACCACTTGACCCGACTCATTTCTGGCCACCATCACTGCCAATTCACATTCAAAATCTACCCAAGACTCAAGAACCGAAGGCGCATCAAAAGCTTTGTCTATTTCTTGGTCATTTTGTAAAGATTGAACCCCTTTTCCATCATATCCTCCTGTCCTTAACTTCTGCATGCAAGGAAAAAAAGATTTTTGATTGACCACTTCATCCTTATTGTCAACCAAAACAAATGGCGCGGTTGGAATACCATTCTCTTGATAAAATAATTTCTGTAAACCCTTGTCCTTGATGGTTGACAAAACATGAGGCTGCGGAAAAACTTTCTTCCCCATCTTTTCTAAATCGTACAGCGCTTGTAAATTAACGTGCTCAATCTCAATGGTAATAATGTCCTTATCTGCCGCCCACTGCATCACGGTATCATAATCATTAAAATCTCCAACAACAAAGTCTGAAGCAATCTCTGAACACGATGCGTTGACCTGCGGATCGAGCACTGAAATATGAACATCATATCTACTGGCTTCCTCTATAAACATCCTTCCCAACTGGCCTCCGCCTAATATTCCAATGGTGGGTTGTTTTTTCCATGCATTTGACATGCAACAAAGATAGCGGGGAATTGGTCTTTAGCCTTATTATTGCGAATCATGAATTATCAAAGTACTTTCTTTTTGCTCGCTTGTCTTTGCTCAAGCTTATTTACCAATGGACAAAATCTTCAATCCATTGAATCCATTGAATACGATCCCATTCAAGGACGATTCCTTGTCAGCAATAGCAATAGCGTTGTGCACGTGGATGGCAACGGGGACGGCGTTTCCACTTTACCTAGCCCATTGGCCGCTGCCTATGGAATGGAAATCTTCAATAATCACCTTTTTGCCATTCACTCCAATAGCGTAAAAGTTTTTGATCTTTCCAATAACGCCTTGGTCCAGCACGTCACCATTACAGGGGCAGGATTTCTGAACGGAATGGCATCAGACGGAATAGCCCGAGTTTGGGTTACTGATTTTAGCACTAAAAAAATCCATCAAATTGACTTCTCAGATATGACGAGTCCAGTTACCACCTTGTTGTCCAACAATACAACAACCACACCCAACGGTATTGTATTTGACGAGGAAAATAACCGCCTCGTATTTGTCGCTTGGGGAAGCAATGCCCCCATAAAATCATTGAATCTCTCCGACAATACCATTACCACATTAACTACTACCACATTAGGAAATTGCGATGGAATTGACAAAGACGGAATGGGGAACTTTTTTGTTGCCAGTTGGTCGCCCAATAGAATTACCAAATACAGCCCTGATTTTTCTGTCAGTCAGATCATCACTGTGGCCGGGGGGCTCAGCAATGCCGCAGATATTTGCTACGCCAATGAAATTGACACGTTGGCCATTCCCAATTCTGGAAATACTACCGTGGTTTACGTTGGCTTTGACAATACACCAAACAACATAAACAACTTAGGCCTTAATTCAGATTTTAGCGTTGCTTCTTTCAATGACCGCTGGGAAATAACTCATTTCAGTAACAACCCCAAGGATATCAATTATCTTTTGCTCGACAGTCAAGGCAAAGTAATTTTCTCAGAAGAATGGTTGTTAGAAAACACAACGAATAGATTAATCCTTCCAAATCCTTCTTTGTCCAAAGGCAATTACTTTTTGATTTTCCCCGACAGTCCGTATAAAGCCATCAAACTTTTAAAGATTTAAATAAGTTACCTGATCTCTAGGAATTTCAATTTTCTTCAACCCTCCATTGGGGCCTTGGATAAAGAACGGTTGGGCAATCTCTTCTCCCAACATTATTTTTAACTTGGCCTTGATGCGAGATATTTTTTCGCTCATAGAATTACTCAATGGGTTGGTTAAATCAGCTATTCTATCCTTAGCCTGATCGATATCCATATTGGGCATTAACGATAAATAAATACCCAAAAGCTCTTCATAATAATCTGGGAGATAAGACAAGATAATGCCCATGGGATGCCGAAGAAAAAATGTATAAACCGTCATTTCCAAAGGCCTAAAATTCACCTTCAAATCTGATAGCTCAGGAAAAGACAATTCCGATGCTGCCAAATTTATGTTGAGCGTAGGCAATGTTTGAACCGTTAAAAAACGTTCCCTAAATAAGACTTGTGCGCGCACATGATCAAAAACTTGTAAAGCCTGACGGAGTAGGTTTCTATTTACAGAATGATTGACAAACGCTTTCATACAATCCGGACAAATATCTGCCGTTCTCAACTTTAATATCACTTCTGTTTTATTCCAACACATATCCATCATACAGCCTTTGGGGGTTTGATGGGTTAATGGTAAGTAGCCCGAAATATCTCCAAACGTTTGATTCTTTAATATCGTAGACATAACATGATAAGCCACAGGATAAACAGGCTCTGAGAGAATGTAATGATTCCAGTAGAGTAAATGAATAAAATGATTGCGACCATTGTGCAACTCGGATCCAACAAACCACTTCTCTACGTTGGCCTGATAAGTAAGAATAAAAACATGATCATCCTCCCCGACATACAATGGGGTTTGTACATTGGATATTTTTCCGCCTTCTGAAACAGCCTGTTGATTGCGCTTTCTAAACTTTTTGATGAGATCAAAAAACTTCTTCCACGGGTAAGCGCTCACCTCCAAAAAATCAAGTCTTGAAGCGTCCATCATGATTTGAGGAGCGGAGATCTTATTCAAATTTACCAATTCCTTTTGATCAAAATCATCATCACTCTTCTTGATAACCCTTTTGGGTTTACCCAACATTTCTATAGACTCATAATGGTGAATAAATTCAACCTCCCCCTTAAACTGCTGTAAATACTGAACAACAGAGGCAAATACTTCCTCATCTACCTCTGCCGTTCGTATCAAATGTGCTCGAATCATTTTTTAGGCTTGTTGTTCTTTTTATCAAATTTAAAAACATCTGTGAGCTTTCCTGTTCCTTTAGCGGCAATATAATGATTCATCATGTGATCAATCTCTTGAAACATCTCTTTGGTCTGATTTTTCTGAAAACGCACCTGCTTATTGGCATCTATATTCAGCTTATCCGCCATGTCAAAAATATCAAAATCAGCACCCATCAAAATAAAAGACCATTTGCCCGTTGCCTTTAACTCCTCTATCATGCCTCCAATTTGTTTGTAGCCAAACTCCTTAGACGCGTTTTCCTCACCATCCGTCAGGATAACACAAACGACATCGTCCTCTTGCTTCATAATATGTTTGATCCTCTGAATACCTTGACCAATGCCATCCAACATTGCCGTGCAGCCAGAAGGAAAAAGACGTTGATTATTTAACGGTTCCAAATGAGCCGCCGGAACGCTCAAAAACTCAAATTGTACTTCGTTGTTAAAAGTCAAAAAATTGACTTTAATGGGAACATTTGGACTATTCGCCTGAATGTTCTTAATGGATTGAATTTGCTCATTCAACGCGCTCATGGTGCTGTCCCAGCAATCAGACATGCTACCGCTACGATCCAAAATTAGTAAGTAATGTGTTGTGTTCATTGGAAATAATTTAGAATGCAAATCTCCAATTTGCCTTCTTCTTATTTCACATTTACAAGCTTGTAAGCATCAATTACCCAGAGTATCCAAAGGGGTAGCAACAATAGTGGTATCAACGGTTTCCTGCACATTTGACTCATCTACAACCGGTACCAGCAAATCTTCCACGGGAATTTTTTCTAATGCTTTTTCAACCTCCGCTTCTTTCTTGTTTCTGTTTTCTATAGTCCAAGATGTGCCGTATCGCTCAAAATAATCTTCGCCCAAACATTTCATCAACTTCATTATCTTCCGCTTGCGCTTTTGCATGTAGGCAGTTGGTCTTTCCAACTTAAACTTCTTTGGATTGGGCAAACAAGAGGCAATCAACGCAGACTGCTCCCTGGTTAAATTACCGGCTGTTGTGTCAAAATACAATTCTGAAGCGGCACCAACTCCATAAGTACATGGCCCCATTTCAATGACATTAAGATACATCTCCAATATGCGCTCTTTGCTCCAAAAAAATTCAATCAAAACAGTAAAGTAGGCTTCCAATCCTTTCCTAAGCCATGAACGAGCTGGCCATAGAAAAACATTTTTAGCCGTTTGTTGCGAAATGGTACTGGCTCCACGCTTTTTCTTGTGCGTCTCATTGTATCGTTGAGCTTTCTCAATGGCTTCCCAATCAAAACCATTGTGCGACATAAAATGATTGTCTTCACTGCTCACTACTGCCAATTTCAAATACTTGGAAATATCATTTGCATCTACCCATTGATAGTGATATTGACAATCCTCCACCTTGGCCCTATCCACCATATGAAACAAAGTAATTGGGGGGTTAACCCACTTATACAAAAGCACCCACCCAATCGTAAACCCAAAGAAAACGATGGAGGACCAGAGAATTATTCTAAATATCAATCGAAACATTACTTACCCATCTTCTTTAGCAATTCTTTCGGAATAGCGTCTTTATGAACCACTAGACATACTGTCTTAGCTTTAAAATAAGGGCTTGATACATTCTGATATCCTTTGGATGAATTCTTCTCACCCCATGAATTTTTTGTCAAAAAATACAAATTTCCTTTTTGATCTTTACTCAACCCCACGATATGCATTAAATGATCGTCTGTAGTGGCAAATCGATCAAAATCCTTTTGACGTGATTCCTGAGTAACCAATGGCTCATTGTGAATCACGGTAAAAAGGTCTTCCTTCTTGGTTGTCTCATCTACCAAAACAGCAATATTATTTTTAAACGAAAAACCTTTTTCACTAACATCAGCATCCCAAGCGATGCTGTAGCCTTGTTCTAAGGCATAAACTGCAACTTGATAAAACTCTTCTAATGGTAAATTATAATACTGCCCTTTAGACCAATTATCCGGAACCTCCACTGCAAAAGACGAATAGAAAGGATGATGCATGAATGAAGTGAACATAACATAATCATCCGCCTTGATGCCCAAGGCATCCCTGAAAGACGCTGGCGTGTAAGACTTCCCCTCAAAATCAAACGAGGTAGGTATTTTCCCAATGTAAGTATCCAAAAGACTTTCCACACCTGACTTCCAATCTGAGTTTTCTTCATTCAACTTTCTGTCCAAAACCATTTTGGCAGTGGTTTCCATGTAGGCATCTAAAACGTTATGGTTATACACTGTAGAACCCATAACAAAGCCGCTAAAAGCACGTTCTGGTACCAAACCATATTCTCTTACGGCTTGTATAACATCATGGCTCAAACCTCCAGGTCCCAACTGCTGCTTACCTTGAAAACGTACATAAGACTCTACTTTCCTAGGATACATCAATCTAGGATTAATCAACTCTGACAAATCCACTTGCTTGTTGTTAATGCGCGCCACCTCTGATTCCAAAAATGAAACGGTGGCAAAACTCCAACAAGTTCCGGTTTGACACTGGTCCTCAACAGCGCCATGCGTAATTTCCTTGGTAATACTGAATTGATAGGGAAATGCATTTTGATCTTTCTGAGCCACCGCCATTGTGGAGAACAAAGAGAAAATAAATCCTAGTTTTTTCATATTGCAATGGTAAGACTTTTCACACGAATTAGAAAACAATTTCACCGCTGGATAACTACATTTGCCTTGTGTTACAAACGCAATCATTAAAATACCAATATAGTTCTGGGAGACCTTTGATTTTCCCGAATATTCATTTTCAAAATGAAGACCCCGCACTCATACTTGGGGAAAGTGGTTGTGGTAAAACAACATTACTGCACCTTTTAGCGGGGCTGAGAACTCCATCCGAAGGCAATGTTCAATTGGGTCAAACGAACTTGTACTCTCTTACAACTTCTGAAAGAGATGCATTTCGAGGAAAAAACATTGGCGTCGTTTTTCAAACTTCTCATTTCATCCCATCCTTGTCGGTACTGGAAAACATCACGATGCCTTTGTATCTCAACAGCCAAGTGCAAGATGAGAACAAAGTAAAAACATACTTGGAAAAAGTAAACTTGTTTCACAAGGCATTTCAGCCCATTGGGTCACTCAGTGTTGGTGAACAACAGCGCATTGCAATAATCCGTTCAATCATTCATGAACCCCAATGGATTTTTGCGGATGAACCAACCAGTGCGTTGGATAACAAAAATGCCAATCAAGTGATTTCACTTTTGATGGACATGACCAAAACCGTCAATGCCCAGTTAATCGTTGTAACACATGACAACAGATGGGACCATGTCATTGCTAATACTGTCCGTTTATGAATCTGATTTATTTGGCAATAAAAAACATTAAGCATCAATGGCTCGATACCCTACTCAGTGTCCTATTGCTGGCCTTCGGATTAGGTACCGTATCAATGCTCATTCTGGTTGAAAAACAAACTTCCGAGCAATTCAATAAAAACATTCAAGACATTGACATGGTCCTGGGCGCCAAAGGAAGTCCACTTCAATTGATTTTGGCCAATGTCTACCACGTAGATGCTCCTACTGGAAATATCAAAGTGGGTGATGCAAGAATGGTGACTGAAAACCCGACCATTGAAAGTGCAATTCCTCTGGCCTATGGTGATAACTATGAACAATGGCGCATTGTTGGAACGCAGCAAGGTTATCCAGATCATTATGAAATGAAATTGGCTCAAGGCAAAAATTTTGAAGAGGAGTATGATGCCTGCATCGGAGCCGATGTAGCCAACGCAACAGGTCTAAAATTGGGTGATACTTTTCTCAGCACACATGGATTGGATCAAACAGAAAACGACGAGGAACACGCCCACCACCACAATTATACTGTTAAAGGAATTTACGCTCCTTCCGGAACTGTAATCGACAAACTGATTTTAACGCCTGTTTCCACTGTGTGGCACGCTCACGAAGACGAACATCAAGAGGAAGAAGTTAATGATGCAACACCAGTAGAAAAAGATATTGCAATCCAACAATTGCCATCAAGACCATTGGTAAAAAAGGGTCCCATGATGATGCTTAGACCCGCTAAAGAAAGAAAAGCATCACCAAACGATAACAAAGAAGTTACGGCATATCTTTTGAAGAAAAGAACACCGATGGCACAAATGATTCTACCCAACCTCATCAAAGAAACCAATATGCAATTGGCATTGCCTGCCATTGAAATCAATCGTCTCTCTGAAAGTTTTGGAATGGGAATGGATACCATCAAAGCCATAGCATTGGTCATCATTGCCTTATCATTCATCAGCATTTTTATTTCTCTTTTCAACGCTCTGCGAAAAAGAAAAAAAGAAATTGCCATCATGAGAACCATGGGAGCTTCAAGAATCAAAGTTTTTTGCTTGATTCAACTAGAGGGACTGATATTGGTGATTGTGGGAGCCGCCATTGCCTGGGGACTCAGTAGAGTCGGTCTGAGCATCCTGAGCAATCAATTAAACAACAACTTCCATTACACGTTTAACATCAAAGATGCATCTTGGGAGGAATTGTATTTATTGGTCTCCGCACTTTTGGCTGGAATGATTGCCTGTTGGATTCCAGCCTATCAAGCCTACAAAATGGACATTTCAAAAACTTTAAGCAATGAATAAATTTGGATTTCTTGTCGTGTTTCTTTTTCTTTTCTCTTGCGCCTTTTCCGCAGAAGAAGATCCCGTTTTTGTATTAAAAGCCAAATCACTTCCTACCGCTCAAAGTTATTATTTGCCTAAAAATATTGAACATTTCATGGGCGGTCCTGTGGAATTAACATGGAAAACATTAACCGATGTGGAATTCAAGGACATTTATGTCAAGGAGCTAGACGCGTATTACTGGAAGCCAACATTTGGCGTCAGCATCAAAGCTTTGGAAGGCAAAGAAGTATACGTTACAGGCTACGTGATTCCTGTTGACTATGACGCCAACTTTTATGTGGTCTCTCGATACCCTTATGCCAATTGTTTCTTTTGTGGTGGTGGCGGGCCTGAATCCGTTGTAGATCTTAGATTCACAGCCAAGCACCGAGCCTACAAGACAGATGAACGACTCACTTTTAAAGGAAGGCTTAAGTTGAATGGAGACGACGTGTACCAGATGAATTACATTTTGGAAGGTGCCGTTGAATTCAAACCATAATCAACATTTACTACCTTTGCCCCGCAATTAATTAAATAAAATGGCAGCTACTACCGCAGACATCAGCAATGGAATGTGTTTCCGAATGGATACTCACATCTACAAAGTAATTGAGTTCTTACACGTAAAACCAGGAAAAGGTCCTGCTTTTGTTAGAACCAAATTGCGCAACTTGAACAATGGAAAAATCATTGACCATACATTTAACTCAGGTGTTAAAATTGACACTGTTCGCATTGAAACCCGTGAATATCAGTACTTGTACAAGGATGATTCTTATAACTTCATGAACATGGACGATTATGAGCAAATCACCATTCCTGAAGCCATGATCAATGCGCCTGGATTTTTAAAAGAAGGGATGAAGTGTATCGTGATGTTCAACGCAGAAGATGACCAACCCATGTCATGTGACCTGCCTACTTTGGTAGAGTATGCCATCACCTACACTGAACCAGGAATCAAAGGAGATACCGCCACTAACGCAATGAAGCCTGCTACTTTGGATGTAGGGGTGGAAGTTAGAGTGCCTTTATTCATCAATGAAGGCGATTTAATCCGAGTAGATACATCAACCGGTCAATACCATGACCGTGTGAAAAAATAATGAACTGGCCGTCAAATGACGGCCTTTTTTTTTGCATCTTAGCCCCCTACATTATTCATGCAACAGGGGTTAAAAGACAAAATAAAACAGCGTGACTTCAAGTTACAATCGCTACTTGAAATCACAAAAGCCATCAATGCCAATGCGCACATTGATGACCTTTTGGCTCTTTATCAATCCATCCTAATTGAACAATTACAAATTGGGAAAACCCTTTTGGTTGCTACTCAGGATAATGAAATTACTACCTTGATGGTTCATGGTTTTAATGAACCTTCCATTTGGCACACGCACATTTTAGAAAATGCCAAAAAACACAAACCCAAAATTGAAACCATTGAAGACAATGGTACACAAGTGGTCATTGTTCCCATTGAAAAAGAAGGTGTTGCCATTTCATTTGTTGTTCTTGGAGACAACAACGAAGAAGAAATAAGCCTCAGCCCTTCCATTAAACATATGCGCTTTGTTCAAACACTCACCAGTGTCTTGATTGTTGCCATTCAAAACAAAAAACTCGTTGCCGAAAGCATCGCGCAAGCTGCGGTAAAAAGAGAATTGGAGTTGGCCGCAGAAATGCAAGGAATGCTCCTTCCTAAAAAACTTCCCAATACGGAGACGTTAACGGTCAATGCCTATTACAAATCCCATGGCCAAGTGGGCGGCGATTACTATGATTTTATCCCCATCAACAACCATGAGTGGATTTGCTGCATGGCTGATGTTTCGGGCAAAGGAGTGAGTGCTGCCTTCCTAATGGCTGGTCTTCAAGCACAACTCAGAAGTCTCATTGAAATGTACGGAAATGACTTAGAAAAAATCATTTCTTCCCTCAATAGAAAAGTACTTGAATCGGCGCAAGGCGAAAAATTTGTCACTTTCTTCATTGGTCATTACAATGAAATAAATAGAGCGTTTTCCTATATCAACTGTGGACACAATCCTCCTTTTTTATACAATGATCTATATTCACAATGGTTAAATGCTACTTATCCTGCTTTGGGCATCGTTGATGAATATTACCCATTAAAAAATCAGCTTATCGAAATTCCAGTCGATAGCCAATTATTGCTGTATACAGATGGATTGGTGGAAGTGGAAAATGAAATGCTTATCCCTTTTGGTGAAAATGGGATTCAACAAGCCTTTGAAAGATATCAAAAAGGCTTCTCCAATGATTCTTTGATGGACAGCGTGCATCAATTTATAGGAAAAATGAAATTTATTGATGATATTGCTTTGCTGCATATTGTCATTCAATGAGTTCAGAAGAAAAAATACAACAACTGGAAAAACAAATCTTGGAAGCCAAAGAAATCCAAGAAACCATTCAATTCATTGTTGGATCCGTTTTGTCTCAAAACACAATAAAAGATGTTTTGTGGCAGATTGTTCACAATTGCATCAGGCAATTGGGGTTCTCTGACTGTGTGATTTACTTATACCATGAAAATGCCAATGCCCTCTTTCAATCCGCTGCACTAGAAAACAAAACCATCTCCTTTCAAGAAATCAACAACCCCATTAAATTAAATCTGGGCGAAGGCATTGTTGGCCACGTAGCAATGAATAGGAAAGCAGAAATCATCAATGATACATCTTCAGATCCACGTTACATCATTGATGACGCCTCACGGCTTTCTGAGATAGCCGTACCGATCATTCTCGGAGAAAAACTAATTGGTGTAATTGATAGCGAACATCCGGAAAAAAATTTTTATACCAAAAGACATCTCGAAATTCTTTCTACCATAGCCTCCTTGTGTGCTTTTAAAATTGACAGCGTCCACACCATGGAAAAAATGCAACGCGTTAATGCACAATTGCGCATTGCTCAAAAGATTGCTCAAATGGGCTCATGGGAGTATCACATCAATACAGGCAAACTCCACTTCCACTCAAAAGTGGAGGAAATGATGGTAAAAGCAAACAAAGAACCTGGTCTAAACTTTGAAGAATTCGAAAAAAATCTTCACCCTGCTGATGCGCAAACCTTTAGAGACAATTGGCAACTGTTTCTGGAAAAGGATATCGCTGAACCCGGTTACATTCGGATTATTCTCAACGGACACCAAAGAGATGTCCTATGGAGAATTGCAGATAAAAAATACATTGACTTTGACAAGTCGGGCATTATCCCGGGAGTCTTCTTGGACATCACCGACATTAGAAATTTAGAGAAAGAAAAAGGGCATCTCATATTGGAGTTGACCAAACGCAATCAAGCGCTCTCGCAATTCAATAAAATCATTTCACACAACCTCCGTGCGCCAATTGCCAATATTTTAGGTATTCTTAGCCTACTAGAACATTTGCCAAAAGAAGAGGCTGAATACCAAGAACTACAAAGTGAATTGTCTCATTTGGCCTTTGGAGTAGACGGTATTATCAAAGATTTAAATGGTGCTTTAAGCCACAACATTGAAATCAATGAAGCAAAATCCAAAATCAATTTCAAGGACATCATTCAAAACAACCTTGAACTGTTATCCGCACCCATCAAAGAGGTCAACCCAAGCATACAATTGAATTGCATGGCCGAATTCGCCTTCGGTTTCCCCGCCTATCTCAATTCCATTTTTTATAACCTAATGGGTAATGCGCTGAAATACAGACAGCCAAACAAACCATTGGAAATAGAAATTTCAACTTTTACCGACGTGCACAATGTGCATATTGTTTTCAAAGACAACGGAAGAGGAATAAATACAACCAAAAACGATGATAAAATATTTGGTCTTTATTCTAGGTTTCACAAAGAGATTGAAGGCAAAGGACTTGGTTTATTCATCACCAAACAACAAATTGAATTCATGGGAGGAAGTGTTTACGCTGAGGGGAAAGAAAATGAGGGTCTTTCCATCCACATCCAACTCCCAAAAATGTAATCCATATGATTATCATTATTGACGACGACCCCATAAGCAGTAAGATAGCGGCCCTTTCCATAAAAAAGGGAATCCCCGAAAAACAATGCGTCATTTACAACAATCCAGAAATTGCATTAAAAGACATTGTAGCACTTAGAAATAATCAACCAGAATTGAATCCATTACTTCTCATTGATATCAACATGCCCGAAATGAACGGATGGGAATTCATTGAAGCCCTCAATGAACAGATGCCTGAAACGGATAATCAATATTTGGGAATGATATTATCTTCTTCAGTAGATCCTGCTGATATTGACAAAGCCAAAAGCTATCAACGCATTGTAAAATTTCTCACCAAACCTTTCACGCTTGACACAACAGAATTGCTTAAGCAATACCTTTTTTAATGACCCACTCCTTATGAACCAGATAAGAAATAGCCATCCAAAATGGGACAGCTATTTTATCTGAATCCAAAAAGTTGTTGAGGAATCCGTGCGCGAAATAGGTCACCAAACCTAAAAACAAACCCATCACCACCAGTTTTTCTTCATATTCCTGAACAGAAGCATAGACCCTAAATCCCATAAACATTACCATCAACACAAAAGCGATATAAATCAACATCCCCAATAATCCTTGTTCTGACAACGGCCCCAAAAACTCAGAGTGTGCATTGCCCCCATCACCTCTATTGGTGCTAATAATAGTTTTATCCTGTGCACGCTGAAAAGGTGCGTATACAAATTGGTACATTCCTGGTCCCCAACCTACAACAGGCCGTTCATTGAACATCGCAATGGCGCAATTCCAACGGTTCAAACGCTCCAAATTGGAAGCGTCAGATGAGACATTGGAAATGGACTTAATGTGCTCATCCATTTTATCAGAACTTTCCTTTTTGTTTCGATTCAATGAAATTTGAATATCATCCCAATACACCGTTGTTGTTCCTCCAATGATTAACCCCACCAACAAAACCCACTTAAAAGGTATTTTAAAAATCATTAAAAGCCCAATCCCGGCAGCAAAAATAACGGATAGCCAAGCGGCCCTAGTATATGACAAAATCAAACCCGCTGTTAAAACCACACTACCAAATAGATAGAAAAAACGAAGCAAAGGATTGTGTTTCCTTGAAAACAATTGCAAAACGACAAAGGGAAAAACCAAAGCCAAAGCTGCGCCATAAACGGTATGGTCCTTAAACAAAGGCTCCATAACCCAATGAGCCGAATCCTTGTCAAAACCATGCATGGAATGTCTGATGATGGTGTAAACTATGGCTACTAACAAAGTCATAAAATACAACCGATACAATTTTTCAGGAACAACAAATTTCTCAAAAAGGGGCACCAATAACAAAAAACAAGGAACAATAAACCAAGCCCTGGCAATAACGTACTTAAAAGAGACCAAAGGGTCTTCACTCGTCATTGAAGTAATCAACATCCAAGAAA
This sequence comes from uncultured Chryseobacterium sp., assembly GCA_964420985.1. Classification (GTDB taxonomy): domain Bacteria; phylum Bacteroidota; class Bacteroidia; order Flavobacteriales_D; family Sanyastnellaceae; genus CAMCTV01. Next base: position 21,653 of record CAYQUT010000029.1, read on the forward strand.
AGTAAATGGCTATCCACCAAAGCAAAGGATGTTTAAAATACAATTTTCTTCCCCAAGCAAATTGCCACAATGACAATAAAAACAAACCCATCAAAAGCAATTCAGTAGGAATAATCAATCCAATTCCATCCATGTCCAATTCAGACAAATCAATACTCAGTGGCGTTACAAATGCAATCAGATAAAATGTCCAATGCATCCTAAATATGGTCATGATCACAACCATTCCCAACAACGGAATGAGCGTTAAAAAAAAGAACTCAAAATAAAATGAAACAAATAAACACAGGGCATACAATAAGCCCCAAGCGATAACTTTCTGCTGTATTGCACCCCCCGGCATGAACTAAATCTTTCCTTGCGCTTTGATGCTTCTCCAATAATTCAAAACCAAAATAACAAATACGCCAAAAATCAAAGCAGAAATTGTGGAAACGGCTACAATCAACCAGCGTATCGGATAAGACTTTTTATCAGCCTCTGCTGCACTATCCAAAATAAATTTAGACGGCAAATCTGACTCAATATCAATCTTCATCAACTCATGACGCTTTCTTAGGATATCCAACTTTTCATGGGCGGCCTCTATATCCAAATCCAATTTGTTAAAGGCTGTTCCGTATCTGGACAACCGATCCATCTCCGCTTTAATTTCCTTTGCCCTATCAGGATGACCTTTAGAGATTGAGGCGCTGTAATCTTTCATCAATGCCTCAATCTGATCTTTGTAATCATAAACTCCTACTTTCCTTAGAGAAGACATGCTGTCTTCCATTGCCTTCAACTGATCCTCCTGAAAACGCAAGGTAGCCTCAGCGTAATTAAAGGCATCTCTCGCTCTATCGCTTCTCATTCTATTGCTCACCGAGTCCGTGTATTCCGCTATGGCGTTGGCCATGTTCATGGCCCGCTTGGGATCGGCATCATACACTTCAATCTCAATACCGCCAAATTTCGTCAAGCTTGCACTAACATTTCTGTTGTATTCTTTACCAATCAATGTATTGGCCCCCGGATCCGTTTTGGGAATTTCATAGACCGTCCAAAGATCAAAACGATCAATCACCTTGGTTTTAATTTGATCCGAATTGATAACCTGCATCAAGCGCTCCGCATCTTCTTCCTCTCCGTAGGCCAAAACGTCCTCTTTCTTTTGTTCTTCTAACATTTGCTCTCCGAAAGAATGTTGCTGAGTAGCAAATAACACCACGGTGCTTTTGTACTTCTCTTGAATCATAAATGACACAATCGCAGACAAAATAGCAGCAACAAAACCTACCAACATTAGCGGTTTTCTGTTCTGTAAAATCAATAAAATCAAATTTTCTGACGACTCTGGTTGTTGGTTGTTTTCCATTTTATTCATTTATGCAGGCACGACAAAACGCAAATAAATTCAATTTATTTCGCGCTGCAATTTTAGAGCAATTCCACCAATATTGAAGCCTTGTGCCGCGTAAAAGGTGGTTTTCAGCAAATAAATCTTGAAAATTCTGATTTTTATCTTTCTTTAAACAAGGGCGATGCTTACATTTGCAACCAAATTTTTTACGCCTAATTATGTCGCAAAACAACGGTAAAGTAGCGCAGGTAATCGGTCCAGTAGTGGATGTTACCTTTCCTGCAGGTCAAAAGCTTCCTAATATTTTGGATGCCATGGTGGCCAAACGCCCTGATGGTACAGATTTGATTTTAGAGTGTCAACGCCACATTGGTGAGGACACGGTTCGCGCTATCGCAATGGATGCCACAGAAGGTATTCAGCGTGGTGCCGAAGTCATTGCGATGGGTCAAGCCATCACAATGCCAACGGGAGACCAAATCAAAGGTCGTTTGTTTAACGTTGTTGGTACTGCCATCGATGGTATCAGCGCAGTAAACAAAGAAGGTGGATATCCTATCCATCGCAGCGCTCCTCGTTATGAGGATCTTACTACTTCCGCTGAAATTCTTTTCACTGGTATCAAGGTTATCGACTTGATCGAGCCTTATTCCAAAGGAGGAAAAATTGGATTGTTCGGTGGTGCTGGAGTAGGTAAAACAGTATTGATCATGGAGTTGATCAACAACATTGCTAAAGCTTACGAAGGTTTGTCCGTATTTGCTGGTGTTGGTGAAAGAACCCGTGAAGGAAATGACTTATTACGCGAGATGATTGAGTCTGGCGTTATCAAATACGGTAAAGAGTTTGTTCATGGAATGGAACAAGGAGACTGGGATGTTTCCAAAGTAGACAAGGAAGAATTGGCCAAAAGCCAAGCTACCTTGGTGTTTGGTCAAATGAATGAGCCGCCCGGAGCTCGTGCTCGCGTTGCTTTGTCCGGTTTGACTGTCGCTGAATATTTCCGTGATGGGGATGAGAAGTCTGGTGGTCGTGATATCCTTTTCTTCATTGATAACATCTTCCGCTTTACCCAAGCTGGTTCTGAAGTATCTGCCTTGTTGGGCCGTATGCCATCAGCGGTGGGTTATCAGCCCACTTTGGCTACTGAAATGGGAGCCATGCAAGAGCGTATCTCCTCTACTAAGCGTGGTTCTATCACTTCTGTTCAGGCGGTATACGTTCCTGCCGATGACTTGACGGATCCAGCTCCTGCAACAACCTTTGCTCACTTGGATGCAACAACCGTATTGAGTAGAAAAATCGCTGAGTTGGGTATCTACCCAGCTGTGGATCCTTTGGACTCTACTTCTCGCATTTTGACTCCTCAAATCGTAGGAGATGAGCACTACACTTGCGCTCAACGCGTAAAAGGTATCCTTCAGCGCTACAAAGAATTGCAAGATATCATTGCCATCTTGGGTATGGATGAGTTGTCTGAAGAGGATAAATTGTCTGTATACCGCGCTCGTAAAGTGCAGCGTTTCTTATCACAGCCTTTCCACGTTGCGGAACAATTCACCGGTATCCCAGGGGTATTGGTACCAATTGAAGAAACCATCAAAGGTTTCAATATGATTATGGACGGCGCTTGCGATGAATATCCTGAGGCTGCTTTCAACTTGAAAGGAACCATTGAAGAAGCCATCGAGGCGGGTAAGAAAATGTTGGCTGAATCAAGCAAAGCTTAATCGTCATGCAAATAGAAATCATCACCCCTGACACTACACTTTTTCAAGGTGAAGCCACCTATGTGTTCTTGCCTGGAAGCGATGGTAGCTTGGGCGTCATGAATAACCATGCTCCACTTATTTCCAGTCTTAAAAAAGGAACGCTTCGCGTGCAAGACGCCGCAGGTAAGGAAACGAAGTTTGAAGTGAATGGCGGAACTGTTGAGGTTCTGAACAATAAGGTGGTTGTTCTAGCTGAATAAAAAGAGTTTTCAATATTGAAAAGCGTCCTTTGTGGACGCTTTTTTTTAGTCCTTTACGCAGCGGACACTAAATCCATCTGACTTGGTATCATTTAATCGCGCTACATTGGTGCTGTTATAGCTTAAACGACGATACCATGCGTTGTTTAAACCAGAAGCTGTGCTTGACCAATAATAACCTTGATTGTCCAAATTGAGGTAACCTCCTGTGGACAACTTGTCTCCTCCGCCCAAAAATCCCAATCCACTGGCATTTGATGCGCCAGTATTGGGAATATTCCAATTACCAGTATATTTCAATGCCCCCCCGGCAATTGTACTTTGAAAACAACCCGAACAAGTAGTATTGGTAGCAGGATCCAAAAAAAGAATCAAACTCGTCCATTCCGCATCGGACGGAACATGCCAACCTGTTGGACACAATCCCCTTGAATCGGTTACAGCATACCAATTGTACAACTTACCATAAGTAAACTCTTTTGTAGGGTCATTATTATATACGGCACTCGCTCCAGACAGCGTTGATCCCCAATCAAGATCTGTTAATGCTGAAGGAATTATGTCACCATTTTTGTAATGGGAACATTTCAAATTTGTTTTCATCCATTCCTGGCCATCCACAGTGACTATCTCGTATGCATTGCCGTCAATATCAAAAACCAAATTATCTGGGACATTGGCTGCACTCACCCCGGGAACAATGGTATATTGATTTCCAATCCACAATGAATCCCCAGTAATACTGACCCTAAGTTGCGTCGACCTTGCTTGCAAAGCATATGGAACACTCATCAAAGCCTGTGTGGCTATTAACTCCCAATCAACTTGCTGTTGTCTAAAAAGACTAACCTGAAGCGCATCCCCTCCCCAATTAATATTACCAAAACTACCAAAGGTGGAAGTGCCACAACCAATGTTCATCTTGAACCACCCGCTAGCATCAGTACTTACATTATGTACCTCTTGAAAAACCAACTCTCCTGTCGATTGAATTTCAAGATTTATTCTCAAATAAAGATTGGTATCTGATACAACGGCACCATTCAAGGCTCTCACAACCGCTTGATAAGAAATGCAATTTTCTTGAGCATTTATAGTACCAATAGTCAATAAGAACATCAACTTCATTATGTATTTCAGCTTCATAGAAGGAAAATAAAACAGAAATGAAAATGTACAGTTCTTTTAACAAAAAAGGCCGCCTTGCGGCAGCCTTTTTACAAGTCAAAGATACGATTATTCTTTTGGAGCCTCTTGTGGAGCAGCCTCCTCTTTCTTAGGTGCGGTCAAAGAAGGCAATACGGCACAAACTGTGGCATCCGCGGCCTGCATCTCTTTCTCCGCCAACATCTCATTGGCCCTCTTATGGGCGCCATCTAAAGTCAAAACAATAGACCAAGCTGCCTTGGCACACCCATCGTCATTGTTACGGGCATAGTACACACCAAGATAGTCGTAAGCCTCTGCCAACCCTTTCTTACTCTTCTCAATGGTGCCAGGTATGTTTACCTCAGCCTCAGCAATTCTGGTAATGTATTTTTCAAAGTGGGGTTTTCCCAAACCTTTGAAATCCTCAGCCACTTCCATTCTGTTGTTGGCCTTGGCTCTCATCAAAGTAGCTTCAAAATATTGTTCTTCAATCGTAGCAAAAACAGAATCGGCTCTCATATAATTCTTAGACAAATAAAGGTTTTGAGCCCAATTGAAATAATCCAATGGTTTTCCACCCAAACGCTTTATCTTTTTCTCAGACCACATAGCTACTTTATCAAACTTCTTTACTTTCTTGTACAACTCTATGATTTCGTCATATCCTGACTTGTAAGCCGTATCTACCTCCATTCCTTTGGCTATCATGGCGATACCCAAACTATCTTGTCCCAACGCATTCAATAGTTTTCCCTTCACACCATAGTCTGCTCCTGTAATGTACTTTGTGTCCTGAACCTTTGAGAAGAAATCGTCAATATTCACCAACCCTTTGGCATAATCCCCTGTCTCTAAACAAGTGTAGGCCAATACACGGTACATGACCGCATTGTTGGGATTACAGGGCAATGTGCGCTCCAATTCCATCATGGCCTTTGAATAATCCTTGGCCAAGAATAAGAACGTAGCATAACGTTGTGATGCACTACAACTGTTGTTCAATTTCAAATAAGCTTCATATGCTTCAACAGCTTGAGCAAAACGCTGTGCTGATTTTAACAACTCTGCCTTTTCTCTGTATGCGGGAGCAAAGTTGGGTTCTATTTTGATGGCTTCATTATAGAACTCGAGCGCCTTGTCCCAGTTCTCTACTTGCTTGTACAAAACCCCTTTCTTCAAAACAGCTGTAACGTTCAAGGGATCAATGGTCATGGCTTTATTATACTGCTCAATGGCCTTACTCAAATTACTGGCTTCAATTCCTGTAGCATACTTACGTGCAGCATCCTCATAATCGCCCCAAACTACAAACAAATCACGATTCTTCGGATTGCGTTTCAACACCTCATTCAATGCCAAATTGGCCTTGGCTAAATCCTCTTTTCTTCCATAAGAACTATAAGTAGAGGCCACTCCCAATAAAGCTTCCTGCGTCAATTCTTTGGACAACTTCAACTTCTTATCCAATGCCTGAGTATTGGCATAAGTCAATTTGGCATCCATCCCATTCACGTCTTTTTTCCATCCCAAAACACCGGCCGCTCCAATGTGGTTCATTGGGTTAGCATCCAAAATACGCGCGCCTTTTTCAAACATCATCATGGCACTATCCATTTTCTCCAACACCAAGGAAGCATTCTCAGATTCAGACAACGCCCATCTCATATAATTATCCCCCGTTTGATAGTAAATGGTAGATAACTTCATGGCAGCTTCTGGCTCCTGTCTGCCCATGGCTGCATTGCCAAAACCGATCAACTTTCCGTATTCACTGGAAGCCTTTTCAAACTGCTCATTGCGCTTTAACAAAGCCGCTGATTCGATAGTCTGCGCATTAACTTTCACAACCATGGCGAACAACACCGCCATCATCGTACCCAACTTAATCCTGTAATTCATAACACTTATTGTTTGATTTTAATTGTTCTAACTGGAGCCTTGGCGGCAACCATTCCCATTTTGTGAATGATCAATTGCCCTTTCTCTCCTGCAAGGTGAGAAACAAAGCCTGTGCCAAGGGTTTCTTTCAAGCCTGTTCTAATCGCATATACATCTCTTCTGTAAGGATATGACTGATCAAAAATATATGCTTGATAAGGCTTTCTCGCATACTGAGCTTGTTTTTGATTGTTGTCATTTATGACACCCACTACCTTAATTTTTTTCAAGAAAGATAAGGACGTGGAGTCATCTCTATCACTGATCCACGATACGCTGATAACACCGATGGCCTCCGGATGCTCTGCCACATAAGCAATCACCTCTTCATTGCTCTCTGTAGCATAAAAATTTTCTGGAATGGGCGCGTTCCGCAAAAACTCCTCTCGAATAAAGCGAGCATTACAAGAAGCTTTATTGTCCAACACCACATTGATTGCAGCCTTTCTTCCACTCAATTCACTCCAGTCTTTCACCTGGCCGTTCATGATGGATTTTACCTGATCTGTGGTCATCACAGTATCTTTGTTAGAAGGGTGAATGATAAATGCCACACCATCCACGGCTATACGCACCATTTCTGGAAAGCGTTTTTTCGATTCAAACATTTTCAACTCTTCATCCGTCAATCTGCGATTGATTACAGCTGCTTGAATACTGTCTTTCAGCAACAAGTTGATGACTTCCGTTTCCGGTAAATACTGAGGTTGTACGTCGGCATTGGCATAAAATTCCTCAAAAACTTCAATTTGAGATCCCATCATCAATTGATAAGAAACATCAACGCCCAACTTCAATTTACCTGCTGAAATAGATTCCTTTGTGCGATCATAATTTCCGCATCCCAAAACCGCAAAGGCCAATAGAATTCCAAAAAGTTTTTTCATTCATTCATTCTTTTAATCAAACGCCTTGACCTCACTATTGTATAAGTTATAACGACAGCAACAAAAGCATATCTATACCAACCAGAAACGACTTCATCCATGAGTGGTGTTGCAATAACCAAAACCAACATCATGACCATCATTCCGATGGTGATGAGGGCCAAAATATTGGTAAAATTGAGCTTTCCTTTTAACATGGGATGCAAAGATACATGCTGCAACGAATACAAAATTAAAAAGGGGCTTTCGCCCCTTTTAAGATTACTTCAAAGAGAATCGCATTGGGATGGTCATTCTCAGACGTACCGGATTACCATTCATCTTAGCAGGAACAAATTTCTTTTTTAATTTATTGACGGCTGTTAACGCTGCTTTATTAAAGCCGGGACCTTCATCCACACCGCGTAACACTGTTGCATTGGAAACGGAACCATCTGCCTCTACCACAAAGTTTACGTACACTGTTCCCTCAATTTGGTTGGTTTTCTCCATTTCAGGATAAACAATATAACCCAACAATTCCGCATACATGGCTTCTTCTCCGCCAGGATAAGTGGCCTTTTCTTCAGCAAAGTCAAATACTTTGGCTGGCGCTGTATTCAAATCAACCGGCGTATATGTATTCTCCGTTGGAATGATCAATCCGTCTTCTCCTTCCGTAGTTTCCGTTGAGATGTTCTTACGATCTAAGTCGGTATCCGCGGGCGGAGGATTGTCCACTTCCTCAGTTGTTACGTCTATCGTGGTGAATTGGATTTGACGAATTTTGGGTGGGGGTGG
>CAYQUT010000030.1:0-28812 GCA_964420985.1 uncultured Chryseobacterium sp.
AAAAAATAATCGCGCAACGAAATGTGTCAACGGAATGGTAGAGAAGAAAAAAGCCCACTCCGTTGAGTGGGCTTTTTAACCAAACAAACTAAGAAATTACTTACTCACTACAAACTTCACAGTTGAAGTTTCAGTACCATTAGAAACTTTCACGTGGTACATTCCATTTGAAAGCTCATTGTTGAATTCAATCATTTTGTTGATTGAACCCTCTGCAATGATGTTCTCTTTTTGAATCATTCTTCCAGTTGCATCCAAAACTTCAACGCTCAAGTTTCCTTCGAAATTGGCAACAGACAACTGAACCATTTCGCCATTGCTGGGGTTAGGATAAAGAGCGATGCTCGCATTGTTCAATTGGGTTGAGGATACCGAACCTTCATTTTCCAAAGTTGGCATGCCAGCAGCTGCGATAGTGCGAACACAAGCAGGAGAGGCAGTGAATGCAGTGTATGAATTGTCAGCATGCTTAGCACGGATTCTAACATCATAGGTCTGACCCAATGCAACACCAGGAACCAAAGACATGGGTAAAATTCTAGAACCACCTACAGAGCCATTTACTGCATTAGCGATACCAGCGGTTGGTAATACTTGAGTGAACTCCCAATTGTATTGAGATGCACCGCAGATAGAACGGTTGGTGGCCAAAGATGATGACAAATATTTGTAAGCAGGACATTGGTCTGAAGTACGCACAGTTAATGCTGCTTCTGGAGCCAAGGTTACTGGACCTACAATGGTTCCGTTGGCAGTAATGGGAGTCAATGTACCAAATGCATCAGGCAAGTTGTAATGAGCATCAACGGTTACATAATAAGTTACGTTAGCAGTTCCTAAGTTAGGAGCAGCAATTTTACCCATTTGACAAACGGTTGAGGCAACAGTTGCACTTGCACCTGCAGGAATGCCGTATGTCCAATCTGCGGTTGATCCATTAGAAGCGTTGGCTTCAACATTGAAACGCTTAACAGTGTAACCAGAAGCGCCAGAGCGGAATTTAGCCTTGAAGTTTTGACAAGTACTAGAATAAACTCCAGTATAGTTTGTGTATACGTTGATATCCGTTTGGCTACCACGTAGAAACGCGATACGCATAGAAGCAGTTCCTGGAGTGCTGTTGTTGTTTCTTACACAAACTGAGTAGTTGTCACCAACAGTCAAACCGTCAAACAATAAAGTCTCACTTCCACCGTCAGCAGCTGCACCTTGAGCACCAGGATGAACGTCATTTTCAACGGCCAATGGAATCAAAGCTGAACCACCAGAAACTGGCGTTTCAAAGATGCTCAAGTCGTTGTCATCCGCAACACTGGTTGAACCTGTCAATTGAATTCTAACCGCATTTGATTGAGCGGTGAAGTTGTACCACAATTCCAAACCAGCACCAGGATTTTCAACTGTCTCAGAACCGTTGGCCAAGTTAACTGAAACGTTGGATTGAGAACCTGTGTTGTAAGTTCCGATGTTCAATACAGCTACGCTTGCATCAAAACCAGAGGCAGAACAACCCAAATCGGCACCAGAACAATCTTCATCAATACCGTTACCACAAATCTCTGTAGCTCCTGGTTTGATGGCCGCATTGGCGTCATTACAATCACCAGCGGCTGTTGCGTATCCTGCACCTGGATTGGCGCACAATGATTGTGCAGCACCTGTACCATAGCTATCGCCATCAGCGTCAGTGTAGTAGTTATTGAAAGTCAAACCATTGTCAATACCACCAGTACAGTTGTCATCAACTCCGTTACAAACTTCGTTGGCACTTGGATTAGTGGCAGCGTTGGTATCATCACAGTCTGTGTTGTTGGTTACGAAACCAGCACCAGGATTGGAACAAGAATTGGTAGCTGAACCAGCTCCAAATCCGTCACCATCAGCATCAGTATAATAGTCAGCAGATGCAGAAACAGTAGTTGTTATGGCATTACTTGTTGCTGTGCCTGAAGCGTCACATCCACCGGCTGTCATTACTACAGTAACTACATCATTGTTGGCCAATGCAGCATTGGTATAAGTTGCAGCATCTGTTCCAACATTGTTTCCGTTCAGTTTCCACTGATAAGAAGGGGTTCCACCATTGGTTGGAGTAGCTGTGAAAGTTACAGATGTACCACCGCAAATACTGTTGTCAGTATCATCAGAGGCAATGGATACAGATGGAGCGCCACCTGCTGTTCTTACCAAAGTTGGGTGAGTCAATTGGTTGGTACCAGGAGTTCCGTGAACATAGTTCTCGGCAACACCTGTTGGGCTCAACAACTGGATGTTCAAAGTGAAAGTGAAAGTTCCATCAGTAGTGAATTGACCCACCAATACTTTATTGCTGGATGTAGCACCAACGATACCACCCAAGGCAGCAATAGATCCGTTGTTCACAACAATAGATCCCAAAGCATTACCAGCAGTCAAAGCGTCTAAAATGGTTCCGCTCATACCCAATGTGTTGGGAGTAACATAAGTGGTACCTGAAGAGGCCAACATTCCGTCTTTTCCAGAAGCACCGGTGATTTGAGTACCGAAACATCCACCCAAGGTATTTCCTAAAATTCCTTGAGCATGAGGATTGGCGATACTTCCGTCTGTGTCCTCATCCTTTGGAACACCTACTTTTGTAGCAGCTGCACCACCGGCTGTGATCCATGAATCGATCATAGCAGTGTGCTTTTTGGTGTTCAATACAGATGTAGTAGGACCTGCCTGTGCATCGTAGTTCTCGTCATTGTAAAAAGAAGTAGTTGTTCCAAAAGTCAAATTCTTGGAAGCGTTTCCAAACATTTGGACAAATTTGTAACCCGCTGCCATGTCAACATAAACACGGTAAGTGACTGCACCTTCTGTCAATGGAATTGAATATCCCTGAGCAACAGTATATGCAGCATCTGCAGCGTTGGCTTGGTAGTATCTCTCAACGATGATACCCTCCAATCCTTGGGCTTGTGCAGAGGAAATTCCTGCCACCATGCCCAGACCTAGGATGTATTTTTTTAAATTCATTTTGAATATTTTTTTACAAGGGGAGGGTTGCCCCTCCCCAATTTTTTTTAGTTACAAGAAGTACCGAAAGCTGGAGCAAAAATCAAGAAGTCATCAACGTCAGTATCACCATCGCTATCCAAGTCAGTTGGACATGCGTTGATTCCTTGAACTTGACCGATTACTTGAGAATAAGTCCAATCAGACAACCAGTTTTGACCAGGGTTTGAAGAAAACGCACCACGGTAAGGAGCTGGAGTGAAGAAACCATCGTTTGGAGCTGTTGGGCAACCAGATACAGACAAAGCTGGGTTTGGAATAACATCAGCCTTAACAGAGTAAGCATTGGTAGTGGTATTCAAAGTGAAAGCATAGCTGAAGCCTGGCAATGCATCGCCAACAACGATATCGTTCATGTCTGTATCATCAAATTGGATGTAGTCTGCGGTTCCTGTTGCAATTACTGTCGCGCCATTACCACCTTGAGTTAATGGATTGGTCACACCAACAAAAGTGTTACACTTGATTTTCAAAGATTGAGAACCGTTACCGTTGGTAGCTGAAGCTGGTCCAGCGATGTTGGTCCAGTTGTGCCAAGCTTCACCACCTGCAGCATAAGTACGGTTACCGCTAATACCTTTGATCAAGTTTAATCCACTTTTGAAATTAGCAAATACTGAATTGTTGATTTCACCCTCAACAAACTCTTTTGCGTTGATGGCAGAAAGTGATCCGTTGTCAGCTGTAGTCGTGGTTTTTCCGTTACCAATGATGGTAGCGTTATATACTACTGGATGTGTACGTGGTAAGTTGTTAGATTTGTTGTCATCAGCATCCATTTCAAATCCGCTGTCATTGTCAGGGCTTGAAGTAGCATCTGATTTCATACCAAACAAGAATTGAGCCTTACCAGTCCAACCCAAGTCAAAGTCAAACATATCATCGTTACCGAAGATGGTTGTACAATACTTTAAGTTAACAGTACCACCAAAGATCTCGATGTTGTCATCTGCGTTAGAAACAATTTCAACATGCTCGATGGTGGTTCCGCGACCAACAGAACCTAAGGTCAATCCGTTCATCTCTCCACCTACAGTCAAGATGGCTCCTGCGTGGCGAATAGAAACAAAACGGAAGATTCCTGAATTGTCGTTGTCATCAAAAGATTCACCAGCTCCTAAATTAGCTCCAAACTGATCCTGAATGTTGGTTGTTTGGAAACCTTCCAATGTACCTAAGCCATCAGCAACAGCTAGTTTTCCGTTCGCAGCACCTACTACGAATGGTCCGTTAGCAGCCAAAGTCAAGTTGTTGGTAGCTTTACCATTGATGGCAACTCCACCCCATTTACCAATGTTAGAGATGGCATAAGTACCATCCATTGGATCAGCCTGTGCAGTGAATACGATAGGGCAAGACTCAGTACCGTTGGCAATGATTCTTCCTCCTCTTGAAACAACCAAAGCAGTAGCCTCAGCAGGAACTGCGTTTGGCGCACCTTTGATCACTGTACCTGGCTCGATGGTCAATGTTTGGCCAGATGGAATGTAAATTTTCTTGTCCAAAATGTAAGTGTTTTGGCAAGTGAATGCAGCGCCAGTGGTCATTTCACCACCGTAAGTTCCACTGATGGCAGTGTAACCTGGCATTGAGGAAACAATAACTTCAGGACGAGAGGCGACTGCAGGACATCCACATTCTGCTCCCAAATTCGATTGTGCAACTGAGGCAGTTGCAACAAATGACAATGCCATCGCAATGACCTTGTTCAAATTGTTTAATTTTTTCATTTTTATTGGTTAAATAGATTGCCGCAAATCTGAAACTTCAATGATCATTCAGAATAAATGTCATTTTACGATTCTATTAAGCAATCGCATGAATCGCTTGATTATTTGTTAAGCATTTGTTTGGCGAGTGGGCAAAAAAAAAACACTGACTTAACATCAGTGTTTTTTATCAACCGGTGAGGTTTTTTTTGTTTTGTTATTGGAATATTAATCCCAATCTCAGTCCAATATTCAAGTAACCCATTTGACTTTCCGCGTCATTTAATACGTTAGGGTAATGTTGCCCGACAATACCCATTGAAAGAATGTGTTTTTCATCAGGCTTAAATGCTTTGGAAAGGCTCAATTGGTATCCTACTCCTTTTATTTCGGATTTTCCTGTGTGATATTGTCTTTGGTTGTTATTCAATAGCTGATAACTCAATTGATCTTTTAATCCGACATAGTATGATCCACCTAGGCCTAGAACCCAACCTTTATCTGTCAATTGATAGTCCACAGTCAGGGGAATTTCAATCCCCCGGGTTGTACTTTCAATAAGGGTCACCTTCTCTACGTTAATACTATCATTCTTGTAAGACATAGATCTGTATCCCAATCCGCATCTGAAGGTTAGCTTTTCATTGAATACATATCCACTTTGAACAGCCAATGTGTTTCCAAAATGGGAGGTACTACTGCCATTGAATTCCTCCTGTAAAAGCGCATTGTCGGAGGTAAATATGGGGTTATTGTTTGTGAAGGAGTATTGCAAAGACCAATTCCATCTCTTGTCTTGGGACTGCACTGCAAGTGACAGTACAATAAAAAATCCAGTGAAAAATATATTCGCTCTTTTCATTACGTTATTCTTTAATACAACGGATACTCATCCCGTATAGTTTAGATGTTTTGGAACGAAGAATTCTGGTTTGTTGGGCATCAATGTAACGATAGTAGGCATCATCGTTGTCTCCTGTCGCTGTCCACCAAAATGCAGCGTTTCCTGCGTTATTGATTGCATTTAATAGGGTGATACATCCGCTGGGTACAGCGTTAAAACCAAATGAGTCTTCACCGTAAAGTGGACTGAATTCCGGCCAGCCTTTCGAGTATTTCGCAGTCAAAAGATTGGCTTCTTTGTCACCACGCCATCCAAATGCATTGGCGGCTTCGGTACTCATGCCGATGTGTTTTTCCAGTTCTATCCAATCCGCATCAGTTGGAACCCTCCATCCTTTGGGTGCAATTTTTCGGGTATCTTGAATGCTCCTAAAGTTGTACAAATTTCCAAAAAGACTATCGTTGTGAAAAGTAAAAGCGCCGCTTTGAGTCAGGTTCCATTGTGTTGCAGCATCTTCCTTAGAGATGTATTCAAGGGTGTCTCCGTTTTGATAAAGGGTAGAATGTAAATTCTCTGCCATCCACCATTGATTGCCAATTCTTACAGTGGTGAATGGATTCCCGTTGTTATCAACGCCACTTCCATATTCTATAGTGACAGTTTCTTTTTTGTCTTTATCGCATCCAATGAACAACAGGCCCGATAGGATGAGAAAGATGAATCGTTTCTTCATGGCTATAATTTGAATAAGGTCAGAATTTTGGTTCCGAAATTGGACGTGATTTGAATGTAATAGACGCCCGGAGTAAGGTGGTTGATATCAAATGTGTTATTGTAGTTGGAGCTGGCGTTGGATTCTTCAGTAGTGTTGATGAGCGTACCAAATGCATTGAACCATTGTATTTTTATGTTACTCGATCCCGGTTGAACAATATTGATGCGGACTTGATTTTCTGCAGGGTTGGGATATAGGTTCCCTTCAAAATCGTCGACAAGTATGGAGGGACAAACCTCAACGATGTTTCGATTGTTGCAATCACCAGGATAACAACACAAGTCGCTCATCGAGATATTGGCCAGTGGATCATAGTTACAAGCCAAACTGTCCATGCAGCCTATCAATGCCTTGGTGAAGCAACTTCCTTCCTCATAGCAAATGAAGGCAGGGCTATATTCCAGATAATCGGGATCATTGCAGCCACAGATATAGGGGTAGGAGAGGAAGGGATTGTATTGTTGATTGGCACCTATAAGGGTGTCTTGCGCAACATATTCGATGGTTTGTAGATTGCCTTCATTGTCAAGAAAGACAACTTCTAAATTGATGTTAAACGATATTTCCCCTGCCGTAGTAAGTTGTGCAAGCAATACATGATTGCTGTCTGATACAACTCCCGAATAGGGAAAAGTGGAGGTGAGGTTGAATTGATTGCTTTCAAAAGAATACCCAGGCACAATGGAACCGAAAATTGTACTGTCATTGCCAGTAAAAAAATCTAAAATACCGGCAGATGTCCAGTTCGCAGTGGTCGTTACCATTGTATCAATTCCATCGGCCTGGGTTAGGGCTAGGCCCATTTCGTTGTTTTGGTTGTTCATGAGTCCCTGTGGCAACATTTCACTGCCTCCATCGTTGTTGGAACCTCCAATGAAAGAACCATCGGTATCCTGACTTTTGGGTAATCCAAAATAGAGATTGGGTCCTTGTTTGGCCACTTGTCCTATGGTGAGGTAAGTATCCAAAGCCACAAGACTCTCTCCTAATCTGGGTTTCAGGAAATCCTTACCAAATGTTTTTCCCTCGGTACCGTGATTGAAAAATGTAGATGTACTAATAATCGAAAAAGGATGATTGATGTCCCCGAATAATTTGGAAACCGCACTACCCGGAACCAATTTCGCATAAATCCTATAGGTTGTTGTTCCTTCAGGAAGAATACCGCCCGTGGTATCCGTCGCGTCATTGGCATCACTGATGTAATACTTTTCAATGTAGAGATTCTGAAGTTGAGAGAATCCCACTTGAGCCAAAAGCAGTAATAAAATGACTGCAGAGAATTTAATAGCACTCATATTTTGTATTGAATGGAAAGTTGATAGGTTGTGCCGTATCGGAAGTTGTCGTAATCATACCAACCATCCGTATTGGTGATGATACCGGACTCATTGATGCGGTTGATTTGATAAGATCGTCTTATGGCCGTGTTTAAAATGTCCCGAATGGTAAGGCTCGCTGACCAATGATCATTGATTTTCTTATTGACTTTAAAGTCAATCATGTGTCGAGGCATTTCGTAAACATCTGGACGACCCTTTATAGCTCCCGCAATAACCAATCTTGGTCCCTGCACGTTGTAGGAAACTGTAGCTGTTAGGCCAAGGCTGTCAGCAGTATAGCTCAGGATACTGTTGATCAAGTAGGGTGCTTGTCCAAACATTGGTCTTCTCAGTGTATCCAATGGCGTGTAGACTTTCTTACCATCGATGACTTGTAAATCTTTTCTGACGAATTCAGCCTCCGATTTCACCAAGGTAACATTGCTCTTGAATTCAAGCGACCGTGATATTTGCAGATTACCTTCCAATTCTAAACCGAGTACCGTGGACTTCTCAATGTTATCCCAAGTGATACCCGCTGATCCAAATCCCATTTCGATGTGGTTGTTGAAGTCTTTGTAGAATGCACTAATGGAAGCGTTATGTCCTTTTTTGAAATAGGTCTCTGCACGGAAATCAAAATTGTGGATGGTGACCATTTTCAAATCAGAGTTTCCGTAAATCAAAGTTCTAAACTCGTTATCTACGATGGCTGCATCGCTCAATTCGCGTATGCTAGGACGCGCCAGTGACTTTGAGTAATTGAAGCGCAAATTGGTTTGCCCAATAGAATCATTGACCAGTTTGTAAACAATACTGGCATTGGGTAAAAAGTCAATTTGATTGATTTCTCCTGGATTGACCAAGGGGAAACCACCAACATTTTCTCTGCGCGTATCGTCCCGTTCTAGGCCTTGATTGTAATAACTATCAACATCAACAAAAATGTCAGTATGTTCTGCACGTATTCCACCAATTACACGCAGTTGAGAGGATTTTTCATAGTCCATGAATACGTAAGCTGCATTGACATTGCTTTGGCCAAAACTATGATTACGAGCAAAATTGTTTCGTTGATAGTAATAATCAAGGAGACCATTGTTGATTGTAAATTTATCAGGTGACAAATACGCGTCAAGATCATTGCTCGTAAGTGGCAAGACGTTGTTATTATTGCCGTAAAACAATTTATACTCGTCATTGTCAATTTTTCTGTAGTTCCGCATAGTTGAGGCTCCCCAGAACAATTTTCTATTCAAACCTTCCTTTGCCATGGATTGAATGGGCTTGGCAAAATCTATTCTACTGTCCAATAAATTTTCACCTAGATAACGATAAAATCTCCGAATACCCTCACCGAAAGTTGGTGCAAAAATGTAACCAGTGATTTCATCTCCAGTCAAACCGTAGCTGTATTGATTTATTTTAAAGTCAGGTGCGATGCTATTGGCTTTGGTGTAGCTAGCATTGAATTGTATTTTAAGTTCGTTTGCTGGGAAATAATGTTCACTGGTCAATTGATGTACCAATTGCTTTCTTTGTTCGTAGAAGATATTATTGACCACGGCTATTTCTTGCTCTTCCACAATTCCCTCACTGGATACGAACGGTCTTCCTTCATATTGCGCCACATCATTGGTTCCAATGATATTGGGCATGTATAACAATCCTATTTTGTGATTGGGACTCAATTTGTAGTTGGCATTGAGTAGGACATTCCATGAATTGGTCTCACGACTAATACGAGCATAGTCCTGTCGGTCTATAGGATAGTCTAAGGTTTCATCTCCTACCCGTTGTGAAGAACCATTTGGGTCATAGCGGTAGTTGGTTCCGTACCGCATACCAATGAAGTAGCCCAACTTTTTTCCAAAGAGTTTGGTTTCATTGCCTATGCTGAAGTTCTGGCTAAAATTCATTGGAGCTTTTTCCATTCGAGCATTCCAGTTGTTGGCAAAACCATTGTTGTAATCTGTACCATCGGGGTTGATCAATGCAAATGCTTGTGGTTTGTATTGACTGGTATACTCTTGCTTAGCAGCGGCAACTGCAGCGGGATTATTCAGTTGATTGGCAGGAAGCAAACCCAATTCTACCAAACCCAAAGCCAAGTAATTATCAGCTGTTGCATTTCCATCTGCCCAACCGTGAATTCCCATGTTGGCATAAAAGTCACCAAGGCCTAAGGCCACCATTTCATCATAGGTGTTGGGTGCAAGATTGGGAATCAGAATTTCATCCTTTTCTCTTCTTCGCAAGCCATTATCAAACCCCCATCTGTCGGTTTTGCTTTTAGCAGAGGTAATGAAATCTTTGAATGAGACTTGCGGATTATAACCAAATTGAGATTCAACATTGATACTCAATTGATCAGGATAGTCCTTTGTTTCAACAGAAATATATGCTCCTGACCAATCAGAGGCCAAGTTGGATTGAGCCGTTTTGGTAATGATAATATTATCAATCAGGCTAGATGGGAAAATATCTAACTTAATATTATTGGTCAGCGGATCCAAAGTAGGGATACGTGAACCATTCAGGGTTGTCTTTACATAGCGGTCACCAATTCCTCGCACTGTTATCAATCCTCCTGAAGTAGAAACACCGGATACACGGGCCACTGCATTTACTACATTTTGATCCCCCGTTTTTTTCATGGTTTCAGAGGAGATGTAATCAATGGTGGTAGCAGAATTCATCTTCACTTTTTCCATGTAGGTGTCGTTGGATTTGCTGACCTTACCTATGATGTCTAGGCCTTTTACGACATAAGAGCTATTGAACAATGTTACATTGCTGACAATGGTTTGGTTGTTATTCAGCACAACGGTGTCAATGGTGGTTTTGAAACCTGTCATGACGTAATTGATGGTGTATCTTTTGTTGTTGGGTATGGTCAATTCATACAGTCCATCAAAATCAGTTTTTGATAAAATCCCCTGGTTTTCGATGACCACCACGACCACTCCAAAAACAGGTTCTCCTTTCTCATCGGTCACTTTCCCCTTAAGTATACCCTGGGCAAGTGAAATGGTGGAGATCGATAATAAAAGAAATAAGGAAAGGAGACCTCTCATGGAATTATTTTTTGATAAAGGATAATTTCTGAATTTGCCCATTATTGATAATGCAAACGGTGTAAAGGCCAGCCGCCCAATCTGCAATATTGAGGTTAACTTGCGCTTGTAGTGCAATTTCATTGTGCACCAATGCTCCAGTAGCATTGTAGACACTCATCGCGCCGATGTTTTGTTTCTTGTTGTTTTTAATAACAACTGATTCTGTCGCTGGATTAGGATAAAGGGCTAGATTAAAATTTTCATTGAAGTAGTTGATGCCGTTGGGCTCCTCAGGAGTGCTCTCGTACATCAAGGTGCTATCTGTCAATTCACCTGTTAGTGGGTTGTCAGCAACGTAAATTTCACTTCCACCAATTTGCGGTGTTCCCAATTGAACATTTAGTTTAAAAGAAAAAATACCATCGGTAGTGAACTGTCCCAAAAGCACCATATTACTGGATGTTACTCCGGTTACACCGCCCAAAGCAGCTATAGTACCGTTTGTGATGACGAAATCAGAGCCAGGGGTTTGGTCAAACAAATCCAATTCTGAACTGATGCCCAATACGTTTGGGTTGATGGGTGTGCCAGGCATCATACCATCCACTCCGTCAGTACCCGTTACAGGTAGTCCCATCGCAGGTGTAAGGTTGGCTATTAATCCATCATTATTGCCAATGGTTCCATCGGTATCCTCTGACTTCAATACTCCCATTTTGGTGGCAGCAACTCCCCCTACTGTTAAGTAGGTATCAATCATTTGTGTATTCTTCTTGGTGTTATTCACACTGGTTCCTTGGTATACTGCTACGCCGTAATTGGGGTCGTTGAAAAAGGACGTAGTGGTGTGTATCTCGAGTGGATGGTTGGCGTTACCAAACATTTGAATGAAATTGTAACCGTCCTGTAAATCAGCATAAACCCGATAAGTTGTAGATCCCACGTGCAATGGATAGGTGGCAAAGTTGTCAGCGGCATCAATAGAATCGGCAGCATCTGAAACGTAGTATTTTTCTACAACAATTCCTTGCAATCCTTGAGCTTGAATTTTTTGATTTGGTAGTGCAGTCAACAAACCAATTCCTGCTAATACGGTGTAAATATTTTTCATGAATTTATTTTTTTATTGTTCTTCTTTTTTTCTTTTCCTTTTTGGTTGTGCCTTGCAGAAGGTGGCAGATGATCTCTCCTTGTTGTGGGTTCCCCCAAACATATTTGATGGACTTCCCCTGTGGAGTTCCGATCATCACATTCAAGTTGTATTCTAATTCACCTAGCGTTGTCAATTGCGCGATGAGCACATAGTTGGTTCCCAATGAATCAATCCCAACGGATCCTTTTCCAAGGCAAGCCCAAGCGCCGTTGTCAATTTCCAAATGATTTGATCGGGTGATCATCATTAAGTTTTTAGCAACAGAATCCAATTGAAAAAGATTGGCAACAGGAAGCTTGGTAACAGTTCTCATCCCATCTCGCTCTGTCAAGGCATAGTCCATCCATTTGGTGTTATTGGTGAGATAATTCTTTTCAAATTTTGACGCAATTCGGTTGTCATCTAAATCAAATTTCTTTGGTATGCCCATCAAATTTTCTGCTGCCGCTCCAACACTGAACCATGAATCGAGTAGGGTTACATTCTTGGATAAGCTTCTTTCAGGAATGACATTGGGATATGTATTTCCAATGCCGGCATGATTAAAGAATGGGGCATTTGCATGGAAAGTAAGCGGGTGTTGTGAGGTTCCATAGGCAGCCTGAAAACGATATCCGGGAGCCAAATCAAGGTATATGCGGTAAGTCTTGGAACCAGTTTTTAATTCACCACTTAAGTTTCCTCCCTGATTGTCCTTTTCATTGGATTGGTAATAGTGCTCAACATACACTCCCTCCAGTCCCTCAAAATTTTGGGACAATATGGCTGAAGAATACAGGATAAAAAGGAGTTGTAAAAGGATTTTCATAATTGGTTATCGAGCAATAATGAAGGTGGTAGAATGGGTTCCTAAGAAGATATTATATAATCCATTGGCCCAATCTCCAATATTGAGTTGAAGACTTCTATTGATTGTACCTTCACACATTTTTTTACCCAAGGCATCGATTATGATGAAGGAGTTGTTTGGTGCATTTTGATCTGCGGCAATGGTAATCCATTGAGCCGCTGGATTGGGGAATAATTGCATAGAAAAATTTTTGTTTTCTTTGATGTCTGTGGTGATTTCACCGTCACAGTTTTCGTCAACATTGTTGTCTGGAATTTCAGTTGCATTGGGATTTATGCTGCTGTTGGTGTCATCACAATCAGCGTTTGAAGCTACACCACAAGGTGCAGCATTGCTACTTCCATATCCATCCATATCATTGTCCTCAAACAAAAGCATTGAGTCATCGCAATCATCGCTGTTGTCAACATATCCCGCAATGGGAGAACAAGCAAAGGCCGCGTTGTTGGCATCCCCAAAACCATCGGCATCAGCATCACTGAAATAGGTGTTCAATACAAATTCATCAATCTCATCGTTGCAATTGTCATCAACTTCATTGCATGTTTCTGTTTGAAAAGGATACACGCTAGCATCATTGTCATTGCAATCTCCAGTTTGTATTTCTCCGCATGCTGAGAGGATTTCACCACCATAACTGTCATTGTCATTATCTGCAAACAGAATGAGGAAGTCATCACAATCATCCCCATTGTCCACGTAACCTGGAGGCGCAGTACAATCGAGTACCGATTCGTTGATATTGCCAAATCCATCAAAATCTGCGTCTATATAAAATGTCATTTGTACGTACTCGTCCATCTCTCCGTCGCAATTGTTATCGATGTAATCGCACGCTTCATTGGCTCCTGGAAAAATGAGAGGATTGTTATCTGCACAGTCATCGGCATTGTTGACAAAGCCATTGATAGGGTTGCAGAGTAGGAGAGAAATATCAGCTACCCCAAAACCATCATTGTCGGCATCAAAAAAATAATTGAGGGGATTGGCGCAGGTATCCAATTCCATCGCATAAAGGGATGGTAAGGATAGCAATAGAACAAAGCAATAGCTCAGTGTTTTTTTCATGGCTTTTGACTAGAATTTGTCAAAGGCAAAAAAAGATCGATGAGAATAAGCCATTGACCGTTCAATGTTATTTTTATAAAAACACAATTCCGGTTTTTTTGATTTAGTGTTAATGGAATGTGACTGATATGTTTCACAGCGATAATGACATAATTTTACATCATGAAAAAATGGATGTTCTGTTCACTGGTCTTGCTTCTGAGCAATGTAAGCAATGGTCAAACCCTCAACACTCCCTATGCCGCCTCTATTTTACCTTCCATCTCAATGAGTAAGGGTGTCAGTTTGCACGCTCCAAATGCTGATCAGTCTTATTGGTGGGTGCATACACTAGAATTCTACGAACAGTTTTCAGAAGGACCAGCTGGGTTGGTTGCTGTTCAACATTGGTCCAGTCAAGGAAATCTCATCGTTGACATGTTGCTGTCCAATGAGGTTTGCATCTTGGATTTGGCGACAGATGATCAGGGCAATGTGGTTTTGTCAGGGGTATACAAGGACAGTCTTTTTGTGAATGGCAACTTGGTATTGATAGACGAGAATACTTGGTCCGATAACAACAATTTTGTTTTGTATGTTCCCTCCAATGGTTTGGATTTTCAGGCCTGGAACCTAGATGGTTTTGCAGAATACGGATTCTCCTTTCCTGTCGTTGATTTTGGTCCAGATCAAAGGATTTATTGTGCTGGATCGGATTACATGACCGGATGGATTTATCGGTGGCAACCTGATGAAAGTCCAGCGCTTTGGAACTCTGGCATAGAACTGAAAGTTTTTGGCGATATAGAAGTCAATGATCAAGGGCAAGTAGCCTTTGCCTCAGCCTGTTTTCAGGGTCAAGTTTCTGTGGGAGATCAAATATTTACAGCCCCCAACTCCTACAATGTCCTCATCGGAATTTTAGATTCAAATGCCAATTGTATTGGAATACAATTTATTCCAGATATTACCATACAGTTTGCGGAGGTGGAGTGGTTGTCCAACGGAAGCATATTGGCGGCAGGAGATTGGTATGCAGAAGGATCAATCGGAAACTTTGATCTTTCTGGACCGCAATGGGTATACAGTTATTTCTTGTGCGAAATGGATACCAATGGAAATGTCAATTGGGCCACTGCGCACCCTCATAATCCCGCTGGTATAACTGGCGATTTTGCATTGGGCAGAACAGAGTCTATCGCAGCGGATGAAACGGGTGGATTTTATCTTTTTGGTCAACAACGCGGAGATGTTTATTGGTCACCCTCACTTTCAACGTTCGGAAATGAGGCCGATGTAACCAATGAATACACGGCGACACTTACCCATTGGACCAATCATACCCCGTCCAATGCGCAGACCATTTATGGAGTGACATTGCCTGAAATGTATCAAGTGTCTTATAGAGATGGGCTGTTGGCTGTTTCAGGAAGCACTGAATATTCGGACACCCTTTTGTGTAATGATTTCAGCACTTTTCAATTCAATGGTAGTATTGCCTTTCTATTCACCAGTCAAAATTTTGTGGGTATCTCTGAATTGAGCAAGGAGCAGTCGTACTGGACGGATCAATTTTTGGTCTTTCCTCAAAAAATAGGTGAGTATCGCATTTGGAATACAATGGGTACACAAGTTGAATCAGGTTTTTGCTCTGAAAAATCTTTGCTGTGGAATGAATTACATCTTTCTCCAGGTTGCTATTTAATACAAACAGAGAGGGGTAATTTGAAGTTTATGAAGCAATAAAGCAATATTCTAAATCAGTTGCATTGAATTTTTTATTGAATCGAGCCACACTTTTATTACTGGATCCCATGAAATGTATTTGTTGGACGCCATGGGTGCGATGTGTTTCTTCTGTCAAGTGGTGAATAAGGTAGGACATCACGTGCAATTCACGGTAATCTTTGTCTGATACGTTTTGAATGGTGTAAAGAGTTCCATTAAAAACACCATAGAGCTGCATGGCCACCATTAGACCATCGCAACTCAATCCTGCAATCTTAATCATGCCACGTTGATGCCCTTCGCGATAAAGATTTTCTAACTTGTTTTGTTGGTTTTGATTCCAGTCATAGGGATGGTGTCGCTTCATGAATTTTGAAAATCGATCCCAAGTTTGATCGAAATCAATTTTAAAATTCTCTCTTTCTGCTTTCTGGAGATTTTTGCGGAGTTCACGGGATATTTCTTCTCCAGAATATGGAGCTATTTGAACCCTGTGCCATTTAATATTTCCCTTCACTTCAATACCTGGCTGAACATGAATTCCTTTCAATAATCCTTTTGCAGTGATTTTTTGAAAAATATGTTGTTTTTCTTCAGTAGATATGTTGTGGCCCAGGCATTCTAGGTATTTTACATAAAGTGGAGATTTATTGCTATTGATAATTCCCCATTTTTGAACCAAGGCATCGGGAACGACGCCCTCGTAATGACCTTTTACCCATCCATTCCATTGGGGAAGTACGGCTTGCCAATACCAACTTAGAGTGAACAAAGCGCCGTTGTTTTGTGCAACGCAAGCATCCCAAGCGGTGGCGTCGATATTTGACCCTTTAATTTTTCTCCAATCCTTAGTCATCTGATTGCCCAATAATACAATTTTTTTGGATAGGCACAAAAAAAAGGTACCATTTCGGTACCTTCTTTTATCGTAGCCCGTAGGGGAATCGAACCCCTGTTTACAGAATGAAAATCTGCTGTCCTAACCCCTAGACGAACGGGCCATCGTTCGCTTTAGCGGATGCAAATATAAACCTTTTTTTTCATCTTCAAAAAAAAAAACAAAAAAGTGATGACTCGGTTTGATTTATCTTCGGCATGGTTTTTATCCGGTTCAAAAACATGAAAAAAATTATTTCTTTGCTGCTGTTGGTGGTGCTGGCAATCAGCTCTCAGACCAATGCTGGGGCGCAGGCCCTGAACATCCAAGCCCAGTTTAATCAACTGCCCAGTGGTACATCAAAGGTTATT
The DNA here is from genome assembly GCA_964420985.1 of uncultured Chryseobacterium sp. Taxonomy (GTDB): domain Bacteria; phylum Bacteroidota; class Bacteroidia; order Flavobacteriales_D; family Sanyastnellaceae; genus CAMCTV01. The sequence goes on from CAYQUT010000030.1 coordinate 16,775, forward strand.
TTTGAATACATGAATGGTCAGGAATGGAAGCAAATTGATAACAAAGCCCTGGACAAAGAGGGTAAAGTGAGTTTTCAGTTCATCCCGCCCGTTTATGGTCAGTATCGCTTTAGATTCCCTTCAGGAAAAACAAGCGTCATTTGGTCGGATTTTATAATCTCATCGTACAAAAATGAACCCATGTCCATGGACTTCGTTATCAATTATCCAGACATGAATGGCAGACCCATCTCAGTATCCAACTCACTAGAAAGTCAATTGTACTTGGAGTTGATGAATGCTTACCTGGACTTTGATGCCCTGCGCACAGCGGTTCCTGTTGAGCAAGATAAACTAGAAAAGGCCACGACGTTATTAAATCAAATTTCACGGAGAATGGCTCAGCAAAATAAAGGGACTTTCACAGGTGATGTGGTGGCTGATTTGGTGTATCAACCGGTCAGGTCTGATTATCCCAAAGAGAAGCATGAATCCCTGAATGATTCCTTGTTCTATATCAAATTTGGGATTAGCAAATTACCCTACTACAAAGCGGGTGCTTTGCACCACAATTTGTTCGTGAGAAGCTTAGAGCGCTATTTTAAACACATGCAGCAAAAGGATTCTGACGATTATGCCATAGACTTTATAGATGGGGTAATGTTCAGAAGCGGTGGTTTAGAGGAGGTAGATCAGTTCTTGTTCAAATATCTTTTGGATAAAATGTTGGGTTATAAAAGTGAGAAAGGTCTTTCTCATTTGTTATCCCATTACAGTCAAGATTGTTCTGAGGATCACAGCAGCAAATCTGCCAATGATCAATTGGTGAACGCGCTCAATGAAGTGGCTCCTGGTAAGAAAGTTTGGCCCTTGAAATTGCCTGATATCAACGCTACCCCTGTGTCTTTGCAGGATGTATGCAAAAAGAATAAAATGACTTTAATGCTCTTCTGGAAAAGCAGTTGTAACCATTGCGAAGAGTTTAAACCGGTTTTGCGCGGACTTTATGATCAATACCACAGCAAAGGATTAGAGGTGTACGCAGTATCCATCGATAAGGATATCAATGAATGGAAAACTTACGTGAATGCCCATCCACAGCCCTGGAAGGATACTTTTTTGGCATACGATGTTCGAAAGGAATTCAATAACCATTATCCCGTGCCAAGTACGCCAACTTTGATTGCTTTGGATCAAAATGGAAAGGTCATCAGTCGCTTGATTGTGAGAAGCAAAATGGAGGAGTTTTTGAAAGAGAATTTTAAGTGATGATAAATTGGTGAGTACAAAAAAAAGGTTGTCATTATTGACAACCTTTTTTTCTGGAGCGAAAATTAAAATTTAGTTTCCACCATTGATTTCATATTCATTGTTGCCAACGGTTAAAGTTAATCCATTGTTGCAATCTCCGCTACCCCAATTGATAACCCGATTGGGACCTTCTTCAGGATCGATGGTCATTACACCTTGTTTGATCCAAGGGCATCCTACCTGAGCCACCAGGGGTTCGTCAATATTCATGGTATAAGGGACATTGTTTCTGTTGATGCCTGTTCCTCCACCGGTGACGCTGTATACATCGTCAAAAATATTGATGATGGTATTGTAACCTTCTGTCCATGTACGTGTGCGATTGCCGTTCCAGGTAGCCGCCCATTCATTGTTGGGCGCAGCGATGGATGCGGATACTGTTATGCTGAAGTAAGGCTGACCCTGCGTATTGAAACCTTCATTGACAATGGTCTTGCTGCCATTGATGTTGTATCCATCAATTGAAAAATTCTCAGGTGTTACAGTGATGATGGTTCCCGGTGTTCTATACCTACCGGAGTAGGTGATGGTTAAAACTCCTTTTCTCACACGTCCATCACTACTGGCACAGTCATCCGTTCCGTAATCAATGACCATCACTTTGGGATTGGCTGCTGTATCCACTGTGATGGCATCAATGCAAGGATCATCCAACGTTTTGATTCCTGCCGTGGCATTAGAGGCTTGGTCGACAATTTTAAACATATCGTCAAACAATCCCTCAATGACATTTTGATCTTTGATAATGGTGGTATCCCTATTGTCTTTCCATTTTGTGCAGGAGGACAGCTGCGTGATGAACACCGCACAAATCAAAACGATGATGGTGTTTTTTATTTTTTTCATGGTATAAATGTATTAACGTTTTCTTCTGGGTTGTGTCCCATTGTTATTTTCTCTTCTCTCTTTTAGCTTTTCACCTACCTCCTTCCTAAACCGCTCATCAATTCCAATGAGACTTTTGGTTTTTTCCAATCCAATGGCCATGGTACTTTGTTTCCAATATTCCAACAATTGTTCCGTCTCTTGCTGCCTCATCTCTCCCAATTTTTTGGTAAAATTTTCAAGGTCATTGGCTGATTGGATGAACTGTGTTTCTTGATCCACAAAGGTTTTCATTTGCTTGTGGTGTTGTCGCTTTGCATTTTCAAAGGTGTTGTAAATGGGCCAAAATTTCTCAGCTTCACTGACAGAAAGATTTAATTCTTTGGTATAATAGGCCCGACGCAAGCTCTCCATTTTTTCACGTTGTGGTCCATCCAATGGAGGAAGATCATGTTCGGGTTGTGCCAGAGCATGGGGATTCATGAGTTCAATCATCATGATCGAGCATACGAGGCTAAAAATTTGAGTCCATTTTTTCATTTTTTTTCTCATTTAAAAAGTTTCGTTTAAATACAATGTCCAATTGAGTTCCTCCAATTCATCATCCGTGATGGTTTGCAAGGCCGTCTCAAATGGATCCGATGCAGGTGGGTTGCTTTTTTTATCAGAACCTTCGGTAGTACAATCCAATTTTTTCTTTTCTATAGATTGGTTTGCCTTTTCCATTTCATTGTCATTTATAAAATCTCTTGCTGATTCTTGAGCGAGGGCTTTTTCATTGTTCTTATTCAGGTTGTTTGAATTATGGAAGGCGCGCTGGTCATTGGACGACGTATTGCTGTATAACAAGCCGAAGGTGATGACTAGGGCAGCAGCAATATCAGAAAGGTAATACAGAATACGGTAATTTTTTTTGTTATCAGAAACAACGGGTTTGAAATGGACAGCGTCTTTTTTCAAAGCGTCATTCATCTGAATTCTCTGCATAACGCACAAGGGAAGCTTGTCAAAGTATTCATCTTCTACCAATGGTGCGTTTTTCCATTGTTGTAGTTTGTTATTTTCGAAATCCATTGCAGAATGAGCCATATGTATCGAGTTAATGGGTGTTCTTTTTCAGAAAAATGGTTTTTATTTTTTCAGAAGCATGGTGAAATGAAGCTTTGAGGGAACCCTCGGAGGTGCCTGTTATCTCTGAGATTTCTTGATAGGATTTCTCTTCAAAATACCGAAGAATGAAAACTGCTTTTTGTTTCTCAGGGAGCAGATGCAAAGCCTTATTCAATTCTAATAGTATTTCATCACCATCAAAAGGAAAATCCTGGGATACTTGAGAAGGGTGGTGGTGAAGTTGAGTAAGTTTGGATTGTTTGTCTATGTGCTTCAACGCCTCACGATAAGCAATGGTGTGCAGCCAAGTAGATACTTTTGATTGACCTTTGAATTGCTCCCATTTTTCCCAAGCCAAAGCAAATGTATTTTGACAAATGTCGTGGGCATCTTCATGATTATGGACCATTCTTCGTACGAAATAATAGATTGGTTTTTGACACGCATTCAAGGCCTCCAGGAAATCTTTTTCCTTGTTTTTTTTCTGAAAAAGAAGTTGGTCTTTTTGCGTTCGAAACATAATTTTTAGAGCGACGTCCGCAAAGAAAGTTTAATCTTCTCGAGGATTTTTTTTCTGCTTCAATTATCTTTAAGTTTGTTTCAACCAAAACAGCGCGAATATGGGAGTTTATGTTATCGGGGAGATTGGTCAGAACCACAATGGATCGGTAGATTTAGCCAAGTTATTGGTAGAAATTGCAGCTCGTCCCATTAAGGAAAATCTGTTCAATTTGCCTCTACGTCCAATGGATGCGGTAAAGTTGACCAAACGAGATTTGAAGGAAGAATTGTCACAATCTCAAATGAACAAACCCTATGACAGTGTGCATTCTTTTGGCAGAACATATGGTGAACACCGCGAAGCCTTGGAGTTAAGTGATGAAGAACATTATGAAGTGTATCAGCATGCCAAGTCATTGGGCTTGGATTTTGTGGAGACACTCTGTGCGGTGGGTTGTTTGAGCATGTTACGTTATTTCACGCCAGACCGATTAAAAGTGGCCAGCAGAGACTTAACTAACCTCCCTTTGCTGCAGGCTTTGGCAGAGACCCGTATTCCCATCATCCTCTCAACTGGAATGGCGGGCAAGAGGGAATTGGATGAGGCTTTGCAGGTTATTCAGCGTTATCACACGGATATTTCAATATTGCATTGCGTTTCTCAATATCCTACAGAGCCACGAAATGTCAACCTCAATACCTTAAAATACCTCCAGGAGCATTATTCCCAATTCACCATTGGTTACAGTGATCACACCATCGGAATTGCAACACCCGTCGCGGCAGTGGCCATGGGGGCAAAGATCATTGAGAAGCACATTACCCTTGATAGAAACATGAAAGGGACAGATCAAGCAGGATCATTGGGCATTGATGGAATGAACAGAATGGTAAGGGATATTCGTTTGCTCGAAATGCAAATGGGGGTAGAGGATATTTTTATTTCAGATGGAGTAGAAGCAGCTAAGTTTAAACTTGAGCGATCCATCGCAACAAAAAGAACCATGAAAGCAGGTGAAATTATTGCGGAAGAAGATTTGCACATGCTCTCACCTGGTGATGGATTCAAATGGTTGGAAAAGGATAGTGTTGTCGGGAAAAAGTTGTCTTTGGATATGCCAGCGGATGAAATTATTTACCCCAACATGTTGCAGTCATGAAACCCAATACCAAATTGCCAAAAGTAGTTTTTACCGATATTGATGGCGTATGGACCGACGGTGGAATGTACTATGATCAAACGGGAAATGAATGGAAGAAATTCAATACAAGAGATTCTGCGGCAATTTTGTTTTTACGACAATTGGATATCCCCGTTGTGGTTATTACTGGGGAGGATACACAGATCATGCGCAGAAGGGCTGATAAGTTGAAATTAAATTTCGTTTATCATGGTGTTAAAGACAAAGTGGCTGTGGCCAAGTCGTTTTGTGATGCGCATAATATTGCATGGAATGAGGCTGCATTTATTGGTGATGATCTGTTGGATATGCCCCTGCTGAAATGCGTCGGTTTTTCCGGATGTCCGGCAGATGCTCCGGCTTATGTCAAAGGATTGTCAAGTTTTATCGGAGAGAGGAAAGGGGGAGAAGGAGTGTTTAGAGAATTCGTCGAGCACTTGTTATCGGATGCAGGAGTCTTGGAAGATGTGGTTAAACATTGGTCTACCAAATGAGGGATTGGAAGATTATTTTTAAGTCGCTGTGGATTTTTGTTCAGGTTTGTTTTCTTGGTGTATTAAAAGTCAACAATGCTTTTGGTTGGACATGGAAGAAATGGATGCATGGACATACATTCCGAACCACTGGAAAAAAATCGAAGTCAGATATTTGGGCCGTACCTCGTTATGGTATGCGATCATTGCGCAAAATTTGGGATAAACGGCATCTGACACTGTCCCATACAGCAGAAGTGATTTATTGTCAAACGACTTCGCAAGAATTACAATTCTCAAACTATATCAGTGCCATAAAAGGCAAAGGAAATCGTCTGTTGATATACAGGGATGATACTCCGCATGCACTGGGTGTGTTTTGTCGATTGGTGTTAACTGTTATGGTTGTGGTGATGGGCACTTTTCTTTTCTTTTGCTCCCTCTTTGCTCAACACCGCTCAAGACTGGGGTTGATGCTCTTGCAGTGGGTTGAAAATATTTTGCTTTTTCATCGATGTGCGCTTTGGTCGGTTGAACAAATCTATTTTTTTGGCGGATATGAGAATGACGCTTGTTTTACAGGGCTTATGGCACGAATTTTTAATGTCCATTTGATTACCATCCCTTCTGCCAACCCTATCCGTAATTTCTATCAACAAGTAGTTACGGGCACTTTTGTAATTACAGCCGACTTTCAGCATGTCGAATATGATAAGTATAAGTTCAATTGGTGTTGTGATTCGATACAACAGTGGCCTTTTATCGAGTTTTCCAAATTGACACCTTACATCAAGGGGGATGGTCCAACCAATTCCAAATCCATTGGTTTTTTATCGAGAGGGGCTTGGTTACGCAAGAAAAGAGCGGTGCATGCGCAAAACAATAACAAAGACTTTGAGTATGAAGACCGTTGCATGACAGCACTCCGACAATTCTTGAAATTGAACCCTGTCTATACCCTGGTGGTTTTGCCCCATCCTATGGAATGTCACCGCCCGGAGCTGAAGCAAGAAGCTGTTGCGTATTACAATGATTTTTTTGAAGGATTGAATATTGAATTTTATGACAAAGGTTTAAAGTCTTACGAGTGTTTTGCAGATGTAAACGTCACGGTCACGGCCATTTCTAGCGCCAATATTGAGCGTTTGTATTGTGGATACAAAGCCATGTTTGCGCCGTTGGGTGCGGAGATGGAATTTTTCTCAGGATCAACCTTGGACAATATTGTTTGTCGCCAAGAGGAGAAGTTTGATGAATTATTGTCGGATATCTTATCCCGCGAAGAAGAAGATTTTTTCCACCACTATGAACTTCTTCCCTATCGATTTGACTCGGTTAAAATTCAGCGTTGAGGGGAGTTCTAGGAAATGGAATAACATCTCGAATGTTGCTCATTCCAGTGGCGTACATCACCATGCGTTCAAAACCCAATCCGAAGCCAGCATGAGGGCAGGTGCCAAATTTTCTGGTTTCCAAATACCACCATATGTGATCCTCAGGAATATTGAATTGTTTGCATTTTTCTAGCAAAACTTCATAACGTTCTTCACGCTGAGAACCTCCGATAATTTCGCCAATGCCAGGGACCAATATGTCCATCGCGGCTACTGTTTTTCCGTCTTCATTCAATCGCATGTAAAAGGCTTTGATCGCAGCAGGATATCCAGTAATGATGACGGGTTTCTGGAAATGTTTCTCTACTAAATAACGCTCATGTTCACTTTGCAAATCAATTCCCCAGCTCACATCATATTTGAATTTCTTCTTTTTATAATGGTTGGAATTCATGAGGATTTCAATGGCTTCTGTATAGGTGATGCGCTCAAAAGGACTTTCTACAACAAATTTCAAGCGTTCAATGAGTGGAACGGTTTGTCTTTCTTCTTGAGGCTTGGATTTGTCCTCTTGCTGCTCTCGCTCTTGTAAAAAGGTGAGGTCTTCCAGTGCATTTTCCAGAACATGATTCAAACAGAACTTCAAAAAATCTTCGGCCAAATCCATGTTGTCATATATGTCATTGAAAGCTACCTCAGGTTCAATCATCCAGAACTCAGCCAAATGGCGTGAAGTGTTGGAGTTTTCGGCTCTAAACGTTGGGCCAAAAGTATACACTTTCCCTAAGGCCAATGCCGCCAATTCAGCTTCCAATTGCCCGGATACGGTGAGGTTAGCCGATTTTCCGAAGAAATCTTGGCTATGGTCTACATGTCCATTTTCATCCTTTGGGACTTGGTTCAAATCCAGTGTGGTGACTTTGAACATTTCACCGGCTCCTTCAGCATCACTTCCGGTGATAATGGGGGTGTGTAAATAATAAAAACCGCGGTCATTGAAGAATTTATTGACGGCAAAGGCAAGATGATGACGAACCCTAAAAACAGCACTGAAAGTGGATGTTCTGAAACGCAAATGCGCTTTTTCACGCAAAAACTCCAAACTGTGCTTCTTCATTTGAATGGGAAATTCATTGGGGTCGCAATCACCCAGTATGGTGAGTTGGGTTCCAATGACCTCAACATTTTGGCCTTTTCCAAGGCTCTCTTGAACAATGCCATTGACAGAAACTGAAGTGCCGGTGTAGAGACGTTTACGCAATTCCTCTGGCGTTTGATCTGGATTCAGTACTACTTGTATGTTCCGCAAAGTTGAACCATCATTGATGGTTAGAAATTGATCATTTCTAAATGTCTTTACCCAACCTTTGATATTGACTTCTTTGCCAATTTCTGGTTGGTCTAAAATGTGGAGAATCTCTGTGCGCTTCATGGTCTTCAATGAGGCACAAATTTAATCAATTATAAATGCACAGGCACATTCATTTTTTCTATCTCCACTTTTCCATCTCTCATTCTGATAATGCGATGCGCATGCGCGGCGATATCCTCTTCATGGGTAACCAAAATGACTGTATTTCCTAAGTCATGTATGTCTTGAAAAAGGCGCATGATTTCATGAGACGTCTTGGTATCCAGATTTCCAGTGGGTTCATCCGCTAAAATAATAGATGGATTATTGACCAATGCACGTGCAACAGCAACTCTTTGGCGTTGGCCGCCAGATAATTCGTTGGGTTTATGCTGCATGCGGTTTCCAAGACCAACTTGGTCCAATACCTCTTTTGCGCGCGATAATCTTCTTTGCTCCGTCCATCCGGCATAAACAAGCGGGAGCGCAACGTTTTCTAATGCACTGTACTTGGGCAAGAGATTAAAGGTTTGAAAAACAAATCCAATTTCCTTATTTCTGATTTCAGCCAAGGCATTGTCAGTCAGTGTAGCCACGTTGGGTCCATTGAGAAAATAATCCCCAGAGCTGGGTCGGTCCAAGCATCCAAGTATATTCATCAGCGTCGATTTACCCGATCCAGAGGGGCCCATAAGTGCTACATATTGATTTTTCAAGATTTCCAAATCCACACCATTTAGCGCGTTTACGGTTTCTTCCCCGATGGTGTAGGTTTTGGTTAGGCCTTCTATTTTAATCAATGCACTCATGCCTCAAATTTAGTTGAATTGACGCTGCACGGAAATGCAATATGCTTTTTTAACGACCAATGCAACTAATGACGTATATTTATTGCTATTATTCAGGAAAAAAGTTAAGAGGGGATGAGGTGATAAGGGGTGTGGCCTGGTTACAGAGAAATAGGATTATGAGAGTAATTTTTATATCACAAAGTATATGAATTTAGTGAAGAGTTTGGTAATTGGCTTGACATTCCTGGCTGCAGAAGCAATGGGGCAGATCAATGTTACGAATAGTATGACCGCTGATGAGGCTGTTCAATACCTTCTGGGCCCTGGGGTTACGTACTTCAATGCGCAGTTTACAGGAAATGCCCTGCAATTGGGCCAATTGACTGGGTTGGGAGCTCCTTCCAACTTTACCATTCCAGAGGGTGTGGTCATTTGTACAGATGATGTTGTGACGCTTGATCCTGCAGGGGTGGTAGGAGCGATTACCCCCGATATAGCTACCCAAGCTGATTTATTGTCCGTGGCGCAATCGGTGCCTCCAATGATCGGTCAAACTTTTACGATCACCAGCGTGCACAACGTGGCGATGTTGGAGTTTGATTTTATCGCTACAGGGAATACGCTTAACTTCAATTACATCTTTGGGTCGGATGAATATTTGACCTTCGTCAATAGCCAGTACAATGATGTGTTTGCATTCTTCTTGTCCGGACCTGGTATCACTGGTCCTTATGCTTCGCCGCCCGCTTTCCCAGGTGGTGCAGTGAACATTGCAGCGGTTCCCAATTCCAATCCTCCGCTGCCGATTACCATCAGTTCGGTGAATAATGTTTTAAATGCTTCTTACTACATCGACAACACATCCCACGTGGATATCAGTTCCAACGGATATACTGCCTCTTTGTTGGCGGAGCATCCTTTGCAATGTGGATCTACTTATCACATTCGATTGGCCATTGCCGATTGTGGTGACCAAAGTTTGCAATCATTCGTTTGTTTTGCGGCTGGAAGTTTGAATACTGGAATCGGTGGGCAGGCTGTCTCGATAAATAGCTCATTGAATCCTACAAGTTTCAATTTGCCCGAAAACACTATTTTTGAAGGAAATGATAATTTGGATTGCAGAACTTTCAAGGTTATGCTCACTCCTTACAATTGTTCGAATGGACAGGATACTATACATATTCAATATAGTAATCAAAGCGCGCAAGAGGGTGTTGACTTTTTTTCAAATCTTCCAAGCACGATAATAATAAATCCAGGTGATACTATTTATCACACAATTCATGCTGTGAATGATGGAATATTTGAAAATGGATCTTCAATTTCTGGATATCCTGGTCTGCGCGGAGAATATGTTGATGTTTTATACATTTCTTCTTTGGAGTTGTCCACTCAGATTGATTCAATTACCCAACGTGTATGGATCCTTGAAGAAGACAGTGAATCAAATTTTTCTTTTATTACTGACACAGCTCATTTTTGCGACGCTCAAGATTTAGCTATATATCTTGATAGAGGGGATTCAAATGAAGTTTCCCCTTGCGGAGATTGTTTAGAAAATTATAATATTCCGTACATGTCTAATTATTTTTGGACAGAAACTTTTTGTCCTGATATCAACGATGGAAGTATGATGGCAATCTCAGTTTCTGGAACAGTGGAGGTATGTTGTGATGTTTTTGAAATTTACGATGGAAACTCAATCAATGCCCCTGTTATTTTTAGTTGGGGTGAGGGATCTTCTTTACCTGGAACTCTGAGTATTTCGCAGCAATTTGTGTCATCTGATACCTCAGGATGTATTACATATTCAATAAGTCCAGATGTTAGTGTTAGCTCAATCATTACAATAGATGTCAATTCTGAGAGTCCTTACGATCCTGATGTATATTCCAATTATTATCAAATAAATTGGATTGATGAATATGAAAACTTAGTTAGTACCGAATGGCATTATGTTGCTGATAATGATTCTCTTCATGAAATTACAGCCGTGGTTGAAAATTTCTGCGGAACTATCTGGAAGGACAGTCTTGTTATAATCCCATATGAAGCTCCGCATATTTTGGGTGCTGAAAATGGGATATATTATATCGATTTTTGCGGCCAATACACCGCATATTTGCCTCAAATTCAAGGTGGATTAGGCCCGTTTGATTGGTATGATTATTCACAAGTGTTTGACATTGATACATTGAACAATCAGATTATTTGGAATGGTGTATTTGAAAATGTGGGTATTGGATTTGTTGATCAGTGTGGGAGTTGGTCTGGAGGGCCGTTGAGTGGAATGGATACAATTATTGTGCGAACCAAGGTAGATTACTATCTATGGAATCAGGATTCTTTGAATTGTATTGGTGAAACTACCCCGTTGATATTGGCTAGTTGGGATGAATACGCACCAAATTCTGATTTTTTCGTGCAGAATGTCAATAGCGAACTATTAATTACAAATGGTACATTTCTATGTTGTGGTTATGATACCATATCTCAACTGTCTTATGGTGAATACCATTTTCAAATTGTGGATGAGCTTGGTTGTCAAAGTGATGAAACTATAATTGTTTGGGAACCGGAAGCGAATATCGATCAGATAATAGGTCAAATGGACATAATACCATTTACTGAATACACATACAGCATTAATCAAGTCATTGGGGCCAGTTATGATTGGGAGGTCTCAGGTGGGAATGTAATTTCAGGCCAAGGTACCAATGTAATTCAAGTTATGTGGTCCAATTCACCAGGTTACATTAATGTAGAATGTGATCTGCCAAATGGTTGCATTGAGTCAGATACATTGAATATCGATTTGACAAATGGATGGTTAGAGCTAGGTAAATCAATGAATGAATTTAAGGTTGTGTTTGAAGCTGAATTCATTCAAGTTATTTCTGGCTGTGACCGATTTGAAGTGTCTGTTTATAATTCATTGGGATTGAGTATATATGATAAAATTGCCAATGAAAATCTGATTATAAACACAAGTGAATGGAGCAGTGGTGTGTATTTATTGGAATTGAAATCAAGCAATAGAAGTACAGTTTTTCGTTTTCTCAAAACATAGGTGCTTCGATACTGGAATGTGCATTAACAAATAAATTATTTAATCATAAACGATTGACGTATATTTAGACTCTTTAGTACGTCAACCGAAACTTATGAAAAGAATTTTT
>CAYQUT010000031.1:0-28363 GCA_964420985.1 uncultured Chryseobacterium sp.
TAGATCCAACAGATCCAGCGGCGTTGTAAGTGATGGTTCCACCAGTGTTGGCTGCATTTGCAGTCAATAACAATGAACCAGGTATGGTTGTAATCACATTGATTGTGGTATCAACAGCACCTGCGCTTGGACAACCTAGTGGGCTAGCGTAGTTCACAGAAACCTTTCTAGCTCCAGCAGTCAACCACGTAACAACAGCAGAATTGGAAGATGTTGAATTGCCTGTTGCTGTGTAATCGGTTCCATAAGTAAGTGCAGCTCCTGCGCCGTCAGTGATGGACCAAGCATAATTTAAGTTACCTGATTGCGTCGTATAAGTTACTGGAGTCCCATCGCAAGGAGTCGCAGGAATACTCGAGATAAATGTTGGAGTGGCATCCCCAACAACATTAATCGTAACGTCATCAGACTTCACACAACCTGAAATAGGATTGGTGATGGCTACCGTGTAAGTATTTGCACCAACATTTGGAGTAGACGTCGTTAACTCTGATGTTGCACCAGCAACAGAAGAACCATTGTTAGCCGTCCAAGCGTAGGTGTAGGTTACTGGAGGATTGAATTTCCAAGCTTGGTTACTCCAGTTGGTAGCAGTTGATGCATTGAAGTTTGGAGCAGTAGATCCAATAGATCCAGCAGCATTCTGAACACCTACAGTTTTTGCAGCCGTGGATGATGCGGTTTGAATATGAATCTCTACAACACCAGTAGTTTCGAAAATGTGCGCTTGCGCTTTCACTTGACCATTAGAAGCAAAGCCAGGAGTATCGTATTCAACAACCAACTTACGTGTTGGGGCTGAACCTGTGATCCAATAGCGCAAGCTTGATGTTGCCGTATTCAAAATCCAGTCACCAGCACAGACAAAAACGGCATTGGTAGGCTCAAGATTGGTGGGCAATGGATTGGTAAAGCTCAAATCGGTGATAGAACCTTGGTTACCAGGTGTGAATTGCAAGAAACCATTGGTACTGATATTGAATGAAGTATAATCTGTTCCGAAGAAATTGAAATTGAATCCAATGGGTTGGTTGCTCCAAGCACCATCATCCAACGAAACATTGGATTGAGGCACTGTTGCAACTCCCGCAGTTACCAAAGCAGTTATTCCTGTTGCAGGAGCGGATTCCCAATTGTATCCAGCACTTGAAACACTGAAAGCTCCGGCACTTAGTCCCGCTGCAAGGTTAACAGATGTGTTTGAACAAATATCAGTTGGTGAAGCAGAACCATTAATGGTGGCACTGAATGCAGGGAATGCAAAGTTAACTACAGTAATGTCTGCACTTCCTGCACAGCTGGTCGCTGGATCGATGATACTAGCCGTGTAAACAAAGTTGGTAGCATCTACTACTGCTGGTATCGAAGCTGAAACAGTTCCTCCGGTGCTTGAACTTAATGTGCCGTTGGCAGAAGCATTGGTGGTCCAAGTGAATGCAGACGCTGAGATGCTCAAGTCATTGGTAGCTGTCAAATTGCTCGTTCCTGCTAATCCACAGAAACTGCTATTGTCTGAAGTGATGTTTACTACTGGGGCAACATTCACCAATGAGGTATTGGAGTCTGGACCAGTAGAAGTACAACCTGAAAGATTGGTGTAATTGATAAATACCTCTTTAGATCCACCGGTCAACCATTCCACAACAGTTGAATTACTGGTGCCATTTCCGCCGCTAAGTAGCACGTAATCGGTACCAGCTACACCCGGAATGGTCCATGAGTAGGTACCTTGAGAAGCCTGAGTGGTATAAGTCACTTGCTCTTGCGTACATACTGTGGCTGCGGGTTCAGCTGTGAATGAAGGAGTGAAAGGAATAGCTGGTAAAATAGTTACCAAATAGTCTTCTGCTTCTCCCCAAGTATAAGAATTACAAGGATTGATGTTGATACCATTTTGGGCGTATGCACATCTTACACGCATTCTGTGCACTCCTGTAGGAGGTGTACATGCCAATGAGATGGTAAAGGAGGCCGATGCATTGATCTGACCAGAAGTAAATCCAGAACCAATGGTAGTAGCAGTATAACCGATACGCTCATTCAACAAAGGATCTGCAGAGGTAGTGAAAATACCATCGTCATTGTAGTCAATCCAAGCAGCAAATCCTTGAGATCCCCACTCACCAGTAGATACGTTTACGGTGTAGCTGGAGGATGCATTCAAATCGCAAGTATAATTGGGTTGACCTTGGAAGAAGGTGTAAGATGGATTAACAGCAGCAAAACCAGTATTGTTATTCAAGGTAGTCCCAGCAATATTGACCAAAGAAATCAAGTCACCGGAAGTTTTACCTGTTGAATATGCAGGCGTGCAATAACAATTGGTTGGTGTATCCAAATTCAATGTATACACTGCACTGGAATAAGCAGCGCCACCGCACCAAGTTGTATTCAAACGATATTGTGTGTTGGTGGTTTGGGTTCCTGTATAATTGGCATTGGTTGCAAGAGCAATGTCATTCCATGTCGTTCCACCGTCAGTAGAATTTTGCCATTGGAAAGTTAAATCACTTGATGCGCCCTCATAAGTGTAGCTACCTGTTAAGGTAAAGCTAGCCCCATTACAGATTAAAGATGGACCAGAAATCGTAACTGTTGGTTCAGATAACGCGCTGATGGTTCCTGTTCCTGTTGAAGTTACACAAGAAGTTACTGTAGAGTATCTCACCTTGGTGTCATAAGAACCTGGAGATACAGCAACAGGAGAATCGTTGGTCCAAGTAGCTCCACCATCCACAGAATACTCGTACAAATTGTAACGGATATTCAAGTTGTCAATGTAGTGACCTTCGTAATATGAACCTGTGCGAGCAGCAAAGGCATGCTTCCATGCTGACTTGTCTGCAGTGGCATAAGATGCAGGTAACGCAACACTATCAACAACCAATACACCATTTAACCACATTGAAATTTGGCTAGAGGAATTTATTTTAATTGTTACGTGAGTGGTAGTTGATGTACCTGCAGCTCCAGAAGCTCGCCAAGATAAATCATTGGAAAAATACAATACACCGGCACAATTTGATCCCTGGTGCAATGTCGTATTATTGTACATCAAATAAACTCCAGGTGAGTTACCAATAGAAGTATTAGGTAAAGTCGCAACAGCACCATTCGCAACAGGACATCCGCCTGTGTTGGCGATAGCGTCAAAGGCAAGTTTTATGCCCGTTCCAGAACCATTTTCAGCCGTTAATGTTGATACACCGGATGCTGGTGTTGCACCCAACGCTGTTTGAACTGCGGTTCCTGTTGGCATGGCAACGACATCTGGTCCATAGCTGTAACTAACTCCATCTGCAGGGGGAGGTGTAGCTCCCGCTGACGTGGTAATTAAATCAAAATCAATAGCGAAATCATTAGATGACAAGCCTGTGTTATTGGGGATTAAAACACCTCCAGATTTTGAAGCAGCACTTGAAGTCAAACGCATACGACCATTGTCTGAAGCATTGAAATCATTTCCTGCTGAAGTAGTTCCTGCTGGTAAGGTTGGGGTTGAGAAATCAGAATTAAAGACTGTTCCGGCTCCTGTAGCATTGAATACGATACTACCTTGAGTGGATGAGCAGTTGTATGGACTATTGAAATCAACAGTGGCATTTGGCGCTGCATAAACAGACATGTTTATGCTTGTTGCATCAGACCAACAGCCTGTTACACTGTTGAAGGCTCTTACTTGATACAAACCATTGGCTGTAACAGTATATGGACTTGAAGCAGGATTGGCAGTTGAGGTTCCAGTTGCATTCAAACCTTGCCAGTAATAGGTAACGTTTGCAGGGGCAGCTCCGATGGTTAAATCGGTTGTCGTACATGCAGGATTAGCACCAGCAGTAATGGCGGTTGGCGCAGTTTCTGGAACAAATGAACCCACAGCAACAGAGGCAGAATTGATAGACCACAATGATGTAGCAGCTTCATAGGCTCTGATGTAATACATTCCGTTAGAGTAAACCGTTAGCGTGCTTGCACTATTACTCAAATCTGTACCATCAGCCGTTGTTTGCCAGTAATAAGCAACTCCAGTAGGAGGCGTTGCTGCAGTTAAAACTGAACCCAATAAACAATCTGTACTCCCATCTGCGGTTGGTGCAACGGGTGCAGCGGGGGGCGGAATCACCGTAAAGCAATAATCCTCTGTTTCACCGTAGGTGTAACCAGTAGTTGCATAATTGGTAGTTACAGGGAAAGTAGCTTCGGCTACAATTATTCTCATTCGAGTAGAACCTCCTAAAGCTGTAACGGGGACCGTAAAAGAACCTGATTGTGTACTGGTGATGATTGAACCAGAAGCGGCTGGTGAAGAATACATTTGTTCTCCGGCATCAGCAAAGCTACCGTTTTGATTCCAATCCACATATATTTGGTATCCATGTTGGTAACCTCCTGTTCCGCAACCATATTGTGTAAGGCTGAAGTTAACTGAAGCTCCTGCAGCAACTGTAGGTCCCGCAACTGATCCAGTAAAGTTTGAATAACGATTGGCAATGGATCCTGCACCAGGTGCTGCTGAATTACAAACACTGGTGTTGGTCATTGTACCTACAGTAACACTGGTTAATTCCTCGTCAGCAGTGCTTGAGGCACTTACAATGGAGTAGGTGGCACATGCGCATGCACCAGTAAGCAAGTTTACAGTTAAAGCAGGGCTATTGGAAGTTCCTCCTCCATTGGCACAAGTAGATACCAATTGAAAGGACGTGTTTCCTGTAATTTGAGTGGTCAGGGTGGTATTGGTTCCTCCCGCTACATTATTCCAGGTTAAACCACCATCGGTTGAATTTTGCCATTGGAATGAAAGACCTGCTCCGGTTGACAATCCTGTGCCTGTCAATGTGAAATTGGTATTAGCACAAATATTTGTTTGACCAGTAACAGTTCCTGTACTGGGTGTTCCACTGCAAGGAAGCACCAAAGAGAATTCATCAACCGCCATGTTACAAAAACTTGAACCATAGTTAGAGGTTCCAACAAAGCGGAATTTTACGGTTTGATTCACGTAAGATGATAAATCAACAACTTTATTGAGCCATTGATTGGTTCCTTCTGCTGTAGTATGAGCGTTAAGATCTACCCAAGTTACACCATCTGTTGTTATTTGAAGTTTTAATGGAGCAGCGTTTCCGTTGGCACCTAACCAAATTTTGTAGGACAATTGAAGCGGATCATTGGGCAATGCAAATGCAGCAGTGTTCAAGATATATGGGTTGTAGGTAGTCAACGCATTGAAAACATTCAAAAATGCAAAATGAGTTCCCCCATCTGCTGCGGGACCACTGGCGCCGTGCGCAGCATCAGCTGTACCACTGGCCCATTGAATAGTAGCCCCAGTTCCTGCGGTGGCTGACCAGCAAGTACCCAAACTTGAGGCGGCAAAACTGTTGGTATATGGAAAAGTATTCAGGGGGGCGTCAGGAGTGATGTAAACGGGAGTTGATGTACCGGTAGAGCCAGAACAAGTCACATCACAAACGTAATATCCATTGTTCATCACACCTACCGACAACGTTGAGCTTGTAGCACCAACAATGTTGTTGTAGGTTACACCATTCGAAGAGGATTTCCATTGATAGGTTACTCCGGTACCAAGTGTCGCATTTTGAAGCGATAATGAAACGTTATTGCCAGCGCAAAATCCAGATGTGGCTGATGCCAATGTATTTCCTGGTGTTGGTGTTCCTGCACAAGGTTGCGGAGGAGACCATGTCAAAGTCTTACCACTTGCAGGGAAATTGGTAGAAGTATTCCAAGAATTGGCGGATGAATTCAATGTTCCTGCAGTTGAAGCAGATGAAAATGAAGTCCAAACTCTATTATTGAAAGCAGTGTTGGTTGATCCACGCAAACCAATTTGACGGTTAGAAGTTCCGGTAAAAGCGGTAGATCCAATGGCAAATGAGCCGGGACCGTATACAACTTTAATTTCGTTTGTAGTCTCAATCAAACGTATTTGAAAACTGAAAGTAAAGGCATTGGTAGTACTACTTGAGTAAGAAGGTCTGATGTTTTTCCATTGGAAAACAATCTCTCTGTTGGGCGCAGAACCCACGGTTTCCCACCTGAATTCACCTGTTCTTCCTCCGATGTTAAAAACACAGTTCAAGTCACCTCCCCAGGCGGATACCGCTCCGTTATATACGTTGGTAGTGCTAATAGGGGTTGAAGTGAAGGTAGATGCAGCGGCACCAAATGTGAGATAACCATTTCCGTTCATATACACGGTGCTTTGATCCACACCTGCAAAGTTGAAAGCAAAAGGTAATGTCAACGCTCCGGAATTGTAGGAATCCATAGATCCTGGTGCGGAACCTGTATTCGCGTTGGCGGTAGCCACTATTGTTCCTCCGGTAATTTCAGAGTATGCTCCTGATGACTCCGTAAAAGAATACATGTTCACCTGAGCTCTCAAAGACAGACCAAAAATCATCAAGAACATCATCATGGTCATGCGACTCAGTTGACTTCTCGAAAAAATAGGTGGCTTTTTTTTGTGCGATGAACTGTCCAGTTCACCGTAATCACTCACACAATGTAAAGTGTGCGTAAACGAATAGCTTTCGTTTGTTTTCATAGATTAATAAAAGTTAAGTTAGGTATTACGAGTGTGAAGATAAATACAAAATTGAGATTATTCACTTTTCCGTGTGAATAGTTTTTCTATTTCTTAGCAATTAGAATTAAACTTCTTTTAGAGTCTAGTGTTTGAAAAGTACCAATTCCGTGCCTAAATCCTAACATTCTCACCTGATTTTCAAATTCTTGCTCTTTTTTGTCATAGGGAGAGTAGTGTGAAAATACCATTGCTAAATTGGATTTTTTTTCTGAAAAAAAACTATCTATTGAGGTGTTTTTAGCCAATGCGTAGGGAATAGAGTTGATTTTAGAAAAGAAAGGTTTATAAAACAAAAAACCAACTTCAGCTCCTTCACTTACATAAATCAAATCGATTTTTGATGCGCTTTCCTCTAACTGCGTAAGAGCGGTTTTAAGGTCCTCTTTGGGCTCAGTAGCCACTGATGCATTGATGAACAAACCATAAGTGATTCCAATAATCATGGTAAAGATGGATAAAGCGTAAGGAAAATTGTGTTTTTTTCTATTCAAATTGCTTTCTAATTTGAATTGATTCAATTGGTAAATCAGCGCTAGCAATGCAAACGGGATGGTGTACAATAAGAAGCGATTTTCAAATGGATACTTCTTTACACCACTCAACAATAAATGAAAAAATAATAGAATGAAAAATATGTTTTGAATCCCCCAAAAATTTCGTTTTCGTTGCAGAAACAAGGAAAAACCAAACAACATCAAAAACATCATTCCAATGAATTTTTGGTTGAAGGTGATTTCAAGTATGATTTGAACTTTATGCCAAATAAACACTGATAGATTGGGTGATGGAAAAAAAGCATTTTTCCCTGACCAATATTGTAACATGTATTGTTCAGATGGATGTTGAAATAAAAAAAGTAAGAAATACAGTGCAAAGAAAAGCAACAAGATCAACAATGTTTTGAAAAGGAAAGAAGTAAAAAATGTCCTGCCTCGCTTCAATAAGTCCAACAACCCCAGGGCTGAAAGAACAATTACAGCGACATTTGAAAAGAGGATGCAGAGCGCCGAGACCAATCCAAATTTTAACCAGCTTTGAAAGTCGCTTCTATCTTTTGAAATGAGATAGAGGTAAAATATGATTAGGGAAGAACACGTATCTGTGCTATATTGTTTGAATTCGTAAGCATAACTCAAGAGTATGACATTGGAGGAAAAAAGGGCGAGTCCACCCCAAGTAAAAATTTTTGAAATGTTGAAATACTCGAATGTTTTTTTCAAAAAGAACCAAGAAAAAATCCAACCCAGTGCGGGGACGATTTTGAATGCAAAGTCATGGTTGTTGAATAGGACAGCAAATATTTTACAAGCCATTAAAAAACCAATCGGAGCCATTTGATGGTGATCTAAAGGATGAAGAAGGTGGGTCCAGCCATGTCCTTGAAAATTCAAAGCCAGCAGAAATTCATCTACCCAAAGACTTTTATTGGTGTAAAAAAGTACAGGAATCCATATTAAGGACAATATGGAATACCATCGGAAAAAGTGATGACCCGATAGGCTTGGTGTCGATTTGCTCACATTGCAAATTAATAGGTCTTCGCGTCGGATTTGCTTTTTCAATCCAGAAAAATTTTATTTAGAATGATTATCAATAGCTGTTTCATCCATACATTTGTCCCATGATCAACGTGGTGATAGCAGATGATAATTTTTTGGTTCGGGCAGGGCTGAGAAGTGTTTTATCGCAATGTGAGGATTATCAGATGGTTGCAGAGGTAACCAACGATAGTGAATTGAATGACGCTTTGACGATGTTCACCGTTGATGTCGTAATGATGGATTACACCTCATCAGGTTTTAATTTAAACAATGTCAATCGATGGGTCAAAAAATGTCCATCTTTAAAATGGGTGGCCATCACAGGCAATGAAAACGGAGCAGTTATGGTCGGAGCCTTGAGAGGAGGGTTTCAGAGTTACATCCGAAAAGATTGCGATTTTCATGAAATCATCGATAGCATCAAAGAGACCTATCATGGTTCACGTTTTTTTTGCGGAAAGGTTTTGGATCAAATTAGAAGAGAAAATATTAACGTTGAAGATCTTCAAATCCTAGACTCAAGTTGCGATGCCGTGGTTATCTCCGATCGTGAATTAGAGGTGATTCGATTCATAGCGGAGGGTTACACCAATGGAGAAATAGCAGATCGCCTATACTTGTCCCAACATACTGTCAATACGCATAGAAAGAACATCATGCAAAAACTAGGGGTCAACAACACTGCAGCCATAGTGATGTATGCTGTAAAGACAAAGTTGGTGAGTCCCAACAAGTTTTTATTCAGCGCTGATTCAGCTCTTTCCTGACCTCATCTTTATTTTTTCTCACTTTCAAAACTTTATTTACATTTGCCTTAGACGGCTGTGCCGAAATTTTTGCTCAATGATAGCTAATACAATGATGGATATTGAAAAGATCGAGAAAAGTAGAATCGATCAAGTGGAATGGGACAACTTGGGTTTTGGTAAAGTCTTTGCCGACCACATGGTGGTGGTAGAATACAACAATGGTCAATGGGGCACGCCCAAAGTAAAACCTTATGGCCCATTGCATTTCTCACCCGCCATTTCAGCCTTGCATTACGGTCAAGCGATTTTTGAAGGACTTAAGGCGTTTAAAAATGAAGAGGGCGAAGTGTTTGTTTTTCGTCCAGAAAAAAATGCAGCGCGGTTTAATAAGTCAGCCGAAAGGATGTGTATGCCTCCATTGCCGGATGGTTTGTTTGTCGAATCCATCCGTCAATTGGTTGAGATGGATCACGCTTGGATTCCAAGAGGAGAGGGTGAATCGCTTTACATTCGTCCGCACATGTTTGCCATTGACGAATATGTAGGAGTTCGCCCCAGCGAAACTTATTTGTTTGTTGTATTTACTTGTCCCGTAAATAAATATTACACGGGAGAAGTTAAGGTGAAAATTGAACCCAAATATACCCGAGCTGCAAAGGGTGGGACAGGTCATGCAAAAGCCGCAGGCAATTATGGTGCTGCGTTATGGCCAACAAAAACAGCTCAAGATGATGGCTATAATGCCATTCTTTGGACGGACGCCCAAACCCATGAATATTTGGAAGAAAGCGGAACCATGAATGTTATTTTTAGATCAGGCAATAGAATATTTACCCCTGAACTCAGTGATTCCATTCTGGATGGTGTTACGCGCGATAGTGTTTTACAAGTAGCTCGTGATTGGGGATTTGAAGTAGAGGAACGAAAAATAAGCGTTTTTGAATTGATCGATTTATTGCGTGAAGGTAAATTGGATGAGGCCTTTGGCGCGGGTACAGCGGCTACCATTGCTCCCATTAGAACCATTCTTTATCAAGGAGTGGAATATCATTTGTCAGACACCACAACGTGGTCCTTTACCAATAAAATAGGTCCTTACTTTGATCGTTTAAAACGAGGCGTCGAACTAGACCAGCATCAGTGGAATCTTCGTATCGTTTGATGTGAAAAGATGATGCATCTTGCATCAAGGTAGTATGAAACAGATTTTTCTTCTATTGGGGTTGCTTTTTATGGCAACCTTTTCTTTTGCTCAGCGATTGGGTTATGTGCAATCACAAGAATCCAATGGACCAATTTCTGGGGCGTACGTTTTATCTGATCAGGGATATTCCTGTTATTCAGACTCTCTTGGTGTTTTTCAACTGGGTTCAATGCAATTAGGAAATCGTTTAACAATAGTAGCGGCCGGATTTCAGACACTTTACACCCAACTATCATTCTCCGGTCAAATATTTCAATTGACACCGGCATTCAATGTCCAAACCCCATTGGAGATAACAGCAGAGCCTCGTGTTGTCTTTGGTTCTGAAACTTGGAATGTTGGCGATTTTATTTGGGATAAAAATGGTGAGTTACAATTGTTGATTTATCAAAAAGAAAAAAGATGGAAACGTCAAGAAGATGCAAACCGTACAATATTCGAAAATGTAAGCGTCGCCTTTTTAACCAATAACGTATCAGAGCGACAATGGCAAAGGATTTATTTGGAAGAGGAAGCCGTTGGTTTTTATCAGCAGTTTCCGGGAGAGGTTATCGTTGAAGGCGAGAGAAATCATTATTTAAAAGTGGACGATCATTTGGTTTTGCTGCCCGATAGTGTTTTTGAGCCCTATTTTAAACCAGTGGTGGAAAAGCTCAGTGATCAAAAATTCATAGTGTCGGATTATCAACCCGATTATCCCGCCTTTAGTTACTACAGAGCAGAGAAAGATTCGCAATGGATTCCATTGCATTTTATTCAAGACGAGAAGGAAATGGAGTTGTTCAGGAGTGAGTACAAATATCTGGGGCCAAGAGAAAAGTTAGAGGCTTTTCAGTTTGAATTGGACAATAAAATTGACAAAGAAATAGTAGGTGCCTATATGAGTGGCTTCCCCAATAAATCCTACCATACCCCAATTTATGCTCCATTGATCTTGTTGGGAGATACCATTTTGGTCTTTGATCATCTCCATAATTGGGTAACCTTTTACAATAATGATGGTGTGAAGATTTTTCAGATGCCCACGCATCACCATCTTAAAAAAGGAATGGGGAAGTGGATGGGAGAGATATGGAGAGATGCTTCAACAAATAAAATGTATACAGCTTATGAAAAATCAGGTAAAGTGAAATGGTTTGAGATGGATGTGTTCAACGATATCCTTAATCCTTGTATGGAGTTGGCATATCGATATAGCGAAAAGATTAAAGTTCGGGATGGTGAAGTTTTTTTTATTTATCGTCCATTTGAATCTTCACAAAAGCGATATTTGTACAAACAAAAAATAACGCATGAATAATCGAACAGCGGCCATTGTTGCCTATCTCTCTTTGTTCTTTGGTACAATCAGTTGGGGACAAACGGAGTTTTCTTCATTCAACCTAACAGGCCATGGACAGGCAACGGTATTTGCTACGGACTATCAATGTTTGGGCATCAATCCAGCCAACACTTCCGTTAAGTATGGGGAATTTGATCGCCGCATAGCCTTTGGATTGGGTGAGACCGCATTTTCATTGCACTCCGGCATTTTAGCCAAGCGAGAATTGATGCAGAATATTTTCAGAAATGATTTCGATCAATTGGATTTATCTCAACAATTGGACTATGCATATCAGTTTTCACAGGAGAACAATGCCTTTGATTTGGACATCACCAATATTGGATTTTCTGTCAATGCAGGAAAGCTAGGTTCTCTTGCCTTTGCCATTAAGGATCGTGTTGATTTTTATTCCCAGTTTGGTCCAAAAGTATCTGAGCTCATCTGGTTGGGTAGAAATGCCAATGACATTTTTTCAGAGTTAATGGTCACCTTTGACGATAATACAGTTCAAACTTTATCCAACAATCCGGACAGCTTAAGTGCTTTTTTGAGTTCCATTGATACCACCACCATTTCTACTATTCAAGGATTAACAAACGCCACGTCTTCCAATATGAATTACCTTTTACAAGGGACTAAAATTCATTTTTCATGGATGAGAGAATTTAATTTTGCTTACTCTCGTCCTCTCATTGAAAGTGATGAATGGTCAATCTATGCGGGAATTGGCATTAAATTATTGCGCGGGCAAGCACTCATGACTTTGGATTCCAAAGAAGGACAAACGGAAGCATTTGCAGGATTTAGTCCTATGTTCTCGATTCAATATGACGAGAACAATGTCCCATCCGGTTTTGGAGAATTCAAACCATCATTGGTAAGTCCTAAACCGATTGGTTTTGGGACAGGAATAGATCTTGGTGTCACCATGAAATATGGTAAAACTTTGTTTTTCAGCGCTGCTGTGACCGACATCGGAGGTATAAACTGGAAAACGGACATGTATGAGTTTTCGGATGATACCCTGCTTACCTTGGATTACGATGGCATGCAGAATGTGGATATCGCCAATAATATTAGTCAGATTTCTTTGGGAAGTGATTTGATAGACTGGAGGGCTCGATTGAGTAATTACAAAACCCAATTGCCAACGACATTTCGTCTTGGGGTGGGTTTGTATCTGATGGATCGAGTAAAGTTGGGATTAGATTGGGTGGCTCCTTTGAATGATGCAGTAGCCAACGTGCAGAAGGGGGTAATCACAGCGGGAGCAGAGGTGCGATTGCCGTTAAACTTCAAGGTATCCATGGGGATAACCAAAGGTGGGAACTATAATACAACCCGATTGACCGCGGGATTGTCTAAAATGTCTTTTAATGGTATCTATGAGTGGGGCATTGCTTCACGAGACTTGATTACTTTTATCACCAATAATGAACCCACTGTATCCCTTGCTTTTGGTTTCTTACGTTTTAGAATTTAATGTCATGCGGTCAATAGGTTTGTTTACTCTCATTATGCTCATCTTTGGATGTGTAAATTCTAATTCTCAAAAAACAAATATGAACAATCATACAACTTCCGATAAAGTGGCGGTGGCCACGGATACCATTACCCTGGGCGCAGGCTGTTTTTGGTGTGTTGAAGCCGCGTTTATGCAACTCAAAGGCGTCCTTAGCGCAAAAAGCGGTTACAGTGGAGGCTTCATCAAAAACCCATCATACAAGGAAGTTTGCAATGGAACTACAGGCCATGCAGAGGTGGTTCAGATTGTTTTCGATTCTGCGATCATCACCGTTCCTACCATTTTGGAGGCTTTTTTTACGGTGCACGATCCTACACAGCTGAACCGTCAAGGCAACGATGTGGGTACACAATACCGTTCGGCAATTTTTTATCACAATGATGAACAGAAGTCTATAGCAGAAAAGGCTGTTCGTGCAGCCCAAGAAAGTGGAGAATGGGATTCGCCAATTGTAACAGAGATCAAGCCGTTCGATGTTTTTTACCCAGCTGAGGATTACCACGATAATTACTACAACTTGAACAAGGATCAACCTTATTGTTCCATGGTAATAACCCCCAAAATGAACAAGTTCAAGAAAAAGTTTCATCAATTGATTCAAGAATAATCATCGTCCATTGGGTAAGTGGGGCAATAGAATTCCTTGGTTGTTGGGCATCGCTTATTGGATGTTGCTCATCATCAATGGACGTTTTCACCTTTGGGATTTTCATGTGTACTATCATGCCGCAGAGGATTGGTTATCCGGTGGGGAGGTGTATGGTAAATCTTATGGTTTATCCAGTGGTTTTTACAAATATTCCTTAACGGCACTTATTCCATTTGTCCCTTTTACTTTTTTACCTTATTTCTGGGCAGCTTCTGTATACTATTTTTCCTTGCTTTTTTTGATCATTCAATTCACTAAAAGGTGGTCAAAGTGGCTAAAAAAGGAGGAGAGCAAATGGACGATTCCTGCAGTTGTATTGTGCACACTGTTCTTTTTTGGTGATCATTTAGAAAGAGAATTGTTTCTGGGAAACATCAATTTTCTGCTGTTAACTCTGCTCATGTGGTTTTGGCGTCAAATACAATTTTCAAAATGGAAGTGGGCCGGTTGGATTTTGGCTGTGGTATGTTTAATCAAGCCTCATTTTGTTATCGTTTTGCCTCTTATCGTTTTACTCAAGCAATGGACTTTGCTCAAACATTTTGGCATCGCACTGCTTTCTCTTTTTCTGATACCCATTATTTTTTGTGGCCCAATCGATTTTTATCGACTCAACATGGCTTGGTTGGCCACGATGGCTGAGCACAATGCAGCGCTTTACCAAAGTCCCAATACGCTGTATGGACTGTTTTATCCTTGGGTTTGTCATTGGTGGCCAAGCGCTCAAATGAATTATGTTTTGCTTATTTTAATTCTTGTTGGTTTGTCCATTCTATGGCTTTGGAAAAAATGGAGCATGATTCCATCTGCGAATTTGTCTTTGCTATTCTTTTTGATTTTTGCGCTGGTGCCTTCGTTGACCCATACCGATACAGAACATTTTTTGTTTTCTCTTCCTTTGTTTCTTTTTATTCTTTTTTCTTTTGAGAGGAATGAAAAAATGGGAATCTACTTGGTGTTGCTGCTCATTGCGGTGATTCCTTTTCTATTCAACTCTCCTGACTTGATAGGAAAAAAGTGGTCATTAAGAATGGACCAGGGCGGCATCGGTTGGGCGAATTTCATTTTATTGATCATTTTCTTTGTTCGATCAGTGAATGGAATAGTAAGAAACAAGGCGTATATTCGTCTTGGTTCATGAAGCTGCTCATTGCCTTTGTCCTTGTTTTGTTCAGTCCTTTTATAGGGGCTCAGTCGGGATTTATTGAGAATAAGGGACAATGGCCCAGTCAGGTGCTTTTTGCCGTTGACTTTCAAGATGGAAAGTTATTTGTTGAACGCGATGGTTATCGTGTTCATCAGTGGGATTTGAAGGAATGGGGACATGCCGCACAATTTGAGTCTCCCGAAATCAATGCGCTGCGAACTAGAGGGCATGTGTACGAGGTAAAATGGCAAGGTTCAAATGTTCATTCTTTTGTTGCAGGAAATAAGTTGTTCGCACAGCGTTTTCATTTTTTCTTGGGAAGCAATAGAGAACATTGGGCAGGTGATTGCCGAAGTTTTAAGGAAGTGATTCAGTATAATGTTTATCCTGGGATTGATCTTGTTTGGAAGTTGGATAGTGAAAAAGGAGTGAAGTATGAATGGCGTATTCATTCTGATGGCAACGCAGGTTTAATCCGTTGGAAATATGCAGGGTTGGATGATGTGATGATCAACGGAAATAAGTTGAGTGTTCGTCATTCTTTGGGAAACGTTCAGGATGAAATTGAAGATTGTTTTATAATGCAAAACAAACAATGGCGAAAGTTAACCTCCAACATCCACTTTCGTCAAGATAAAAAGGGTATCTTTTCTTTTGCATCGCTCGAACCGCTGAAATCAGAATGGGTCATTGATCCCGTCTTGGTGTTTTCCACTTTCAGTGGGTCAACGTCAGATAATTTTGGATATACGGCCACCTATGATGCCCAGGGCTTTTTGTATAGTGGAAGCAGTGCTTTTGGACAGGGTTATCCCACCACTCTAGGAGCGTATCAAACCACATGGGCTGGGGGTGATGGAAGTGGAACATTGGCGGGAACCGATATAGCCTTGACCAAATATAGTATGGATGGTACACAACTGATTTGGTCTACTTTTTTAGGAGGAGACCGAGATGAGTTGCCACATTCATTGGTGGTGAATGAGCAGAATGAATTGTTGTTTTATGGTTCAACTGGTTCGTTTAATTTTCCGGTTACCACATCCGCCTTTGATACCACTTTCAATGCAGGAAACGCCTTCACACCGCAGGGTATTGGAACAACTTACGCTTTTGGAAGTGATGTCATTTTGGGCAGGCTTTCCACTGATGGTTCTGAGTTGCTGCAATCTACCTATTTTGGAGGTACAGGTAACGATGGGGTAAATACGGCCAGTGGTTTGAAGTTTAACTATGCCGATGAATTTAGGGGTGAAATAGACCTTGCACCCAACGGTCAAGTAGTGATTGTAGGAACAACCAATAGCCAAGATTTTCCCACAACTTTAATGGGCGGAGCCTCTTTGCAAGATGCATTTATTGCTGTTTGGAGTGCTGATTTGAGTGCTTTGATTTGGTCCAAAAAGTGGGGAGGTTCAGATGATGAGTCAGGCTGCTCCGTTGCCTTTGATAACAACAACAATATATGGGTTTGTGGCGGTACGCAATCAACCGATTTGAATGTGAGTAACAATGCTCATCAAACTCAATTTTCTGGAGGAACCTCAGATGGTTGGCTGCTTAAATTATCTCCGAATGGGGCGCAGGTTGCTGCTTCTTATTGGGGAAGTTCCGTGTATGACCAGTTGTATTTTATTGATACCGATGAAGTAGGTAATCCATATGTGTATGGTCAATCATTGGCGGCCGGTTCTACTTGGATAAGCAATGCTGGTTGGAGTCAACCCAATAGTGGGATGTATGTAGCCAAATGGAGCGCAGAATTGTCATCGGTAGAGTGGTCTACTGTTTTTGGTTCCGGAAGTGGTGTCCCCAATTTATCACCAGCGGCGTTTTTAGTGGACGTTTGTGGTCAGATTTATCTGTCGGGTTGGGGAGGAAGTGTCAATCAAAGTTCCAACACCAGTGTGGGAAATACGCAAGGTCTGTGGTTATCCAATGATGCGTTTCAATCCACCACAAATGGAAGTGATTTTTACCTTTTGGTCATGGATCAAAATGCAGATTTTCCTGTTTATGCCACCTATTTTGGTGGAGGCATTTCAGCTGAGCATGTGGATGGCGGAACGAGTAGATTCGATAGAAAGGGAGTCATTTACCAAAGTGTTTGTGCAGGATGCGGAAGCCATGACGACTTTCCCATTTTTCCTTCCAATGCTTGGTCTTCCATAAACGGTTCTAACAACTGCAACAATGGTGTTTTTAAGTTTGATTTTGAATTGCCATTGACTTATGTCAACGCTCTTTTTCCAGAAGAAATTTGTTTGGGTGAGTCTGTTTTTTTTGCAGCCGATACACAACAAGTAAGTCAACTACAATGGCTTTTACAACCCCTGAATGAGTTGATTTCGATCAACCCCAATTTCAATTTTGTCTTTCAAGACACCGGAATGTTTTATGTTCAAGTATTGGGTTCAAGTGAAATCACTTGTAATGGTATTGATTCTTCAGGACATTGGATCCACGTCAGAGGCCCGCAAAACCAAAATCTTCTTCCTTTGTCTTTGTGCTATGGTGATACTGTCATGGTGGGCATTGAAGATCCGCTGCCCAATGCCAACTATTCTTGGATTGCGGGTCAAGGAATCCTTAATGATTCGGTGTTTTGGTCTCCCTATGTTGCCACCTTAAATGAGGATTTGATTTTGTTGCAACAGGGAGGGTGGTGTGTGGATACAATCAAGCAATCGATTGAGGTGACTCAATTGGATTTGACTTTGAGTGATGATTTGGCGCTTTGCAATCCTCAAACAGTCAATTTGGAGTTAATCGTTCAGCCGCCCAATGCCAACATTCAATGGGCTACCGATAGCGATATGGTCAACACCATTGGCAATGCGGCCAATTTAGCTTGGTTGGCTGATTCAAGTGTTGTATTGTTTGCCAATGTAAGTTTAAATGACTGTACACTGCAAGACTCTGTTTTCATTCAGGTTTTAAATGTTCAATCGTCATTATTTACCCAGGAAACATGGTGCGCATGGGATACTGTGATGTTGAGCGTGCCCAATCCTTTATCTCAGTGTCAATATGATTGGCAAGCCAATCCGCAGATCATTTCTGCCTTGGATTCCTCTGCTGTTTGGGTATTGCCCATTCAAAGTTCTTGGTATTATGTGACAACGAGTATACCCGGATGTTCGGTGCTGGATAGCGTTTGGTTGGAATCATCTGTATTGGATGAGAATCAGACCCAATTGTCTGCTGCGAGTGAATACATCGCTTCAGGAACATCTGTGCTTGTTGAATGTACTCCAACTGGATTTGAATACAGTTGGTCTCCGATGGATTTGGTTTTGAGCGATAGTGGTAATGAAGCCACTTTTGTTTTATCAGAAGATACCTGGATTTCAGTGGATTGGATGGACGGGCAATGTCGTCTTTCTGATTCTGTTTTGGTCAAAGTGGAAAGTGTGATATGCGCCGATCCGTTTATTTATGTTCCCAATGTTTTCTCCCCCAATAATGATGGGTTACATGATGCCATTGGAATTCAAAGTACCCTTCCCGTTGAAGTTTTTTGGATGATCAGGGACAGAATGGGAAATGAAGTCTTTAAAACAAATGCATTGGAGGAGTATTGGAATGGAACGTATCGAGGTGTAAATGCTGAGCCGGGCGTTTACCATTATTACCTCAAAGTCAGTTGTCCCAATGGGGAGGTGTGGGAGAAAGAAGGAAACATAACGTTAATGCGATAGCTATGTTGAGAATCTTGACCTTGTTGGTTTCTGTTCTGATCATTCCTAAATGGAGTAAATCTCAAGATGTTCATTTTACGCAATGGTGGATGAACAATGGGTTTGTCCAACCAGCTGGTATTTATGAGGATCATGAATTGCTGCTTCAAACGGGATTAAAAAGTCAGTGGAATGGGGTGAGTGGTGTGCCCTTTCAATTACAACAATTCCAAATGTCCATGCCTGTGGCCAAATGGAAGGGCCTGTCTATTTTGGGTGCAGCATTAAGGGATAAAAGTGGCGATGGATCTTGGATTCAGAACAAGTGGAATTTGGGCGCGGCTTATTTATGGAGCTCAGACTCAGCCGAAATAAAATGGAATACAGCCTTTCTATTGAGAAGGAATAGTAATACATGGGACAATGACGCATGGAAATTTAGCGATGATTGGAATGGTCTTTTTTACCAGGAGGGTATAGGTCAAAGAGAGCGTTTTCTGCCTTCAACAGCCTGGGGATGGTGCTTGAGTTCTGCAGTTCAAATACACGTGTCTCCTTCCATTCATTCCACATTCGGAGTCAATCATTTCTCATCCATGCAATATCAGTTCAAAGATGGAGCGAATTCATTTCTTTGGGCTTCACAACAGCTGTATAGTTTTCAATTGTCACTCAATAAGCAGGTTGTTCATCCAGTCAAGGTCTATTCGCTTCTTCATCAACAGAAAGTGCAGAGGGCTTGGTTAACTTATGCAGAATGGGGAAGTGTTTTGGATCAACGCACTTGGTTAAATACAACTTTATGGTTGGGTGGTGGATGGCGTTGGAATGATGCATTGATATTGGGAGCAGGTTGCAGTTGGGGAGGGCATTTACTGCGTATAACGTATGACATCAACGTCTCACCTTTCAGCGTTGCCACGGAGTACAGAGGGGGATGGGAGATACAGTACCAATTTCAACTCAAGAAGCAAAAAAGAGCAACAAGCACCAAGACCATTTGTCCAGCATTTTATTGACTAACTTTGCCATATGGTAATTCTGGTTTTCATTTTGGGATTGGTTTTTAATATTTTGTATTGGATTACAAAATTAACTTACGTTGAATACGCATGGAGCTCGTCCATCCATCATCAATTCAATGATGTGATGGGATGGTTTGTTCTACTTAATTTTCTGGCTGTTGCGACCTTGTATGCAGACACCATCATTCGTTGGGAGGAATGGAAAAGTCAAAACCAACATTTGATACGATTGATTACAATGGTATTGTTGGCTTGTTCTTGGGGAGGTACCGTTTTGATTTCAGTGCTTGAATTGTATACGCTAGGCGGTATTCAATAAGTTAACCACCTACTGCGTGGCGTAGGTTTTCAATCGCGCTTTCCCATAGTAATTCTGATTCTTTTTCTTCACCGTCTTCACAGAAATCAGTAATATGTAAAGAAATGTCACCCGTCATTTCATCCTTGGTGATTTTAATTTCAAAAAAGGTTTTTTCTTTCCCATCCTCCAACCAGTGGAAACGAACAAATTGATCCTTTTTGGTTGAAACCAGTTTGGCCGTTTTGGCCTCTCCTTCCCACAAAAAAGTATACTCATCTCCCTTGATATTTACCTTATCGGCAAACCACTCTTCCAATCCGCTAGGGTTGCTGATGCAATTGTAAATGGTATGGGTAGAGGCTTTGATGAAAAATTCAAAATGAATTTCTTTTTTGGTCATGGTTTTTTTGTTTAGGTATTACAATGATAAGAAAAAAAAATTGAAAATGCATTGCAATGCAATTCGTTAAAATTTTGGTAATATGGCCGCTAAGCAATACATTTCAACTCAATTTGACCAAAAATGTACCTTAGACTAAAAATTCTTGTTTGCACTTTATTGGCTTTGCCATTTGTTTCAGTGTCTCAATTACAAGTTACCCCAGGAATTCCCGCCGCAACATTGGCCACATCTGCTTTTGGAAATGGAATTACTGTTCAGGGTTTGCCTGAAATCAATTGCAATGCTGCACAATACGGAGCCTTTACCAATGGACTAACCACTTCATTGGGATTTAATAGTGGGTTAATCATGTCGACGGGAAATGCATCAGCCGCTCCCAATCCACAAACCAGCAATGCCTCAACAGGATTGGGAGTAAACTTCAATGACCCTCAACTAACTGCGATCTCAGCGGGTGCAACCAATGATGCTTGTATCATTACCATTACCATTGTGCCCCAATGCAATACTTTGGCGCTTCGATTTGTTTTTGGTTCTGAAGAATATCCTGAGTTTGTTGGTGGAAGTTTTAATGATGTCTTTGGTTTTTTTGTTTCAGGTGAGAATCCCAGTGGTCCGGCTTACAACAATTACAATGTTGCTCAATTGCCCAATGGAACGCCTGTTTCTATTAACTCGGTGAATGCCAATAGCAACAGCGCTTATTATGTAAATAATGCTGGCAATTCAATGATTACGTATGATGGTTTGACTACTGTTCTTTTACCTGTTCTCAATGTTGTTCCGTGTCAACCATATGTATTTAAATTGGCCATTGCAGATGCTGGAGACTCATCCTATGACTCTGCCATATTCATCGACTTCATTTCATGTGCAACGAGCGTAGCTGCGGTTAGTCCAGTTATTGTTCCTGCTACTTGCTCAGATGCCAATGGAAGCATCTCTCTTGGAATAGAAGGAGGTACCGGTCCTTTTGAAATTGCTTGGCAAAATTATCCAGATAGTACAGGGTTGTCCTTGCACAATATACCATCAGGCCAATATACGCTGAACGTTTTGGATTTGGGCGTGCCTTGCGCTACTGTGAGCACTTTTACCTATACCGTTCCCGATGGAAGCACAGCGCCAGCCACCAACATTACAGTAAACGATGCATCCATTTGTCAGGGACAAGAGATCACAGTGACAGGAACAGGTGCTGAGACCTATGATTGGATTACCAATAACGGCTCATTTAGTGGCACCAGTTTTAATATGATTGCTGAGGAGGATCAATGGATTTATGTCAATGGAACCAATATCTGCGGCGAGTTGGAGGATTCATTGTTCATTAATGTTACTCCTACGCCAACCTTAAATCCTGAAGTTTCTATAGATACTTTGTGCGCAGGTCAGTCTTTTCAATTGATTGCCAACTCCAATATGTTTGGTACCGTTCAGTGGACCGGACCATTGGGTTTTAGCAGCAATCAAACCAATCCAACCATCAATAACGCATCGGCCAATGCTTCCGGAACTTACAATGCCAATTTGATTGTCAATGGATGTGCTTCTGGTATTCAGTCGGTCAGTGTTTTGGTTTACCCTACCCCAATGGCATTTGGTTCCGTTTTACCCTTGGTTTGCGAGGGAGGAAACATTCAAATGGGAGCGCAACCCACCGGCGAAAGTTACCTGTGGACCGGACCCAATGGTTTTTCAAGCACCGAACAAGTTGTTATTTTGAACAACGCTACACCAGAGCAATCAGGTGTGTACACCTTACAAACCTTTCTTGGTCAATGTCCTTCGGCACCCTCTTCTTATAATGTATTGGTCACCAACGCCCCAGAGATTAGTATGCCTGAGACCTATGTGGTTTGTGATGGTCAACCATTGTTTATTATTCCCTCGCTCATTGCGGGTGCCACTTATCAATGGACGGGACCCAATGGATTCACGGCCACTAGTGGTGAGCTATTCTTCCCATCCGTTGGTCCCAATGAGTTGGGTCAATACTCATTGGTAGCAACCGTTGCCAATTGTCCTTCCTCGGCCTCGTCAACAACAGTTGTTTCGTTGCCCTTTCCAGCGGCTGTACCCACTATCTCAGACAATGAAGTTTGTTTGGGTGAGCAAGTTATTTTTGGAGTCAATAGTTGGACCGGTGCTACCTATGAGTGGACGGGACCCAATGGATTTTTTAGTAATGAACAGAATCCAAGTATTGTCACTGCCAATGAATCTAATGAAGGTCAATATACTGTGGTGATCAATGCCAATGGCTGTATCAGCAACCCTCAGACGGTGTCATTGATTGTTAATCCAATTCCTTCAGTCAATGCATTTGCCTCAAACGCTTTGTGTCAAGGCGAGGATATTTTCATGTTTTCAGATGCCTTTGGCAATGTGAGTTACCAATGGACGGGACCCGCTGGTTTTAGCAGCACCCTTCCGGAGCCTGTTATTACTGGCGCACTTACCAGCAACGCTGGTGATTACACGTTGGTGATTACTGAGAATGGTTGCTCTTCTTCTCCGAGCTCAGCAACTGTTGTTGTATATCCTTCCCCAATTGTGAATGTTAGTCACAATGGACCACTTTGTGAAGGGGAGAATTTGGTTTTATCAACGGCCAGTAACGCAACAAGTTTCACTTGGACAGGTCCCCAAGGATTCTCTTCAACCAATCCCAATCCTGTAATCAACGCTGTTACTTTGGCGCAATCCGGAACCTACACGGTAGTAGGGATGCTCAACAATTGTTTCTCAGATCCTATTACAGCAAACATCATAGTCAATCAAAATCCTACGGTGAGTATTTCAGGTAATTCACCCATTTGTTTTGGGGAATTGGTCATTCTTACTTGTGATGGATTGACCAATGCACAATGGGTTACACCAGAAGGAGCTGCTAACGGTCTGTCACTGTCGTCAACGCCCTCAACCAATTTCACATATACAGTTCAAGGAACCGATGCAAACGGTTGTGAAGGAGACGCCCAATGGGATGTAGTGGTTATTCATCCTTACCTAGTGATAGATTCACTTTCGATCAATGCATTTGGCAATACTGATTCTACGGAAGGTTATGCACCTTTTGATTTGACAGTTCATGTAACGACCAACGTTGAAAGTTACGTTTGGTATACGGGAGATAGTACCATCGTTTTGGCAGGCAACACCATTGATTTTTTCAATAACTATACTTTTTTTGATGAGGGGTATTATACCTCTTATTTCATTGGCGAATTGCAAGGATGTCCAGTTATGGATTCGTTGTTAGTAGAAACTTTCGGAGTAGCGATGTTGGGATGTGATTTGCCGGTAGGGGAGTGTGACGGGGGAGAAATTCCCAATATCGTAACACAGGATGGAGATTTGAAAAACGAGGTGTTTTGGATACCCAATTTGTTCTTACAATCATTGGATGTTCACATCTTCAATCGATGGGGAAATGAAGTGGGAAGCATCACACAGCCTGCCCAATATTTTGACGATCGAAGAGGGCACTGGAATCCTCGTGAAGTTGAAAATGGTATTTATTATTATACCGCAGTAGGGAAGGGATTTGATGGGCAAATAATCAAACGCAATGGTTCCTTTCATGTGATGAAATAATGAAAAAAATCTATTTGTTTTTTTTGTTGCAAACCGCAACACTCGCAGCTTTCGCCACGCATATTTTTGGTGGTGAATTGACTTACACCCATCTGGGGAATAATATCTATCAACTGAGATTGGTTGTTTACCGGGATTGCGGACCATCCAATACCAATGGAACAGGTTTTGACGCTGCCCCTGCCATTGGAATTTACAACTTTGGAGGTTCATTGTTTGGGAAAGTCACAGCTTCTTTGTCCAACGCTGTTGTGAGTGAAGTTCCCATTTCTTTGAATGATCCTTGTCTGTCTGTTCCGGCAGAATTGTGTGTTGAAAAGGCCGTTTATACGGTGAATGCATCTTTGCCTTTCTCATCAGCAGGTTACACAGTGAGTTATCAGCGTTGCTGCCGAAACAACAGCATTGATAATTTGGTCAATCCCAGCAATGCGGGAATCACCCTGACTACCCGTATTCCGGGAACGGACATGGTACAGATTCAAAACAATAGCCCAATATTTACCTCACAACCCCCAGTAGCCCTGTGTTTGGGCTCCGAATTTGTATACGAAATGGGTGCAACGGATTCAGATGGAGATTCCTTGGTCTATTCTTTTTGTGATCCATTTCTAGGAGGAACGTCAACAACACCTACCCCCAATCCTCCAACTGCTCCGCCTTATACACCAGTTTCTTGGTTTGCAGGATATTCAACCAATTATCCCATTGCCTCGAGCCCTGCCATGGTCATTAACCCTGTTTCGGGAGTCATTACAGGTGTAGCCAATCAGATTGGGACTTATGCCGTCGCTGTATGCGTGGCTGAATACCGCGATGGAGTTTTGCTCAACACCATTCGACGAGATTATCAATTCAATGTAGTGCTCTGCGATCCAACCACAACGGCAGCCATTACAGTGCCTTCTTTTACCTCTACTTGCTTGGGCAGTACAGTGACTTTCAACAATGCCTCATTGAATGCCAATACGTATCACTGGGATTTCGGGGTCGCTGATTCAACAAGCGATACTTCGAATGTTTTTCAACCTTCTTTTATTTTTCCCGCTATTGGAACGTACACCATTACTTTGATCACCAATCCTGGTTTAGATTGCGCGGATACTACTCAGGTAAACTTTACGGTTCATCCCATTCCTGTTGCTAATCCTTTGCCTGTTGATCCCATTTGTGTCGGGGAATCGTTTCAATTGCAAGCGGAGAATGTTCCCGGTGCCAGCTTTCAATGGACTGGACCAATGGGGTACTTTTCCAATCAACAAAATCCATCCGTCAATACAAATAATTATCTTCAATCAGGAAATTACAATTTAATAGCCTCCTATCCGG
This sequence comes from uncultured Chryseobacterium sp., assembly GCA_964420985.1. GTDB lineage: Bacteria > Bacteroidota > Bacteroidia > Flavobacteriales_D > Sanyastnellaceae > CAMCTV01. Next base: position 25,094 of record CAYQUT010000031.1, read on the forward strand.
GTTGTTCGTCAGCACCCTCATCCGTGTATGTAACAGTGAACATTATTCCCAACGCCAATCCAACCAATGGTGGAGCAGCTTGTGTAGGTGGAAATATTCAATTGATAGGAAATAATTTACAGAACATCAGTTATTTATGGTCTGGCCCCAATGGTTTTACTTCAAATATTCAAAGTCCAGCTTTGAATGGCGTCAATGAAAGTTTTGAAGGTTACTACTATCTTCAAATTACCTTGAACAATTGTGTTTCTCCTTTGGATTCAACATTTGTAACAGTGCTGGAGGAACCATCCACTCAAGCCGCTTATGCAGGCCCACTTTGTCAGGGCGATTCATTGATTTTAAGTTGTGATCCCATCGCTGGGGCCAACTATCAATGGTCAGGGCCCAATGGGTTCTCATCCAACGAGCTTTCACCCGTCATTCCCAATGCCAATTTTGGCGTGCAGGGAACCTACAGTGTAGTGGTGGTGTCGGCTTCTTGCCCATCATTGGCATCCGCTGTGAATGTTGTTGTGAATCCCATTCCAACCCTCAATATCAATCCAATGGATTTGGATTGGTGCGTTGGCGAAACGTTGTCTTTTAGTGCAAATGCATCAGCCAATGTCAATTACAATTGGGAAGGTCCCAATGGTTTTGTTTCCTCTGATGTACAGCCCTCATTGGAACTGACCGACATCAATCAATCGGGTGTTTACCTTGTTCAAGTGGAGGCCAATGGTTGCTATTCAACGGTTGAGAATATTTTGCTCAATGTTTATCCCATCCCAACAGGTCTTATCAATGTCAATACACCCATTTGTGAGGGAGAGACTTTGACGTTTCAAGCGATTGTCAATTCACCGGCTCCTGCCTCTTATCAATGGAATTTATCCAATATTGCCTACTCATCTACCAATGCCAGTGATGCCATCAATAATGCAACATTGTCCATGAATGATGATTTAGAATTATGGATAACCCAGAATGGCTGCACGTCCTTACCGATATCCGCGGATGTAATCATCAACCCCATTCCTGTTATTACTTTCAATGGCGAAACCGTTTATTGTCAGGGAGAACAATTGACCATCAATGCCAATGCGCAGGTCAATTCCAATTGGAGTTGGTCCGGCCCATTGGGATTGACAGGGACAGGAGGCGCTATTGTATTGAACAATGTTCAGGTTAATCAATCTGGTTTTTATTCCTTCACCGCCACTGCCCTGGGTTGTGTATCTCAGGTTACCAGTATCGAAGTAACCGTGAATCCAACTCCCGAGACCATCATCATTACCCCCGATTCTTCTATCTGTATTGGTGAGTCCATTACGTTGTCATTGAGTGGAGTAGACAATGCCATTTGGCCCAATGGGACGATCACACCATCCTATACTTTTCAGCCCACTGGTGATACCCAAATACAAGCCATAGGAATAGATGCCAATGGTTGTGTTGATGACGATTTCATTGATGTCATCGTTTATCAACCTTTTGTCAATATCATCTATGCCAATCCTTGGCATGTGGAAATAGAAGAGGCCGTTGGAGGCTACTATCCGCTGTTGAGTTCTTTCTTGGCCGTCAGCAATGTACCGCAACTGAACTGGAATTTCAATGATACCACTGATACCTATACAGCACCCACGCAAGATACCGTTTACCATATTTATGAGAATCCCGGAAGTTACACTTTGGAAGTAACAGCCGAGGTAGATGGTTGTTTTGCTTATGACACCCTCTTTGTAGAAACCTATGCCGAATCTCAATTGGGATGTGATGACACAACAACTTTTTGTGCCTTGGGCGAAATACCCAACGTGGTTTCTCCCAATGCTGATGGATTCAATGATGTTTTCTTTGTTCCCAACCGATACATGCGCAATTGGCATGTGAACATTTTTAACCGCTGGGGAAGTTTGGTAGGCACTATAGAAAAGGGCAATGAATACCGAATGATTCCTTACGATTATTGGGATCCCAAGGAAGCGGCTGCAGGTGTATACTATTATGAGTATCAAGGAGAAGGCTTGGACTATGTTCCATACCAGGGTTCAGGATGGTTTCATGTGACGAAATAGTTGAAAATTTGTCAGTTAAGAAAAAAAGGTTATCTTTGCAACCTTAAATTTTTAAAATCAATAAACAAATGAATCGTTACGAAACTGTTTTCATTATGACTCCCGTGTTGTCTGATGATCAGGCGACGGAAACAGTGGACAAATTCAGAAAGTTTTTGAAAGGAAAAGGCGCTACCATCAAGCACGAGGAAAACTGGGGCTTGAGAAAGTTGGCTTACCCAATCCAGAAAAAAACAACCGGATTTTACCACTTGTTGGAGTTCGAAGCTGCTGGAGATGTGATCAATCCGTTTGAAACGGAGTTCCGCAGAGATGAGCGCATTTTGCGCTTTTTGACCACCCACATGGACAAGTATCATGTGACTTACGCGGAGTCTCGCCGCAATAAGGCAGAAAAAAAGTAAGTTGAACGTCTAAAATTGAACACAATGAGTGAAAATGGAGAAATTCGCTATTTAAATCCCATCGAGATTGAAACCAAGCAAGCCAAGTATTGCCGTTTCAAGAAGTCGGGTATCAAGTATATCGACTACAAAGACGCCAACTTTTTGTTGAAGCTTTGTAATGAGCAAGGAAAAATCCTTCCTCGTCGTCTTACTGGAACATCATTAAAGAACCAGCGTAAAGTTGCGCAAGCCATCAAGAAAGCCCGTCATTTGGCCTTGATGCCTTTCGTAGGTGATATGTTGAAATAATCAGGAGGAACAATCATGGAAGTTATTCTAAAATCAAACATTGAAAAATTGGGTGCCAAAGATGAGGTAGTCAATGTAAAGCCTGGTTATGCACGCAATTACCTTATCCCACGTGGATATGCGATTGCAGCAACAGAAAGCGCGCGCAAGATGTTGGCAGAGAACTTAAAGCAACGTGCACACAAGGAAACCAAAATTTTGGCGGATGCCCAAGTATTGGCTGAAAAGTTGTCTGCATTGACTTTGAGCATTGCTACCAAAGCATCTGACACCGGTAAAATCTTTGGAAGCATCAATACCATTCAGTTGTCTGAGGCTTTTGCCAAAGAAGGACACAACATTGATCGCAAGAGCATCAGTTTGGTAGAGGAGCACATCAAGATGTTGGGTGCTTATGAAGCCAAAGTGAAATTGCACAAAGAAGTTACGGCTACAGTGAAATTTGAAGTCGTTAACGAAGGATAAAATCTTCAAACACCATATTGAAAAAGGGAGCTTCGGCTCTCTTTTTT
>CAYQUT010000032.1:0-27619 GCA_964420985.1 uncultured Chryseobacterium sp.
CCCTCTTCCCTCTTCCCCGCCTTCCCATAATACCCACACCGCAAATCATACAACGCCTTTAACTCATCATCACTCATGGTTGCAGCCAAGGGTCTTGTTGTATCTTGATGCAACCTGTCCAATATCACTTCCCAGGGCGTGTCCAACCAAATGGTCTCTCCTGCCCGATTCAACCAATCCATTATGTCCGGCTGACAAACCGACCCTCCACCTGTTGCACAGACAAACGACTCTTGCTTGGACAACTGCGCATACAAAACATCGCGCTCCATGCGCCGAAAATACTTCTCTCCCCACTGCGCAAAAAAGTCCTTCACACTCATGCCTATCTTCTCCTCTATCAAGGCATCTGTATCCACAAAGGGTATTCCCTTCTCCCCCGCCAACTGCCTTCCCCAAGTTGTCTTGCCACTGGCCATGAAGCCTACTATGAATATCTTCTGATGCATTGTCTGCAAATATGCCGCATTTTTTCAGGAACAACTGCCCTTTTTGCAGTCCATCTCATCATTCAATGCCATTATTTCCGAAAAAACGATTTGGAACTCGACTTGAAAGGGTCCTGAAAAATATTTCAACATGGATTTAAATAAATTCACCTTAAAAACCCAAGAGGTCATTCAACGAGCCCAACAAATTTCTTTGGACAAAGAAAGTGGAAGCATTGAAAATGTGCACCTGCTCAAATCCCTTTTGGAAATCGACCAAAACATCACCCCACACATCTTCAACAAGTGCAGCGCATCATTGAACAACGTTCAATTGCAAATCGATAAGATCATTCAAGGTCTACCCAAAGTCAAAGGAGGTCAATTGCAACTGTCCAATCAAGCCTCCAAGACTTTACTCAACGCCGTAAACAAGGCGCAAAAGATGGGTGATGAATACGTCACCGTTGAGCATTTGCTCTTGGCATTTATTCAAGGCAATGACCACATTAGCCAAATTTTACTCGATGCTGGATTGCAAAGCACTTTGGTAGAAAAAACCATTGTGGAGATGCGCAAAGGAAGCAAGGTCACCTCTTCCAGCGCTGAGGAAAGCTACCAATGCTTGAGCAAGTTTGCCAAGAATCTCAATGCGCTGGCGCGTGAAGGAAAGTTAGATCCTGTTATTGGAAGAGATGAAGAGATCAGAAGGGTTGTTCAAATATTGTCTCGAAGAACAAAGAACAATCCCATTCTCATTGGAGAACCTGGTGTCGGAAAAACAGCCATTGCAGAAGGAATTGCCCACCGCATCATCAATGGAGATGTACCAGAAAACCTTTTGGACAAAACCATTTTCAGCTTGGACATGGGAGCCTTGGTGGCTGGGGCCAAATACAAAGGAGAATTTGAAGAACGTCTCAAGGCCGTTGTCAAAGAAGTCCAAGAAAGCGATGGAAGCATTATCCTTTTCATCGATGAGATACATACACTCGTTGGCGCAGGGGGCGGCGAGGGCGCCATGGATGCGGCTAACATATTGAAGCCCGCATTGGCACGCGGAGAATTACGCAGCATTGGCGCAACAACATTGAACGAGTATCAAAAGTTCTTCGAAAAAGACAAAGCCTTGGAACGTCGGTTCCAAAAAGTAATGGTTGAAGAACCCGATAGAGACGATGCCATTGCCATCTTGAGAGGATTGAAAGAAAAATATGAGAACCACCACAAGGTGCAAATCAAAGACGATGCAATCATCGCAGCTGTAGAGCTTTCGCAACGCTACATCACCGATCGTTTCTTGCCAGACAAGGCCATCGATCTAATTGATGAGGCAGCATCCATGATTCGCATGGAGATGAATTCCAAACCGGTTGAATTGGATCAGGTGGAGCGAGAAATATTGCAACTAGAGATTGAAAGAGAGGCCATCAAAAGAGAGAACAATGAAACGCGTTTGACAGCCATTCAAAAAGAACTAGCAGAATTACAAGACAAGCGGAATGAACTCCACTCCAAATGGAAGTCGGAAAAAGATGTAGTGGAAGAAATTCAATCTGCCAAGACCCAAATGGAGTCGTTGAAAAACCAAGCGGATCAAGCAGAGCGCGAAGGAAATTACGGTTTGGTTGCAGAAATTCGATATGGGAAAATAAAAGAAACCGAGCAACACATTGAGTCGGCCAAAGCCAAACTCGTTGACTTACAAGTCAACGGAAAAATGGTGAAAGAAGAAGTTGATCCCGATGAGATTGCAGCCGTTGTAGCCAAGTGGACCCACATCCCTGTGAGCAGAATGTTAGAAAGTGAAAGGGAGAAATTGTTGCGCTTGGAAGATGAATTGAGGAAAAGAGTTGTTGGACAAGAAGAGGCTGTCATTGCCATCAGCGATGCCGTAAGACGGAGCAGAGCTGGACTTTCTGATGAAAACAAACCCATAGGATCTTTCATTTTCTTGGGAACAACGGGAGTAGGAAAAACGGAGGTCGCCAAGGCATTGTCAGAAGTATTATTCAACGACGAAAATGCCATGACCCGCATTGACATGAGTGAATACCAAGAGAAACACAGCGTGAGTCGTTTGGTTGGCGCGCCTCCCGGATACGTGGGCTATGATGAAGGAGGTCAATTGACAGAGGCCGTTCGCAGAAAACCATACTCTGTCGTTTTATTGGATGAGATAGAAAAAGCGCATCCCGATGTATTCAATATCTTATTGCAAGTATTGGATGACGGACGATTAACGGACAACAAAGGCCGAGTGGTTAATTTCAAAAACACCATCATCATCATGACCAGCAACATGGGCGCGAGCATCATTCAAGAGCGATTTGAAAAGGTCAATGAAAAGAATGAATGGGAAATATTTGAACAAACCAAAGAAGAGGTCATGCAAGTATTGCGCAGCAGCATGCGCCCCGAATTTTTGAACAGAATAGATGAAACCATCATGTTCACACCTTTGGGTAAAAAACACCTGGAAGGTATCATTAAAATACAACTGCACCACTTGGCAGAAAAGTTGAGCCGACAAAACATCCATTTGCAACTCACGCCAGATGCCATGGCCTACATCATGGACAAAGGTTATGATCCTGCAATGGGAGCAAGACCTATCAAACGCGTCATCCAGAAAGATGTCATGAATGCATTATCAAAAGCCATCCTTGCGGGAAAGGTTCATAAGGAAGAGCCCATGGTGATGGATGTATTTGATGGACAGGTGGTTTTCAGGGAACCCATTGATGAAGAATCGTTAATCAACACCTGATTCCAACTATAGATTATAACTATACAGAATAGAAACTATCAATAATTTAAATAATAACAATTGAATAATATTGCGGTTGAAAACTGAACAAATTATTCTATGAAAAAAATAGCAACACTCGCAATGACACTGATGGGTTTCAGTGCCATTGCGCAACATGGTCAGGGTGGAGACCCCAGCCAATGTCCTTTCCACGAAGGCCCTAAAACAGCCAGCAAGGGACAACAAGTAAACGACTGGTGGCCAAACCGATTGGACCTTGGTGTTTTAAGACAACATTCCAATAAGTCCAATCCCATGGACCCAAACTTCAATTATGTTACGGCATTCAACAGTTTGGATTACACTGCTTTGAAGAATGACATCAAGCAAGTCCTCACTACATCGCAGGATTGGTGGCCTGCTGACTTTGGCAACTATGGACCATTGTTTATTCGTATGGCTTGGCACAGCGCCGGCACCTACCGCACTGGGGACGGTCGCGGTGGCACACGTTCTGGCATGGAGCGTTTTGCTCCACAAAACAGCTGGCCAGACAACACCAACCTCGACAAAGCCAGAAGATTATTATGGCCCATCAAACAGAAATATGGCAATAAAATTTCATGGGCCGATTTGATGATTCTTGCAGGTCATGTTTCATTAGAATCTATGGGATTCCCAACCTACGGATTTGCAGGTGGTAGAGAAGATGTCTTTGAACCAGAACAAAATGTTTACTGGGGTTCAGAAACAAAATGGTTGGATGACAAGCGCTATACTGAAGGAAGGAAACTGGAAAACCCGTTGGCTGCTGTGCAAATGGGATTAATCTACGTTAACCCAGAAGGCCCCAATGGCAATCCTGATCCCTTGGCCGCCGCCAAGGATATCCGCGAAACTTTTGGTCGCATGGGGATGAACGACGAAGAGACCGTTGCTTTGATTGCAGGTGGTCACAGCTTCGGGAAAACACATGGTGCTGGTCCTGCTTCCAATGTTGGCCCAGAACCAGAAGCCGCTCCCATCGAGGAACAAGGTTTGGGTTGGTCAAGCACTTACCAATCCGGAAAAGGAAAAGATGCCATTACCTCCGGACTGGAAGTTACATGGACCACCACTCCAACCATGTGGGGACACAGTTACTTTCAAATTCTCTTCAAAAATGAATGGGAGTTAACGACAAGTCCTGCAGGGGCAAAGCAATGGGTGGCCAAGAACCCAACAATGATGGTGCCTGATGCCTATGATCCCACCAAGAAAATTGCTCCAACGATGTTGACCACTGACTTGTCCATGCGCTTCGATCCCGTCTATGAAAAAATCTCAAGACGTTTCCTAGAAAACCCCGATGAATTCACCAAGGCCTTCGGTAAAGCATGGTTCAAACTAACCCACCGCGATATGGGGCCAAAGTCAACTTATTTGGGTCCTGAAATTCCAAAAGAAGATTTGATTTGGCAAGATCCAATTCCGGCATTGAACCACGCTGTTGTTGGTGATCTTGAAATACAACAATTGAAACAAGAAATCTTGAAAAGCGGTTTGAGTATTGCTGAGTGTGTATCAACAGCTTGGGCTTCTGCATCCACCTATCGCGACTCTGATAGAAGAGGCGGTGCCAATGGTGCGCGCATCCGCTTGGCTCCGCAAAAAGATTGGGCAGTAAATAACCCTAAACAACTACAAAAAGTTCTGACTATCCTAGAAAAAATTCAAAAGGATTTCAATGCAAAAGCCAAAGGAGGTGTCAAAATTTCCATGGCTGACCTCATTGTGTTGGCGGGCAATGCGGCTGTTGAAAAGGCTGCCCAAAACAATGGCATTTCTATTCAGATTCCTTTTGCGCCTGGTCGCATGGATGCCACACAGGAGCAAACAGATATCCAATCTTTCTCTTACCTTGAACCGCAGGCCGATGGATTCCGCAATTACACCAAAGCACATTATACCATTCCCACAGAGGAACTATTGGTGGATAAAGCCCAATTGCTAACATTAACTGTTCCTGAGATGACTGTATTGGTTGGTGGTCTCCGCTCATTAGGAGCCAACTACGACGGCAGCAATACAGGAGTGTTAACAGCCAAAAAAGAAACCCTTTCCAATGACTTCTTCGTTAATTTATTGGACATGAATACTACATGGAAACCAATAGATGAGAACAAAGAAACCTTTGAAGGAAAAGACCGTGCTACAGGAAAAGTGAAATGGACCGCAACACGTGCAGACTTGATTTTTGGTTCGCATTCTGAGTTGCGTGCTTTGTCTGAAGTATACGCCAGCAGCGACGCCAAAGAGAAGTTTGTAAAAGACTTCTCAGCTGCTTGGAACAAGGTAATGAACCTAGATCGATTTGACTTAAAAAACAAAATGAATTAAGGCGTTGTTAGCCGAAAACAAGAAAAGGGCCGGAAAGCAAATTTGCTCCGGCCCTTTTTTTTTTAAAAGAAATATATCAGGAATTACTTTACCATCCACTTCTTGGAATAATACTGACCCATGTGGTTGACACGAACCAAATAAGTTCCTTTGGCATACTCCGTTGCATTTAGAATCAACTGACTTCCAGCAACCCAATTATTGCTGATCAATTTACCATTCAAATCCAAAACTTGCACCCAAGATGCATTTGGAACATTGATCACCGCTACATCATTGGATGGATTTGGATAGATAGAAACATTGCTGTTCCAATTTTCAGCCACGCCTACCCCTGTATAATCGATAACGGCAACATCATCAATGTAATATGCACCTTGTCCACTAGCCATATCGGTACCAAAGAAATCCATGGCATTCAATTGATTCAATCCCGCGGCACCCCCATTGTTGTTCAGAGACCATTGACCGGCAAACAAAACTTCATTGTTCATTTTTGCAGATACTGAATCATTGTCCAAATCAACTAGAATTCGGAAATTAAACCATTCATCTGAAGTGTAGGTCAAGTTAGAAACTGTATTGGTTCCTCCCAAAGTGTAGGAAACGGCTCCTGCACCATCAAAAAACACGTCAAATGCCCATTCATAATTAGCCGCTGTAGCTGACCAAGTATGCATACCATTGAAGTAAGCTCCTGTGCTGCCAGATGGAATCATCATGTTAAAAGAAATGATATACTGACCTGAGGTGTATGGACCGATTGGCAACACCAAATCAGTTGCCTGACCATTGATAAACGCGCTATTCGAAGGCGAACTAGAATAATCGGCAGATACACTAGCATCCGATGCTGCCGTTGATGACCAATTGCTCCAAAGAGGATTGGAAGCTACCACACCGCTACCTGAAGTATACGCATCAAAGTTGTCTTCGAAAATGGTAACTTGGGCTTTCAATCCCAATGAGATGGCCAAAACAGCCAAAGTCGTGTAAAGTTTTTTCATAGTTAAAAGTTTAGTTGCTCGAATATATCATTTCCTATCGAATGATTAACCATTTGAACTAAAAATCTTTATACATTCGCTTCAAAGCAATGTGATTTGATCGAGAAAGAAATCTATTTACCCACCATAGACCCTATTGAGTTTTTTGGTCCGAACAATATCAAATTTAAACTGATATTATCTAAATTCCCCAAATGCAAAGTTGTATCTCGTGGCAACTTCCTAAAACTACATGGGAGTGCTGAAGATGTTGCAGCAATGGATGACATGCTCACATTACTCTTTTGGCACATTGAGAAGTACCAATCTTTAAGCATGCAACAATTGGAACTGATATTGGCTGGTGAGAAAGAAGTGAAAGTGGAGAATGGTAAGGACAATGTTCTGGTTTACGGACCAGGCGGTCACAAAGTGGTAGCCAAATCGCCCAATCAACATAGAATGATTGAAGCCTGCGACAACAATGATATGCTGTTTGCCATTGGCCCTGCAGGAACTGGAAAAACCTACACCGCTGTCGCATTGGCCGTCAGAGCGTTGAAAGAGAAACAAATCAAACGCATCATTCTGACCAGACCAGCGGTTGAAGCTGGTGAAAATCTTGGTTTTTTGCCAGGAGATTTAAAAGAAAAATTAGATCCCTATTTGCAACCCCTGTACGATGCCTTAATGGACATGATTCCCTATGAAAAGCTAGCGGAGTACATGGAGAAAAATGTCATTGAAATTGCGCCATTGGCTTTTATGCGGGGAAGGACACTGGATAAAGCATTCGTCATTTTGGATGAAGCCCAGAACGCAACAGTTGCCCAAATGAAAATGTTTCTTACCCGCATGGGACAGAATGCAAAATTCATTATCACTGGAGATGCCTCGCAGATAGACCTACCTAAAAGTCAAAAAAGCGGCTTGATGCATGCTGTGCATATTCTAAGGAATACACCAGATATAGCGATTATTGAGCTTGATGAGCAAGATGTGATACGTCACAAATTGGTACGCAAAATCATCGCCGCCTATGAGCAATCAGAAAATGCTACGCGCGAATAATTAGCGGATTCTATCGACTGCTCTTATTTTGGCCTCATCGCGCATGACATTGCGCATGGCCAAAAAAGTCAGCGCAAATGCTGCAATTGGAACAGAATAATACACCCTTGTCTTGTCGTTCCAGTATCCCCTAATCATTGATTCTATCAGAATCGTGCACAACAACATGGTAACCAAAGTAATTTTTGACCACATGATTTGACGTTTGCGATTATGGTAGTCGAAAATTATGAAAAACAACATCCCTATTGGCAATAACAATACCCAATGAATGTCCTTGCTGACCATCCATTGATTGATCCAAATTTGAAGTCCCATAGACAATATAGCACCGAGCCATTGTATCGATTGAATGCGTTGTATCATGGTCCAAATATAAATGAAAAAAAAAGTTGGAGATTCAAAATTTGGTTGTACAATTGCAACGCCCATTCGGGCAAATTCTAAAAATCAAATTCCACATTACATGTACGATATTGTTTCGCTTAATGCGATGAAAGTTGGTGAATTGCGTGAGATAGCCGAAAAATTAAACATCACTCAATCTGACAAATTAAAAAAACAAGATTTGGTGTTCAAAATTATTGACACCCAAAATACAGGGCAATCACAATCTACTCCTTCAAATACCTCTTCTAGTGAAAATCGTTCAGAGGAAAGCAAGGATGATAACAACAAGCGCAAACGTGAAAGGGTAAAAAAAGAGACTACCGCAGAACTTCCTCTTGAATTATCAGGAAGCCTCGGAGATGAGACTTCTTTAAAATCGACTGCAGTGTCCGAGCATTCAGCGGATCCTAAGCCGAATGAAGATGCCACGCCTCAACAACAGGAAAATAAATATCCCAGACCACATCAACCCAGAGAAGAGCGTCCACAGCATCATGAGCGAAGAAACAATTCCGATCGACCTCAAAGGGATTCCCGTGATGATTTTCAACGAAACAAACGTTTTGAAAACCAACCAAGGCCGCAACATACCCAACATAATTCAGGTGAAAATCCAAGACCCCATCACAAGCCTGAACAGAATTCAGAAGTTGTATCACAAAACAACGTAGCTCGACCTGACCGTTCAAAAAGAGGTCAGCCAGATGAACATGGATATAATTTTGACGGACTGGTCATTGCTGAAGGAGTTTTAGAAATGATGCCCGATGGATTCGGTTTTTTGAGATCTTCTGATTTCAATTATCTCAACTCTCCTGATGATGTTTACGTGAGTCAGCAACAAATTAAAACCTTCGGCCTACTCACGGGTGATACCGTGAAAGGAGCCGTTCGACCTCCAAGAGAGGGCGAAAAATACTTTCCTTTGATCAGTGTAGAAATGATCAATGGACGTGAGCCAAGCTGGGTAAGAGATCGTGTTCCATTTAAGTTCTTAACGCCCCTATTTCCCAATGAGCGTTTTAAATTGGCCAACAACAACAACAATATTTCTATGCGCATCATGGATCTTTTCTCCCCTATCGGAAAAGGTCAAAGAGGCATGATTGTATCTCAACCCAAAACAGGTAAGACGACCTTATTAAAAGATGTCGCCAATGCCATTGCACAAAATCATCCTGAAGTTTATTTGATGGTGTTGCTGATTGATGAGCGCCCTGAAGAGGTTACAGACATGAAACGCAGTGTTAAAGGCGAGGTGGTTGCCTCAACGTTTGATGAACCCGCAGAACGCCACGTTAAAATTGCCAACATCGTTCTTGAAAAAGCTAAGCGTTTGGTGGAATGTGGTCATGATGTTTGTATCTTATTGGACTCAATCACTCGTCTCGCAAGGGCTTACAACACTGTTGCTCCATCTAGTGGTAAAGTATTAAGTGGTGGTGTTGAGGCCAACGCTTTAGAAAAACCAAAAAGATTTTTTGGTGCCGCGCGTAAAATTGAAAATGGAGGATCGTTGTCCATTATAGCAACAGCTCTGGTGGATACAGGATCCAAAATGGATGAAGTCATCTTTGAAGAATTCAAAGGAACGGGCAATATGGAATTGCAATTGGACCGTAAGATTTCTAATCGCCGCATCTATCCCGCCATTGATATCCTTTCTTCAGGCACAAGACGTGAGGATCTCTTGCATGACAAAGACATTCTTCAACGCATGTGGATTTTAAGAAGACATTTGGCAGATATGAACCCCGTGGAGGCCATGGAATTTGTCAAAGACCGCATCGAAAAATCACGCAACAATGAAGAGTTTTTGATTTCGATGAATGCGTAAAATTTTTGGGAATATCAACATCATTTTTGTTCTTGCCATCCTATGGTTGATGACACGTGTCCTCATTGGTTATACCACCCATTACCAAGCAGATCAAGGCAGCAAATGGGGCGTGTTGTTGCACATGTTGATGATATTGGTCGCTATCAGTATTGCCATGGCACATGCCCATCGCGAACACTCCTATGGTTTTTTAAATCTGTTTAAAAGAGCTGCCAAATACAGTATACTGTACAGCCTAGTCGGCACATTGATGGTTGTTGTTTATTACAAATGGATTAGCGATGAAATGTTGATCAAACAACAGCGAGATATCGCATTGATAATTGAATCGTTAGACACGCCAGAAGAGTTTCAACAAATTTTGAAGGACAATCCAGCATTGAAGGGTCACACATTGGATCAATTAAAAACAAAGGCAATAGAACGAAGCATTTTGTTCACAAAAGTGGGTTCAATGGCCAGCTTGGGAGGACTGGCCCTGATCATTGTTTCTTTTCTTTATTCGTTGATAGCGGGATGGTTATTCAACACCTTCTTATTCAAGGCGAAAAAATAAAGTTCGTTAACCCTCAAATGAAATTGTAAAAACATAAGTTCGCGTCCGCAATGATTCTATTGCATTGGTGTATCGTGTTCCGTCTGGAATGAGTAAATTGTTTTGTCCATATCCAATTTTGAATTCAGTAGAGAACTTAAAAAAAGGCATAAAAAAGTCGGCTCCTCCGCCAAACTCCAAGCAAAAATCTTTGTTTTGTAATTTGATAATGGCCTCACCAACCAACGCGTTGTTGACATCCTTCTGGGTTTGCATGTCAATACCGTATTTGGCTCCAGCCAATGCATACGAAGCAAAATTACCCACTCGATTTGTTCGCATTTTCAATAAAATAGGAAACTCCAACCACACAGACTCAGTTCTGACCATGATGGTCTCCTCTTTCTTATTCGACTTTAAAAAACGATATTGCAAGGCTCTATCCTGAAAAGCTAGGCCCGGAATAAAACGAAAACTCAGCGCTGGAATTGGATTGTAGGAAGCCAGCAACGCCAAATTGAAACCAGGTTGTGGATCATTGACAATGCCGTAAAGACTATCATTGAAAGATGTTTCGAACTTTTGTCTGATATCAAAAAACGAACGATTTCCTGAGACCAAAAATCCGAAATGAAATGGGCTATCATCAAAGTCAGATAAATTCTTAGGCAGAACCTTTTGACCTGCTAGCGATCCCATTACAAGAAAAACAATAATTGACAAAAGAATAATTTTCTTCATTGCGTGAAGCTACGAACGAATTATCCTTAAAGAAATTGTCACAAAGAAAAAAACCACCCGAAGGTGGTTTTTTGTCTATTCTTATCTGATGAATTAATTCTTTTGGAATCTTCCATTCATTACACCATTCACAGTAATCATTTTGATACTATAATTTCCGCTCGCCAAATGCGCTACGTTCCATTGCACTTGAGATACACCTCCATTCATCTTCTTGGAATCAACTACACGTCCGTTTACGTCAAGAATCATGACTTCAATAATCCCTTGAGCAACTGGAAACTTCACTTCAAGAATACTGTTGGTTGGGTTGGGATAAATACTCATGGTAGAGGACATGGTGAAATCATCCACACTCACCGTCTCGCCCACACAAGAACAATCAGAAGCGTAAACATCATTGATGGTGGCGGAATTACCGTCATCACATGGAGATCCTGGATAAACACAAGTGTTGTCTTCAGTTGTTGCAATAGGGTTGTAATTACAAGCATCAACTGAGGTACATCCCAATACGCTGCCAACATAAACGGTTACAGGTTGCAAACCAGTTGAACACTCAAAAGATGGCGTACTAACATGCCAATCATAGAAGAAATAATAATAATTCAATGAATTAGGCTGCTGAACGGTTGTTCCAGTTATGGAAGCCAAAGTGTTATTGCCAGCATCATTGATATTGTAAGGGAAAGCAAGTGTTGAGCCTAAACCATCTCTCCACAATCCAGGTTGAGAATTGGCCACAGGGCGCAATCCGTAACCTGTTCCTTGGGGTACAGAGAAATTCAAAGCGATGTAAGATTGTCCTGCTGGCACATCAAATGTACCTGAAACCAATTGGGTTCCGTTGGCGTCCACCAATTCAATGTTGCGCGTTCCGGCATTCTGCGCATAAACCATTACACTGTCGATAATGATATCTTGAACAGCATCAAACAATAAATGGAAAGTTGAATTAGAATATTGACCTGAAGTTGAGTTGGCTGGATTACCGCCCTGACCTTCTACTCCAGGATATTGATTAACCGACTCAACATAGAAAGTTGTGGTTGATGAAACACTTGCTGAATAATTGCTTCCGCTGGCAACCGGGTTGGTGCCATTGGCATCAGTATACCAAGTTACGGATCCGTTTCCGGCAACAGACATATCCACATTTCCCGACAGGTCTATCTGATAATCTTGAGTAGTCATGGTTGGGGTATCTAAAAGGCTGATTTCAATGGTTTCGTTGGAGTTAATAAATCCGCAACCTCCATCAACTTGCACACTGTAGTCTCCTGAAACGGCAACCGTTAACGACTGCTCTGTCCAACCATTGCTCCACAAATAGGCATTTCCAGAACTAGCTGTTAAAGTTACAGGAGTTCCTTCACATGTCACCTCTTCACCCTGAACGCTGATGGTTGGGGGTTGTTGATCATCCACTGAAATTGAAATTTGATTCGATGCTGTTGCACAGCCATTGGAAGGATCATAAGCATAAGCTGAGTATAAACCGCTTTGCCCAACCGCAACACTTGAACTTGTTGCTCCGTTCGACCAAACGATGGATGGAGTTCCCGCCGGGCTGCTCGCTGTTGCTGTGATATCAATGGTTTGACCTGGGCAAATAGAAGTAGCGCCATTGCTTGAAATACTCACTGAAGGATAAACAAAACAAGGCGTCTCCAAGTAATGTGTGTAAGAATCCACTTGCGGGTTGGTTACCACTTGTGTTCCTCCTGCGGGCCAATGAATCACCGCATAATCTACAGAGGTATTTGTTCCTATTCCGAAAACCAAGATATTGGAATTTGTAATTCCATAAGATACACCAGAACGAATTTCACGGATTTGAGTGCCCCAAGGACCATGAATCTCTACTAAAGCTCCTACAGCGTTGCGATTCGAAATTGTTCCTTCTAAATCAAAACCTACCCAATGGTTTCCATTTGGTTGACTCAACCATAGAATATCAGATTGATTGGATGGAGTTACATATCCATTGGCATTGCCATAATTGGCATAAATATCTGTAAAACCATCATTGTTCAAGTCACCTAGTCCATATCCGTGCATGGTTTGTGGATTGGCGATTAAATTGTTCATTTGAGTAAATGTGTTATTACCATTGTTGTGATAATACCCAAAACTTCCACCAGCATGAAGAACATCTAAGAAGCCATCATTATCAAAGTCGGCCAATTGTCCTTGCATAAAGAAACCTTGCGTTGTCAACCCTGCGGATTGTGAAATATCAGTAAAATATCCCAAACCATTGTTTTCGTACATACGGATACCTCCGGAGTGAGTAGTCATGAAGCAATCAAAATCGCCATCGTTATCAATGTCACCAAAAGTTGCGGTCCATGATTGTTGAAGATTCACCAAACCTCTAGCTGCAGCATCATCAGTATAAACGTTGTTGCCATCATTCACAAAAAGCAAGTTGGTTCTTCTTGGATCCAATGGATCATTGGAAGCTTGGCGACATTTGGCCACCAATAAATCCATGTCTCCATCACGGTCAAAATCACTAAACTCATTACCATAGTTTCCTGACATCAAAGGATCATTGGTTCCAGGATAATTCCCTTGATACAAATCATAATTGATTAGCGTTTGATCTGGCACCATGTTCCCTGTCCCATCATTTCTGAACATGAAAGAAGGTCCATCATCATGACATGCAAATGCATCCAACCAACCATCATTGTTGATATCGCCAAACAAGCAAGCCTGCATGAAAATACTGGCTGAGTTATTGGTGCTCATTACTGCGTTTCCATTTCCGTCGATGTTGTAAAAATGAACCCCATCGTAATTGCCACCACACATTACGTCACCAAAACCATCATTGTCATAATCGGCAACGGTCATACCCCACTGCGCCTGACCAAGGGGTGACGTTGCAGTATTCACTTGATTAAAAGAACCATCCGGTTGCTGAAATAAAATGCGAAGTGTTGTACTCTGATCCATCACAACAATGTCACTAAGTCCATCGCTGTTCATGTCCCAAACCCCTGTAACACCTCCAGAGCGATACTGACCAGGGAGTGTTCCTTGCACAAAGGTCTGAGCCATCAATGTTGTCATACTAAACAACAGCGCTCCAATCATGTAGATTTTTTTCATTCTTTAATTTTTGGTTTATTTTCTTGCTCACGCAAAGTAGCACCTATTGTCAAGAAACAAAACGATTTTAACGTTTTTCTCTAATTGGCACAATTTTTAGATTTCTGCCTTAAATTTCCAAAATGAAAAAGATTCTTTTTATTTCTGTTATTGTCATCATTGCTTTGACATCCTGCAATTCCAACAAATTTCTCGGAAGCAAGGTAAAGGAACCATTCACTGGAGAGAAGTATGAAAGCAACAATCGCTATTTCAGGGGCGTTGGTAAAGGGGAAAGCAAAGACCAAAACATTTCTGAAAGCAAGGCTGATTTACAAGCCAAGAAAGAGATGGCTCAACAAATGAGCACCACTATAAAAGCGGTTACTGATCAACATGCAAGTGAGACAGAAGTTGGGCAAGCGACAGAAATTACAGAAAAATTTGAATCGCTCATTAGAGAGGTCACCAACACAAAATTGGCTGATCTGAGAAAAATAGGACAAGAGCAATACAGGAACGCCGAGGGCAACTACACCACCTATGTAGCTTATGAAATCCATAAAAAGCACATGTATCGCTACCTAAAGCAACAAGCCAAACTCAATCAAAAATTGAATGACGCAGAGCGGAAACAAATCGAAGAAATTATTGATGAAGAGCTAAAAAAAGCAGAGGCACTTGGTGACTAATTAGCATTTCCATCGATGTGGCATAAAACATTGCTTTCGCTTATTGTTCTCAGTTTTTTGACATTTTACAACGGCCGTGCTCAGGAGTTTAAAAGATTCCAGACCTCCAGCGCAATCGAGCTGTTTCAATTCAATCCTTATTCTTTCCTATCCGCAGGTGGTGATTTGCAATTTTCTATTACAAAAAGGTGGTCACTAAATTATCAAATTCGGTTATCATCCACTGGAAACAATAATTTTTATTTTCACACTGGAATGCCTCAATTTATCTCCTATGCCTGTTTTAAAACAGCCATCGATCACAAGAGCGCCGGGTGGGGATTGGCTGGTGTAATCTTTGCCATATTACCAGAAGGAATTGGGTACAAATTGGAGAACAAAAAATTCAAATCACAAATCAATATCAGTATGTGGGGATTTGAACAATACGTTCAGTCTAATCCAGTATTCCGTTTTACTTCAATGTCGCAAACCCTACAATACACTGTATTCATCAATAAAGGCTGGAAATCATTTTCGACTTTTGCCCCGTATTGTGCATTTACCATTAATGATCAAGTGAACTGGAAAACGCCTGCCCAAACCGGATGGAGAATTGGTTGTAATTTTTTCATCAAGAAGAATGAAATGGCCAAAAGAAAATCTGAAAAAGATTCCAAAGTGATTGACCAAAATGAATTCAATTAATTCGCAGGTTTTCTGAAAACACAGAGGTAATAAAACTCATATACTTGGTGCACAACAACGTCCTTTATCGTCTCAGGTAAAAACTCGATTGGGCAGTGATGAATAAGATTATGTGAACTCAAAACTCTACTAAAGTATTGTTGCTCAATCCAGGATGCATTTTTATACAACTGCTCATCTAAAAAAACGCCATACCCGCCAGGCTTCATAACTCGAACCATTTCTTTAAGGGCCATTTCAATATTGGTGTATCCATTAATCGCCCCGTAATTGGTAACTACATCAAAGCTTTCATCAGCAAAAGGAAGTCTAGTGGCATCCCCTATTACCAAATCGATGGGAATGGCCAATTCTTGAGCTGTATTTTGAAGCTGCCTCAGCATAGTTTCAGACAAATCAAACCCAGTCAATGAAGCATTCATTTTAGTCCATCCATGTCGTAACAATGAATTACCCGTTCCTGTGGAGATATCAAGTAACCGAAGAGGTTTATTTTCTTCTGTCAACTTAGTTTGAATGTTCGAATGCAATTCAGCAAACGATTTCGAATAAACATATTTTTCTTTTTCAAGACTAAATTTTGCGGGTATTGCTGTCCAAAGGAGATGAAAAAAATGGGGGTGTTTGACAAAAAACCAAGATAATAATAATGTCATCATGCATCCAACCACTTTCCACCCAATCCAAACATCAGGATTAAATACCATCAATGTGAAGAACAATGAGCTGAATAATAACAACCAAGTCACTCCAAAAATAAACCAATCTAGTTTTGAGATTGCGAGTGGTCTTGCCGGAAGCGACAGCAACGGCATTAATCGCTGATAAAATCTCCCCAGAAGTCCATCGTAAAAATCATCACGCAATTTTTTATCTGCCCAACCCAATTTTTGCTCATCCAAGAGAAAAGCTATTTTGTCCTTTGACAAGTATTGCTTACTACAACCTGTACAAACGAAAACAGATTGACGCAACTCGATAGCTGCCGAACAAGATGGACATTGATAAGTATTTTGCACGCCTAAATATACATTGAAATTTTCTAAAAATAAGCCGCCATCGTTGATTGCATCTTCAATGCCTCAGCTCTTGCAGCTTCTGCAAAATCAGATTCCTTTGAGGCGTAAAGAATACTACGAGAGGCGTTGATTAAAAGTCCCCCGTCGACTGTCATTCCGTTTCTTAAGACCTCATCTAAACTTCCACCTTGAGCTCCCACGCCGGGAACCAAAAGAAAATGATTGGGAATGAGCTTTCTGATTTCTTGAAGAGCGCTAGCCTGAGTTGCCCCGATTACAAACATAATATTTCCGTCATTTCCCCAAGAGGCAACCGATTTTAAAACGCGTTCGTAAACTTTTTCATTCCCCAATGATAAAGTTTGAAAGTCATTGGCCCCTTTGTTGGATGTCAGGCCGAGAACGATTGCCCATTTGTTCTTAAAACCAAGAAAAGGTGCAACACTGTCCTCGCCCATATACGGGGCAATGGTGACCGCATCACAAGAATAGGTCTCAAAAAAAGTCTGAGCATAATACTTACTGGTGTTGCCAATATCGCCCCTCTTGGCATCTGCGATAATAAAATGCTCTGAACCAATATACTCAACGGTTTCCTGGAACAATTCCCAACCTTTGATTCCCAGACATTCATAAAATGCCAAATTGGGTTTATAGGCCACCGCTAAATCCCGAGTAGCATCGATGATCGACTTATTGAATTCTATCGGTGAAACGCCTTCAGGAATCAATTTCAAATCAATATCCAACCCCACACACAAAAGCGATTTTCTTTCGCGAATAATCGCAGACAATTTTTCTCTGTTCATGTTATTTAATCATTGTTACCGGCTAACAATTTCTCGGCATTCTCTGCCACTTGCAAAGCTTCGATAATGTCTTCAATCTCACCATTCATCACAGCATCCAAATTAT
Source organism: uncultured Chryseobacterium sp. (assembly GCA_964420985.1). Classification (GTDB taxonomy): domain Bacteria; phylum Bacteroidota; class Bacteroidia; order Flavobacteriales_D; family Sanyastnellaceae; genus CAMCTV01. Next base: position 17,535 of record CAYQUT010000032.1, read on the forward strand.
ACAACGTCAGATTAATTCGATGATCGGTCATTCTCCCTTGCGGGAAATTATACGTTCTAATTTTTGCAGATCGGTCCCCAGTACTAACAAGGGACTTTCTCATGCGGGCTCTTTCCTCTTGTCTCCGATTTACTTCTGCTTCAAAAATTTTAGTCCGCAACATTTGCATGGCCTTTTCCTGATTCTCATGCTGAGACCTTCCTTCTTGACAAGCAACGATTACTCCTGTTGGAACGTGGGTCAATCGAACTGCGGATTCCGTCTTATTGACGTGCTGTCCACCAGCGCCACTGGCTCTATAGGTATCTCGATGAATATCGGCAGGATTAATCACCACATCAAATTCTTCAGCTTCAGGCATCACCGCGACAGTGGCTGCCGAGGTATGCACCCTCCCTTGCGCTTCTGTCTCAGGAACACGCTGGACACGATGAACTCCACTCTCAAACTTCATTGTGCCATACACATCCACTCCTTGAATTTCAAAAACCACTTCTTTGAAACCACCTGCTGTGCCTTCACTAATGTTCAAGACTTCGTATTTCCAACCTTTGCCGGAAACATATCGGGTATACATCTTAAATAAATCACCTGCAAATATCGCCGCTTCATCTCCGCCTGTTCCTCCTCTAATTTCTACAACGCAATTTCGCTCATCCTCAGGATCTTTAGGAATCAACATTACTTTAATCTCATTCTCCAACGAATCAATCAGAGGTTCCAACTCATCGTATTCCATTTGCGCCAATTCCTTCAGTGCGGCATCTTCTTGGCTGTATAAAATATCTTTGGCTCCCTGAAAATCATCTTTTGACTTTTTATACAACCTCCCCTTCTCCACAATTTTCTCAAGGTCCTTATACTCCTTCATTAACGCAGGGTAGCGTTTCATATCTGAAATTACAGAAGGATCTGTAATCAATTTTGAAACCTCAATATACCTATCTTCAATGGCCAAAAGGCGTTGCAACAAATCTATCATCAATCAAAATATTCAAAAGTTCCTTTTTCAGATATGATCGTCAACTTCTTAACTTGACTTTCCTCCACTCTTCCGATAATTTTTGCTTCAATGTTCATAGCGTGTGCTAATTCAATCATCTGCTGCGCAGCTTCAGAATCAGTATAAATTTCCAATCGATGTCCCATATTGAAAACCCTATACATCTCTTTCCAATCTGTTCCGCTTTCCTTTTGAATCATCGCAAACAAAGGAGGGATAGTGAACAGATTGTCTTTTACTATGTGCAAACCATGAACAAAATGCAACACTTTTGTTTGTCCTCCACCACTGCAATGCACCATTCCTTTCACAGCACTTCTATTCCAATCAAAAATTTTCTTGACCAATGGCGCGTAGGTTCTCGTTGGAGAGAGGACCAATTTTCCTGCATCCAATGAAACCCCATCCACCTGACTGGTCAACATTTGAGAACCACTGTAAACAACTTCTTGGGGAATATTAGAATCAAAACTCTCAGGATAATTGACCGCATAATGATGAGCAAAAACGTCATGCCGAGCAGAGGTCAATCCATTACTCCCCATTCCACCATTGTATTCTTTTTCATACGTCGCTTGACCAAAAGAGGAAAAACCTACAATTACCTGACCTGAAGCAATATTACCATTGTCAATAATCTCAGAACGCTTGATTCTGGCAACAACGGTGCTGTCTACGATTATCGTTCTGACCAAATCACCTACGTCAGCGGTCTCTCCCCCTGTCGTTTTTATACCGATACCGCATTTGTTTAAATCCTCAACCAACTCCTCTGTACCTTCTATGATCGCTTTAATTACTTCACCCGGAATTAGCCCTTTGTTTCTTCCGATCGTCGAACTTAACAAAATGTTATTGGTTACACCAACACACAGCAAATCATCTAAATTCATGACCAGGGCATCTTGCGCAATCCCCTTCCAAACAGACAAGTCATTATTTTCTTTCCAATACAAATAGGCCAACGAAGATTTTGTTCCTGCACCATCCGCGTGCATAACAAGTGCGTATTCCTCATCTCCCGTAAGCGAATCAGGGACAATTTTACAAAAAGCTTTTGGATACAAACCCTTATCCACATTGGATATGGCGTTATGAACATCCTCCTTCTTTGCGGACACTCCTCGGAGCGCATATCGTTGTGAATCATTCATCATACTGAAAAAAAAGCAGCGGGATAAAACCCGCTGCAAAAGTAATATTTATTGTAATCTATCTCAGCAAAACTTCTCTCAAGTCTTCAACATTAGGGCTTCTTAGCACCAGGTTTGGCTCCGTTTGTTTTTGCACCTGGCTTAGTTTTATCTGTCGCTGGCGTCGCATCTGGCTTATTGGGATCGAAATCTGTTGCTAAAATTCTGAAAACAGTTCTACGATTCAACTGATGGGCCATTTCTTTATCGTCGTTACCTTCCAATTTATTGATGAACTCTTCAGTAAGTATATCTCCACCTTTAAAATTACCTTGGTCCTTTTTCAAAACGATGGGTTGAGACTCTCCTTTTCCAACAGGAACAATTCGTCTTCCATCAATTCCTTTCCCTACCAAATAATCAAAACATGTCTTTGCACGTCCATCTGACAAAGTCTGATTGGCCTCCACACTTCCGCGTGCATCTGTATGCGCCTCCAACTGGATCTTCCATGTTTTGTTCTTCGCCAATAAATCGAATAAGTAGTTCAATGAGTCTTGTGAATTCACCGTTTCATTCACCAACAATTCAGTTTTGTTGTAAGGGTATTGTACCAATGGCATGTGATATTCAACATCCTTTTCAATGGGTTGAATAAAATATTCCTTGGCAAAATTTGTATTCTCTTTCAAATTTCTGGTTGAAAATCTATCACCCTGAATTCCGATGTAATCAGTTTTGTCCACATCTACCATGTAGGTGTTGTCTGCCAAAACTTGTGTATTGTCCAAATTGAATGCGCCGGATTTATCCGTTGTCAATTTGTACTCAGAACCGTCCGTGCTTTTAACAATAACATTGGCACTCTCGACAGGATTTCCTGTCTTTTCATCATAAACAAACCCTTGCATGGTGAACAACACTGGGACATCACGGAATTGGTAAATGTCATCCTTTCCTTTACCTCCGGGCCTGTTGGACGTAAAGAAACCTGCAAATTCAACATTGTACAATTTCTTTGCGCTTCTGTCTATGATTAAGGCAAAATCATCCGATGATGAATTAATTGGATGTCCCAAATTGGTGGGCGCTGAGAAAGACATCTCCTCTCCTTTTGCCGACTTAAAAATATCAAATCCTCCCAAACCTGGAATGGCATTCGATGAGAAGTAGAGCGTATTGTCTTCCATCCATGGAAACATTTCATCACCAGAGGTGTTGATGCTACCCATGTTTTTTGGAGCACCCCATTGATCATTTTTCTTGTCATATGAGCTGTACCAAAGATCCATACCGCCCTTACCGCCTGGTAAATTGGAAGCAAAAATCAAATGCTTATTGTCAGGGGATAAACAAGGATGACCAAACACCACACTGTCTCCGTTGGTTTTGTCAAATACAACTTTCACGGGAACTTCATATTTCTCGTTCATCACCTTTGACATTCTGATTTCACATGGATGATACTCCCCGGTTTCATACTGACAAAATGTAAAATACATTTCACCAAAATCTTTGGTAAAGCTAACCGGACCTTCGTTGTTGTTTGTATTGATTACATTACCCAAAGGTTGAGGGGTACCAAACTTCCCTTTTGGATCTCTTGTAACGCTGAACAAATCCATAAAATCTTCTCCTGTCTTGGGGTCAGAGCCGCTACCAGCTGATGATTTTCTCGATGAAGAAAGAATGAAAACATCACCATCTTTACCTTTCTTAGCTCCGTAATTCAAAGCAAAATCAAACTCCGGACTACTAATTTCACCAACCATTTCCACTTCAATTTTGGTTTTCTGATTTTTCAAATCAGCTCCATTTTGGGCTAGTTTGATGGCTTGATTCCCCTTTTCTCTGTCACCACCTGACTCTTGATAACGCTTAAATTGGGCCACCGCCTCTTCGTACTTTCCTTGCATTTGGTAACACAATCCCCAATTATAGTGCAACTCCGGATTGGTTTTACCATACATCGCACGACCTGATTTGTCATACCATTCAATAGCCTCGTTATATCTGGTCATCATGCGATAACACTCTCCGACGTTAAAATATGACTGGGCTTTAATGGTCAAATCTTTAATTTTCGGACCTGCAATTTTGTATTCTTCAGCTGCCTCAAGATACTGACGGGTAGCAAAATAAGAATTAGCTTTCTTCAACTCTTTTTGAGACCATGCAGTAGTTATTGCACATCCTAAAACAAAAGCCAACAATAGTTTTTTCATGTTGTAATTTCTTTAATTCCTTCGGTTTGTATTGTTGCGAATATAACAAAAAAGAAATAGAGACCCAAACGGAGTCTCTATTTTCTCTATTCTTGAATAAGATTATTAATTGGTAAACAACAATTCACCCATCTTAGGCAAAGGCCAAGATTCATCTTCAACCAACAGTTCCAAACGATCTGCTGCTGCTCTTGTGGAATCCATCAGTGGCTTTATGGTTCCTGATAAAAGCTTAGCCTGCTTTTCAGCGTCCAAACTATAGGCCTTTTTCAACTCAGTCTTAATGGCATCGGCTCCTTTTTTCAAGGCATTTACTTCTTTGCTAATTTCCTTGATCAATGATAACTGCGTTGAGGCAGCCTCCTTAAATTCCGCCGCTGACAACACCGATTTCAACCCTTGGACATTATCCAACAAATCACTCTGGTAACGCAAAGCCGCCGGAATGATATTGGATACTGAAATACTAGCAGTAAGAGAAGCTTCAATATCTCTTCTTCTGCTGTAATTCTCCAATTCAATTTCGTAACGAGCGTGAATCTCTTCCGGCGTGAGGACATTCAAATCATGAAACATTTTTTGAATCTTCTTATCTTTCCAAATGGCCAATGCACTTGGGGTATCTGTGAAATTAGAAAGACCTCTTTTCTTTGCTTCTTTTACCCACTCATCACCATATCCATTCCCTTCAAAACGAATGGCCTTACTCATTTTAATTAAGCGCTGCAACTCCTTCAGAATAGCCTCATCTTTATCATCTCCCTTGGCTATACGTGCATCGACATCTTTTCTGAATTGCAACAACCGATTGGCCACAATGGTGTTCAATACAATCATAGCATTAGCACAATTGGCGCTTGACCCAACAGCTCTGAATTCGAATTTATTTCCAGTAAAAGCGAAAGGTGAGGTTCTATTTCTATCGGTATTGTCCAATAAAACTTGAGGCAGTTTACCAATGTTCAATTTCAACTCAATTTTATCTTGAGGCGTCATTTTTCCGGCCTTGATATTCTTCTCTAAATCATCCAACATCGCAGACAAATGCTCCCCTAAGAAACAACTCATAATGGCGGGTGGAGCTTCATTTGCTCCCAATCGATGATCATTACCTACGGAAGCAATACTTGCGCGTAACACGTCTGCATTTTCATAAATTGCAGCTACGGTATTCACAAAGAAGGTCAAAAATTGAAGATTGGTTTTTGGATTCTTTCCAGGCTTCAAGAGGTTCACTCCGGTGTTGGTACTCAGGGCCCAATTGTTGTGTTTACCACTGCCATTCACGCCCTCGTATGGCTTTTCATGCAATAACACTCTAAATTGATGTTTGCGAGCCACTTTATCGAGGATATCCATCAACAATTGATTATGATCATTGGCTAAATTGGCCTCTTCAAACATCGGTGCCACTTCAAATTGATTAGGCGCTACTTCATTGTGTCGTGTGGTTACCGGAATTCCAAGAAGATGCGCTTCATTTTCAAATTCTTGCATGAATCCCATCACACGGTCAGGAATGGAACCAAAATAATGATCTTCTAATTGTTGACCTTTTGCAGGACGAGCGCCAAATAATGCACGACCAGTCATGGCAATATCAGGACGTGCGTTGTGCAATGCTTCATCAATTAGAAAATACTCTTGCTCCCAACCCAAGGTGGTATTTACTTTAACAACTTCTTTATCAAAATACTGACAAACTGCTGTCGCAGCATGATCCACGGCATGCAAGGCCTTCATCATCGGCATTTTATAATCCAAAGCGTGTCCGGTGTAGGATATGAAAATGGTGGGAATACACAATGTGTTTCCTACAATAAATGCTGGAGAGGATGGATCCCAAAGCGTATATCCTCTTGCTTCAAAGGTGTTTCTAATACCACCACTTGGAAAAGATGATGCATCGGGCTCTTGTTGGACCAACATGGTTCCTTCAAATTTCTCAATGGCACGTCCATCACCCAGAGGCTTGAAGAAGCTATCATGTTTTTCAGCAGTTGCTCCTGTTAAAGGTTGAAACCAGTGCGTGTAATGCGTAGCTCCTTTGCTCATGGCCCATTCTTTCATGGCAGAGGCCACGTGATCCGCAACAGATCGGTCAATACGCACACCCATATTGATACACTCCATTAACTTCTCGTAAACGTCATCAGTTAAATACTCCCTCATGCGAAATGGAGAAAAAACATTTGAACCGAAGTAGTCAGAAACTTTGACGCTAGGTGCTGCTACATGATTGGGCTGGCGAGTATTCAATTCTGCCAAGGCCTGAAAACGTGTCATACTCATAAGAAATATATTTTTTACAAATATACCCCCCATTTTCCACCTTAAAACAAATAAAAAATGACTTTTTTTTCAATACACCCCCAAAATTAAGAGGGGCAAATCAGCAATTTACTCTTTTTTTCGCCAAACCCCTTCACTTTCTTCAATCCAAACTCCTTCATCTAAAAGAAAACGCAAACGAAGCCAAGCTTGTGCTTTCATTTCTTCGGATGATAATGATTCCAATTGTTCAAGCCGAATAATAGATCTATCAAAAAGTAATTCCACAGCATTGTTCAAGGAATTTTCTCTTTTGCTTTTGGTGCACACATCACATATACCGCATGAATCACTCTTTACATCAAAATATGAGCTCATCCAAGATGATCGACAACCATTAAAGTGAATGTAATCCCAAACAGAGCCCCATCGGTGCTTGTCTCTTTGCTTCAAGAACTCTAATTTTTCCTTTGGAATAATTAATGAAGCCGGATGAACTCTTGGAAGTAAAAAAGTAATGGAAGGAGACTCCCATTGTGGTCTATAATCCCAGACTTTTAAATCCGAAAGTTGCTTCAGCTTCTCCCTGACCATGGCTTGAGATGTTTTCATCTGTTTCGCAATCAAACCTTCATCAATTCGAATTTCCTTATTTTCCGGGATTCCGTAAATTCTCAGCAGGTGATCAATTATTGTTCTATGCGCCGCATATTTGTCTTTAAAAACAATTACAGATTCGTGTGAAAATAAAAATTTAATAATGGAAGGATGAAAATACGCCTCATTGAGTTGCACATAACCACAGCCCTGAAGAATTTTAACGGAAACTAAAATTTCATTCTGACTCAATCCTGATCTTGCTGCCAAGTCATGCCATTGAAATTCAAAAGTCTCTCCTTGTCCCTGCCCTATTGGCAATTGATTTCCATCTGCCAGATACTGATATGTCTTCAAAAGATTTTCCCTCGAAGGATATTGTTGATCTATTTTCTTTATTCCCTCTGTCTCATCTGATGGGTGAAACATGAGCAATCCATATGCCTTTTGACCACCACGTCCTGCACGACCTGCCTCTTGAAAATAAGCCTCTGGCTGAGCTGGAGGTTCCCAATGAATGACGGCTTGCACATCAGGTTTATTGATCCCCATTCCAAAAGCATTGGTAGCAACCATTACCTGAACCTCATTGCTCATCCATTTTTTTGTGGTTATTTTCTTTTGATTAACATTAAGACCTGCGTGATAATAAGTTGCTTGAATTTTGTTCGCTATCAACCATTGACATATTTCTTCTACGCGCATCCTAGATTGCGCATACACAATTATGGACTGTTTAAAACCTTTTACCCACTTCAATAATTGTGCGGATTTATCCTGGGTTTCCAATGCGGCATAGGCCAAATTAGGTCTTGATAAATCCCCCTCAATGACCACACAATTCGACATTTGAAGCTTTTCAACAATCTCATTCTTGACTTCCTTGGTGGCGGTTGCTGTCAATGCGATTAAAGGCACATTGTCATGCCACTCCTTTATTTTTGAAATCTCAAGATATGCCGGTCTAAAATCATGACCCCACTGCGAAATACAATGAGCCTCGTCCACCGCAATAAGTGAAAGGGGCATCCTCTGCAAATACATTTGAAAAGATGAATTCAAAATTCTTTCAGGTGATACATAAAGAAAAGAGATCTTTCCAAAGACACATTCATTTAAGACACGATCCACTTCACTTTTTTTCATATAGGCTGATATCATTTCAGCCTTAATTCCTTTTGACTTTAAATCATCCACTTGGTCTTGCATTAGCGCTGTTAGTGGTGAAATAACCAGGCACAGACCTTCAAAGACCAAAGCAGGAACTTGGTAGCACAAACTTTTGCCGCCGCCCGTTGGTAAAAGTGCAAGTGTGTTGTTTTTGTTAATGACTGAATTCACGATTGCATCTTGAGGCCTTCTGAAATCAGAATAACCCCAAAATTGATGTAATATTTCTTTAGCTCTACTCACTTGTGCAAAGGTCATTAAATTTGAGCAAATTTCTTAAGATGCATATCTATCAACCCAAAGATTGGTTCACATTTATTTTCAAGGTGCATAAAAGTGAAACCTTCCAAAAACTCATACCAATGATGATTTTTATAGGTATTTACACTTGGTTGGTTGTTTACCTTGAATATGAATTTTGGCATTGGGATCAGGACCCCTTTATAAAGAATCTAACGACGGTGCAAACATTGCTTGGATTTGTACTTTCCTTGCTTTTGGTATTTAGAACAAACACCGCATACGACAGATGGTGGGAAGGGCGAAAGTTGTGGGGAAGTCTTGTCAATAATAGTAGAACTTTAAGCCTAAAGCTGAATGCTATTCTTAAAAGGGACGACGAAAAAAATCGCGTCTATTTTCAAAAAGGTATCGCTTTGTATGCGCATTCTCTAAAACAACATTTAAGATCTCATGATATAGAGGTCGAGCTCGATGAAGAATGGAATCAGATTAGTGGCCAACATCATTTGCCCAATCAAATCGCTAAGCGACTGATTGTTCGCTTATATGAGATGGAAAGTAATGGTGAAATTAGCGGTACGACTCTTTTATCCATTCAAACTGAGCTGAACGAACTTCAAAATATATGCGGCGGTTGTGAAAGAATCCGAAATACGCCCATTCCATTTTCTTACAATGTTTTTGTAAAGAAATTTATTTTTTTCTACGTGATGACACTCCCATTTGGATATGCCCTGCAATTGCACTGGTTATGTATCGGTTTATCCTGTATCGTCTTTTATGCGTTGGCTAGTTTGGAGGTCATTGCAGAGGAAATCGAGGATCCATTTGGGAATGACAGCAATGACATTCCAACGGATAAAATATGCGAGACCATTGAGAATAACACCAGGCAAATTTTATTGTAAACATCACAATTTGCAGCAAGCTTACATCATAGTGCACGACATAAACTGAATTTGATTGTCCACCCTTGGCGTTCCATTCAAATCTATTTATTAATTCTGGGGAATTTTTTACGCCTATTTATCATCAATACGCAATAATTGATTAATCCTCTCAATGATCCAATGAATCTTTAACAACCTTCTTTGATTTTGAGACTATCCTGTTCAGGACCAATTAAATCGATAAAAGAGTATCTATCAATCCAAGCGAGATACAATAACTTGAATTTGAAGAAATTTCGGATCCACGTTTGCGAACTTCCATTTCAACATATCCAATACGAGGTGTAAATCATCGGGATCAACATACTTTTGAAAGTTATTTTCCAGGCACGCTAGAAGTTGAAACCGCTATTTTCTTGTAGAAGGGTGAAGTAATAACAACCTAAAATAATTCATGCATGTGATAAAAACAAAAAACCCCTAGTTTACACTAGAGGTTTTTCGAAGATCGGCGACGACATACTCTCCCGGCTTTTGGCCAGTACCATCTGCG
>CAYQUT010000033.1:0-27363 GCA_964420985.1 uncultured Chryseobacterium sp.
TGACGTATATTTAGACTCTTTAGTACGTCAACCGAAACTTATGAAAAGAATTTTTTCGATTTTGTCTTTGTTATTTTTGGGTCTTTATACTCAAGCACAAATAACGCTTGCACCTGGTATTACTGCTGACCAAGCAGTGCAGTATTTGTTGGGTCCCAATGTCACTTACTTCAATGCGCAGTTTACCGGCGATCCGGGACAGTTGGGATACCTGACGGGTGGTGGCGCCCCAACCGCTTTTGATATTGAAGACGGTGTTACCTTGTCCTCAGGTCACGTGAATGAGCTTCAATTGGGCGCAACGGTACCGGGTATTACAGGTGGGGTGGCCAATAATCCAGATTTGTTAGAGGTGGCTAATTCCGTATTTCCCATGATTGGTTTAAATCTGACCATTCAAGATGTCAATGATCAAGCGATTTTGGAGTTTGATTTTATTGCTACAGGAAATACTTTGTCTTTTGACTACATATTTGGTTCAGATGAATACTTGACCTACGTAGATCAAGTCTACAATGACGTATTTGCTTTCTTTTTAGCTGGTCCTGGTATCACAGGTGATTACTCAGCTCCTCCAGGATATCCGGGTGGTTCTACCAACATTGCCATCATTCCTGGTTCTGATCCCGCTTTGCCCATTACCATTTCTAGTTTGAACAATGAGGATTACAGCCAATACTATGTAGACAACCCTGCACCCAATCAGGCCATCGGAAGCAATGGTTACACTGTTCCTTTGTTGGCTACCTATCCACTTTTGTGCGGTGAAACATATCACATCAAATTGGCCATTGCAGATGCCCAAGATGGTTCGTTACAATCCTTTGTTACCCTGCGGGCAGGAAGCTTTAACGTTGGAAATAATTTGATTCAACCTGTGAGCGTCAATATCTCGGGTTCGCAAGGTGGAATTACTGGATTCCCATCCAACGCCATTTTGGAAGGTGAGAGTTGTTATGATGGGTTCTTTGTCATTTCACCACCCCCTTGTTTGCTGGAGCCTGATACCATCACCCTCTATTTCGGTGGGGATGCAACCTTGAATGAAGACTATACCTACGATGGCGAAACAACCTTAGTAGTTTATCCAGGGACTTATGATACGTTGTATTTAAATGCAATGGTAGATGATATTGCAGAGGGCACCAATACCATCACTTATGGCAATATCACCTCAACGTATGAGACCATTACCATTGGGTTCATTTACCAAGATCCAATGGATACAACAGGATTGGACATGGATACAACTACCGCATCAATGATTATTGTGGATTACAATCCCATTAGTGTAAGCTCCCTGCCCGACATTGGCTTGTGTGAAGCTGTCATCCCAGAGAGTTATGGCCCTAACGCCATTAACGCAAATACCGGAGTTCCTCCTTACTTGTATCAATGGGAGAACCCGTTGGGCGAAGTAATTACCAATAATGATACGGCCTTTTTTGAATACCAGGCGCCAGGTATTGTTCCAGGACAATATTGGCTTACAGTATCTGATTTTTGCGGATTGTCTGATTCATTGTCCTTTGAAGTTACAGATCCAGTTCCGGTCAATGTCAATGCATTGTCCAACGTAATTCTGTGTCAAGAACAAGTGGACGTGGATGTTTTGGCAGCAATCTCACAGGGTGCAGCACCTTATTCATTTACATGGAGCAACCCAACCAATCAGGTGTTATTGAACAATAGTCCAAACCCCGTTTTCAGTTTCCTTCCCTGGGACAATACCTTGGAAAACGGAAACTACAAAGTGGTGGTCAATGATTATTGTGGAACTTCTGATAGCACTACCTTGAATCTACAGATTCCCGTGCCTCCGATGAAGCCAGTCACCTTGCCTGACTCATTGATTCTGGGATTGTGCACAACAGATACCCTGACTTTGACAGCTTGGACAGATCAGGACGTGTCCTACAAGTGGTGGTATTATGATGCAACAGATTCCATCACGGACAATACACCTGAATGGACTTCGGCTTCCTACTTCATAGGGAGTGCTTTCCCTATGACCTATTGGTGCCGAGTAACGGAGCCCTTTTGCGGATATAACGAGTCAATTCATTTTACTGTATTGCCTTTGCCTTGTACGGTTGAATTTCCAAACGTAATGACGGGATATGCTGGTGATGCAAACTCATATAGTATTCTATGCAGTTCTACTCCAACAGTCTCTGAAACAGGTGAGGTTATTCCAGCCCTTTATCCTGAGGAATTTGAAGAAGGACAGGCCATCGGCAATCAAACTTTCCATATTTGTGGATTGTTCAATCCTTACGACTCCACTTGGAAGTATCCCAACTCTACTTTAAAGGTTTTCAATCGTTGGGGGAATGTGGTTTATGAAAGTGCGGATTACAAGAATGATTGGAAAATATCGGATCTATCAGAAGGGGTATACTATTATGAGTTCGTTTGGAATAGGCCCAAGAAGGAGTATTACACAGGCTCATTTAACGTGTTGAAATAAATTATTCCGTTACCAGTAAAGAGCCGGTCATCTCGATCGGCTTTTTTATTTCCAATAAGTGTAGGATTGTGGGCGCAACATCGGCCAAAATTCCATCTTTTACTTTTTTTACTGTTTCTGATATAATCCAAACCGGAACAGGGTTGGTTGTATGTGCAGTGTTGGGTGTTCCGTCTTCATTGATGGCCTTATCGGCATTTCCGTGATCCGCAATGATGATGAATTGATATCCATGATCTGTTCCAAAAGTGACCAATTCTTGCAAGCAATGATCTACTGTTTCCACAGCTTTTATGATCGCTTCCCAAACCCCTGTATGCCCAACCATATCCGGGTTGGCAAAGTTGAGACAGATAAAATCAGGAGCATTCGAGGCAATGATTTCCTTGGTTTTTTCCAAAATACCTCCTGCTGACATTTCAGGCATCAAATCATAAGTGGCCACTTTAGGGGAAGGCACCATTCCTCTCATCTCTTTGTCAAAAGGTTCCTCACGCCCCCCACTAAAAAAGAAAGTCACGTGCGGATACTTTTCTGTTTCTGCGATGCGCAATTGTGATTTTCCCGCCTCAGATATTACCTCGCCCAATGTTTTTACCAAGTTGTCTTTTTGAAAAACCACATGAACATTTTTGAATTTTTCGTCATACTGGGTCATTGTGATATAGTACAACGATTGGAATGGTTGCATCTCGAAATCCGGAAAAGCTTGTTGACTCAAGGCTTCTGTAATTTCCCGACAGCGATCTGTCCTGTAATTGAAACATATAACAACATCACCTTCCTCAATGGGAGTGAAGTTGTTGGCAATAACCACGGGTTCAATGAACTCATCAGTGATGCCAAATTGGTAGGATGTTTCAATTCCTGATTTTGCGTCTGCATAGGAGGTTCCTAATCCTTTGGTCATTAAGTCAAATGATTTTTTAATCCGCTCCCATCTCTTATCTCTATCCATCGCATAATATCTACCGATAACGGATGCTATCTTCACTCCCGTATCAGCAATGTCATTTTCAAATGCGTGGATGTATCCCAAACCACTTTGCGGATCTGTATCTCTTCCATCTGTGATGGCATGAACAATGGTCTTGACCATAGGGAATTGAGCAGCAATCTCACAAATGGCAGCAGCATGCTTCCAATGTGAATGGACGCCCCCATCACTGATTAAGCCCACAAGATGAACGGTCTTTTTATTTTTAGCGGCATAATCAAAACCAGCAAGGAGGGTAGGGTTGGAATGAAATTCCTTTTCACGGACACTTTTATTGATGCGCACCAACTCTTGAAATACTACACGGCCAGCACCAATATTCATATGACCAACTTCAGAATTGCCCATTTGCCCATCGGGTAAACCCACATGCTCACCATCTGTCCTTAATGTGGCATTGGGATAGGCTTCGTATAAACCATTTACAAATGGCGTATGAGCATTGGCTATAGCATCTGTGTTGTCTTTTTTACCAATTCCCCAGCCATCCAAGATGACCAATGCTACTTTTTTATTTTGATTTTCCATGTTTGGGTAAACGAATTTCTATGATACTTCCTTTTGGCTCATTCTTATGGATATGAATAGAGCCGTTGTATATTTTGACAATGTTTTGAACCAAATATAGTCCAAGGCCCGTTCCGGGTTGCTGATTGTCGGACGATGTTCCTCTATAAAAAGCTTTGAGCACCTGTCCTATGTCTTCTTGCTGGAATCCAATGCCTTCATCTTTCACGATGATTTTGATTTCACAGTTGTTGTATAAACCAACACTGATTTTACTTCCCTTTGGACTGTATTTGGCTGCGTTATCCATGAGATTGGATAAGACAGCACCCATCAATTCTGGATCAAAAGGGAATTGGAGTTGTCCTTCTTTTTCAAGTATCCAATGATGTTCTGGATACCACTGCTGGTATTTTTTTAACTTGGATTCGGCCAGGATATCCAATTCAATAACTGAATCCCAATGATTAATCTCTACGCCATTGGTGCGGGTAGTTAATAAGATGTTTTCGATTTGTTGGTGCAGTTTATTGAGCGCATTTTGCGCATTTTTTATCATTTGTACCTGCGTGTCGGCATCAGTTTTTCTCTTCAATAAAGTGTCGAGCATTAATCGAATACTGGCCAGAGGAGTTTTTAATTCATGGGTAACAGACAACAAAAAAGTACTTTCGGTTTTTGCTCTCTGGATATCCGTTTTTATGGTTTTGTGAATGAATCGGAAACCTAAGAAAAGAAGGGTGCAAAAGACCAACCCCTCACCGATGATCATGCTCAGTTTGTAAAAATACGTATCGTTGTTGGCATAAATGAGACGATAGTTTCTTTCTAATTGTACTCCCCACCATGTCAATTGAAGCAGTACATACAAGAAAAGTATGATTAAAAAATAGAGTCTGTATTTCCGCAGTTTCACTTTGTAAAATTACTACTTTTGAGCGTGCTTTCATGGATATTCACGGTTCTAATGGTTATCATGTTCACGATAACTTCGTCAGCTCAGCGTATTGGATTGGTGCTGAGTGGTGGTGGCGCTCAAGCATTGTCTCATATTGGTGTGATTAAAGCCCTAGAGGAGAAGCATATTCAAATTGATTATATTGTAGGAACCAGCATGGGAAGTGTCATCGGTGCCATGTACGCTTCTGGAATGACTGTGGAAGAAATGGAGGCTTATGTTACCTCATCTTCTTATCAAAGAATGTCTGAGGGTGTAATGGACATACAATATCAATACCTATTTCATGAGCAACCATCCGATGCCGCCATGATGTCCATTCGATTAGGTGGTGGAGAGTCTGTTCGACGATCTATACCAACACACCTCATCTCCCCGGAGGTCATGGATTGGGAAACAATGAAAGGTTTTAGTGCGGCTAATTATAGATGTAAAGAAAATTTTGATTCGCTGATGATACCTTTTCGTTGTTTGGCATCTGATGTGGAAACCAAGGAGACAGTCGTTTTTGATTCTGGTTCCCTGAGCCAGGCGGTTCGTGCTTCCATGACCTATCCGTTTTACATTCCAGCCATTACGGTCAATGAGAAGTTGATGTTTGATGGTGGTATTTATAACAACTTTCCGTTGGATGTAATGTATAAGACTTTCATGCCTGATATCATCATTGGTTCAAATGTTTCTGGTATTGTTGCTCAGCCCAGAGAAGATGATTTCTTTTCGCAGATTGAGAGTTTGATCGTTTACCGCGAACCAAGTATTCACCCTTGTCCAGAGGTTGTTGAGATTAAACCAGATGTTTCAGCATTTGGAACTTTTACTTTTGGAAATGCTTCCGATATCATTCAAAAAGGGTACGATGCAGCGATCATTCAATTGTCGTCCAAATGGCTTTCTGACTCGACTTTCAGAGATAGAGTGGAAGCTGATGCTTTTTTGACTGTGAGCAGGAGAAAACGATTTCTCGCCAAATCGATTCCCGATAAGATCAGTACAATTCATGTTGAAGGTTTAGAGGACGGTGAATCTGCGCGATTAATCAAAGGGATGACAGCAGGATTGACCAAGGTCGACTTTGTGCAATTGGAGAAGCGTTATTACGCCTTGTGGAGAGATCAGCGAATCAATAAGGTATTTCCAACGAGTTCAGCAGACACCTCTAGTCAAACAGGTAACGGTTACGCATTGCATTTGAGAATTAAGAAGGAGTTGCCCCTTTTGGTCACAGTGGGTGGAAATTTTTCATCAAGAGCCATCAATACAGGAATGATTGCTATGCATTATCAGCCGTTAAAAAATAGAGGCGCAGCAGTTTATGGCAATAGCTATTTCGGTAAATTTTATGGATCAGTCTGTCTCGGTGCTTATTGGAATACAAAGTCATTTCGATTTCCCTCATCGATTTCCGCTGAATTCATTCAAAATCGATGGGACTATTACAGAAGTGTCTCTGCTTTTTTTGAGGATGTAAAACCTTCTTTTGTTCTGGTCAATGAATTGTTTTTCCAAGCAAAATATCGATTGGCCACTTCTCAGCATTCATTGTTACAGTTTCAAAGTGCGTTCACCCATCAGTACGACAAGTATTATCAGACGCGACAATTCTTATCCATTGATACAGCAGATGTCACAGAGTTTGATGGTTGGATACATAGACTTTCATGGGAGTACAATACACTCACTAGGAAGCAGTACGCTAGTGAAGGGGCTTTGTTCAAAATACAAGTGAAAAATGCTTATGGCAGGGAGATGTCAATACCTGGATCAACAAGTGTTTTAAAAGACACGAGTCTGCAATGGCACAATTGGGTAGATTTGAAATTGATAGGATTGAAGTATTGGCAATTGAATAAGAATATTGCAGCACTTACCCAATGTGGTGGAGGTTGGAGTAATCAAGGTGCTTTCAATAATTACATCGCTACCATCATGCAAATGCCTCAACAGAATGCTATTCCTGAGGCAAGCACTTATTTTATGCCCCAGTTTAGAGGGTTGTTATATACGACAACATCATTGGGGGTGGTTTTTAAGTGGTGGTCTAGGTTTGATGTGAGATTTGAATTTCATCGAATGGACAATTGGAAGCGTTATCTATCTGATCGTTTTAACAAAGCTAACCTAGAGTTAAGATCTGAGAAAAATGTTCAGTTGTCTACCAGCATTGTGTTTCATACACCCGTTGGACCTTTGTCTTTTCAATTGAATTATTTGGAGAGAAATGCTCAACCTGTCTCGGGATTGTTTCATTTTGGCTATATTCTTTTCAACGATTCCCCGCGGAATTAATGTTTATCTTTGCTGTGAATACAGGTGAGATGAAAAATATAAAATTTGCTGTTATTGGAGCTGGTCATATTGGAAAGCGTCATGCCGAGATGGTGAAACGCAATCCAAATGCTGAATTACTAGCCTTTTGCGATGTGCGTCCGGCGGAGGAGTGTGGAATTGAGTCGTTCAATGTTCCATTGTACAGAACATCGGATGAACTTTTTGCAAATCATCCTGATTGCGACGTTGTTTGCGTGTGCAGCCCCAATGGCTTTCATGCCGAGCATTCAATGGCAGTTCTCAATGCCAGGAAACACTTGGTGGTAGAAAAGCCAATGGCACTGACCAAGGCGGAATGTGAGGACATCATTTACAAATCCTTACAAGTGAATAAGCAGGTGTTTTGTGTCATGCAAAATAGATATAGTCCACCTAGCGTGTGGATCAAAGATTTATTGGAGAGCGGGAAGTTGGGGAAAATTTTCATGGTCAATATCAATTGTTATTGGAACCGGGACGATCGCTATTACAAGAAAAACCATTGGAAAGGAACAAAAGAATTGGATGGTGGAACCTTGTTCACTCAATTTTCTCATTTCTTGGATATCATGTATTGGCTATTTGGTGACATCACCAACATCCAATCAAAGATGACCGACTTCAATCATGGTCATTCTACCGACTTTGAAGATTCTGGGATGGTTAATTTTGATTTTATCAACGGGGGTATGGGTTCATTCAATTTCTCCACTTCTTGTTTTGATCAGAATTATGAGAGCAGTATGACCATCATTGCCGAAAATGGAACAGTTAAAATTGGTGGTCAATACATGAATGAAGTAGTGTATTGTCATGTGAAAGATTATCAGATGCCTGTTCTGCCTGAAGGTAATCCGGCCAATGATTATGGACACTACAAAGGCTCAGCGGCCAATCACGTTTATATCATTGAGAATGTTATTTCTACGTTGCAAGGCAACTCTATCATAACAACCAATGCTTTGGAGGGAATGAAGGTGGTAGACATTATTGAAAGGATGTACGCTGCGGTCAAATAAAATGATTGAGAAAAAAAGAGGGCCGCTATTGCGGCCCTCTTTTTTTTTTGGCAACGAATTTACTTCGTTACAGTGTTGTATTGTATTTGCCATTCAGGATCATCCATGAACAATTCATTGGCATAACCCATCCACTCAGCGGCTTTCTTTTTGTCACTGGCATTGCCCAATTCATTGGCATATACGATTAATGCATTTTTCAAGAGTTTTTTGACTTCCTCATTCCTCGTGGAATAGGATTGCGAAACCAATAATTCTTTTGCCTTGGCCAGTTCCATGTCAGAATCTTTTACAGCTTTGGCATGCGCAAAACAAAGTCCTAGCATGATGTGAGCACCTGCATCATTGGGTTCAACGTCAATCAAACAATCGTAATACAATTTGGCTTTGGTAAATTTACCTTGCTCGTATTGCATATCTCCCTCAACAGTGATGTCCTTTCTGATATTCATGAAGAAATCAGGAAATTCGTCAACATATTTTTTGTCTTTGTCTTTTGCTCCATACTTCGAGCAAAACTTCATGGCGTCTTTGAATGCTCCTTTGTATTCCTCCATTTGTGTATACTTCTCAATTTTGGACATTTCATAGAGAGACATCGCGATGTAGAGATAAGGCAAGGGATGTTTTTTGGTATCATCTCCCATTGTATAATTTTCGGCTTTGTTCAATACCTTCTCGTATTTCTGGTCAACAAAGAGTGAAAGTAAATCCTTGAAGTCATTGTCTGGTTGGGCAAATACCGTTGTTGAGACTAGGGCGAAAACAAGTAGCAATAATTTTTTCATGATGTAAATTTTGAGGTGCACTTAAAAAACTATGCCAAAATAGAACATTTTGCGCATTGGTATCTCATTCCTATCAAAAAATACATAAATGCAACCCATGGACCTTTGTATATTCGCCACTACGGTTTTAAATATGAATATGAGAAATTTCTTGGTGTTGATTTTTTTGCTCGCGGGTTTGCAATTATTGGGTCAGGGTTCTGTACGTGGTTTTATCAAAGATAAAGAAACGGGGCAAGCTGTTTTCCCAATAACGGTCGGTATAGAGGGTACCGGATTTGGCGCACAAACAGATGTTAGTGGTTATTACTCCCTGACAAAAGTTCCAGCAGGTAAGTACATCATCGTTATTCAGTCCATTGAATTCAAGAGTATAAAGGAAGAAATTACCATCCAAGACAACAAGGTTTTAACCAAGAATTATTTGGTTGAACGATCGGACATCGAGTTGAGAACTTTGGATGTTTCATCAGAGCGTTCTGACCAGATCAATAATGTCAATATCTCCTCAGAAACGGTGCGCTCGCAGGATATCAAGAAAATTCCCTCGATTGGTGGTCAAGCGGATCTTGTTCAATACCTTACTGTTTTACCGGGTTTTGTAAGCACTGGAGACCAAGGTGGACAGATTTTTGTCCGTGGTGGTAGCCCCGTGCAAAATAAAGTGATTTTGGATGGGATGGTTATTTACAACCCATTTCACAGTATTGGTTTGTATTCCGTTTTTGATACGGATATCATCTCTACGGCTGACGTATACACGGGCGGTTTTAATGCACAATATGGCGGGAGAATTAGTTCTGTCATGGACATCACGACACGCGATGGAAACAAAAGAAAGTCCAATGGTAGAGTAGGCGTGAATCCTTTTGGAAGTAAAGTACTCTTAGAAGGTCCCCTTAAAAAGTTGAATGAAAAGGGTGGGGGTATTTCCTACATGATTTCCTATAAAAATTCATACTTGGACAGAAGTTCAAAAGTCATCTATTCAGCCCTCAATGATGGAAATGGATTGCCATTTAGGTACCGTGATATTTATGGAAAGGTATCCATGGGCGGAGGAAATGGAAGTAAATTAAATTTGTTTGGATTCAATTTTACCGATGACGTCACCAAATACCAAGGGTTGTCTAAATTGAGTTGGGTAAACAACGGAGGTGGTGGTAATTTTGTCGTAGCACCAGCGGGTTCCACTGTTTTGATCAATGGTAACTTTGCCTTTTCAAAATACAAGTGTATTCTTAAGGAAGATAACAATCCCGACAGGGCAACCGAGATTTCGAGTTTTAATTTTGGTTTAGATTACAAATTCAATATTGACAAGGATGTTTTGAATTATGGTTTAGAGGTTGTGGGTTTTGGAACCCAATACAATACCTTTAATCCATTGGGTGTTAAGGTGGACTTAGCCCAGAACATGACAGAGCTCAATGGTTATTTTACTTATAAAATTAACCGTAAAAATTGGATCGTTGAACCGGGGCTGAGACTTCAGTATTACAGTTCTATAGCAGTGGTTTCTCCTGAACCCCGATTTGGTCTAAAATACAAAGCCACTGAACGGTTGAGATTGAAATTGGCGCTTGGTAGATACTCGCAGAATTTAATGGCCACCAACTCAGATCGTGATGTAGTCAATCTCTTCTACGGTTTTTTGGCGGCTCCTGAAGAGACGCAAGATGAGTTTGTAACACCAGACAATGAAACGAAAATGGTCAAAAATTCCCTGCAGCGTGCATTGCACTATGTTGCAGGAACGGAGTTTGATTTGACGGAGGCCATCAATATCAATTTTGAAGGATATTATCGTGATTTCAGACAGATCACCAACATCAACCGAAATAAAATTTTCCCTGACGACAGTGATAACCAAGATCAACCTGAAATATTGAGGAAGGATTTCTTGATAGAAATGGGGCGTGCCTACGGAGCTGACGTCGTATTAAAATACGAAAGCAAGCGCCAATATATTTATATGGTTTATTCATTGATGAAGGTGGATCGTTGGGATGGTTTAAAATGGTATGCACCAGTATTCGATCGCCGTCATAACATTAATTTGGTGGCCACTCAGAAATTTGGAAAGGACCGCAATTGGGAATTGTCAGGTCGTTGGAATCTCGGTTCTGGTCTGCCTTTTACCCAAACCCAAGGATATTATCAACCCAATTTGGTTTCAGGTGGTATTAGCACAGATTACGTCAATGCCAACCCCAATGAATTGGGTATTCAATTTGCTGAATTGAATGGAGGTCGATTGCCTTACTATCACCGTCTGGATATGAATTTGAAGTACATTCAAAAAGGAGAAAAGGTGAACTGGGAATGGAACGCTGGAGCTACCAATTGCTACAATAGGGAGAACGTTTTCTACATTGATCGAATTACAGCCAAAAGAACTAACCAATTGCCATTGATGTTCAATATGGGAGTTGAATTGAGTTTTTAATTCAAGCTCAGTAACTCTTTGGCATTTGTAATGGCTGCGGGAGTGGGTTTTTGACCACTCAGCATCTCCGCAATTTCTTGTATTCTTTCTTGTGCATTTAGGGTCTTTATGGAAGTAATGGTGCGATCACCACTGTGATCCTTAAGCACTTTGAATTGATGCTGCGCCTTGGCAGCCACTTGAGGCAAATGAGAAATCGTAATCAACTGCATGTGCTTTCCGCACTCTTGAAGCAATGCTCCAATTTTTAATGCAACATCACCGCTAACCCCTGTATCAATCTCATCCAAAATGAGCACGGGTAAAGCTTTTTGTTTGGCCAAAACAGTTTTGATGGCCAACATTACCCTGGATAATTCACCCCCTGAAGCGGCCTTTTGAATGGGCATGGGCGCATTGCCTTTATTGGCACTAAAGAGCATCTGCACATCATTGATGCCGTCAGATTTGAAATCTGTTTCGGTCACAGATAAGCTCAATTGCGCATGTTCCATCGATAGTTTTTTCAACCATCCTTCGATGTCCGCACATATCTGCGCGGCTGCCTCTTGTCTTCTTGCACTAATTACTTTGCCAATGGTCAATAATTCAGATTCCATCTTTTCAATGGCTTTGTTGATTTTTGACATCTCATCGTCAAAATGATGAACAGTGTTCAGTTGACTCTCCCATTGGTCTTTTAATGCAACAAGATCTTCGGCATTGTTTACCCGGTGCTTTTGTTGCAATCGATAAATCTCGCCCAGTTGCTGTTGCAATTGCATTAATCTTTCAGGATCAGAAACATTGTTTTCAGCAGCATTTTCAAACTCCTGTGATAAATCCTTGATCTCTATCTGTAGAGATTTTAATCGGCTCAAAAGATCAGGTCCATTGTCTATTTGTTCTGCAAACTTTTGAAACAATTGTACGCTTTGATGTATGTGCGTAGTTAGTCCATTTTCAGCGCTGAACAGTTGAATGCATTGCATCAACATGCTGTTGATTTCTTCAATGTTTTCGGCCCTGCTGACCCACAGCTCGCTTTCTGCAATATTTATTTTCCCCAATGAAGATTGTGAAATCTCGTCATATTGAAATTGGATAAAATCGGCAGTAGCTGACCATTCTTTTTGTTTTTGGATCAACTCCAGTTGCTGTTCTTTTAATTGATTCCATTGCTTGTATAAGCTTTTGTACTCCTGAATTCCAATGCTGTTTTTGGCTACGATGTCAATGATGTCCAATTGGAAATTGCGCTGACCGATCAATGATTGTTCATGCTGAGAATGAATGTCAATCAATTGCTCACCGGCAAATTTCAGCGTCTGCACTGAGACAGGCGTATCATTGATGAAAGCCCTACTTTTTCCATTGCTTAATATTTCTCTTCTGATAGTGGTTTGTGGCTCAAAATCCAAATCGTGCTCTTCAAAAAAAGACGACCAATGTGGTCCAAGATTAAATTGGGCCTCGATGACGCATTTGTTTTCCGCTGAACGTATAAATTTGGCATCTGCACGCTGTCCGAGCAGCACGCCAATGGCTCCCAATAGGATTGACTTTCCACTTCCTGTTTCTCCTGTTATGGCGGTGAAACCATCTTGAAAAAGCAATTCGGCTTGATCAATCAATGCAAAATTCTGAACGCTGATGGACTGTAACACTTTTTTTTTCTAAAGGTAATGGGTATATGAATGATTGCTTATGCCGAATGACGCATAAATTATGGTGCCATGATGCGTTCATATTTAGCAATGTTTCCAGGATCAACCAATTTACACAATTCGTAAATGGGCTGTTTCACCTCTGCAGGTGAGGGCTTGAAAACATTGATGATTTCATCCGCTTTGCCATAGAAAAAGATTTGCAAATTGTAGGAGGATGGTCTGATTTTGTGAATCGCTCTTAAACCCTCAAGGGCACTGGCCATGGATTTTCTACCTTTCTCAATGTCAAAATACAACAAGTCCAATCCTTGACGGTGGTAGTTGTAGAAAGCATCGCGGAGCGGTTTAAAAGATTGTGAGAGAATATTTTCAATGATCCAATATCGATTTTGCTGCCCTTTTTGGCTGGCTTTCCAACCATCTTCTGGAGCGTTTTGCGCATTGGTAACGATGGTTTGGCACATTAAAAAATGTTCCGTGCCGCCCTCAGGAGAAAAGGAATCATAGTCCATGGCCAAAATGAGATAGGCATAATAAGCCAAAACGGATGTAAGGTTGTCGCGGTGTTGGTCTTGTGACCATTGTAAGTTGGCATTGTCTTGATAGCTAAAACCAAAATTTTTATCATTGATGCTCAGCATCGTTGTTTTATAATCACTATTGAATACGGGGCGACTGCTGCTAACTTGAATGGATCCTTGAAATTGTCTGCTGCTCACCTGTTGTTCAACGGTAATCTGAATGGAGCAATCGATGCGCTCTTTGGAATCCCAATTGTCTTTGCTCCACTTGCGTGAGTTCATGAATTCTTCAATCACTCCCTCCATCGTTTTAAAGATCTCGGCATCAGTAGTGATAACCCTTGGTGGAATGATGGTTACGTTGCAATTCAATTCTTGACCCAAAAGGAAAGAAGAAGAAAGTCCGAGAATGAGGCTAATTAGAGCAAGCTGTCGCATAGGGTTTCAAGTATTTTTTGGGCCACTTTTGTTTTGTGCATGGGCTCAAGTGCTATAGAACGATTTTGACTGAAATACATTGTAATGGTATTGTTATCTCCGCCAAATCCCGCATCAGGGGCTAAAGCATCATTGGCAACAATTATGTCCATGTTCTTGGCGAGCTTTTTTTCCAAGGCGTTTTTTTCTAAGTTTTCTGTCTCCAAGGCAAAACCCACAATCAACTGATTGGGCAATTTGGACTGTCCCAAAGTTTTGGCTATGTCAATGGTGGGTTTTAGGTCAATCTGCATGGTTTGACCCGATTTTTTTATTTTGTGATCTGATACAACTTCCGGTGTGTAGTCGGCAACAGCTGCAGAAAGGATGGCTATGTCATGGCTTACAAAAGCTTGAATGGCAGCATCCGCCATCTGAGCAGCAGTAATCACATTGATTTTTGT
Source organism: uncultured Chryseobacterium sp. (assembly GCA_964420985.1). Taxonomy (GTDB): domain Bacteria; phylum Bacteroidota; class Bacteroidia; order Flavobacteriales_D; family Sanyastnellaceae; genus CAMCTV01. The sequence continues at coordinate 14,550 of CAYQUT010000033.1, forward strand.
AATGTTGGGATGCTGGCAAGTCAGGTGGGTAGGACCACTCACCAATGTTACCTGTGCGCCCATTTCGGCTGCACGTTCTGCAAGAGCATACCCCATTTTTCCAGAGCTGTGGTTGCTGATAAATCTAACCGGATCAATGGGTTCCTGTGTCGGTCCCGCGGTAATCAGGATTTTTTTATTGAGTAATTTTGGATGAGGGGAAAAATGAGCCAAGAGTGTATTATATATTTCCTCTGGCTCGGCCATTCTTCCTTTGCCGTCCAATCCGCTGGCCAGGCTGCCTTCTTGCGGATCAATCAGAATGTGCCCTCGGTCTGATAAGGTTTTTAAATTAGACTGTGTTCCCGCATGCAAAAACATGTCATGGTCCATTGCAGGAGCAATGAAGACCGGGCAACGGGCACTCATGTACGTGGCCATCAAAAAATTGTCGCAATGACCCGAAGTCATTTTGGCCAATGTATGTGCAGAACAGGGAGCTATAATGATGGCATCTGCCCACAAAGCCAAATGAACATGATTGACCCAACTACCATTGTCTTTGTTTTCAGAAAAATCAGTTGATACAGGGTAACCGGTCAAAGCGGAAAAGGTGAGTGGCTGAATGAAATTCAAAGCGGCATTGGTCATCATCACTTTGACTTCACATCCCGACTTGGTCAATGACCTAATCAACATTGCTGTTTTGATGCAGGCAATACTTCCCGTAACTCCAACCAATATTTTTTTTCCTTTCACGGTTCTAAAATAAAAAAAGATGGACTAAGCCATCTTTTAAAATTATTGACAATTCATGGAATTAACCATTGTTCTCTTCTGTATCAGGATATCTCCAATAAACCTCACCATCAATCAATTCTTGAATGGCAATGGATTGGGGCTTAGCCATGCGCTCGTAGTGCTTCGAAATCTCAATTTGCTCACGGTTTTCAAACACCTCTTCCAAATTGTCAGTGTTGGAGCTGAACTCTTCTAATTTCTGGCTCAACTCTTCTTTCATCTCTTTGCTCACTTGATTGGAACGCTTGGACAAAAGAACAATGGCTTCGAAAAGATTGCCATCTACTTTCTCAAACAATTTGTTGGCATCACGGGTTACCGTGGTCTTTTCTGCGGCGGTATTTTTAAACTTGCTCATGGTTATTACTTGGACAATTTTTCAATTTGATTCACGCTCTTATCAAAATAACCCTGGGCTTCTTTTAGCCAAGTGCTTTCAGGATAGGAGTTTGCAAAGTTAATATAAGATTCTGTAGTTGAACGAAATCTTTCGATTTTCTTGCTATCAATACTTCCTTCCGCTAATAAATATCCACTTTTAACGATGAGGTACTGAATCTCCTCCCGGTATTTTGAGGTGGGATACTCTGTTAGGAAATGCTTCAGGGCCAATGAAGCGGCTTTGTATTTCTCCGTTTTAACGTACAAACGGGCTTTTTCGTAGGCTTTGATTTCAAGTTTGGCGTTGAGCTCTGCTACCAAAACGTTGGCGGAGTCTTTTAGGGATGAATTGGGGTATCGATCCAAGAAATATTGAAAATCATCAATGGCTTGTTTGGTCTCCAATTGATCCAAGGTGTGCTCTGGGCTGAGGTAATAACTGCAGTAAGCTGATTTGAACAAGCATTCTTCTGCTTTGGGATGGCGTGGATAGTTCTTGGCAAAATTCTTCAAGTAATATCCCGCCATGATATAGTCCTTGATGCACAATTGGGTCACTGCAAAATGATATTGAACATCCTCGGCAATGGAACTTCCCCTTGTCGGTCCTTGCAGCTCGTCTAGCAAAGGAAGAGCCTTGTGGCATTCTCCTTCGTTGTAGTATTTGACAGCGGCTTGGTATTTTTTGTTCATGTCTTTTTCCTTCAATATCTTGTTGTATTCTGAGCAACCGCTCAAAACAAGGATGGAAAGGATACCGACGACGAAATTTTTCATGGAGGACAAAGATAGGAAAGAGCCGTATATTTTGCCTTGTTAATTTACCCCAAGAAGTCTCTCAGAATGATACTCGCACTGATGGCATCCACCAGTCCTTTGTTTTCTCTTTTTTTCTTGGAAAGATCCATGCTTTGTATAGCTCTTGTAGCAATGGCACTGGTGAACATTTCATTGACACGGTGCACAGGAGTGGTTGGAAACTGTGTCTTTAGTTTTTCTTCAAATTTGGATTGCAGCGCTGTCGTGGAGGATGCATCACCATTGAGGTAACGGGCCTCACCCAAAACTATTCCCTCTACCTTGTATTTGGTCAAATACTTTTGAAGGAAATCCATGATTTCAGAGGTTGGCACAGTGGTCAGGGGAGAGGCGACTATTTTCAAATCATCGGTCTCAGCTATTCCACATTTCTTTTCCCCCCAATCAATTGCTATCAGTCGTCCCATCTTGGCTTATTTTTGACCAAAATACATTTAAATCATGACGGAGACAGAAATTAAATTACTCGTTGAGTCTGCTTGGTTAGATCGATCGCTATTGCAACAGGATCAAACTGTAAAGGCCATCGAGTGGGTGATAGAAGAATTGGACAAGGGCAGATTGCGTGTTGCAGAACCTCTTCAAGGTGGGGAGTGGCAGGTAAATGAATGGGTAAAGAAAGCCGTGGTGATGTATTTCCCGATACGGAAAATGGAGACCTTAGAGGCTGGTCCTATGGAGTTTCATGATAAGATGGCTCTGAAAAGAAACTATGCAGAGTTGGGTGTTCGTGTCGTTCCTCATGCTGTGGCCCGATATGGTGCATACTTGTCCAGTGGAGTCATCATGATGCCCAGTTATGTGAATATTGGAGCATATGTAGACAAAGGCACCATGGTGGATACTTGGGCAACGGTGGGTTCTTGCGCGCAGATTGGTAAAGATGTCCATCTGAGCGGTGGTGTAGGCATTGGTGGAGTGCTTGAACCTCTGCAGGCTTCGCCGGTGATCATCGAAGACGGATGTTTTATAGGTTCAAGATGCATCGTGGTGGAAGGAGTAAGGGTGAGAAAAGAAGCAGTTTTGGGCGCCAATGTTGTGTTGACCAAGAGCACCAAGATTATTGATGTCACCCAGCCTGAACCAAAAATATATATCGGTGAAGTGCCAGAAAGATCAGTGGTTATCCCAGGTACTTACAACAAGTCCTTTCCAGCTGGAGAATACGGAGTGCCATGTGCCTTGATCATTGGCCAAAGAAAGGAAAGCACAGATTTAAAGACCTCATTGAATGATGCTTTGAGAGAGCACGAAGTAGCAGTTTGATGAAAAAGTCTCTTCTCATACAAACCGCTTTTATTGGCGATGCTATCCTGGCTACTGCTGCTGTGGAAGCACTTGCTGTGAGAGGAGATGCAGTTCATGTTTTGGTTCGCAAAGGCAATGAGATTTTTTTTCAAAGCCATCCAAAAGTTCAAAAAGTGCTTGTTTGGGACAAGAAGAACAAATGGAAATCTTGGTGGTTTTTATTACAACAAGTTCGAAGAGAAAAGTACGATGTATTGTATTTGGTTCAACGATATTTTACCATGTCTCTGTTTGCGTTGTTCTCCAAGGCCCAAGAAAAATGGGTTTATGATCAAAGTGTCTTGGCAGTTTTCTTTAAAAATTTGGTTCCTTATTTCATGGCTCCGGGCAGGCATGAGGTAGACAGATTAATGGATTTGATTCAATGTGATCAACGTTTTTTACCCAAGTTGTATCCCTCAGCTGATGAGCAGTTGAGCATTGCGCAATGGATCAAAACGCCATTCATAACAATGAGTCCAGCCTCTGTTTGGGAAACCAAACGTGCTCCTGAACACGTTTGGAAGCAGGTAGCAGAAGTTCACCGCGACTGTTTCATTTATTTATTGGGCGGGCCCGGTGATCTTGAATTTTTATCACGCTTCCAGTCTCATTGGAAAATGGACAATGTTGTTGTCCTGGCGGGTCAGTTGAGTTTGATGCAATCCGCAGTGTTAATGAGCAAAGCCAAAATGAATTTTGTTAATGATAGTGGTCCGCTTCATCTGTGCTCTGCGATGAATGCACCGGTTACCGCTTTTTTCTGCAGTACTGTTCAAGATTTTGGTTTTGGTCCGCTTTCAGAAAATAGTAATGTTTTGGAAACGAATGAGGAGTTGCCCTGTCGCCCATGTGGATTGCATGGAAAGAAGTCTTGTCCTAGAGGAGATTTTGCCTGTGGTCAAATTAATTATGAAATTTCATGAGTCAATTGTTATCAAGACATTGGATGGGTTGGATGGATTGGGAAGTACCCAATGCGGTCAATGCGGTCATGTTGGGTTCCTGTTTTTCTAATGAAATGGCTTTGCGATGCAGAGAGAAAGGTTGGGATGTTTTATCCAATCCAATGGGGACATTGTTTCAACCTGAAGTCATTGCCCAATGGTTGTGTTTTTCCCATGGAGAAAAAGGATGGAATCCAAAAAGTCAGGTTGTGTTGGATGACAATTTGTACAAATGCCTCGCTGGTGGAAAAGTATTGAATCATGCCAAAGAATCTGATCTGTTGCAAGACATTGATTGGGTGGGAAGTCAAATCCGATTGAATTTGCAAAAGGCCCATGTGTTGGTCATCACTTTTGGAACGGCCTATGCTTGGAAGTATTTACCATTCTCGTCCAATGTGGGTAATTGTCAACGATTGAATCAGTTGGACTTTGAGCAACATTTATTGGATGTGGATGCAGTTTTTCAATTGTGGCAATCCACCATTGTGATGCTAAAACAAAACTATCCACAACTGAAAATAGTCTTTACCGTCAGTCCTGTTCGGCATGAGCGACTTGGGGTAATGGAAAACAATTTGTCCAAATCATGTCTGCGGGTGTTGTGTCATCGATTGAGTCAATTGAATGATGTTCGCTATTTCCCCTCGTATGAATGGGTGGTGGATGAATTGCGGGATTACCGTTTTTACAAAGTGGACGGCTGTCATCCTAATGAGGAGGCAGTGGATTTTGTTTTTGACCATTGGATCAATAGCTTTTATTATGTCTAGATTTTTTATTTTCATATTGTTTTTCATAACTACCGGTTATGCAGCACAAAATAGAATGTCGTGTTCTCATCAACATGGAATACTGCGATCCAATCAATCCCGTTTGGATACCATCAATGTGTTGCATCAGGACCTGTTTCTTGATTTTACTGGTTTTGGAGCAGGTCAATTGAAAGGCGTCGCTAGGACATACATTCGGACCGAGCAATTGACTAATCTGGTGCACCTGGATTTGTGGGGTATGATAGTGGACAGTGTTGTGGTGAATGATGTTGTGACCCCTTTTACCAAAACTGCTCACTCCTTGTTTGTGCAAGGAGATTTTTTAGCCAGTGATACCCTTGAGGTAGTGACATACTATCATGGTTCCCCTGAGACTGATGCAAGTTGGGGTGGTTTTTATTACAACAGCCAATACGCTTACAATTTGGGTGTTGGTTTCACAGAAGATCCCCACTGCTTGGGTCGCGCTTGGCATCCTTGCATCGATGACTTTAATGACCGCGCAACCTACCACATCGTCGTGAAGACACTTCCTAATCATGCCGCCTATTGCGGTGGAGTGCTAGTAGCTGAAAATATCGATGCTGATGGCAACCGATGGTTTGACTGGGATTTGGCTCAACCCATACCATCCTATTTGGCCTCTGTAGCAGTTGGTCAATATGTTCGTGTTGAAGACGAATGGGTTTCTGAAGACGGCGACGTACTGCCCATGTGGTTGTCCTCAAAGTCAACGGATACCACCAATTTCAAAAATAGTTTGCAGAATCTACCCGATGTAACCGCAAATTTTGAGTCGCATTTTGGCCCTTACCCTTTTGATCGAATTGGATACGTGGCGGTACCTTTCAATGGTGGAGCCATGGAACATGCCGGTAACATTGCTTATCCATTGTTTGCCATCAATGGAAATTTGGCTTACGAAACATTGTTTGCACATGAGCTCAGCCACATGTGGTGGGGAGATGCGGTAACCTGCAGCACTCAGGAGGACATGTGGCTCAATGAAGGTTGGGCTTCCTACTGTGAGTCGCTCGCATTGGAAGGTCTGTATGGAACAACTGCTTATTGGAATGAGCAGAAGGCGTTGCACAAAGAAGTATTGACCTCTACCCATGTGACGGATGGAGGTTGGTGGCCTGTTTCAGGTGTACCTCATTCTTTGACTTATGGTTCAACAGTTTACCGCAAGGGCGCATGGGTGGTCCACAATTTACGCCAAGTGATGGGGAATCAAGCCTTTTTTACGGCATGCCGTGATTATCAGGTACAACGCGCTTTTTCATCTCATTCTTCTTTGGAACTGAGAGACTTTTTTCAATTGTATACGTCACATGATTTGACGACCTTTTTTGACACTTTCGTTTTTCAACCTGGATTTCCGGAGTACCGTGTGAAAAGTTTTTCAGTGGTTCCTGCTGAGGTTCCTGCGGTCAATTTGGTGACCGTTCAAGTGGAGCATCATCTTCATCATCAAGGCCAATTCAATTCCGGAATGCCCATGCAATTGGGCTTTCGTAAGCCCAATGGGCAATGGGAGTATCATGGATATCTTCATACAGACCCTGTACAAGAGGTATTAATTGGTTTTGATTTTGTACCAACGGATGTGGTCATCAATCGCAACTGCGAAATGCACCAAGCGGTATTGGCAGAGGAGCGTGTTTTGTATACAACGGGTAACGTGGATTTAACTTATGCTGACTTCAGCGTGAATCCCACAACAATGGGAGGTGCAGACAGCATTTGGTTCAGGGCAGAGAATCATTTTGCAGGGGCTGAATATCATTCTTACTTAGAGGGTACGGATTGGTTTGTGAGTCCCGATCGAATGTTGGAAATCCATTGGCAAGGTGCGGAGGATGCGGTATTATCGGGTAAATGGCGATTTTATCAGTCCAATGCTGCTGAATATGATTCTGCCTTTTTTGCACAGATCAATGCATGGGGCATGGATGAAGACAGTGTTCACTTGTTGTATCGTCCCTTTAACGGAGAGAATTGGTCGTTGTATCCTGATGCAACAATCAATACCATGGGCAGTGCAGCCAATGGCAATGGACGTTTTGATTTTTCGCGGATTTTGCCAGGACAGTATACCTTGGCGGCGCATACCGGCGTTCTGTCCGTTAAGGAACAAATGGAACGACCTTGGTGCATTTGGAATCAGAGACAGTTGCAGATACAGCATGCAATGGATGAGTTGCTGGTGTATGACATGCAAGGAAAGCAATGCAGGGTATTTAAAAACATTCAGGCCAATGATGCCCTCACCTTGCATCTTGATGCAGGTATGTACTTGATTTGTGCTCAAAAAGGAAGTGAAAATTGGTCGGCTAAAATGAATATTACACATTAATCATGAAGATCGTTTGTATTGGAAGAAATTACGCGGATCATGCCAAGGAATTGGGCAATGATTTGCCAAAGGAACCCTTATTTTTCAATAAGCCGGATTCTGCCATTCTAGCCAAAGGCAATCCTTTTTTTATCCCAGAATGGACACATGATGTGCATTACGAAATTGAATTGGTTTTTAAAGTCAATCGATTGGGGAAGTACATTCAAAAGCAACATGCTTGGAAGTACGTAAGTGAGTTTACCATTGGTATTGATTTTACTGCACGTGATGTTCAAGATCAATTGAAATCAAAAGGGCAACCCTGGGAGAAGGCCAAATCCTTTGATGGATCGGCTTTTGTGGCCGATGCTTGGATGACGACAGAAGGTGTTGATTGGGATCAACTTACTTTTGGGTTGCAGAAGAATGGTGTTTGGGTACAGCAGGGGAAGGCCAAGGATATGATTTTTAAATTGGATACGATTATTGAGCACGTCAGCCAATTCATGACTTTTAAAATAGGAGATTTAATTTTTACGGGAACACCTGAGGGGGTGGGGCCAGTAGCGGTCAATGATGTATTGACAGGCTACATTGGACAACAAAAAATATTTGAATTAAAAGTCAAATAATCCGGATGCAAAAACAATGCTCACTTTGCGCATGTTTGCTCCCTTGACTGTAAAAGTGGGATCAGGGAATTGAGCAAGGATGTTTTGATTTTCGATGCCACTGCTCAATAGTAAATTCCTTACTTGCTGCATTCTTTCTTGTGCCAATATTTGATTGCGTTGTGGATTCCCAGATGCATCTGCGTATCCTTTGAGGATGATGCGTTGATGGGGATAATGTGCTGCAATATCAATCACCTCATTTAAGGCCATAAGGGCATTGGCATTGATACCGGACTGGCCGTTCTCAAAATATATTTCAATGACAGAAGGTATTCCTGCAATCTCACCCTTAGGAGGAAGTAAATGGGTGTTGTCGGCAACAGGCGAACCTGTTTGTGCTTTGACCAAGGACTCAATCATAAGCTTGAGGTCAGCTACTTCATTTTCCAAATGGGTAAGGCGGGACTCGAATGGATTTTCTGTGTTGCTCCATTTAATTTGACTGAGGTCATCAGCAGTGAGGCTTGGTTTATGAAGATGCGGGACAGGTTTCAGATATTCCAGTGCACCATTATCGGGTTGCGCAAAAAGACAAAGAGACATCATCCATTGTAATGCAAACATTCCGATAATGCGACCTTTTTTCACGTGTTGGTATTGCGGGGATTGCGGTTGTGCAACATGGGGACAAAGGCACATTTGCCGTGGGTTTCAATTTGAAACTCGCCTTTTTCGTCTTCAAAAATGACCAACATGTTTTGTTCGTCCCCATTGTCAAAAGGCATCACAAGTCTTCCTCCAGGTTTGAGTTGCATCAGCAGTTCTTCCGGGATTTCTGGAGTGGCGCAGGTAATGATGATGCGGTCAAAAGGAGCAAAGCTGGGCAGACCTTTGTATCCGTTTCCATAGGTCAAGTGTGCCTTGACCTTCATTTTATTGAGCATGTCTTTGGCAAATTCATGCAAGGACAATTGGCGTTCAATGGAAAATATTTTGGCCCCCATTTCGTGGAGCACAGCGGTTTGATAACCGCTACCCGTGCCTATTTCCAGGACCTTCATGCCGGATTTTAACTGCAACAATTGTGATTGTTTGGCGACAGTAGAGGGGGCTGAAATGGTTTGATCCACACCAATGGGAAAGGCTTGATCCTCATAGGCATATTCTAAAAACGCAGATTGAAGGAAGAAGTGACGGGGCACCCTTTCCATGGCTTGCAGGACGGATGAGTCATGAATCCCCCTCAGCGCTAATTCGCGCACCAAGCGCTTGCGCATTCCCTTGTGTCTAAAATCATCTACCAACTGCATACTACGAAGGTAAGGGGAAGAGGGGAAGAGGTTGTACGGAAACATGGATTTTAATTCACAACCAAAATTTGGAAAATGCATGCGTCTTACCAACAGTGAGTTTTGGGCCGAGGATGTTGATTCCACTGGTTCTGTAACTGAAGTGCATTATAAGGCGAAATAAAAAGAGCGTTTAGATAAAAGAAAGGGGGATCATTGATCCCCCTTTCTTATTGACATTTTGAACTTATTCCTTTTCTAATACCATAGAAACTTTTACCGTCTCTTCCTCCATTTTGAGTTCGCAGTATAACTCAAGTTCTTTATTGGTAAGCCTTTTGATGATTTTTTTTATAAAATTACTAAGTTTCAGAATGTGCATAGGTAAATCCCAACGGGATTTGAAAGATGATTTTACTCAATCGCTTTCAGGATGTAGTAAAAAGTTATAAATTGCCGTCTAATTCTAAGTATGGTATGAAAGCAAAAGTATTCCTGTTCCTTATGGGGGTGGCCGTGGGGTCCTCAGCGTTATCCAATGTATATATGGTGACCAACAATGCGTCCGGTGGAACTGGGACATTGCGAACAGCCATCTCTTCCGCTAATTCCAACCCAGGTAAGGATACCATTTATTTTGATCTGCCCAATAATCCTGCAGGACGGATAATCAACCTGTCAATGGCATTGCCCAATCTCAATGAGGCAGTTTTGATTGATGCCACTACCAACAGCGGAAATTTTTATGGAAACAGCCACGCCAAGGTGACCATCAAGCCCGCCACAGCCAGCACCAATATCATGAATTGCTTTTGGGTGAATGCAGATGACTGTGAGATTTACGGTTTGTTCATCAAAGGGTTTCAAACGGGAATTGAATTTCCCTCTAGCGGTCTAAGGTCCAACTGCAGGATTGGCTCACCCGGAAAGGGAAATGTGATTAGCGGTTGCGCAACAACCGCCATTGAAATGTGGAATGTAGCCAACAGCCAGGTGAGCGATAATTTTATTGGTGTGGATACCACAGGCAATGTCGCCATGCCCAGCGCCGCTGGTATCGATTCTTGGATCAAGTTGCGCAATGTGATTATTGGAGGACCGGATATTTCATATCGAAATATTATCAGTGGAAATAATGGAACGGGTATGCTGCTGTCCAACGTGGATAGCGTCTACGTTCAAAACAATTGGATAGGAATTGGCTTTGATGGTCTTACTGCGGTGCCCAATACAGGACCAGGTTTGCAATTGGGATTGAATGAAGCGTTACATCTGAATTCAGTTGTTGAGAGCAATTTGGTTTCCGGAAATGGTGGAAGCGGAATTCATGCCGATGCATATGGCCTTATAGTGCGGAACAATCGAGTGGGCACGAACGCTTCGGGTACAAGTGCTGTCCCCAACATGGGCGCTGCGGGGATTGCCGTTTTCAAACGAAAAGTAACCATTGCAGATAATTTGGTATCGGGCAATGCCAATAATGGGATTAATCTTTCTTTTGTGGCGGACAGTTGTGTGATTATACAAAATACGGTGGGTTTGAGTTTGGATTATGGTACTGCAATACCCAACGTGGACAATGGGATGGAAATCCTCTCCAATAACGTTGTTATTGGTAACAACGAATTAGATGGGAATATCATAGGTGGAAATGGCCAATCTGGCTTATCCATTAGTGGAAACGGAGTAATCGTCAAAGGGAATAGCATCGGATTCAATCCCATTACTGGAGCACCAATGGGCAATGGTGCTGGAGGTATATTGTTGAGTGCGTCCGATGAATCCATCATTGGTGGGCTATTACCCGGCGAGAGAAACAAAATTGCGCACAATACAGGAGCGGGAATTTCGGAGGCTCAATCCACCAATTTGTCGGTTTGGGGAAATGTTCTAGAAAACAATTCAACCAATGGTTTGGTTGTACTCAATGCCAATTCCGGAATGTCTATCTTGGGAAATAAAATAGGTGACATTGATGCAGGCAATGGAACATTTGGAATTCGATTTTTGGGGGTGAGCTCCAATTTAACCCTGGGATCAGTAGAATATCCCAACCACATCATAGGAAACGGAAGTGAAGGAATCTTTTTTACTAGTGCAATGAATGGCGTTTCATTGTATAACAATCGTTTCTCTTGTAACAACCAAGTCGTATCAGGCGCAGGTGCTTATTATGTCAATGGAGCCAATAACGGAATTCAACCCGGAACCGCAGTATTGTTGGGTAGCGAAATAACCGGAACGACAGCGCCCAACAGAAGAATTGATGTATTCTATAATCCCAGCAATTGTTCGACCTGTGAAGGTTTGGTTTTCTATACCACTTTGATGAGCGATGTTTTGGGCAATTGGTCAACAAGCATTTCTCCCACTTTGGGATCTTGGACCATCATGGAAACGGCAGATAATGGTAGTAGTTCCAATTTTTCGGGATGTCAAACCCTGACTTTTTGTGATGATTTGATATTGCCATCGTCAGTGGAAGCTTGTTTGGATGAGAATGTTGTGATAGAAACCAACGCAACTGGTCAGTGGTACAACAGCAATGAGACGGGAAATCTGAATCATGTTGCGCAAGGCAATGAAGTGTTGTTTTATATCGCTGATACGCCAGAGGGAGCTTGCTTGGATTCTGTATCCGTGCTTATCAATCCAGGTGATCTTTACTACGCTGATGAGGACATGGACGGTTATGGAAATCCCAATAACAGCACCCAATCTTGTTGGATTCCATTGGGATTTGTAAGCAATGCATCGGATTGCGAGGACAGTGATGCGATGGTTAATCCAAGCATGATCGAGATTTGTAATGACATGGATGATGATTGTGATCTGACAGTAGATGAAGATTTGGATTTGATACTGCAGTTTTCCGATCAAGATGGAGATGGATTTGGGTCGATGATGAGCGGGTTTGTATACTGTTCTCTTCTACCGGGATATACCACATTGGATGGGGATTGTGACGATGACAATATGGCTATTTCACCTGCAGCGCTGGAGGATTGCAATGCGTTGGATGACAATTGCAACAATGAGATAGACGAAGGTCTGGAAATTATCCAGCAATACTTGGATGTGGATGGAGATGGATTTGGGGATAATGATCAAAAGGTGAACAATTGCATGATGTTAGCAGGGTATGTATTGATAGGTGGTGATTGCAACGATGGGGATGCTTTGATCAATCCAAATGCCGCTGAGATAATGGACAATGGTGTGGATGAGAATTGTGATGGGGAGATTGGAGTTGGCATATCGGAGGGCGTTGCTTTAGAAAGTGTTCGTATGATGGGGGGTGATTGCGTTCTAAAAGGATTTGCCCATGAGCGGGTAAGAATTTTGGACAACACAGGGAGGACAATATATGAGACAACACTAGTTGATGATACAGAGCGCATCAGCACAATGGGCATGAGCACGGGGATATACAGTGTTCAAGCAGGGAAGAAGATGTATCGGATAGTGGTTGTTCGATAGAACAACAAATCAAGACGTAAAAAGGCTACATATTGTAGCCTTTTTTTGTAGCTCCGACGGGAATCGAACCCATATCAAACGTTTAGGAAACGCTTATTCT
>CAYQUT010000034.1:0-24507 GCA_964420985.1 uncultured Chryseobacterium sp.
TTTTGTTTTTCAATGAACTATTCTTTTATCCATCGTTGGTGAAACTCTGTTCCAGAACCTATAATGGTAACCCAATACATACCTGTTTTCAACTCTGTTAAATTCATGGAAACCATGGTCTGCTCCTCTCCTGTGCTTTCCCATTCTTTTACCAATCGGCCAGAGGCGTCTCTCACGATGATTTGCTGAATGTCCGCGTCTTCCGTCATTCCCACGATACTCAACTGTCCGCTCAAACTCGGGTTGGGATACAAGATAAACTTTTCAGTGGTATTCCACTCACCGCCTTCTTCCTCCCAAATGGGTGATGCAGCAAAACTCCCCTTGAATTTCATGCACTGCTCATCTGTACCATAATCTCCATGAACATTGTTGGGGAATACAGGGCGCACCTTAACACGCCATTCAGAGCCTGGTAAAAAGCCGTAAGAAGCCAAGGTATAAATATCTCTTGATCCATTGGCTCCATATTGTTCAATCACCACAGGATTACCATTGATGAGATAAGGCTGTCCGTTCAAGTATTGTTCAAAACGCCATTGATATTTCACTGCGCCGCATATCCAGCGATCAGCGCGCATCATAGCACCAACTCCCCACAATCTTGGACAAATGTAATTGGCACCCAAATCAATATCTACACAAGGTAGCACATTCAATGTATTGGTTACATTGGTGTTAAATGACAACAACTCAGTCGATCCATCCCCAAGAGGATAAGCGATATTCTTGATCACTTGACCGGTGTACACCGTGTTGTAGTTCACCCCATAACCATCATTGGATAAGAATGAGCCCAATTGCGCTAATGGTCCTGGAGCGCTATAGGTTAATCCTCCACCTACAGGCGTGAGCAAGATGGTTGTGCTGGTGAATGTGCTCAAATTGGTTGGAACAACATCTGTGCATCCCGTGTTATAAATAAAAACATTGGTGTAGTTAAATGCAGAATTCGCAGGAGAAATCCGTTTTGCGCAAAGTGAAAAACCATTGCCACTTTGAGCCGAATTCATATTCATCACACGCAGATAATATTGGTTACCGAAAGTCAAATCATCATAGTTCATGTACTCATCTGTAGGATTGGAAGTAGCATTCATAAACTTGAGCAACACTCCTGAAGAGGAACGCAACTCCAACCCAACATCATTTCCATTGGGTGTACAACGAATTGTCATACCCGGTCCATTGGCTGTAAAGTAATACCACACATCGTTGTTGTTGCTCAACACATTGGTTCCAAAACTGCCCGATGGAGAAGCTCCTTGCAAAGTTCCTGTCACCGTTGTACAAGTAGTAAGCGTTGACAAGGGACAATTGCTCGCAAAAGCTGGATTGTCATTTCCAGGTGCACAAATCTCATTGATCAATCCATCACAATCATCATCTATTGCTGTTGAACACAATTCTTGTGCACCAGGATAAACATTCGTGTTCGCATCATTACAGTCTCCCCCCGCTACAATGTACCCTGCTGGCAAATCACAAGCTGAGAATGCAGATGCACTCGAGCCATATCCATCACCATCATTGTCCAAATAAAAATCTTGGAATGTTAAATCCTCATCCACAATACCATCGCAGTCATCATCTGTCTGATTACAAAACTCAACTGCACTAGGATACACCATATCATCATTGGGATTGCAATCTCCATTTTGAGCAGAATATCCATTGGGTTGGACACAATCACTAACCGCTGTTCCATTGGCTCCGTATCCGTCTTGGTCTAGATCCAAGTAATAGGTGGTCGCTACTCCCACAGCTGTGGTAATGCTATTGCCATTGGCTGTCGATGAAGATTGACAAGCATTGTTGGCTGTTAAGACAACCGTTACCACATCACCATTCGACAACGCCGCGGTGGTGTAGGTTGTGGCATCAGTGCCTACATTGCTTCCATTCAGTTTCCATTGATAAGCAGGAGTGGCTCCGCCATTGGTCGCTGTGGCCGTGAACGTCACTGAAGTGCCTGCGCAAATGCTGTTGTCCGCATCGTCTGAAACAATAGACACGCTTGGGGTAACACTGCTGTTGACCGAGGTCGTGATGCTATTGCCATTGGCCGTCGATGAAGATTGACAAGCGTTGTTGGCTGTTAATACAACCGTTACCACATCACCATTGGACAACGCCGTGTTGGTGTAGGTTGTGGCATCAGTGCCAACATTGCTTCCATTCAGCTTCCATTGATAAGCAGGAGTGGTTCCGCCATTGGTCGCTGTGGCCGTGAACGTCACTGAAGTGCCTGCACAAATGCTGTTGTCCGTATCGTCTGAAACAATAGACACGCTCGGGGTAACATTGCTGGTGACCGTGGTTGTGATGCTATTGCCATTGGCCGTCGATGAAGATTGACAGGCGTTGTTGGCCGTTAAGACAACCGTTACTACATCACCATTCGACAACGCCGTGTTGGTGTAGGTTGTGGCATCAGTGCCAACATTGCTTCCATTCAGCTTCCATTGATAAGCAGGAGTAGTTCCGCCATTGGTCGCTGTGGCGGTGAACGTCACTGAAGTGCCTGCACAAATGCTATTGTCCGCATCGTCTGAAACGATAGAGACACTTGGGGTAACATTGCTGTTGACCGTGGTTGTGATGCTATTGCCGTTGGCCGTCGATGAAGATTGACAAGCGTTGTTGGCTGTTAAGACAACCGTTACCACATCACCATTGGACAAAGCCGCGTTGGTGTAAGTTGTGGCATCAGTACCTACATTGCTTCCATTCAGTTTCCATTGATAAGCAGGAGTGGTTCCGCCATTGGTCGCTGTGGCCGTGAACGTCACTGAAGTGCCTGCGCAAATGCTGTTGTCCGCATCGTCTGAAACAATAGACACGCTTGGGGTAACACTGCTGTTGACCGAGGTCGTGATGCTATTGCCATTGGCCGTCGATGAAGATTGACAAGCGTTGTTGGCTGTTAAGACAACCGTTACCACATCACCATTCGACAACGCCGTGTTGGTGTAGGTTGTGGCATCAGTGCCTACATTGCTTCCATTCAGTTTCCATTGATAAGCAGGAGTGGCTCCGCCATTGGTCGCTGTGGCCGTGAACGTCACTGAAGTGCCTGCGCAAATGCTGTTGTCCGTATCGTCTGAAACAATAGACACACTGGGTGTTACACTGCTGTTGACCGTGGTTGTGATGCTATTGCCATTGGCCGTCGATGAAGATTGACAGGCGTTGTTGGCCGTTAAGACAACGGTCACTACATCACCATTGGACAACGCCGTGTTGGTGTAAGTTGTGGCATCAGTGCCTACATTGCTTCCATTCAGTTTCCATTGATAAGCAGGAGTGGTTCCGCCGTTGGTCGCTGTGGCTGTGAACGTCACTGAAGTGCCTGCACAAATGTTGTTGTCCGTATCGTCTGAAACAATAGACACGCTCGGGGTAACATTGCTGGTGACCGAAGTCGTGATGCTATTGCCATTGGCCGTCGATGAAGATTGACAAGCGTTGTTGGCTGTTAATACAACCGTTACCACATCACCATTGGACAACGCCGTGTTGGTGTAGGTTGTGGCATCAGTGCCAACATTGCTTCCATTCAGCTTCCATTGATAAGCAGGAGTGGTTCCGCCATTGGTCGCTGTGGCCGTGAACGTCACTGAAGTTCCTGCGCAAATGCTGTTGTCCACATCGTCTGAAACAATAGACACGCTTGGGGTAACAGAAGGGGACGCAGTAAAGCACTGTTCTGCATAACAATCCTGGATGACTGAATAGGTAACTGGATTAGGAGTTGCCAAACCAAAATTTACCGCACCGTCACCGTAATTACCATCACCAGAACCCGCAGCACTCAAAAACTGATTGCTTAAAAAAGTAGCTGCAGAAAAGCCCGGGTCATTTACCACCATAGCCAGGGTCTTAATACTGGTTCCATAGTTGCCCAAATAGTTGATTGGAATAGAAAACTCAAATCCTTTGGAAAAGTCTCCAGTGCTTGTATTGGATTGATAGGCATAGAGCGCATTGTTGCTATCATCCAAAAACAAATTGGAATTGGTTGCCATATCATACAAATCGTAAAAGACTACACCGCCGGCTATATTGATTCCAAGAATTAAATCCGGTTCGAAACCAGCGTCAAATTGAATTCCCCCATTCAAATTTTCTATGGATTTGTAGGGTGCGTTGGATCGGGCAACCCAACTCCCCAAATTGTTGTATCCACCTGGTTTACTATCAATGAATAGCAGAACTTTATTTCCTGAGTTACTCACCAGACTTCCGGCAATTCCACCGAATAAATAACCGAATCCATTCTTTAAGTAAAGGGCATCTATTCTATTTGCACCAAAACCACTTGATACGGGACCGCCATTAGAAGTAGCCAAAGGGGAACCCCAGTAGGTATCGCTTAAATTGCCATCAATGGTAAAAGGAAGTGGGTCATACCCGCGAACGCATACAACGTCTCCAGCAGCAAGTGCTGTGCTCGGTGTGAAAGCATTGTTGGCAGAAGCGGTGCCTTGAGAAACACCATTAATGAAGAAGTCATAGCTCGTTGCACCAGAGGCTGTAAACGTCGGAGTAGTGCCTGCACAAACGTTGGCACCTGACGAAGCAGACATTGACATGGTTGGTGTCGTCAAAACTGTATTTCCGATACCGTTTGAAACAGCTGTCTCACCACATGCATCAATAGAGACCGTTATTGTACTAGAAGACAATGAAGATGAATTATAAGTAGATGCCGTTGCTCCTGGTATATTTACACCATCTGACTTCCATTGATAAGCAATAGGAGTTGAAGCGGATGCTGAAGCGGTGAAAGTTACACTTGATCCTGTGCAAAAAACATTATCCGCATCGTTACTGGTAATGCTCACAGAAGGATCCAGAGCCAAGGCTGACACAGAACCTGCAATTGAAAAATCTGGGGCAGTTGAGGCGTTAACATTGTAGATATAAAAAGTACCCCCAGAAGCCGTAGCCCCAAATGGCGTGATTCTGAAAGTGACTGTTGTACAATTATTCAGCGATTGCAGCGCTGTAATGGTAGACAAGTCCACCGCTGCATGCGTTCCACCGGCACTCGTTGAGGTAGGGAATGATAAATTAGAAACATTGGTGAACGATGAACCATCCAATGAGTAAGACAATACACCGCTGCTAGGACCTGTCCCTGATCTCCGATAACCGAATGAATTAATCTGAGATAAACTCATGGAATAACCGGGAGAAACACGCACTGTGACATCAATGTACGCTGTTGAACCCGTAGGTGCCGTTACAGACTGAGACCAATTAATACCTCCCCAACCGCCTGCTGCACCAGTGCCTGTTGTAGAAACACCACTACCTCTAATCAGTTGAGCGCTGGCTACGTTGGTAGAAAGAACACCATTCAATGGAGAAGCTCCAAAATTATTGGTTCCTCCTGTTTGTGTGCTCATATCCCAAGTCACCAAAGAACCCGCTGTAACCACCAAATTTTGAGTGACATCTGCCGCTGCCGAATAGTTGGTATTTCCAGCTTGTGAAGCCGTGATGGTTGTTGATCCAATACCAACAATGGTGACAACGTTCCCTGAAACAGTGGCTACAGCAGTGTTAGAACTGGTGTAAGAAACCGTCAAACCAGATGACGCAGTAGCTGTCAAATTGAAATTGGCTCCACCCACTTGAACACTGCTCAAAGCACCAAATGTTATGGTTTGGGAAGCTTGCGTAATATTGGCGGACAATCCTGAAGGTTGTGTTAAAGTATAATTTCCTGATTGCGCTCCCGCTAAAGTTAGAGCGGCCGTTACCCCTATACCGTTCGCCACGGTGGCTTGAGAAAAAGAACCACCGCCAGATACCGTTACCGCATCTGATCCAACGATCCCTACCAATGTTGCTCCAGTGATAGTGGCCGTTGTTGTTCCGTCATAAACCTTATTCTGGGCTGTGGCTCCTGAAACGGTTAAGTTTTTTGGATTAACAACTAGCGTCTGAGACACTGGTGTAGCAGGGTTGTAAGAAGCGTCTCCTGCCTGGTTGGCTTGAATGACAATACTTCCCGCTCCAGTGATTGTCAAAGTACTCCCGGAAACACTTCCAGGGCCACTGAGCACGGTGTAACTCACCGGAAGGCCTGAGGAAGCTGTTGCATTTAAAGTCAACGTGCTTGAAGATCCGTATGTAACTGCGGTTAGCGCATTGAAGGTAATGGTTTGATTGCTCAAACCTGCGCCACTCCCCAAAGCAGTCCATGAGACATTAGCGCTCAAGGCTCCCGTGGTTTGATCCAAAGGTCCAGAAGTAACGGATGTGGCTGTTGCGGAACTACCTGCATCAGTATACGAGTTGGATGCTCTGTACAATTTCAAAGTACCAAATCCCCCTACTACGTCTGTCGACAAAAACCCAAAAGATGAGGTGTAATTGTACGTGCCTGCTGTTGCGCTCAATGAGGTAATCCAATATCGGTTGGCCAAATAATTGGTGGCTGCTGACAATGAAGAATGCGTCCCATCCATGGCAAATATGGTCAAGTTACGTGCTGTCGAATTGGTAGTGAAAGTGAAGGTGGCTGGCATGTAGGAGGTGCTATTTCCAACCGGAAGCAGGTACGTAATTGGGAGTCCCGTTGTGGCTATTGCACGACCAAATCTTCCGAGCGTTGTAGTGGCATTACCTGTTCTAACATAGGCCGTACTCGAACCGCCCACCAAAGAGTTGGCTGCACTGTTGGTCAACGTGACGTTATTATTTCCAATGTTCAGAATACCGCTCGTTAAAGTTAACACGTTAGCAATGGTAAAAGCATTGGTAACATTCACCACAGAACTTGTCGTTCCGGTGTTGTTGATGGTAAGATTAGCGATACTTGATGTAAGTGCATTTCCAGTCCATTGTTGATTGGTTCCATTGAATGTATAACTAGGAGAAGTAAATGTTCTTGAAGCATATGCCACTTGAATAGACCCTGTCGTTCCAGAGGTCTGAAAGCAGCCCAAGGTAGCGGTATTGGCAGATATCAAATGTGATCCATTGGAAGCCAAAAAAACCGCCGCCGCATTGACAGTACCGGTCAAAGCAAAAGTCTGAAAATCCATAATGGCGCCACTTTCAACAGTAAAACTTCCTGCACCATTAAAAGACAAATTGGTCAATAAACGAACCGTTGAACCATTCTGGGTATTGATAATCCAGTCAATGTTGCCAGAGATAATACCTGCCGGTTTATTGATGGTTTGAACTATCCCTGTAATGGCATCAAAATAAATTTGACGAGGTCCTCCTGCTGTATTCGCCGCAGTCAAATTTCCCGATGACATCTCAAAATTACCCCCCAAAATAATCACCGAAGAACCAGAGTTTCCTGTGGCCAAATCCAAAGTTGAAAAATGACCAACCACGTTGTTATTAAATACCAAATTTCCTTTGATGGTCAATGAGGCCCCGGCTGTTCCTGTTAAAGCAATCTTGGAAGATCCTGTATCCGTTATATACATGTCTCCATTCACTGTCGTTAACAATCCAGCAAAATTCACAGAGGCTGTTTGATTGGGACAATCCCAGATGAAATGGTGGAAACTCTGGCCAATATTACCAATGGTTGTGGCCGTCGTGATTCCCATGATTTTACAAGTAGAGCCCGCCTGCCAAGTGGACAACGGGATGGTTCCCCCTGTAGAAGAAACTGTATGTCGATATTCTCCAGTTGTTCCAAAAGTCAAATTACCTGCCGTAGTATTAACAGAAGGGTTAGCTGAACCTGCATTCACCATTACACCATTCACCAAACAGTCTATTGCCTCTGTGCCGTTGGCAACCGTCAATACCGAAGTTCCTGTCACAGTCAATGTTCCTCCTAGGTCCACTGTGATTTGGTCTGCTGTAACATTGGCTGTTACAGAAATATTGTGTCCATTTCTAATTTGTACTGTGCCCAGTGCCGAAGAAGGTGTAACTGTCGCGTTGATCCAGCTCACGCCATTGTCATGGCTCTGCTCCCAACTGGCATTGGCGTTCCAGTTACCTGTGGCAACATTGGATCGGTGTGATACTTTAAAAATTTTAAAGTTGTTGAAATACATGTTTCTATTTCCACTGCCATCATTTTGGTTTCCAATATAAAAATTTATATTATCGATGGCAGAAGCGATACTGTATGTATTTGAAAATAAGGTAGAAACTCCATCTCTTGAAGTCAGCGTAAATGTGTATTGCGTAGCAGATACCCGAGCAAAAGTCACTATCATTGCATTGGTACCGTAGGCGGTTTGGGCGTTCAAACCACCGGCGGTGATGGTTGAACTTCCTGCGATGTTGACATTAAAAATGGTGGAGCCTCCTGATTTAAAATCAAAACCCTTTCCCCCGGTATTCGCATCCCAGTTCACTGCCCAATGAAAACTGATGGCATCTCCAACCGCCATCGCTGTGGTAATGTTTCTGGAGGCGTTGGCATATCCAGTGCTGGTAGAATACATACCAAACGCAGTAGAGCCAATGATGGAATTGTTCATGCCATCTGCACTTGGATTTCCTAAAAAAGTCCCCGCACCTGTTCCAGCAGTCAAAGTCCAAGCACCAAATCCGGTACCTTGATTGCTTCCATTGCTCCAGGTTCCACCGTAATTGGAGGCTTGATCTGCCGCAGTTTGAGCATGGGTATATAAGACAACCCATGTCAAAATTAAAGTCACAACAAAACGGGTGGATGATTGTAAAAAACGACTTATCATAATTCTTTGGTTAGGTAATTACGCCAAAAGGCAGGATAAATATAAAAAAAAAGGGCGAAAACCTCGCCCTTTTCTCAATTTATGACCTTTGTTCACTTCATCGTTGCAACATCCAATGCAATTGTTGGGACTCATTTCCCCATGACAATTGAATCAGGTACATTCCATTGGCCAATTCAATCGCATTCTCTTGAATCCAGGCGCTATCAGTATAGTCACGCTCCAAAACAATCTTTCCTGTCGCGTCAAAAATATGCATTGTAACAGTGGCGTCTAACCATTGTTCATTCATTAAGTTAAGCTCTCCATTATTGGAGGGGTTAGGGTACAAAACGATTTTGGACTCATAGGAAATAAAATCATCTTCATTTTCATCAATCAATGGTGCTGCGGCCAATGCCCCTTTGAATTTCAAACATTGTTCGTCCGTCCCATAATCACCATGAACATTGTTCGGGAACACAGGGCGCACTTTAACACGCCATTCAGAACCTGGTAAAAATCCGTAAGCTGCCAATGTGTAAATATCGCGTGACCCGTTGGTTCCGTATTGTTCAATGACCACTGGATTACCATTGATGAGATAAGGCTGACCGTTCAAGTATTGCTCAAAACGCCATTGGTATTTTACGGCTCCGCAAATCCAACGATCTGCTCTGATCATGGTTCCCACAGACCAAGTTCTGGGACACAAATAATTACTGCTCAAATCCAAATCCACCAAGGGCAACACATTCAAAGTGTTGGTCATGTTGCTTGTAAATGTCAGCATTTCCGTGTTGCCACCACCTAGGGGATACATTGAACCAAAGGTAACTTTTCCTGTATACACTGTGTTGTAGTTCACCGAGTTGCCGGCTGCTGATAAAAATTCTCCCAATTGCGCAACAGGACCCTGGGCAGTATACTCAGCTCCTCCCCCGACAGGAGTTAATGATATTGTGGTATTGGTAAAGGTGCTCAAATTCGTAGGAACAACATTGGTGCAGCCTGTATTGTATACATACACATTGGTATAATTGAATGCACTGGTCGTAGGAACAATTCGTCTTGCACACAAAGTGAAACTTCCTCCTTGAGCGGATGCGTTCATATTCATCACGCGCAAGTAATATTGATTACCAATGGTCAAATCGTCATAATTCATATACTCATCCCCCACTGCACTTAAAGCATTCATCGTCTTCAACAATTCACCGGATGAAGTGCGCAACTCCAAGCCGACATCATTTATACTTGGCGTGCAGCGAATGGTCATACCCACTGCGTTTGCAGTGAAATAAAACCAAACATCAGGATTGTTGCTTAATGTACCTGAACCAAAGGTACTGCTTGCAGTAGCCGCCTGAAGATTACCAGTAACCGTGTTGCAAAAAGTGGTAGAAGTAGACAATGGGCAATTGCTGGCAAAATTGGGGTTGTCATTTCCGGGGAAACAAATCTCATTGATTAACCCATCACAATCATCATCGTAATTGGTTGAACAAAGTTCCTGAGCCGTCGGTCTGACATTGGCATTGTTATCATTGCAATCTCCGCTCAACTGAATATAACCCGCTGGAATATCACAAGATTGAATAGATCCCGTAGCACCACCAAAACCATCGCCATCATTATCCAAATAATAAGTGGTTAGCTCCACATCTTCATCATTGTCTCCGTTGCAGTTATCGTCTATTCCATTGCATATTTCAAATCCATCAGGATACACATCACCATTGTTATCCAAGCAATCAGTGTTGTCCAATACATATCCCAGAGGACTTGTGCAATCAGAAACTCCAGTGGAAGGATTACCGTACCCATCTCCATCATTGTCTTGATAATAATTGTAAACAGTAAGTGCAGTAATAGCAATGGAACTTGAACTTGCCATGGCCGCTGTTTGACATTGGTTATTGGCCAACATATCTACTTTGACATTATCACCGCCTGACAAGGTGCTTGAAGAGAAGGTGGTACTATTGGTACCTACGTTAGCGCCATTCACTTTCCACTGATAAGCTGGGGTAGATCCACCATTGGTTGGTGTTGCAGTAAATGTAACTACATTCCCTGCACCAGGACAAATCACTGCATTATTGGCAACAATGCTCACGGAAGGCGTAACATAATTAATCACTGTTGTAGCAATAGAATTGCCATTGGCCGTTGCAGATGTTTGACAAGTGTTGTTGGCCGTTAGTACAACCGTTACAACATCACTGTTTGCAAGTGCACTGTTGGTGTAAGTCGTCGCGTTTGTTCCAACGTTTCCTCCATTGAGCTTCCACTGGTAAGCCGGCGCAGTTCCACCATTGGATGGGGTAGCTGTGAAAGTAACACTGGTTCCAGAGCAAATGCTGTTGTCGGCATCACTCGAAACTATGTTTACCGAAGGTGAATACGTTTGAACAATATTGGCCACCACAACATTGCTGTTGGCTGTATTGGTGGTTTGACATTGATTGTCTGCCATTATTTGAACAGACACTTGATCGCCATTGCTCAATCCGGAAGCCGTCCAAGGGTTGGAGCCATCTCCCGTTGCTATCCCATTGACAAACCACTGATACAAAGGGTTACCACCATTGGTTGGCGTTGCTGTGTAAACCAAATTACTTGAAGAGCAAACAGCTTGTTGAACAGTCAAATTCAATACCAAGTCATCCAAGCGCCAATTGGCCGTTCCGGCTGTTCCACCAGAAGCCCCGTAGGCATAAATTCTAAAGGTAATGGGCGCACCAATTGAACTGGAATTCATTGTTGAGATCACATTGGTTTTTAAAGCCCAGTTACTATTGTTGTTCATGGTACCCGAAGCAATATTACTGGCATAATTGTCAACACTTGAACGCACCACGTAATTCAACGGACCTGATCCCGTGCTGCGCATCCCTGCAGAAAAACCAGTCATTGTAAAAGAATACAACGCATCAGGTGTTATGGTAAATTCGGCATAAGTACTAGTGCTAATGTTCAATCCTCCAGTAACTACAGCCGCTGCAAAATTTCCACCACCCGAAGCACCGGTATACGCCCCTCCACTGTTGGCGAAAGTTGAAGTGGGATTGGTTGTTCCAAAATTATTGACTTGAGACAAATTAGAAACAGTCAAATTGGCCACGGTAGAAGATGACAAATTGGTGAAATTCCAGTAAGCAATGTCCGTGTTGACTGCAGCGCTCGAAACAAGGCTCACAGTAGGCGTAACATTGGGAATGACGTTGGTAATAATACTGTTTCCGTTGGCAATGGCACTGCTTTGACACTCATTGTTGGCAGTCATAACCACAGATACATTGGCATTATCGGGCAAAGCTGAATTGGTATAGGTGCTATTGTTTGTACCGACATTGGCGCCATTTAATTTCCACTGGTAACTGGGAGAAGGTCCGCCATTGGTGGGAACGGCTGTGAACGTCACTGAGGTTCCTGCACAAATGTCATTATCTGCATCACTTGAGGTAATCGCTACTGAAGGATTTACATTGTTCAACACTTGGATGGTCAAATTTGGTGCAGTAGCTGAAGAAGTTGTTTGACAAGCATTGTTGGCCGTCATCACCAATCCAACAACTTGTTGTGCATTCACAGCATTGCTAAATGTTGGAGCATTGCTCCCGACATTGTTCCCATTCAATATCCATTGATAATTTGGACTGGTACCACCATCTACAGGGACGGCAGTATAGGTGATACTTGATCCATTGCAAACGGTATTATTGGCGTCAGAAGAGGAAATGGACACAGATGGCGTGACATAAGCCTGAACCACCATATTGAGTGAATTGCTATTGGCTGTAGTAATGGTTTGACAAACATTATTGGCTGTTAGCGTGCAAGACACAATGTCTCCGTTATTCAAGACGCTGTTGTTGTAGTTAGATGAACCATTACCAACTGCAGTGCCATTCAAATACCATTGCAATTGCGGAGAACTTCCTCCATTGCTGATGCTTGCCGAATAAACGACTGTGGTTCCTGCACAAATCGACAAATCTGCGTCAGAAGAAGTTATTGTCACTGAAGGAGTGACAGATGGGGTGACACTATTGCCAATGCCATTGCTGGTCACAGTATTGGATGTTTGGCAATTGTTATTGGCTGTCATCACCACACTGACAACATCAGCATTTACCAAAGTCGTTGTCACAAAAGTGGCACTATTGGTGCCTGTGTTTGCACCGTTTACCTTCCATTGATAACTAGGAGATGTTCCGCCATTCACCGGTGTTGCGGTAAAAGTAACCGCGGTTCCTCCACAAAAAGTGTTGTCATTATCTGAAGAAGCAATGCTCACTGATGGTGACACAGAGGTTAAAACAGACGCCAAAGCTCCAACTCTTGCTCCGGTCACATTCCAGTTGTAGAAGTAATTATAATTTTCATTGGCATACCCCCCAGTGATGGCACCATAACCAAAGTGTGAAGCCGCTGCAATTCCATTGGTTGTGTATAGTCGATCAACATTGGTTCTTGCACTTAAAACAATACGATAGTTTGTCCCTGGAGCCAAGGTATAATTCACGTTGGCTGTAACAATCGCTATGGTTCCATTATTTCCAGCTGCATTGGCAGTAAAAGTATGCAATGTTGTGCCTGATGAATTTTGAATAACTCCTGTAATAACCCCTACCGTGTTGGAGCTCTTTCTAAATCTGATATCGACACTATTGAGAGTGAATGTACTATAAACATCAAAAGTCAAACCTCTGTTGGTTGCTGTAGAGTTTGAATTGGCTGTTGTGACATCCATACCCACCATAACATTCTCTTGCGCATAATAAGTGGTGGTGGTGCTGATGGAGGGAGTGGTGTAGGTTGAAGAAGTAACGCTTGAACTCTGTATGGTGGCTCCACCTGTAGATGTTGCAAACCAGCTGATAATAGGCGTAACACCGCACAAATTTGTATTGGCAGAAAGCGCCACAGATCCTGTTCCACAAGTATATCCACCCGTGGTAGTTAATGTCGGAACAGTTGTTCCTGTAACCACCCAATCATCCATGGTCCACAATTCAGAATTAGAAGAATTATCCAATGTAATGCGCACCATTACCCGACGTGAAATGGGAAGGTTGGTTACTGTTATTGTACTCATACCATCTGTGGTTCTTAAACCTCCACCACCAGGCTGAAAGTTCACTTGGTTGTTGTCACCATCATAAGCGGTAGAAGCCACTCCTGTTGCACCGTAACCCCAATAGGCATTGCTATTCCCGTTAACCTCCAATGTCGGATAAAAAGTATTCCCTCCATCAGGACTTATTTCCACAAGAACAAAGTCCCCATTATCCGCTCCATTGGTGGAGCTGCCTATTGACCAAGATGCCAACTTAAATGTCATTTGAGGTGAGCACATACCTGCTGTGCTAAATTCCGTTTCTACTGTTTCTGTATTGTTACTCACGCCAAAAGATCCAGAACCTGAAAATGCAAAAGCAGTGCTTTGAGGACGATCAGCCCCAGCACTATTACCAGACATGAAATTGCCCCCGCTCACAACGGATTGGGTTACGGAACCATTGAATCCATCATTGAGAATGGTGAAAG
The DNA here is from genome assembly GCA_964420985.1 of uncultured Chryseobacterium sp. Classification (GTDB taxonomy): domain Bacteria; phylum Bacteroidota; class Bacteroidia; order Flavobacteriales_D; family Sanyastnellaceae; genus CAMCTV01. The sequence goes on from CAYQUT010000034.1 coordinate 14,232, forward strand.
TACTTTGCGCGATAGCGCTGTTAAAAGAATGATTCCAAAAAAACAATGTTGCCGCAGCGTACAACATTCTCAAGCCCTTGGCTCGAAAAAGCAAACTTTTCATACTCGGTGGAGTTTAATTAATAAAGTATTTGTCACCTCTTACGCTTGTCATTCAAAAGGGTTACAATTCAAAATGTTAAATTCAATAAACCATTGAAAACCAAAGTCTTTTAACTAAGCACTTGGATGAAAAAAGGAGAACAACGCTCTCCATAAGAATTTGCAGGTGGGCAAACATAATCATACAAATCATCTAAGTACATGTCCAAATTGTTAAACGTTGGTCAATTCATCCACATTGGCTTGTGAATGAAAAATTGATTTTTAATCCCTTTCAACAAACCTTATTTTTGCCGCATGCAACAAGAAGATAAACTGAAACTGGTCATCTCACATGCCAAGGAGTATGGCTTTGTTTTTCCATCCTCTGAGATTTATGATGGACTCAGTGCCGCCTATGACTATGGTCAATTGGGCGTTGAACTAAAAAACAACATCAAAAATTACTGGTGGACCGCTATGACCCGCATGCACCAAAACATTGTGGGTTTGGACTCTTCCATCTTTATGCACCCCACCACTTGGAAAGCCAGTGGCCACGTGGATGCTTTCAATGATCCCCTCATTGACAATAAAGACAGCAAAAAACGTTACCGTGCAGATGTTCTCCTTGAAGAATACATGGCCAAGTCAGAAGCCAAAATCCAAAAGGAAATTGACAAAGCCAAAAACAAATTTGGTGAGGCCTTCAATGAAGAACAATTCCGTGCCACCAATCCCAACGTATTGCGCAGCCAAGCCAAGATTGACGATGTGCATAGCAAAATGAAAACGGCATTGGAGTCTTCTGATTTGGTTGCCCTAAAAAACCTCATCGACGAGTGTGAAATAGCCTGCCCTGAATCGGGCTCTCGGAACTGGACTGAAGTGCGTCAATTCAATCTCATGTTCAAAACAGAGTTGGGTGCGGTATCCGGCGATGCCGGTATCATCTACCTTCGTCCTGAAACTGCTCAAGGTATTTTTGTCAACTTCCTCAACGTGCAGAAAACAGGCCGCATGAAATTGCCTTTTGGCATCGCGCAAATTGGAAAGGCCTTTAGAAATGAAATCATTGCCCGTCAATTCATTTTTCGCATGCGCGAATTTGAACAAATGGAAATGCAGTTCTTCTGCAAGCCTGGTACTGAAATGGAATGGTACAACTATTGGAAAAATGCACGCATCACTTGGCACAATGCTTTAGGTATGGGCGATGAAAACTATAAATTTCATGACCACATCAAATTGGCCCACTACGCCAATGCGGCATGTGACATTGAATTCAACTTCCCCATGGGATTCAAAGAGTTGGAAGGAATTCACAGCCGCACTGATTTTGATTTGGGAAAGCATGAGGAATTCTCTGGAAAAAAATTGCGCTACTTTGACCCAGAAACCAACGAGAGTTATGTCCCTTATGTGGTAGAAACTTCCATTGGTTTGGACCGCATGTTTTTAGCGGTATTGAGCAATGCCTACCGAACAGAAATGGTTCCTGGAAAAGACGGCGAGGAAGGTGCTGAGCGTACTGTACTTTCCATTCATCCCGCGTTGGCTCCAGTAAAAGTAGCCATATTGCCGTTGGTAAAAAAAGACGGATTACCCGAAAAGGCAAAAGAAATTGTTGACCTTTTGAAATACGATTTCAATTTGCAATACGATGACAAAGACGCTGTAGGACGCAGATACCGAAGACAAGACAGCATCGGAACACCCTATTGCATTACGGTTGATAACCAAACCCTGGAAGACAACACCGTTACCATTCGTGATAGAGACAGCATGCAACAAGAGCGTGTGGCCATTGCTGCCTTACACGGAATGATTGCACAAAAAGTTAGTCTGTCCCGTTTGCTGAATCCAGCTTAAGTAAATAATTTTCCGCTTGATCGATATATGCCCGTTGCTTTGCTTCGGGCATTTTTTCTAATGTCCTCACCATCATGGACAATCGAGGATTGGACAAAAAGAACGATCGATGTTGAAAAATAAACCGCCAAAATAAAGCGTCCCATACAGCACTCCAATCCGCCTTGGGATAATGCGACATCTTGTGGATATAGTTAGAACCACTGATATAGGGCTTGGTACTCATGATTCCTCCATCAGCATATTGCGACATCCCATACACATTGGGTACCATCACCCAATCATAAGCATCAATGAAAAGGGCCATGAACCAGGCGTGAACTTCATCAGGGTCAAATTCACACAAGCACATGAAATTTCCCAATACCATCAACCGCTCTATGTGGTGGGCATATCCGGTTTTTTTGATTTTCTGAATCACATCATCAACCGGTACAATTCCCGTGGTACCTGACCACCAAGAAGCCGGAATCTTCCTTTTGAATTGCCAAAAGTTCTTGGTGCGCTCTTCACGACCTTTGACCACATATACTGCCCTGATGTATTCTCTCCATCCCAAAACTTGACGAATAAATCCTTCTACAGCATTCAAAGGCAACTGCGGATTTTTGTCATAAAAGTCAATCACTGCTTGACAGATTTCACGTGGATTCAATAATCCAATATTCAGTGCTGGAGTCAGAAGACTATGATACACCCATGATTGCTGACCATCAATGGCATCCTGGTATTCGCCATAATGCGCCAATCGATTCTCAATAAAATCATGCAATACTTGGAGCGCTGCTTCCCGATGAATGGGAAAATAAAAATTCTGAACATCTCCAAAGGAGTGGGGAAATTTTTGTTGGACATACTCCTTAGCCTCTGAAACATAACGATCTTCAGCTGGAAACCAAGGCAGTGGCGCCTGATGGCCCTTGGGCAACTTCTTCCTGTTCTCTGCATCCAACGACCAAGCTCCTCCCAACGGCTCCTCCCCCTGCATTAACCATCCTGTCTTTTTTCTTTGTTGCTTATAAAAATCAAACAATAAAAATCTTTTTTTCTTCCCAAAGGTCTCCATCACCTCGGCATGGCCCAAAAAGAAATTGGGGGTATCCAAAACCTTTACGTTCTTGCAAAGTGAATGAATCTCTCTTTCCAAATAATCATCCACAACATTGTAAATCGTAACCGCTTGCTGGGTTGAACTAAAAAACAACTCGGGTTCAGTTGAATCAAAATCCCAATAGATCACCGTCTTTCCCACCGCCACCAATGCATCAGCATATGCCTTCATGGACGCGCGATGCAGCACCAATTTTTGACGGTGAAAGGGGTATTGCGAAAAATACAAAGGGTGCTCCCAAAGTACAATTTCTTGCTCTTCAGGAAAGGGAAAAAACAGTTGATGGGGAAACAAAAGATGCATAGCTGAACAACAATCTGAAGGGATTGAAGTTCAGCCTGATCTCAATTCTTGAATTAACCTTTAATGGTAGCTGCCAAATACTCGCGGTTCATGCGCGCGATGTTCTCAATGCTGATGCTCTTGGGGCATTGCACTTCACATGCACCGATGTTGGAACAATTTCCAAATCCCTCAGCGTCCATTTGCTTGACCATATTCTCTACCCGCTCATGACGCTCAGGGTGACCCTGTGGCAACAAAGCAAATTGAGAAACCTTGGCCCCTACAAACAACATAGCGGAACCATTGGGGCAAGTAGCCACACAAGCACCACAACCAATACAAGTAGCAGCATCAAAAGCTTTGTCTGCATCCTCCTTGGGTACGGGAATCGCGTTAGCATCCAATGTTCTTCCGGAAGTATTCACAGAAACAAATCCTCCTGCTTGTTGGATACGGTCAAAAGCTGAACGGTCCACCATCAAATCTTTGATCACTGGGAAACCAGCACTTCTCCAAGGTTCAATGTAGATGGTATCACCATCCTTAAAAGAACGCATGTGCAACTGACAAGTGGTTACTCCGCGGTTGGGACCATGTGCTTCTCCGTTGATGAACATCGAGCACATGCCACAGATACCTTCACGACAGTCATGGTCAAACGTTACAGGATCTTCTCCCTTGCGAATCAACTCATCATTGAGCACATCCATCATCTCCAAGAAACTCATGTCTGGAGAGACGTTTCCCAATTTGTATTCTGTCATTTGACCCTGGGCCTCTGCGTTGGCTTGGCGCCATACTTTTAATGTCAAATTCATTCCGTTTTCCATGTTGTTATTTATAACTACGTGATTGTACTTTAATATTTTCATACACCAAGGCTTCTTTGTTTAAGCTTGGTGCGGATGGATTGCCCGTGTATTCCCATGCCGCTACATAATTGTAAACGTCATCTACACGCAAAGCCTCTCCATCTTCTGTTTGGTATTCCTCGCGGAAGTGACCTCCACAAGACTCGTTTCTATCCAAAGCGTCTTTGCACATCAACTCACCCAAATCAATGAAGTCTGCGACACGCAAAGCCTTCTCCAATTCTGGATTCATTCCGTTTTGAACTCCTGGGATACGAACGTTTTTGAAGAAATCCTCTCTGATTTTTTGAATCTCACTGATGGCGAATTTTAAACCTTCTTCGTTGCGCGCCATTCCGCAGTAGTCCCACATGATTTTTCCCAACTTACGGTGGAAATGATCAACGGGGACTGTTCCGTTGTTATTGAACAACGCTTCTACTTGCTTGCGCACGTTGTCTTCTGCAGCAACAAATTCAGGAGCGTCCGTGGAGATCTTACCGGTTCCAATTTCATCAGCCAAATAATTACCGATGGTGTAAGGCAATACAAAATAGCCATCTGCCAATCCTTGCATCAAAGCAGATGCGCCTAAACGATTGGCACCATGGTCAGAGAAGTTGGCCTCACCGCAAGCGTAACATCCTTTGATGGTGGTCATCAACTCATAATCTACCCACAATCCACCCATGGTATAGTGCACCGCTGGGTAAATCATCATGGGTGTCTCATATGGATTCTCTGCTACAATCTGCTCATACATCTGGAACAAGTTGCCATACTTCTGCTCAACCACTTTCTTACCCATGGCAATGATCTCGTCATGAGAAGCGTTGTGCAAACCTTTTACAGTGGCTTGTTGTTTTCCGTAACGCTCAATGGCGCTTGAGAAATCCAGATAAACAGCTTCACCGGTGGTGTTCACTCCAAAGCCAGCGTCGCAACGCTCTTTGGCCGCACGTGAAGCCACGTCGCGGGGAACCAAGTTTCCGAAAGCAGGATAACGACGCTCCAAATAATAGTCACGGCGTTCCTCTGGTAAATCGGTTGGTTTTAATTTCTTGGCGCGAATGGCCTCTGCATCCTCTTTGAATTTGGGTACCCAAATACGACCATCGTTTCTCAATGACTCTGACATCAAAGTCAACTTGGATTGGTGGTCACCACTTACAGGAATGCAAGTAGGGTGAATCTGAGTAAAACAAGGGTTAGCCATCAAAGCTCCTCTCTTGTGCGCTCTCCAAGCCGCAGTAACGTTGGATCCCATGGCATTGGTAGACAAGAAGAAAACGTTTCCATATCCACCTGTACACAAAACAACAGCGTGTGCAGAGTGGCGTTCAATGGCTCCTGTCACCAAGTTGCGGGCAATGATGCCTCGAGCTTTGCCATCGATGACCACCACATCCAACATCTCATGACGGTTCAATAAGGTAATGTTTCCTTTGCCTATTTGACGGCTCATTGCGGAGTAAGCTCCCAACAACAATTGTTGTCCTGTTTGGCCCTTGGCATAGAATGTACGAGAAACCTGCGTACCACCGAAAGAACGGTTGTCCAACAATCCACCGTAATCACGCGCAAAAGGAACACCCTGTGCAACGCACTGGTCAATAATATTGGCGCTCACCTCGGCCAAACGGTAAACGTTGGCTTCACGTGCGCGGTAATCACCACCTTTGATGGTATCATAAAACAAACGATAGGTAGAGTCACCATCGTTCATGTAATTCTTAGCAGCATTGATTCCTCCTTGGGCTGCTATGGAGTGCGCGCGGCGCGGAGAATCTTGGAAACACAAAGCTTTTACTTTGTATCCCATTTCCGCCAGTGAAGCAGCGGCCGAAGCACCTGCCAATCCTGTTCCAACAACAATGACATCAATGTTGCGCTTGTTGGCAGGATTCACCAAACGAGCTGTGTTTTTGTACTTGGTCCACTTTTGATCTAGTGGTCCTTCTGGAATTTTATTAATGAGTTCCATGGTCAATTTTTTAATGTACAAGTTGTAAATACATGGCTACTGGCATTGAGGCAAACAATGCGCTGATGAAAACAGAGAAGGCATCTCCAGTAAAAGCGATGGCCTGTCCGTATTGCCCTTGGTTCCATCCAAATGATTGAAAGGCACTTCTGAATCCGTGCAACAAGTGCCAGAACAATGAAAAGCATCCCAACAAATAAACAATCACTACCCACAATTCTGAAAACACCAAACGCATTTCAGAATACAGATTTTCCATCCACACGCCATTCACAAAAACATGCTTCTCACCGGTCAATCCCGTGATGCGCGTCTTCAACCAAAAATCTTTCAAGTGAATAATCAAGAAAAACAAAATCAAAGTTCCCAAGATGGCCATGCTACGAGAATACCATTTGCTGCTGGCATTGGCCTTTTCATAAGCATAGGCCACAGGGCGGGCAGCGCGATTTTGAAAATACAACACCAATCCATCTACAATGTGCAGAATCAATCCTGCAAACAAACCAATTTCCAAGGTTCGCACAATCAAGTTGGTACCCATAAAGTGACCCCATTCATTAAATGTCTTTCCTCCATCGTTGAAGAAAATCATTGCATTGATTGCCGCGTGCACCACCAAGAAAGAAATCAAGAACAAGCCCGTGGCCGCCATGGTGTATTTCTTGGTTAACGAAGATTTAAATATTCCTTTTGCCATAATCTTATTATTCGGCACGAAAATAACACCGGATGCTATACACAATACGGAAAAACAAAAAATTACTTGCTTATTTAAAGTGTATTCAGATAAGGTCCAAATACAAATGGTGCTCAATCATGTAATCCCAAACCAAATCTGAAACCCCTTGTGGCTTTAATTGGCCTTTGGATAAACATTCACGAACTTTGGAGCTGCTCACTGGAACAGTCCCTCCTTGCAATAGGTGACAAGAACCTTCCCGCAAAACCATTGCCTTGTCAAATCCCTCTTGTCTGGGATACACCCAAATGGAAAATTCATTTTCTATGATTTCTCCATCTTTCCATGTTGGTAGAGTGTTCCAACTGTCCGCTCCCATTAATATGGCCCATTTATAATCGGGGTATTGAATTTGTAATGCGCGCAAAGTTTGAATAGTATAAGAAGGCTGAGAGAGTCCTTCTTCCATTCTACAAATCAAATGGCCCTTGGGCAAAACCAACTGCAACATGTTGAACCGATGTTCAAATGCAGCGAGTTCTTTGGCTTCTTTAAATGGATTGTGGGGACTCAATACCCACCAAACCTGATCTACTTGTGACTGTTGCTGAAAAATCTGAGACAAATGCACATGGCCATCATGCACGGGATTGAACGACCCAAAGTACAAGCCAATCTTCATTTAAACTTTCAAGAAAGAATGCAATAATCCTTCTGCCTCAGCCAATGCTTTGGTTAAATCATCGTTGAGCAATTGGCAATCAAATTTGGGAGCAAATTTCATTTCGGAACTGGCCTTATTGACCCGCATGGCAATTTTCTCAGGGCTTTCTGTGCTTCGATTGCGCAGCCTAAACGTCAGCACTTCTATGCTCGGAGGCTGAACAAAAATGGACAATGCCTTGTCACCAAAAATCTTTTTCAAATTCATCCCTCCTTGGACATCCACATCAAAAATAACATGCTTGCCCATTGCCCAAATGCGTTCTATCTCTGACTTGAGGGTTCCGTAATATTGATCTTTGTACACCTCTTCCCATTCGATAAATTCACCGGCTTGGGCCTTTTTCAAAAAATCGCTTGGAGAAAGGAAGTAATAATCTTGACCGTTGACCTCATTGCCACGTTGTGATCTGCTTGTCGCAGAAACGGAAAAGGCCAATTGAAAGGACTCAATGGTCATCAAATGACGGACAATGGTGGTCTTGCCTGCGCCGCTGGGGGCTGAAAAGATGATCGCTTTTCCCATGTGCTAAAATAATCAAATTACAGCACGTTGTTCAGCTGCTCTTTGATTTTTTCCAATTCATCTTTCATCATCACCACCAAACGTTGAATGTCTGCATCGTTGGCTTTGCTGCCAATGGTATTGATTTCGCGACCCATCTCTTGGGCTATGAATCCCAATTTCTTTCCTTGACCTGCGCCATTTAACTCTTCTAAAAAATGATCACAATTGGTTTTTAATCGTTGAAACTCTTCAGAAATATCCAAGCGCTCCAAATAATAAATCAATTCTGCTTCAAAGCGATTTTCATCCACCTTGTCTGCCGGAATCAACTCTTCCAACGAAGTCTTGATGCGGTTGCGGACTTTCTCGTCTCGATCCTTAACAGGCTTTTCCAATTGATCACGGTATTGCAGAATGAGTTGTACTCTTTGCCAAATATCATTGAACAAGGCATCCCCTTCTTGTTGACGATAATGTCCTAAGTTGGCAATGGCCTGTTGCAATAACACCATCACTTGCTTGATTTGCTCTTCAGAAAAAGTTGTTTCCTCTGACTTCAATACCTCAGGCATTCTGAGCACTGCCGACAACACATCAGCATCCGACAACCCTTGCTCCTGCACAAAATTCTTGAGCAATGCAGCGTATTGGTTCATGAGCGTGGTATTCAATACAGGCGCTCCTTGACCTTTTACATTTTCAGATTGAATAAAAATATCCACCTTTCCACGGACACAGGCCTCAGCAACAGCGGAGCGATAAACCATTTCTTGATCACGCAAAAAGTACGGTATGCGCGCGTTCAAATCCAACTGCTTGCTATTAAGGCTGCGCACTTCAACCACCAAACGTTGCTCGGCAACAATCCCTTCGGCTTTGCCATAGCCGGTCATGGATTTCAAATTTTTATTCATTGCGACAAAGATAATCGCTTGTGGATGATTAAAGTTTTGTTGTTTTGCAGTATGAAAAAAACGGCTGTTTTACTCATCAATTTGGGGTCGCCTGACAATCCTTATCCAGGTGCGGTGTACCGGTATTTGACTCAATTTTTAAACGATCCACGTGTCATTGATATCAACGCCATTGGCAGAAGTATTTTGGTGAATGGAATCATTGTTCCATTCAGACACCGCAAATCGTCCAAGGTATATCAGGAGTTGTGGACAGAACAGGGTTCACCGTTGATTCATTTTGGGCGCACCAACCAGCAACAATTACAGGCTCGTTTTGATGAAAAATATACCAAGGTCTATTTGGCGATGCGTTACCAAAATCCTTCCATTGAATCGGCACTAAAAGAAATAGAGGAATGGGGACCGGAGAAGTTGGTCATCATTCCTTTGTTCCCACAATATGCTTCAGCCTCAACAGGTAGTGTGATTGAGCGGGTGATGAAATTGATGAGCGGTTGGTGGACTTTTCCGGAGATCAAGATTGTGTCGCAATTCCATGATCATCCATTATTCCTTGCAGCATGGCACAAGCGAGCGGCAGAATACAATTGGCAGGATTATGACCATGTGTTGTTCAGTTATCATGGCTTGCCTGAGCGACAATTGGATAAAATATACAAGGACAACAAATGCCGCAACCACAGTTGTGAGCATGAGATCAACGACGAGAACAAGTTGTGTTATAAAGCCACTTGCTACGCCACTACCAGAAGCATTGTGGCCAGTATGGGCATCCCTGAAGATCGCTACACCGTAGGGTTTCAGAGTCGTTTGGGCAAAGGATGGATAGAGCCATTCTCTGACCATGTGATAGAAGATTTGGCCAAGAAGGGAGCCAAGAAGTTATTGGTATTTTCTCCAGCCTTTGTCGCGGACTGTTTGGAAACCACCATTGAAATCGGTGATGAGTACCAAGAGTTGTTTGAAGAGCATGGTGGTCATAAAGTACAACTCGTGCCTAGCTTAAATGATTCAACCGCTTGGGTGGATTGTTTGGAGGCGTTGGTGAAAGGTTGAAGATGAGAAGAGGGGATGAAGGGAGAAGGGAGAAGGGAGAAGTTTCGGATTTCTCTTTTGCGTGCTTTGCTCAATCCTAGCGTGCTTTGCGTTTTTAGGAATTTTCATTTTACGCAAAAGGCGCAAGGCTCTCGCAAAGGACGCTATTTGAACCATCAATATTTTCTTCCGAATAATTCAGACCGCTTTACATCTCCCGCTTTACC
>CAYQUT010000035.1:0-23033 GCA_964420985.1 uncultured Chryseobacterium sp.
GAAACAGAAACAGAAACAGAAACAGAAACAGTAGATCTGCTTCACTCGAGAAAGAAGATTTCCTGACGATCCCTTGAACAGAATATTTGTAATATCGACATTATATTTTTAAATACGTTTCACATGGTATTGTTTAAACTTATGTACATGTACATTGCTGCCAAATAAATAGGGTGATGCTGAAAAAAATTGGTTTGTGTGTTTGTGGTGTTGTGTTGTCTTTTATGACTCATGCGGTTCAGGTTACTTTTCAAGTGGATATGTCCGGTCAAATAGTGAGTTCCAACGGAGTTCACCTAGCAGGGAGTTTTTCGGATGTCAATGGGGATGGAGTGATAGACAATGATCTGCCCAACTGGAATCCTGGTGGTATTGCACTTTCAGACGGTGGCAATGGCATTTGGGCCGTAACCATTGAGCTGGTGGCCGGATTGTATGAGTACAAATTTGTCAACGGGAACGATTGGTCTAACCCGGAGTTTTTTTCTCCAGATGCTTTTTGTGAGGATTGGCTCAATGGAAATCGTTCCATCACTATTGGTGATGTGGATTTCACCATTCCTGTTGTCTGTTGGAATGAATGTTTGGCCTGCGGAGCCGGCTGCATCGACCCTTCCAATCCACCGTCGATTCCCATTTGTTTGGTCACGGTGGATATTGCCTCAGGATACAACCACATCCTCTGGGAGCCAGTTGCCAATAGTGTGGTGAAAGAGGTTGTGGTTTACAAAGAGACCAATGAACTCAATGTATTCGAACAGATTGGTTCGGTTGATTTTAATCTATCTGGAACTTTTGAAGACATCAACTCCAACCCACAAGCGCAAGCCAATCGTTACAAGATCGGTTTGAAGGACAGTTGTGGATTTGTATATGAGCCTTCAGGAGCTGTGCACAAGACCATACACCTAACCACCTCGCCAGGATTGAACAACAACATCAATCTCAATTGGAGTGCTTATGAAGGGATAGAATTTGCGAGCTACAGTATATACCGCGGGAACAATTTGGGCAGTATGAATCTCATCGCAACAGTTGCCAGCAATATTTTTTCCTACACCGATCTCAACCCACCTACTGATGAGTCGAATTATATGGTGGAATTGGAAGGCGTGAGCTGCAATCCAGATCGCGCATTGGTATTTTCCCGATCTAACGTGTTGAATTTACTTGCACAAAACATTGAAGAGACTTCGACTTTAACCTTTCAAATTTCCCCCAATCCGGCATCATCAAGTGTTGTTTTAAAGGACAAAGGCATTGAATCAGCAGAACAATTTGAAATTTTCAATGTGATAGGCGAAATCGTGATGCGAGAAAGAATCGTTTCAGAGAATCAAATCATCAATATTGAGCAATTATCAGAGGGGATTTATTTTTTGCGATGTGGAGGTTCTTTCCAGCGTTTTCAGGTGGTGAGGAAGTAAAGAATAGAGACTGCATCAAACATTTTCATTCTCAGTTTCATTCTTTTAACTACTTCCTTTCTTATCTTCATGACGCAAATTTCAAATCTGTATTTGCGAAAATGTTGCAAGATATTATTTACGAATAAAGTTTTTTGATCTCATCTAAATGATTGATCAACTTCCTTCTTATACTAACTGGGGATTGTACTTCAGCCGTTGCTCCTAATGAAAGGATAAATTCAATAAGCTCAGGCGAATCATATGTTTCAAATTCTAGTAAAGCTTCGTTGACTCCGATCTCTGTGATGGATTGGGTTTCATTGACCTTGAATAAACTTAGTTCTTGTATCCAAAAAGTATCCTTCAGCAGAATGCTGACTCTGATGGTTTGTCCATTCAATTTTTGGTGAATGCCAATGGAGTATTTGAAGTATTCCTGTAGATCAAAATATTCAGTGATGGAAGGAAAGGCATCTTGGATGCGGTACAGATTTTGGATCCGAGAGACGCGAAAGACTTTCTGATCGCGCTTGAAGTCCTCCAAATCATGTCCTATCAAATACCATTTTCCTCGGTATTGTTTCAACCCCAGTGGGGCTAAGCGGTATCGCTTACCCACCAATCCGGTCTTGTTGTACTCTATAGAGATGCAGTTTTTGTTGGTCATGTGCTGAATCAATTCATTCAGCCACTTGCCATCCAAATCATTACGCTCTGTTTGAATGATATTGGTGGGCATGCTGCGCTGCTTGGAAATGGTGAACGGAGAGGGGTTGAAGAGTTTGTCAATTAACCCTTGAGTCTCTTCAAAGATTTCAGGATGAATCATTCCTTTGCTTTGATTCAGAATAAACTTCAAACGGGTGTATTCTTCTTCTGAAATGTTGACGTTGAATATGGACATGTTGGCTTGTGCATAGCGAACATAGCCAGCGCCATCTATCTCGTCTTTGATGCGCTCCAATTGAACTTTTGGTGAGAAGATGGACTCCAATGCAGTGAGATCATCATAGATGGTGCGTTCACTCACCACCTTGGGTTTCCCATTGCGCTGTAAAATCCCCTCATCTGCTAAAAAATCATTGACCATCCGGGTAATGTCTTTAACCCGATATCCACGGCTATTTCCAGTGAGGAGTTTATCAATAAAAAGCCATCGGCGAAATTGCTCTTTGTTTCCTTTGACCGTTTTTACCGATTCTCCATCTCCAATGTTAGGAATGGTTTTTTGTTTCTGGGTAGGCGCTTTGGGGGTGCTTTTAAGGGGTTTAACAGTTTTCATTGGAGTGGGTTGAATTTTGATTGCAACAATTTCGCAAATATAAATGTAAATTATTCAGTGCAAATGACCTCGAAAACAATTTTCCTCAGCGATTTATCGTTGGAGTTATCCACAGCGTGTTTCTTTTTGAAGCAAAACTGCAATTGTGTTTTATTATATTTCTACAAATCCCAATTCAATTATGGCTACTAAAAGTTTTTTGCCTTTGATTCAAGCAATTTCAGTGGTTGATCCAGAGAAATTATTTTATGGATGGAGTAAGGCGGTATCCCCGCACAAGAAAGATTTGGAGCGATTCAGATCTTTTCATGAAATGCAACATCCCAGCGAGGCGATGTTTTTTCTTTACACGGCCCTTAAAACTTTAAAGGGAGAGACTTTATCCTCACAAGATTTTGTCAATGATTTAAAATTGAGTTATGCGGACTGGGATTGGTTGCATCCCATGATTGAGCGTTGGTGTAACAAGGGGCATGTCTTCGCGAAAAAGAAATTGGATTGTTATTATGAGGACATAAAAATTGATAACCGCTGGTTAAAACATCTTATTTCAGGAGTCAAACCCAAAGAAGAGAAAGTAGATGATCAGTTGTTATTGATCACCACCAGTCAGCAATGGTTAACGGGTCTTCAGAATGGTTTGTTGGATGTGGCCAATGTTCGCGCTCATTGGCAAGATTGGATGCTGGCTCATCCTCAGGCGCCCATTGTCCAGAAGTGCGGTCAAGAGTGGGAGTTGGATTTGGATTATGGTGTTTTGTTGATGATGTTGGTGGCGCAGCGCATGCAGAAGCAGTCGGGAATTGTTATCGAATCATTGGCGCATTTTATGGGGAACAATGACCAAGAGCGCATGGTGTGGCGCAGTAGATTGTTCAAGACAGATGGCGTGTTGCAACGGTTGTCATTGGCCACCATGGGTGATTCAATGGATATTTTTGGGATGACGGAATTGGTAGCGAGTGATGAGGTGATGCGTGTTTTTTATCCCGAGGTAGATTGGTCGTTTAAGCCGGTGGTAGGGCAGGAAGATGTAGGTCGGCTCATTGCCTGGGATAGCATTGTGGAAGAGAAGTTGTTTTACAATGAGGCAGACCGGGAGCAGTTGGAGGGCATTGGTAAGATGATGGAGGTAAAGTCGTTTGACCGCATCATCAAACAATTGAAGCAACGCCGATTGGGAACGGGCATGCCCATCCTCTTGTTTGGACCTCCTGGAACAGGAAAGACAGCCTCTGTAATGCAATGGGGTAGAATCAACCAGCGAAGTATATTTCTTGTGGACATCAGCGAGATCAGAGGCAAGTACATGGGGGATACGGAGAAGAATGCCAAGCGTATTTTTCAACGATACCGACAATTGGTCAAATCGGAGAAACGTTGTCCCATCTTGTTGTTCAATGAGGCGGATGGTGTTTTGTCCAAGCGCATTGGCGTGGAGCGTTCGGTGGACATGGCCAACAATTCGCTACAAAACATCCTCTTGCAGGAGTTGGAAAGTTTCGAGGGCATTTTGGTGGCGACTACCAATCTCTTGGACAATTTGGATTCGGCCTTTGAGCGACGCTTTCTGTGGAAAGTAGCATTGAATCAACCCGATCAGGAAGTTCAATTGGCGATGATGCAGCATGTTCTGTCGGATGATATGAAGTCGCAGGATATTGTGGCCATTGGTTTAAAGTACAAATTAACCGGAGGGCAAATCAGCAACATATACAGAAAGTTTGTCTTGGACATTGTGATGCACCCCAAGAAGAATAAGGTCGCTTTACTGGATCAGCTCTGCGAGAAAGAGACGCAGTATGCTCTGAAGGAGGGGAGGGGGAAGATTGGGTTTTAGGGTTGGAATACAATTTGAAGAACACAAAGCGGATTGATATTACACCAGGGATAATTTAGATTTGAGGAAAGTTGGTGTTGGATTGATTAAAATGATGGTAATTTCTTGGAATTTCACATTTTACGAGAATATTCATTTTCGCGCAGCTGGTGTATTGAATCGATAAAAGAAGGATATGTATATATTCTTTGCCCAATAATCTTTCAATTGACCTTATAACTTTCCTTGTATTTTATCATTAAATTTATTTTATTTGTATAAGTGATACAAGTTCATCATTTACAGAAGATTCAATTCCACGACAAACTCTTCACCTTGTCCTGGGAGTCTGATGCGCGATGGGTGCTGGTGTTTTATCGCAATGGGCAGTCAAAGCCCTGGTACAAAAGGCCAGGAAGGGGGTATCGGTTTAAAAGGTGGTTTGTCAAAAAAGGCAACGACCAATTTCAGAACCTGGCCAACTTTAATGCTCCCCATGCCACCTTGTTCTTTTTTCCTTTTCTGATTTCTTTTCCCAAAAGAAAAGTGGTGCGCTGGGTGGTGCAACATTTGTCGGTTTCGCCGTCGGATTGGTTGATGGCCGAACATGAACCGCAGTTCCTTGATGTGACCTGCAGAACGGTCCCCATAGCGACTCACGAAACCTTTCCCCCTTGTCATGTCGTTACGCCATCTACCGATTGGGTTTTGCCTCAGTGTCAATTGAACGATATAGACAGTCCCCCTTCTGTGCCATGTGATTGGCCTGTGGGAGAATGGAGCGAGAGGGCCCATGAGGAAAATGTAAATCCAGAAATTTTTATTCGTCAATTTATTCAAACCATATGATAAGTCAACAAGAGTATCCAAAGCAAAAGGTCAATTTCATCACCCGTTTTTTATGGTGGTGCGCTGGAGCTGATCAGTTCTTCTTAATGCGCTCTCCTGTGCAAGACCGCGTGAAATACGCAGGCATCGGTGGTATCGTTTTTTCCACCGGTATTCTCGCCACCTTCGCAGGAGGATTTGCTTTCAACACGGCTTTCGGTCCCAAAGGGATGGCCGGTGATGATATGTCCTCTATCGGTTGGATAATCGGTTCAGGTGTTTTTGGTTTGTGTTGGGGCGCTCTGATTTTTAACCTGGATCGTTTTATTGTGTCGAGCACAGGAAAAGGTGATGGCACAGATAGCATTACCCTGAAGGAGTTTGGTCAAGCTGTTCCCCGTTTAATCATTGCGTTGATTTTGGGTATTACCATCTCCAAACCATTGGAATTGAAAATCATTGAAACTGAGATCAATGTGGAGTTGCGTAAAAAACAACAGGAGAAATTGGACGAATTCAACAAAGGGACAATGGCCAAATTCAAAGAACAGATTGCTATGATCGATAAGGACATCAAGAAGTTGGAGGACGATCGTGGTGTTTTAGTACAACGACAAAAGGAGGCGGAACAAGAATACTTGGATCAAATGCAAGGTCGAGCGGGTGAGGCAGGTTATGGGCCAAGAGCCAAGCAATTGGAAGTGTTTAAGAATGAGAAAATCAAAGACGTTCAAGCGTATGATCAAAAACATGCAGTGGAGCTGGCCAATCTTAAAAAACAACGTGAGCAAAAATTGGCAGACCAAGAGAATGAATTGAATGTTCAAAACAAAAAGAATGCGGAAAATTTGGATGGCTTATTGGAGCGCATCGAGATTGCCCATGAGATTGGTTTCGGTTTGGGCATTGCCTTAACCCTCATTTTCCTCTCTATTGAAATGGGCCCGATCTTCTTCAAGATGATGATGAACAAAGGTCCCTATGACTACATGGTGGAGAACTACAATTACCGCATGTATGTGAAGAATGGTATCGTGAAAGAGGATCAGATTTTTGAAGGTCGAAACGGAATGGTGTTGATTGAGAAGACCAATTACCTCGAAGTAGAAAACGACCGCAAAGAAAAAGTGGAGAAACTAAAGGCCCAAGAGGAGTTGTCCAAAAAGATTATTGGGGTTTGGTCACAAAAGAAGATCAAGGACTTGAATGATAATCCAGAGAAATTCTATCAAGAAGACCAATCGACGCCCAAGGCATGAATAAAATCATTGGTTTAGACAAAGTATTGTTGGAACAAGTTTCCGGTAGTGAGAAATTCATGTACCGCTTAACTGCATTGTCTTTTCTGATGGTTGTTTTGCTTTCTGTTGTATCCAACGGCTATTTTGGTTGGATGATGACGGCTTCCTGGATGGGTGTTTTTGGAATGGCATTGCTCATGGGGTTTATCCACTTCTCCATTTTGCGCATAGCTGTGACTACCATGATTTCCTTGCCATTGGTCAAGAGTACAACGGATATTGTCGCGGGTAATTCTTGGCGCAATCGATTATTGACCATCAAGCAATGGTTTTCCTTCGCGGGTATTGTTCGGTGGGTTTTTGTCGGTTGTATTGCAGTATCCATGGCTTTCCCTTTGGTTAGTTTGATGAATCATTCCATCTCGGAAAAGTTGAATGATGAGAAACGCATAGAGGTCTATCAAATGGCTTTGTCTCAGCAAGGCGGAGAGCATCAAATGCCTATAAATCTTCGTCTTGAATTGTTGAAAGCCAATTACCCTTTTCATGTCTTTAGATATTGGATGGCCAGTGGCGCATATCGCACTTTGATTTATTTGGTGATGGCGACTGTTGCTATTCCGTTTCTTATGCTGATGGCCATTAAGCGAAATAAAAAGTTTGTGTATGCCAATAAGGCTTCTCAACTTTTTATTCAAAGTATACAAGGGGATTATGCCATGACCATGGAAGAGAGTCAATGGTGGTTGAGTAAACATTATCCTTGGTATAAAAAATCTTTGCAATCATTGAATCCTTATGAAGACGCTCCTTTCAATGCCGTTTTGAAGAACAGAAGGACAAGAGATTGGGGCAATGAGGTGAGTTGGGAGGAATGGAAAAAAGGTTTGGCATGAGTGAAGTGAAAGTAAAATATTACAAGGGTGATTTTTACTCGCAGTTTACTGCTGAGAAACCCCAATCCATGGGGGGAGTATACAAACATGCTCCCATTCAGTTGGAGCAACGGTTTAGAATGGAAGTGTTGCAAGAGATTTCCCGAGAGGAGTACTTTGAAACCAAGGCCAACAGAATGTCACAGCCATCTATGGATTGGCAAAAAGAACAACACCTCAGACATGTTTCCAGCGAGGCCAATTGGCAAATAGAGCCGCATGTATTGTTGGAAGAAACCCATCCCATTGAGTTGGAATGGACACATTCATCGAGCAGAGAGATTGCTTCAGAATTGTATGTAGAATTCAAACCGAATGCTGCGGGCAATGGATATGAAGGTTTTGAATTTATTGCTTTCAAAGATGGATTGTGGCATGGTCACCTGCAGGGTACTGGATTTTGTGCTGTTCCGCAATGGACAGAGGAAGAGAAGGCAAAGCAATTGCTGGAGATTGAGCAGCGTGATCAGTTGCTAAATGCCCGCAAAGGATGCATGGCACCAATTGCCGGTTTGAGCCAACGCAGTGGTTGCAATCCAATAGCTTTGATGCGGAATCCTGCTCTTTTAATGGCTCCGGGAGGTGGTTGCATGAATGCGGGTTGCGCCAGTGCTGGATGTTTGAATGGTGGATGTGGCAAAATAGGTTGTGGTATTTTAGGACTACTCGGTTTATTGCTTTTATTGTTCAGCTTGTTGCGTAGTTGTTCCGAACAGATGGAAAGGTCACAAGGTCCTCGCGTTATTCACGATACAGTATATGTGGATGAGAAATCCAAAGAGGATATCATTAAACGCTTCAAGGACACCACAACCATTTCCAAAACAGAGGCCATTGAATTGCCCAATGTTCAGTTCTATACCAATAGCGCCAAATTGCTATCTTATTCATTCAGCAGTATTCAGCAATTGGCTGATTATATGGTGGCTCATCCCAATGTGCACGCCACCATCATAGGACATACAGACAATGTGGGTGACGCTGCTGCCAATCTCAGTTTGTCCCAAGCGAGAGCGGAAACAGTGAAACAGGTTTTACAAAACTTCGGAGTGCAAGACGGAAGAGTAGATGCATTGGGAAAAGGAGAATCTGAGCCCAGAACCACCAACGATACTGTTGAGGGAAGAGCTTTGAACAGAAGGGTAGAAGTGCGCTTGACGAATACGGATACATCAGAAACCAAAAGCACTGAGGTGAATGAGTAAGGAGTTTTTTCATTTCAAGGGTATCTACCGCGGTGTTTTCTCCAAGAAGTGGAGTCAAGGCGGTCATGGACATCAATTCTCTGAGCTGAAATGGGAATGGATGGAGATTTCTGAGGTTTCAAAGCTGTCTGATCGATCATTTGAAAAGGAGAAAGTTGGTGATTATTTGTATTTGAAAGAATTAAAACCCAAGGGGTTTTTAGGACGAGGTGTTGAGATTTTATTGGAATTACCAGATGGTAAAACATATTCCAAGAAGTTGCATCATGTTGTATTAAAAGATCACGCCGGTGAGCGTGATAAGAGCAAAGGAAATGTGCGATCAATAGGGGATATGCACCTTGGAACCCATAAAGGCGTAGCTTACGGCGAGATCTACTTCTCCATTCCTAAGCCTTCAGTACCAAAGCCTATCATTGCTCCCACGAAAAAAGCTGTAAACATTGCCCCTGTCACCGTGTTGGATGATGCTACAACTGCATCTAATCCAATCATTTCTATCCCCAATTTGGTCAGTGGGGCGGGTGCGAGTGGTTTAGGAACGCAAGCAGGAGGCTGTTTGCGAAAGGGGTGCATGGCCCCAATGGGATGTATCGGAGGTTTGTTCAAGGCACTGCGGTGGTTGTTTATAATTGGATTGTTGATTGGTTTGCTTCAAATGTTAGGAGGTTGGTTAAAGTCCAGTTTGCAGGAAGATCCTTTGAAAACCAAGAAAGGCAATGTGCAATTGGAAGATCAACGATTGGACCCCAAGCAAGACACCTTGGCACCACAACCTTGGAATTATTTGGTCGATCATCAAGTAAATTGGAGTGACTTTCAACCCAGAGATTTTCGAGCGGCCTATACAACAGGAACGCTGGCATTTGAGGATTCCAGACGATTGCATGCCCATTGGACCAATGTTCAAGTAGGCAATGAATTGGAGTTTTGGCACGACCTGTATTTTGACTTTTATAACCACGATCAAAGAAAATTGGATAGCCTTGTCCGATACTTTGATCAAGAGCGCAAGGCCAGATCGTTGAATGTTGTTGAAACTGCTGAAATGGTAACCACTTTCATTCAGGAGATTCCTTATTACTTGGTACATGACGGAAGTTGTCAAGAGGCTAGTCAGCAGGGAGGTTTTGTAGCTCAGTATCACGCCGAGGGAAGACCATGTTTGCCTGAAGTAGTAGGTGGAGTGCAGTCGCCTTATGAGTTTGCGCACAATTTGAAAGGAGATTGTGATACAAGAAGTCTGTTGGGATATACATTGTTGAAGCGATTGGGAATAGAATCCAGTGTATGGGTGAGTCGTGAGTATGGACATTCTATTTTAGGGGTGGCTGTGCCGGTGAATGCATCTCATTATAAAAAAGTAGAAGGTGCAAGACACTTTGGCGTAGAGCTAACAGCAAAAGGATTTAGAATTGGAATGATTGCTCCGGAACATACGGACATGAACAATTGGAACGTAGTACTATATTAAAATATAAAAAGATGAATACAGTGATTTTAATGCAAGCGGCAATAGCCTTCACCATGGGAGTAGTAGCCTTGTTTATGGTTTATAAGGTTTTGAACTTTTATCTGAGGAAGTCATTCCAGTTAGAAGAGGTGAACACCGCATTTGCCACTTTGCAAGCGGGTATTCTTTTATCCACCTCTTTGTTGGTAAGCTCTATCATCGGTCCTGGGATGAATGCCATACGATTCATCAATCAATCGGAAGTCAGTTTCTCAACCGTGAGCACAAGCTTGGGTTATGTGATGATGTTTTTGATTATCGGGATTTTATTTTCGATGTTGGTGATAGCAGGAGGGATTTTGGTGTTGTTTCAATTGACGCATGTCAATGAATGGGAAGAAATCAGAAAGAACAATATTGCTTCCGCCATCATCAGTGCAGCTTTAATCTTTGGATTGTCCATGATGATGAAAGATCAGGTAGCGGCTGTATGTGAGATGTTGATTCCTTATCCCGAAGTGGTGACCATTAGATAGGCACTATTTAAAAATCACCTTCCAAGCCTTTTCATCCAAATAAAGACAACACTTGTCTTGCTTTAAAAGACAACGGATTTTGAAATGCTCTTGGGTTCCCATGATGGTTCTGCTGTAGGTCAGGTTCCATTCTGATTTCGAAATCTCTTTGACCCCAGCGCGTTTCATTTGGTAACCGAATGGAGCATCCTCCAACTTATTGATCTTTTGTTGCTTGATCAGGTTGTCTATCACAGGCCCTCAGAGATAAGGAAGCATTTGCTCATATTGTTGGTTTTTGTGCAATACTTGGAGATAGGTCAATATATCTGAATTGTAAAAGCACAAGGGGTTTTTGAAAAGGCAGTCTTGGGCATGGATATTTTTCGTGTCCATAATCATGATGGTATTTACAAACACTAAGAAAAGGTAATATTTTACTTTCATCTTCTACCAATTTACAGAAATTCCCAAAGCGGAGTTAAAATAAAACTCGGGAATGTCAATTACGGGTTGGGTATCGTACATTGAACTGATGTTGTATTGAAAGCCAATGTGTTTGGAGAGAGGCAATGAAAGGCTCAACTGATTGGACCATCGCATGGGCATAGCGCCATCAAATTTCAACGGGAATTGAAAAAATTGATTCCAGGTGATTTTAGCTTTCTGACTGATTTGCCAAAACAGTCGGATGTTTTGATTGAGTTTTACCTTGTCGTAGGAATTGGAACCACTACTATTGAATTGATCCCCACTTACATTCCATCGCTCATGCTCTAAAAAGATGCCTGTTGCGCATTGCATTTGAATATTTGATTTTTGGATGGCGTTTATTCTGATATTGAATCCTTCCAATTGACGTTCAATCAACCCTCTGTTTAGGTCGGTTTGGTATTGCACAAAGACATTGGCAGTTGTCCTTTTGTGGAAATAGGGAGTGTAGCGCAGGTAGGCAAAACCGCTATTGATGAGGGAGAAATTCTGCGTGCCAGTGGTAATGTATTGCCCATTGAGCAGCCATTGGTGTTTATCGTTGTAGTGGTATACGGCTTCATTTAAAACGGTGGCATCATAGATCAGATCTTTTTGTTTGGAGATGTTCCCTGAAATTCCAAGGGCCCATTTAAGGTCGTGTTTTTTAATGGAATCAAGAGGAAGCGTGGGGTCTTCTACGTTGAGGATTTGTGCTCGTGCCTCGGTCAGAGGGATGAGTGAGCATGAGAAAAGAATGAACACAAGGAAGAGCTTAGAATTTTGGATTTTTATACTTCGAAGTGAAATCATTCTTCGAATATAACACACCCTCCAAATATTACCCAACCTTCTTCTTCACCAAAATGTAATTTTGCCAATACGTTCTTGATGCATCATAAAGTTCCCTCCCCATCCCCCTCCGCGGAAAAGGCAATGAGTATCCTCCAGGATAGGCGGTGATGATATGCCATTGCCCCTTTTGCCATTGCGCAACAATGGTGAATAGGCGGGTTTTGGGAAGTGTATCGCGTTCTATGTAACTAATAATTTGGCCGTCACGAAACTCGGTTTTGATTTCAGTTGCTTTGATTTCATTTCGATTCATAATGCCCAACTCTCCAATTTCTTCTTTGTACTTAAAGACAAAACAACTGCGCATCCGCCCTTGCTCCTTTTTTAAGGTAAGCACAGAATAAGGAATGCATGCGATTAATGAAGATAGATTGTCGATGAATGGCAGAAAAGTCCCTCCAGCCATTTTGCTGCCGTGGAGATGGCGTTGGAAGTGTTTTTCGTTTTGTGATGAGAAATGAAATGATAGTACCATTGCGCTAAAGATATTGTAGATTATGTTTTTGCCTTAAATTCCATGTCTATCTCGTTATGATTATATTTGATACATGAGATTTTTCCTTGCCATTGCTTGCACGCTAACGTCAATTTTGACTTTGGCCCAACACCACCACCTTCCCAAAAACCACCAAAATGATCCCCATATTCCTGCATGGGCCGTCGAGATGTACAAGGATAATCCCAATGTATCCAAGGTCAAAGAAATGTACGAGGCGTTCTATGCGGTGAATACATTTGTTAAGAATGAGCATACCCAATACTACAAGCGCTGGGTAAATGCCATTAAGAATCATTTGGAAGATGGTCAAGTGGTCATGCAAGCAGCTGCACCCAGAGGCGGTGGTGGCGCTATTTGGAACTACTGCGGTCCGGAGGTGCACTACGCTGCCGATGGTTCTGAAGTGGAAATCAGTGAACAAGCCAATGTCTATTGCCATGATCGGTCGTTGTCGAATGGTCAAATCTTATTTTGTGGCACTGAGTCAGGAGGGGTTTATAAGACAACCGATGGTGGTAACCATTGGACGCACATGACACACGACATGGCCATTGGAAGCGTCTCTGCGATTAAAATCCATCCTACCAATCCCGACATCGTTTTCTTCTCCGGAGCCAACGATATTTGGAAATCCATTGATGGCGGAACGTCATGGTCCATTTCGGGCCAAAGCAGTTTTCAATCGTTGAATGTCTCTGCTTCTGAAATCATTTTTCATCCTACCATTCCCAACATGCTCTTTGCTGCCACCAACCAAGGATTGTATCAGTCCATCGATTTGGGTCTGTCGTGGACAGAGAAATTGCCCAACGAATGCATGACCGTGAATTTTCAACCGTTCAATCCTGACGTGGTGTACACGGTGCATTATGAACCGACCCTTGGAATCAGCAAATTTTACAAGAGCACCGATGGCGGAAATAGTTTTGTCATGTATGACAACGGATGGTTTCAAGAAAATCCTGGTTATACCAATGTTGAATTGTTGGGCGGCCACATGGCAGTTACGGAGGCCGACCCCAATCGCATTTACGTCCTGCTCACAGGTTACGGAACGTACAATGCTGGTGTTGAACTGAACGGTTGGATTGGTACTTACGTGAGCTATGATGCTGGCGAAACATGGTCCAACCCACATGGATTGATTGGGACACCCTACAACATCGATACGCATCCCAATTTGATGAACTTCTCTGCTGATGATGGTACCTACACCCAAATTCACTACAACACCACCATCATTGCTTCACAGTTGGATGCGGACAAGATTTTAATTGGCGGTTTGAATTTGTGGAAGTCAGAGGATGCAGGCGCGACGTATCAAGGAGTCGGCGGTTATATCGGTGGTTTGCCTTATCTGCATGTCGACCAACAAGAGTATCGCATATACAAAACCAGCCCTACAACGGAGGAGATCTGGGGTTCCAATGATGGCGGGATTCATTTCAGCAATGATTTTATGCAATCATTCACAGCCAAAAACCGAGGCATTCGCGCAGTGAACCTTTGGGGCTATGACCAAGGTTGGAATGAAGACATCATGGTGGGTGGTCGCTACCACAACGGGAACATGGGCTATCTCGAAAATTATGGTCCAGGAAATTATTTGTCTTTGGGTGGTGGAGAAGCCCCAACGGGATATGTCAATTACAGCGATGAAAACAAAACTTACTTCAGCGATATTCAGGGTAAGGTTTTGCCTGAATCGATTCAAGAGGTTCCAAACAATTTCTCAGTCTCTATTTCACCCAATGAAAGTTATTGGAACAACGAGTCATCTCGCATCATGTTCTCTCATCAATACTTCGATAAAGCCTATTTGGGCAATGAGAATAAATTGTATGTCAGCAACAATGCCTCTTCATTTTCTGTGTTGCATGAATTTGGATCAGATGTTGGCAGCAAAGTATTGTGGATGGAACAATGCTACAGCATGCCCAATGTGTTGTTTGTTCAGCAGCGTGTCATCAACGCGATGAAGCTTTGGAAGTCTTCAGACTCAGGTGTCAATTGGACCATGATTGATCAGCCACTGAATCAAAACAATATGTGCTTTACGGTAGGAGCTACGGACCAAGAATTATGGGTGACTTATCCCAATGCATCCGTCAGTCAACGGGTTTGGCGAAGCATTGACGGAGGGCAAAGTTGGATCAATATCACCGGTTCCGTATTGGGCAATGCCAAACCATGGGCCATTGCACATGCACTGGGAACCAATGGGGGAGTGTACATTGGAACTTCCAATGGGCGGGTGTTGTACCGAAATGCAACCATGAATGATTGGGTGGAGTACAGTGATGGATTGCCGGTGAGTGGAGAGGCCTTGCGTTTGGTACCTTTTTATAGAGATCAGAAAATTCGTTTCGCGACATGGAACTTGGGCGTTTGGGAAGCACCGTTGTATGAACCAACAACCATGATGGTGGACTTTGCAGCTGCGCAAGAACGTTTTTATTGTCCAGGGGAGTCCATCCATTTTGTGGATCACTCCGTTGTTCCCGATGGCGCAACCTATGCGTGGACTTTTGAAGGTGCCACTCCAGCAACAAGTACCGCCAAATATCCTACGGTGGTTTACAATACAACGGGATCATTCAGTGTTAGTCTCACGGTGACTTTCAATGGCCAGTCCTTGAGCAAAACCAAAACACAATATATCTCATCAACAGAAGGAATAGCCAGTCCATTGATAGCTGAGGATTTTGAAAGTGGTGCCATTCCTGCCAATTGGCAATACAAGCATCCCACAGGGGGTGGTTTCAATTGGAACATTAGCAATCAATGCAGCTCGTTCGGTACAGGCGCTTATTCCATGAAGTTTGACAACTATTGGGTAGATGCTGGAGGAGATCATGATCAGATTTGGTTGGATAAATTTGTGGTCAATGGCAACGCAGCATCCTTGTCTTTTGATGTGGCTTATGCACAATATGGAGGTCAGTATTCAGACACTTTGGCTGTAGTTGTATCAACGGATTGTGGTGCAACATGGGAGACACTGTATTTGAAAGGAGGGGATGAATTGGCAACAGCCCCCGATAATACAAGTGCTTTCATCCCCTCAGCCACTGAATGGAGAAATGAGAACATTGCGCTGAACAATTATGAAGGACAAGAGTTGATTGTGGCATTCGAGAACATTGGGCGCTATGGCAATCAAATTTATGTGGACAATATTCAAATAGTCAACCCTGTGGGTATGGATGAGCAAGATAAATGGGCTTTGACTTTGTATCCCAATCCTGCAACCCATCAAATATTCATTTCTTCGTCTCAGGATTTAACAGGATGGAATTGGATGTTGGTCGATGGATTGGGAAGAAAGTGTCCTGTTGTCATTGAAACATCTTCAAACAAAACAACCATGTTATTGGACGGACTCTCTGCAGGATGGTATTCAGTGGTTGCTGTAAAAGACAATGCGAAGTGGGTGAAATCTTTTCAAAAAATAGGAAACGATGAATAAATGGATTTTTTCAATTCTACTATCTCTATGCTCTTTTTGCGGTTGGAGCCAGAAGGAAACAGGTACGGCAAGTTTTTACCACAACAAGTTTGACGGACGTAAGACGAGTAGTGGTGAGGTTTTTCGTCAAAGTTTGTACACCTGCGCACACAAAACATTGCCATTTGGAACGATGATCAAAGTAACCAATTTGAGCAATGACAGTACGGTTGTAGTAAAAGTCAACGATCGATTGCCGATGCGCTCCAAAAGGGTCATTGATTTGTCCATGGTGGCTGCCAAGCAATTGAACTTTGTATCCAAAGGATTGACCAAAGTGGAATTGGAGAAAGTGAATCCTTAAAAGGAATTTTGGCAGTGTTCGGTTCATAGCTAATCGATCAGTTCTCGTTTCGTCATTCCCTCATAGCGAATCGCATTTCACGCTCTCGCTAATTCATCGCCTCATCACTTGTCCTCTCATACCTTTAATCATGGCGCCTGCCCGCTGGCTCCGCTTTGCTCCGCCACCGTTCACCGGGCTGTACGCTGTATCTTTTGGTTCATTCCGCTTTGCTCCATTCCCCAAAAGGATGCCGCTCCCATCCCTGGCGCGGGTCGGCAATGATTAATATTCCATTCTATTAAGATGTCGCCCCTACGGGGCTCAACGTCAAATAACACGTTCCATTTCACCCTTTCCGCTTTCCCCCTTTTCTCTATTTCGCAATCATCACCGAACCCCCAATGGCATCTTTCTTTCCCGTTCCACAGGTGGTCTCGTATTCGAAAGTATAATAGTAGGTGCCTTGACTTTGGTCGTTGGGTTTCCAATAAGGCGTGGAAGGAGTACTTTCAAAGATGTGACTTCCCCAGCGGTTGAACACATGGAGCTGATAGGTTTTGAAATATTGACGCGTGTCCTCATCAGGTTGATCCAATAAAAATGGTCTCCAAACGGCATTCAATGTATCTCCATTCATGGAGATGATATTGGGAAATGACAGAAGGGTAGGGTCAAAATCAATGTTGTTGTTAGCGGGCACATTCGTAAAACCGTTGGACTGACAACCATTGTCTGGATTGGTCACGACCACATAATAATCTCCTTCAGACAAGACATTGGGGTAGGTGTCGTTGGACATATCTTGCTGAATACTTCCTAAGATGGTGGTCCATTGGGCATCCCAATTGGTCAGGTTTACAGTGTAGTTATCCAATACAACAACAGGATTCAGACAACTGATGGTATCCGCATCGAACCAAGAAATAATGGGGGAAATGGTGTCAATGGTTACATCAAAACTTTCAATGCTGCTGCATCCATTCAGGTTATTGGTGACTTCCACCTGATAGACACCAGCTTGATTAATGTTGACATTGTCCTGGCTGAGTGGAACATTGATGTTTTGACCATTTGGTCCTGACCAATCGTAGCTGTTGTTATTTAAGTCTACATCAACACTGAGATTGATAGAAGGGGAAAAGCAATTGATTTCAGTGATGGTGGAGGGTGTGGTGGTGGGAACAGTTTGATTGACATCCACTGTTAAAGTGAATGCGTCTTGACATTCTTCTGAGAAATAAGCGTTGACCGTATAGGAACCTCCCGCATTGACATTGACATTGGGTTGATTGGGTGCAGAAGTGATGTTCCCACCGTTGGTGGTCCAAATATAAATAGTACCAGGACTGTTGGTAGTTGCTGCTAGGGTAAGGGCATTGTCTGCACAGGTAATCAATGAGTCGTAATTCACAAACAGCGAGAAGTCACTGTAGTCTGCGTTGATGACCACAGTGGCCGTATCGAAACATTGATTGTCATAATCTGCCGCGATGTAATAGGTACCTGCAGTAGAGGTATTGAGCGTTGATAAGGTGTCGCTTCCTAAAATTTGGCCATTGTCAGTGAACCAATGGTAGCTCAATCCGATGAAATTGGATGAGGTGTTGACCGTAGCTAGGGTATCAGAACATTGTAGTATGGCAACCGGGGGAGTAGTGATCTCAAGGTCTTCAATCGTCACGGTAACGCTGCTGCTTTGGGGCAATCCGCAAAGGTTCGTAAAATCAACAGTATAAGTAGTAGTAATGCTAGGATTGGCTACTGGATTGGCGATGCTTGGATCTGTTAATCCAGTGGAAGGTGTCCATACATAATCCCCTAAGATGGATGGACCGGCATTGAGTTGAATGGTGGTACCTGGACATGCTTGGAGTTGAGAGGCAGAGGCAAAAATATTGGGTTCCAAGCAAACGGTTTGAACATTGGTAGCTCCTCCAGTAGCAGCGGTAAATCCCCAATAGACATAAGATTGACCATTGAAAATTTCATTGGCAATGTCTATTGTTGCTTGGGTTCTAAAAATGCAATCGTAATACACCTGAATCAATTGCGCTGAGGCATCCCATTTGATTTGCACCACGTGGTTTTGTCCATCTTCTGTGTTGGCATTGAAGGCGCTCATTTGAACAGGACCTGATAGATTATTGCCTGTATTGTGGTTGATGTCCCCATTTTTTTCGATGGCGATGTGATCGTAACTCGGATCACCAGATTCAGTATTTTGCCAAGTATCGAATTCAATTCCGAGTGAGGTGGTAAATGTTTGATAACCCAATCCACCGCCACTGGTTCCTAAAGCGTCGTTTCCAAGATTTTGCAATACAAAACAAATTCCATCCGCTCCATTGGCATCTTGATTGCCCAAATTCATGTAGAAAGTGATATCAAAATCTTCAACCAAGTTGATAAGATCGGCATACCAAACCGTCCCGTTTTGGTTGTTCCATATGTCCGTCAATTGGTAGCAATTATTGCCAGTGGCGATGGCATTGCCATTGAGGAAATAATCCTGAGATTTCGCCATTGAAGAAATCAACAACAAAACAACGGAAAGGAATAGGGTTATATTTTTCATATCAACCCCCGAAGATAAGGAATTAAAGGCTTTACTTGATGCCGCGTTCCTTGCAGATTTTTTCGTAAGCTTTTTGCACCTCGATAAATTTATCTTGTGCGGCCTTTTGATGAGATTCTCCCAAATCGCGCACTTTATCGGGATGATATTTCATGGCCATCTTCCTGAAAGCTTTTTTCACCTCATCATCAGTGGCAGATTTGCTAATTTCCAAAATGGTGTAGGAACGGTCAGATGACTCGTAGAACATGGCTTTGATGGAGGACCGATCACTATCTGATACCCCGAGGTAGTAGGCAATACGATCAACTAACTCGGCTTCACGTGCATCAACATTTCCATCCGCTTTCGCAATACCATACAAATAATGGATGAGCTGAAGACGCATGGCGTGTTCCATGTAATATTTAATCTGCTCACACACATCGCGCACCGGAATTTCTTTATTCAAAAGTTCTTTCAATATTCCAATTTGCTCTGCAGCGACGGCTTCGCCAAATTGACTTTTAAAAGTTGCACGGATATAATCCAACTCACTTTTCATGTGTTTCCCATCCGCTTTCATTACTGCTGCGGACAGGACAAGCAGGGCAGAGGTAAAGTCACCCGGTCTGGTTCTGTGTCGTTGGGACTGATAGGATTGATAATCGTTGCGCGGATTGTATTGTCGTTGTCCTTGACGAGTCTGTTCTTGCGTGCTCAATGATTTGTCATCCACCATGGCCCCAAAGGCAAATCCTAAAATGCCTCCTATTGGGCCACCCAGCGCCCAACCCAATCCGCCACCAATCCACTTTGCGTATTTCATCTCAACTATTTAGTGAAGCAAAATTACAAATATTGAGGTCGCTATTCAGCGACACATTCCAATTATTCAATCCTGATTATCCTTTTTTATCGTTTTGATTTATAAAGCAAATGACCTTTGATGTAATAAAGATCTCTGGTTTCCGTATCATAATTCATTTCAGAAACAATGAAACGGTATTGATCCAAGTTGTGCCAAAAGTCTATACTGAATTGCTCTTGAATGACCTCACCTGAATAACCTTGGACTTTGCTGGATTGTTGGGCTTTGGTTTTTATTTCTCCGATAAAGGCTGTATGAACAACCTTATCTTTTCGGCGCAATTGAATTTGCATGCTTTCATTTTGGTGATTCGGGTCATCTACATTTTCTGTATTGATTTTTGCTTGAATCCCATTTGAGAATTCCGTGTCTCTTTCTTGGGTGGTAATTTCAATCATTTCTTCAAAACCACTCAAGTTTATCGATTGATGGTTTTCGAATTGAACAATTCGACTCACTTCAGTATCATTGGTATCTGCTTGAAAAGCATATTTTCCTGCATTCAATTGTTCATTGGCCCAATAGTAATCATCAACAACGTCAATGGTTAAATTTTCAGGTTGACATTCAATACAAAATTGGTCAGCATGTTCTGGGTGATTCCGAGATAGATAGCTTAAGACATCTCTTGCTTGGCTGGCGGTATAAACTGTAGGTTGATTTTTTATTTTATTCCATTGATTCAATTGTGATTGAAAGGATAAACTGCGCGCGGAGATGGGACCTCCGTGCTCAAAGAGCAAGGCAATGATGAGCAAGGTAAGGGGTAACGCCATCAACTTTGTTTTTGGGAAAAAACCGAAATAAACAGTAATCAAACTCAGAAACAGAGCCAAGTAAACCACGATGGCTCGGGTTTCGGTCAGCCCATATTCAATTAGTCTGTATCCAATCGCAATCCAAAGCAAAACAATCAGCGGAATGATGTACCAGAAAAATGCATTGGAGGTGATGGTCCATCTTGAAGATTTTTCTGATTTAAAATATTGACCTAAAAGCCAATTCAAAACGCCAATACAACAGAACAATAAAATCCAAATACTCACCCATCCTTTGGGAAGGGTGGCAGTAACAACGATTTTCCCTAGATACAAGTATAAGATGCTCAAATAGACAATGACCAGGGGTGATAAAATCCATTGTTGTATTCGTTGCAAGGTGAGCAATGTCCCTTCGCTATTAATGGTCTCCGGCTCAGAAGGGGAGGAGGAGAGAAAGAAAATGGGGTGAAACACACCAACGAGTAAAAAGAAAAACAAAAGATAGAACTTGGGACTGAGCTCAGCGAAAATCAATAGTTGCGTCGCGCTCAATGCCAGTGCTATTCCTGCATATATTAAGGCGATGTAAAAAGAGCTGGCCAAAAAGTTTTTGAGCATCCAATAATTGAACGACCAAAAGTCTTCTTTTTTTCGGGCATTCCAAAAGGGTAAAATAGCAGGGATAAGGTGAATGATGATGAGCCATGAAACAATCCAAAAAGGTTCCTGTCTGCTGTTGCTGTCGGGGTCGAAAGAAAGAATGTGCATACCTAAATAAACATGAATGGCAATAATTCCGGCAAAAAGTAATGCTCTGGGTATGCGCATGCTCCACTGCTGATTTTCGTGCCAAATGAAATATCCAATGTACAATGGCAATCCACTTCCAATGATCATGGCCCATCGGAATCCTTCAAAACTCATGTCATCATTTGGTCCGTTAATATCAATGATCAATAGATTCCAAAGCGCACAGGTCGTGGCAATGAACATCAATAAAATGACGATTGGGAATCGATGGGCGGTGGTCAAAATGGACCATTTGAGCTGAGAAAGTTTCAACGGAGAAAAGTTCATGTTTCTGTTTTTTATCAAAGATAGTTAAAGCAGTGGATGCTTATATTTGTCGCCTAATCATCAATGCAATGAGAACAGATTTATACCAAGGTCACGACTACTACATGATGGATGAGTTGTTGACAGATGAACACAAGTTGGTTCGTGACGCGGCACGCGCATGGGTTAAGAAAGAAGTTTCTCCGATTATCGAAGAGGCTGCAGAGAAATGCCAATTTCCGAAACACTTGTTGCCAGGATTGGCTTCAATAGGTGCATTTGGTCCATACATTCCAGAGGAATACGGAGGCGCTGGTCTAGATCAAATTTCTTATGGAATCATCATGCAAGAGTTGGAAAGATGTGATAGTGGATTAAGATCTACTGCTTCTGTTCAGTCGTCATTGGTGATGTATCCCATTTATAAATATGGATCCGAAGAACAACGTCAGAAATTCCTACCCAAGTTGGCTTCAGGTGAATGGATGGGGTGTTTCGGTTTGACGGAGCCTGATCACGGTTCTAATCCCGGGGGGATGGTGACCAACTTCAAAGACATGGGCGACCATTACTTGTTGAATGGTGCCAAGATGTGGATTTCCAATGCCCCTTTTGCGCAATTGGCGGTGGTTTGGGCCAAGAATGAAGAAGGTCGTATCCATGGATTAATTGTGGAACGCGGAATGGAGGGTTTTTCCACTCCTACCATGCATGGTAAGTGGAGCTTACGCGCTTCTGATACTGGTGAATTGATTTTTGATAACGTTAAAGTTCCAAAGGAAAATTTGTTACCAGGTCGTAGTGGTTTAGGAGCCCCATTGAGCTGCTTGGATTCAGCTCGTTTTGGAATTGCATGGGGTGCTATAGGTGCAGCTTTGGATTGTTATGATACGGCATTGCGCTATTCAAAAGAGCGCATTCAATTTGGAAAACCCATCGGAGCATTCCAATTGCAGCAGAAAAAATTAGCAGAGATGATCACAGAGATTACCAAAGCACAATTGTTGACTTTCCGTTTGGGACAGTTGCGCAATGAAGGCAAAGCAACTTCAGCTCAGATTTCCATGGCCAAAAGAAACAATGTAGATATGGCCATCAACATTGCGCGTGAAGCACGTCAAATGTTAGGAGGAATGGGTATCACCAATGAGTATCCATTGATGCGCCACAGCATGAATTTAGAATCTGTTATCACTTATGAGGGGACTCATGACATTCACTTGTTGATTACAGGAATGGATGTGACAGGATTTGACGCTTTCAAGTAATTGAATAAATGTTGAAACGAAAGGAGAGCATGGCTCTCCTTTTTTTTTGTGATAAATGTCAACGAATGGGCAACAAAAAGGGGCGCCCGCAGGGCGCCCCTTTTGATGTGGGATTTAGAATGATCTTATCGGTTAACCACCATTCTCATGGTGCTCAATTGTCCGTTTTGAGTCATCTCAACCATGTAAACTCCGCCAGCCAAAGTCTGACCAAAGT
>CAYQUT010000036.1:0-22473 GCA_964420985.1 uncultured Chryseobacterium sp.
CCATGAGACCTACCATTTTGTGCACCGGGTGTTGAGTTTTTATGATCATTTTAAAACCAAAGTGAAATGAAAAAATTGCTAGTGATCTTGGTTGTTTGTATGGCCTTATTCTCATGTAAGGAAAAGGATAATCACTGGGAGTTGAAATTGAATGTCAAGGAGGATCTGGGGATGACCAATCTTTCACTAGTCTCTGTCAAGTTGCAAGGAAAAAAATTGACCTCTGGGGTTTACAGTGATGTTTGGACCGACATCACTTCTGCTACCACAGACGGATCGGGAAATGCTCAAATGCATTTTGAACGAGACAGTTATGCCGCATTGCAATTGGAAGTTGTCCGTCCACAATATTTTACTGAAATTCTTACCATCAACCCTGATGAGTTCTCCGTTGGCGAGGTCCTTCAGAAGCAAACTGTGCTGACACCGATGTCCTCTGTTTTGGTGTATTTAAAGACAACTGATCCCGCCGCAACCATTGATTTGGCGGTATTTTCGAGCCATCCACAATGCAATTGTGATGACATGGGTACTTTTCATGTCGACGGATTGGAGGAGCTGAGCAAGACTTGTTACGCTCCAGGCGGTAGGTACTTGAAGTATCAGATCAACTCCAATGGACCCTCTGGTCCTTTGCAATATTTTGATAGCCTGTACATTGAACCCTTTGTACAAAACACTTTGGATTATATTTACTGAAAGTATTTTTTAATATGAAGAAATTTTATTTGTCCGTTTGTTTTATGATGTTGGGATTGTCTCAAACCATTTTTGCGCAACAACTACCAAATGGCTTTACAGATTTGGAATGGCAAATGGTTAAGAACGGAGAAGTGAATCCTGTTGTTTTGCCCAATGGAATCACCACTCCTCCCGTGGGAAGTTATGTCCGAAGCGCTGCGGAGTGGGAAGAGATTCAATGTTTGACCATTGCTTGGACAGGCTATACCAATATTCTAAAAGCCATTGTGGCTGCCGCTAAGTTGGAAACGCGCGTGATCATTCTTTCAGAGGATGTTCAAGCCACTCAAGATTATTTGTTGTCGACACAGGGCGGTACTGCATTAACAGACTTGAACAATGTGACTATTCTACAATGCAATTTTGATTCGATTTGGATGCGCGATTACGCTGGAAATACGGTGTATAAAAACGAGGTAGATAGTTTGGTTTTGGTGGATTGGATTTATAATCGTCCAACAAGACCCAATGATGATGCTTCTCCAGAATGCATTGCCAACGAGTTGGGAATT
Organism: uncultured Chryseobacterium sp.; assembly: GCA_964420985.1. Lineage (GTDB taxonomy): Bacteria > Bacteroidota > Bacteroidia > Flavobacteriales_D > Sanyastnellaceae > CAMCTV01. The sequence continues at coordinate 1,254 of CAYQUT010000036.1, forward strand.
CCTTTGCACACCATGACAGTTGCCCCCAATGATTTGGTGAATACAGGAGGCAATTGGATGGTTGATGGGTTAGGAACTGCCTTTGCTTCTGAATTGATTTTAGAGGAAAACATAGCTGGAAATCCTTATGGAGTTTCTGCTAAAACAGAGAGTCAAATAGATGGAATTGTTGAGGATTATTTGGGTATTGATCGTTACATTAAAATGAACACTTTGCCTTACGATGGCATTCATCACATTGATATGCATATGAAGTTGCTGGATGAAGAGACGTTGTTGGTAGGTGAATATCCAGATGGTGTTTCAGATGGACCGCAAATCAATGCCAACATAGAATATGTATTGAGCAATTATAACTCGGTATGGGGAACGCCTTACCACATTGTTCGCATCCCTATGCCTAGCTCAGCCACAGGTGGCTGGCCCAGCACGGGATCATCCTACAGAACCTTTACCAATGCCGTTTTTGTGAACAAGACTATTATCTTACCCACGTATCGTGAACAAGTGGATACAACGGCTTTGCGCATTTGGGAAGAGGCCATGCCGGGTTACAATATTGTCGGTATTGATTGCGACAACAATACTTCTAATATTATCAGTCAAAGCGGAGCCATTCATTGCATTACACATAGTGTGGGTGTAGAAGATCCCATGTTGATTACGCATCAATCTCTTACCGACACGGACAACGATCAAGATCCCTATGTGGTCACTGCTTATTTGGCGCATCGTTCAGGTATAGCCAGTGCCAAGTTGTATTGGAGGTTGTTAGGTAATACAACTTACAATGAGGTAAATATGGTTAATATCGGCGACGGAAATTGGCAGGCATCCATTCCGGCGCAGTCAATTGGAACAACAGTGCAGTATTATGTACAAGGAGAATCTGTTTCAGGCAAAGTCCAAGTGCGCCCTATCACCGCTCCAGCGGGATATTGGGATTTTAATGTAGTAGGAGTGAACGCAGTCACGGACATCATGCCGGTGATTGAGACCAAATTGTTTCCCAATCCAGCTTCAGCCATCACTTGCTTGCGCTGGAATGCCCCATTTGCGAGCCATTACCATGTTGATTTGTTGGATATGACAGGAAGAGTGGTGATGAATCTTTTCAATGGCGTTGCACCCATCGGTGAAAAGCAAGTTTTTTTTAATGCTGATCAAATGCCAGCAGGCATGTACATGGTTCAAATGAAGCATGCATACGGCATTCAGACCCTTCAACTTTGCGTACATTAATGAAGACCAGAAGAAATTTTTTGAAAGCGCTTCCTGTATTGGGAGCGCTTCCATTTTTGAGTTTTACCGGTGAACGTCGTAAGCCAAAATCTGGAGTTGAGCGTTTTAAAAAAGGATTGGTCATCAGTACATGGAATTTTGGTTTAAAAGCCAACGAGGCTGCAGCTGAAAATTTCTCTAAAGGTGGCAAGGCCGTGGACATGGTTGAAGCTGCAGGGAGGAAAATGGAAGATGATTTAAATGAGTTGTCCATTGGTTTAGGAGGATTTCCTGACAGAGAAGGCCACACAACCTTGGATGCTTGTATCATGAACCATGAGGGCAAGGCGGGATCAGTTTGTTTTTTAGAACAAATCAAACATCCTGTTTCTGTTGCACGGGCCATCATGGAGAAGACACCCCATGTTGTGTTGGTTGGAGAAGGAGCTCAACAATTTGCATTGAGCAATGGATTTGAAAGGGATACGTACAAGAACCCAGAAGCGGTTAAGGCTTGGAAGGAATGGCTGGTGAAAAGTGAATATAAACCCATCATCAACATTGAAAATCACGATACCATTGGTATATTGGCCATGGATGGTGATGGAGATTTGGGAGGCGCTTGCACGACCAGTGGTCTGGCATTTAAGATGCGTGGAAGGGTAGGAGATTCCCCCATCATTGGTTCTGGTTTGTATGTTGACAATGAAGTAGGTGCAGCAACAGCAACTGGGTTAGGAGAAACCATTTTGCGTTCATGCTCTTCTTTTTTAATTGTGGAGTTAATGCGCCAAGGTATGCATCCCCAAGCCGCTTGTGAGGAGGCCATCGAGAGATTGGTTAAAATCAATCAGTCTATTTTAAAAGTGGCGGATTATCAAGCTTGTTTCTTGGCCTGCAATACACAAGGAGAAATAGGAGCTTACAGCGTCCACCCTGGTTTTACTTACGCCATATGGCGGGAGGGAAAAGCAGAAGTGATTTCCTCAAAAAGTAAATTAAGCTGAGAATTTGGCTTGAACCTCTTCTAGAACTGTAGCTGGACCACCATGGTGCTCAAAGATCATTGCATCAGGAAATTTTTCGTTTTTCCAATGGATCAATTCACTTTCATCAGATGGGTTAACAGCTCCGGTAAAAACAATCATGTCTAATACTTCGGATTGATATTCTTCAAGTACTTGTTCTACCGAGGCATAGCCTACCACTGAAAAACCGCCCTTCTCCAAAATTGATTGAATATTATCCACCATGTATTGGTGTTTACCGAGAATCAATATTTTTTTGGTTGCCATTTCTTCCATGCCCACAATTTTTTCGCGATGCAAAAGTAAGGCGAACAACCAATTTTGAGTTTAATTTGTTGATGAATTCATTAACATGTTGAATTATTTACGAATACTGCGTCCTATTAATTTGATAATCATAGGTCTTACCGTTTTGGTTTTGCCATTACTAACGCTGTTGACCGTTGGAGTGGGGTGGGCAGCATTTTTTTTTATTGTTCTTAAAGCCCTGAATTTGATCATCATTGCAGCAGCAGGCTATGTTATCAACGATTATTTTGACCAAAAAGCTGATGCCATCAATAAGCCGGATGAACAATGGGTGGGTACGCACATTACGGGCAAAAGAGCCATCTTGATGCATACCCTGCTCAGTTCACTGGCCCTGATTATCTCGGTTTTTATCAGTCATCATTTTCAACATCATTTTTATTGGATTGCAACTTTGGTTTTGACCATTTTATTACTGCTCTATACCCCTTTTTTCAAACGCACTATGCTAATGGGTAATGTTTTGGTTGCCGGTGTAGTGGCCATTATCCCATGGTGGGCTTTGATGGATTGTATCAACGCCACGAATGAACGATTAATTTGGGCGATGGTGTTTTTTTCATTTTGTTCTAATTGGATGCGAGAAGTGATAAAGGATATTCAGGATGTTAAAGGAGATAGGGTGGGACAATACAAAAGCATAGCTTTAATCATGGGAGTGTCCAAAGCGGTAGAATTGGTAAAATGGTCTTGGATCTTTTTATTGATATGTGTTTGGTTATGTCATCAGTTTATTTTAGAAGAAAGCAATAGGTGGTCTATGTTACTGATGTTATTGCCGGGCTTAGTCGGGTGGTTTCCTGTGTGGATAGCCAAGAACCCAGAGGATTACAAGCGCATAGCACGCTTGATGAAAATATGGATGATTGGTGCCACCATTGGTTTTATTCTTCTTTTTGCGCAATGTCGTTGAGCATTTGAAAGACCAAATGGGTAGGTAAACCCATAACATTGTAATATGATCCTTGAAGAGCTTCGATGGAAACCAATCCCCAAAAGTCTTGCGCACCGTAGCTTCCCGCCTTATCCATGGGTTGATAGCGTTGAATATAATGATCAATCCATTGCTCTTCCATTTTCGCAAATTTGACTTTGGTGCTGTCCCATCGTGTAATATTCGCTGTTCCTTTGACTACGGTTACCCCAGTGTAAACCGTATGCCATTTTCCATTTAATTGTTTTAACATGCGTTTGGCATCATCACTATTCAATGGCTTATTCAACGCCGTATCGCCGTGCCACACAATGGTGTCCGCAGTAATGATAATGGTATCATTGTCATAGGTGTCCTTCAAGGCAGCTGCTTTTTTCTCTGAGAGGAATACCGGGATTTCATGCTCCTTAAGGTGGTCAGGAAAATCTTCATTGATATCCAAACCGATAGACTGAAAAGATAATCCCATAGATTGCAGCAACTCTCTTCTTCGGGGTGATTGAGAGGCCAAAACGATTTTTAAATGAAGAAATTTATCAATGTCCATCTTGCTAAGGTATTGTGCTTAACAACTACCTTTGCACATGCATCAACAAATTTTAATTCTTGATTTCGGGTCTCAGGTTACCCAATTGATTGCGCGTCGATTGCGCGAATTGAATGTGTATTGTGAAATTCATCCTTGGAACAAAATTCCTGTTATTTCTGAACACGTGCACGGGGTTATACTTTCAGGTAGTCCGTTTTCTGTTCATCAAGAAGGCGCGCCAATGCCCGATTTGACAGATATCTACAATCGTTTTCCCGTATTGGGAATTTGTTACGGAGCACAATTGATGGCCATTCAAAATCAAGGTTCAGTGGTGCGTTCAACCCATCGTGAGTATGGAAGAGCATTGTTGAATCATGTGGATGCAGGAAATGTATTGTTGAGAGGTGTCTCGATGAATAGTCAAGTATGGATGTCTCATGGGGATACCATTGAGTCAGCGGGATCAACAGCAGAGGTCATTTGCAGTACGGCAGATGTAGCATTTGCGGGTTACCAGATCAAAGGCAAATCGCATTTTGGTGTTCAATTTCATCCTGAGGTATACCATAGTACAGAGGGCATGCAATTGCTAAAAAACTTTGTCATGGGTGTCTGCGGTTGCACTGGTGATTGGACTCCCGCGGTTTTTGTAGATGAAACCATTGCTGAATTAAAAAATAAATTGGGAGAAGATCATGTTATCCTTGGTTTGAGCGGTGGTGTTGATTCTACCGTGGCTGCGGTGATTTTGCACAAGGCCATTGGAGATCGATTGCACTGCATTTTTGTAGACAACGGATTGTTGCGCAAGGATGAGTTTGATCAAGTGTTATCGGATTATGAGCACATGGGACTCAACATCAAAGGCGTTAGAGCTTCAGATTTATTTTACACTGCATTAAAGGGATTAGATGATCCAGAAGCAAAGCGCAAAGCGATTGGTAAAACATTTATTGATGTTTTTGATGAGGAATCCAAAAAAGTGGAGAATGCGCAGTGGTTGGGACAGGGTACCATTTATCCTGATGTGATTGAAAGTGTGAGTGCATCGGGAGGTCCTTCCCAGACCATTAAGAGTCATCACAATGTTGGTGGTCTGCCTGACTACATGAAGTTGAAAGTGGTAGAGCCTCTGCGCTCATTGTTTAAAGATGAGGTAAGACGCGTAGGTGCTAGTTTGGGTATTGCATCCCATTTATTGGCACGTCATCCTTTCCCTGGTCCTGGTTTGGGCATTAGAATTTTGGGCGACATTACTCCAGAAAAAGTGAATTTATTGCAACAGGCGGATGCTATTTTCATCAATGCTCTGAAGGCTGAAGGTTGGTATGATCGCGTGTGGCAAGCGGGTGTGATTTTGTTACCCGTGAAAAGTGTTGGGGTTATGGGAGATGAGAGAACATATGAGCAGGCTGTGGCTTTGCGCGCTGTATCAAGTACAGATGGCATGACAGCGGATTGGGTAGACCTTCCTTACGCCCTTTTGGCTAAAGTGAGCAATGACATTATAAACCAAGTAAAGGGTATCAATCGCGTGGTGTATGACATCAGTTCTAAGCCGCCGGCAACCATTGAATGGGAATAGTATTTGCTTTAAATAATGTTTACTTTTACGGCATGAGGTATCTAATCATCATATTTATTTTTTGTTCCCAAATGACATGGTCGCAAATCACCGCACCTGTTCAAAAAATAGATGGAGTGGATTACTACATGCACAAAGTTGAGCCAGGTCAAACTTTGTATGGCATATCCAAATTGTACAATGTTGGCATAAAGGAAATTCAGAAAATTAATGATCTCTCTGCTGAAGGGATACAATTGGGGCAAACGTTGAAAATAAGAAAAGGTGGAAGTGGAATGCCCAATCCATCTGATCAATTGACTGTTCCTGATAAAACCAACGCCAATTTAAATGTTGCCTCAGGTTATCATTTGGTGCAACCTGGTGAGACGGCTTTCAGTATATCTCAAAAGTACAAATTGAAGCTAGATGACTTTTATGCACTTAATCCTGAAGCCCAAAATGGAATAGCCATTAATCAAAAAGTGAGGATTTCCTCCAAAGCTCCAGCATCCCATGATTTTCAAGTTGCACCTAAAACTTCCGGCGAATCTTATAAAGTATATCTGCTTTTGCCATTTCTTTCAGGGGTCCCTGATTCTACCATTACACAGAGACAAAAGGTAATTCGTCAAACAGCATTGGAGCTCTATAGAGGAATGCTATTGACAGAGACTGAAATGGAGAAGTTTGGAATGCGGGTGGAGATAGAGTTAATTGATTTTTATGACAACGTAGAGTTGATTAAGCAATGGACCCAAGGTTCTCGACTAAACGATGCGGATTTAATCATAGGGCCATTGTTTAAAGAGTCTCTTGAGGCGTTGGCCCCTTGGGCCAAAAAAAGAAATGTATGGGTTGTTTGCCCAGTGCCCATTAGCAACAAGATTTTAATGGGGAATGAACGAATCATAAAGGCATTCCCAAGTGATGTATCTCAATGGGGAGCCACGGCACGATATGTTTTGGAAAAGAAGTCGGATAAAGTGCCTGTTTTCTTGTATGCCGGAAAAACAGAGGCTGAAAAAAAACGGTCGGAAGCTTTCAAGGCGCGTTATTTGAAATCTGGATTGAAAAATTTAAAGGTTTCGAATAATTTGGATTCGTTGTTTACAGCTCGAGCTGGTCAGATGGATTCAATGGTGGTTGTTATTCCTTCACAGTCACCTGAGTTAGCCAGAAAATTCAATAGTAAGAGTCACTTGTTGCAAAGAACATGGTTGTTGGGCATGTCGGATTGGGTGGATCATTTATCGGAAGGTGATGCGGAAGGTGAGGTTAAGAATAAGCTTAAATTCACTTTCACCAAATCAGCACAATCTGAATCTGATGACCCTGAAGTCAATGATTGGATTAAAAAATACCACCGTTCATACTTTACCCATCCAACGGATTATTCTTTTTGTGGACATGACATCTTAAAATCCTTTGTGCAGCAACAATCATTGGGTATGATGGATTTGCTTTCGCATGAAATGTTGATGAACGGTTTGTTTTGCAATATCGATTTGGTTCAAGTGGGAAGAGGCAACGGATTTGAGAATGTTGGTGTTGTGATTATGGAATCTCATCAAGGTGTGGTGATCAGAGTTAAGTAGTATGGTGTTTAAAGACAAAATAAAGGGGGCCTTTCAAGAGGCGCAGGCTCGAATTTGCGCAGCTTTGGAAGCGGAAGATGGTAAGGGGCATTTTGGTTGGGAAGAATGGTCTCATGCCTCTGGGGGAGGTGGTATTACACGTGTTATTCAACAGGGAAATGTGCTGGAAAAGGGTGGTGTGAACTTTAGTGCGGTGGAAGGTGAGATTCCTGTTTTTATGAAAAATCATGTGGCGCCACAAGCAACTCATTTTTTTGCAACCGGTATCTCAATTGTTTTGCATCCTCATTCACCACTAATTCCCATCATTCACATGAATGTGCGTTACTTTGAAACCAATGGTGGAGATGCTTGGTTTGGTGGAGGTATTGATCTTACACCCATCTATGTGGTTAAAGAAGATGCCAGTGTTTTTCATTCGACACTGAAAAAGGTTTGCGATAAATACGACGCTTCATTTTATTCTACTCAGAAAAAATGGGCAGATGATTATTTTTTTAATCAACACCGAAATGAAACAAGGGGTGTGGGCGGAATCTTCTATGATTATATAAAACCATCCGATGGGAAATTTAGCCACGATGAGTTGATGAATTACGCATTGGACCTCACTCAAACTTTTGTGCAAGTGTATGTGCCACTGATGGCCAAGTACAAAGCACAAGAATATTCTTCCCAACAGAAGGAATGGCAATTGGTACGCCGTGGTAGGTATGTAGAGTTTAATTTGGTGTATGACAGAGGCACCCGTTTTGGTTTAGAAACCAAAGGACGGATAGAGTCCATTCTCATGAGTTTACCGGAACATGCCTCATGGAAATACAATTTTGTACCGGAAGAAAATAGCGATGAGTGGCGAACACAAGAATTATTAAAAAAAGATATCAATTGGATTGAAGGGGTATGAGAAGTTGGGTTGTTTTTGTTTATACTTTGTTCATTTCTTTAACTGTCCAGTCCCAAATGAGGTTGGATTTTAAAGCCTCCAATGCTTTTGTCTTAAAAGTCAATGGACATCCCATGAATATCTATCCGGTACATCGATTGGGTTTTGATTGGGAAACCAAAGAAAAGAAGTTTCAGCTTGTTACGCTCCTGTCCAATGGAGATTCCGTGGCGCAAAGTTTGGTCTATAAAAATGGCTTTTCACAAGATTTTGAACTTCAACAAATCAAGAATGTATGGAAATGGCAGGTGGTTGGGGAGAATACATGGCAACCCAATGAATGGGATTCATCCGCGGTAGTTTCTTTAGATCCTGTATACCATGGATTGAAAAATTGTCAAGCTCCCATGGACGCAGATCAATGGGGCGTTTTTTTGAAGGAAGTACAATCTGCTACAATGACTACTCAGAAACTTAAAATCATTTCGATGTTATCAAAGGGGGCTTGTTGTACTGTAGAACAATGGATGATGATTTTTACAGATATTGAATTGGAGGATGATAAATTGTCATTGTTGAACATCATCAAAGGCAGTATCTATGATTGGGACCACAGAATGGAATTGTCGGGGCTATTTTTAATTGAACGGAATAGAAATAAGGCCATTCAACTTTTGTCTCAATAGGCGCTTTGCTTATTTTTGTTGTTCTAAACCCCAACAAAATGCGCTTTCAACCAGGAGTACTTACCGGAGATCAAGTCACCGAACTATTAAATGATGCCAAGGACAGAGGATATGCCATCCCTGCCGTAAATGTCATCGGGACCAACAGTGTGAATGCTGTTTTGGAAACTGCAAGAGAAGTGAACTCTCCTGTTATTCTCCAGTTCAGCAATGGAGGTGGCGCATTCTACGCGGGCAAAGGATTGTCCAACGCAGATCAACAAGCCGCTATTGCTGGATCCGTTAGCGGAGCGCACCACATTCATCAATTGGCCGCATTGTATCAGGTTCCTGTTATTATTCACACCGATCATTGCGCCAAGAATCTATTGCCTTGGATGGATGGTATGCTGTCTCATGGTGAGTCTTTTTTTGAAAGAACTGGGAAGTCACTTTTCTCGTCCCATATGTTGGATTTTTCAGAGGAGTCTTTGGAAGAGAACATTGAATTGTCTGTTCAATATTTTGAGCGCATGAATAAGATGGGCATTACTTTGGAAATTGAATTGGGTGTTACCGGTGGTGAGGAAGATGGAGTAGACAACTCAGACGTGGATAGCAGTAAGTTGTATACCCAGCCAGAAGAAGTGGCCTATGCATACGAGCACATGAAAAAAGTAAGCCATCGTTTTACCGTGGCGGCTGCTTTTGGAAATGTTCATGGTGTGTACAAGCCCGGTAATGTCAAATTACAACCCATCATATTGAATAACTCTCAGCAATTCATCCAGCAGAAATACAACACCGTTGAAAAACCCATTCATTTTGTTTTTCACGGAGGAAGCGGATCCACACGAGAGGAGATAAGAGAGGCCATCAGTTACGGTGCCATCAAGATGAACATCGATACAGATATGCAGTGGGCCTATACAGAAGGAATTCGCGATTACATGGGCAATAAGTCAGAATATCTGAAAGCGCAAATTGGCAATCCTGAAGGAGCGGATAAACCGAACAAGAAATTTTATGATCCCCGCGTTTGGTTGAGAGAGGGAGAGAAAACCTTTGTGAATCGATTAAAGTTGGCTTTTGAAGATTTGAATTGTATTCAGCGCAACGCGTAATTACAATAGCTGAGCTGTTTCTTCTTTCAATTTGTCCAAAGCAATTTGTATAACACTGTTTTGTGTTTCAGCCTCAAGCTGGAAAATGGTGCTGCTTAGTTCCATGGCATTGGCTTCCAAACCAACGTGTTGAAAGGCCACTTTAATCAATTCAATCGTACTTTCTTTGGCTAAATCAATGCTCTTCCAAGTGGAAGCATGCACATAGATTTGAAGTCCCATGTTGTGATCATATTCTTCTCGGATATTTTTCATCAACTCATGCTGAAGTTGAGTGGCTGAGATTTGATTGACGGGTTGTCTTAATATGAGATGGGTGGGCTTTGTTCTTTCCAACATGATGGTCAAACGCTCAATGGCAGATAGTTTTAAGGGGATGAAAAGCTTATTCTTTTCTCTTTGCGTTTCCATGCGTTCTCTCCGTAAGATGGTTTGTTTCCATTCTTTATTGACAAACCATGTCATTCCTACTGCTGATGCGACAAGCGTTAAAACAATCCATAAATTTTCCATTGCCTTCCTTTTTTTGCAAAGATGTCATTAATTTCGATGAATGTACAAGAGAATTTGTGGCTTTGTTTTTATCCTTTTTGCGATTTCCCTGTCCTTGGATGCACAGTGGTTGCAGCGAAATGACAATATACCCGTCAAAATTGATGATTACTTTATTTCCAATGGTTGGGCAGGAGGGTTGAATGCGCCTCAGTTTTCTAATATTGATTTGAATCAAGATGGTATTCAAGATTTGTTTGTTTTTGATCGACAGGCTAATCGTGTGCTAACATTTTTACAGACATCGGATATCCAAGGCCAATCGTATTGGTACCATGCCCCGCAATACCAAAGTGCTTTTCCCTCGATGAGCAATTGGGCTGTGCTTCGCGATTTTAACTGTGATGGATGGCCTGATATTTTCACCAATTTTCAGTCTGGAATTGTAGTGTATTTAAATACAACGTCACTTTCAGGTACTTTATCTTTTGAACCTTTTCAAAATGGCCAAATGTTACTGTCTTCTTATGATTTGGGCGGAGGACCTTTTACAGCGCCTATTTATTCCATGAGCATTGATATGTTGGCCATTGAGGATTTGGATGATGATGGCGATATGGACATCATATCCAACACGGAGTCTAGCACAGGTATGTACTTTTACAAGTCGCTTCAAGTTGAAAATGGAAATTGTTCAGAGCCTGATTTTATTTGCGCCAATCGATGTTTTGGAAAGGTTTCTGAGGCGCCAGAAAGTTTTTCTCTTTTCATAGGGGATCAGTTCAATTGCTCACTCAATGTCGTCGATCCAAGAAGTGCCAATCGTCATACTGGAGGCACGATTGCGATGATTGATCTGGATGGCAATGGAATCAAAGATATTGTGTTAGGGGATGTCACAGAGTCCAACATGGCAGCTATTTATTTGGCTGATACTCCTCAAGGTCCCGACAGTGCAGTGGCTGTTGCATATAATTTTCCGCAAGGGCCTCCCATTGATTTGTATTTGTTTCCAGCAGCCTACTACGTGGATGTTACCAATGATGGAGTGTCTGATTTGCTTGCTGCACCCAATGCCATATTTGGGGTAGAGGATCTGCAAGGAGTTCGGATGTACGTCAACCAAGGTACACAGACGAATCCGGATTGGAGTTTTCAGTCCATGTCTTTTTTGCAAAATCAAATGGTTGATGTTGGGCACGGATCGCATCCTGTTCCTTTTGATGTCGATGCAGATGGTGATATGGATATCGTTTTATCAGCAAGGTATTTTGATCGGGAATTGCTCTCCAATCGATCCAAGTTGCATTTGTTGTTGAATGATACAACTTCAGAAGGCCAGCAAATTTTCCGCTGGTCTAGTTTTGATTGGTTGGGTTTATCACAAGAAAATTGGCAGAATATTTATCCTGCATTGGGAGATCTTGATGGCGATGGCGATTGGGATTTGGTAGTAGGCGAATTGAATGGCAACTTGTTTAAGATGATCAATTCAGGAAGTAATGTCAATCCCGTTTTTACCAATGCTGAAATCATTTCTGATGTGAATGGCACGGTCATCGATTTGGGTCAAAGTGCTACTCCGCAGTTGGTGGACATGAATGAGGATGGGTTGTTGGATATGGTTGCGGGGGAGAAAGCAGGAAATGTCAATTATTACAAGAATATAGGCTCAACTCAGAGCCCATCATGGTCATTGGTAACCGAAACTGTTGCTGGAGCTGAAGCTACAAGTTATCTTGGTTTGGATGGTTTTAGTGTTCCATTTGTTGTAAAAGACAATAATGGGATCTGGAATTTATACTTGGGAAATGAAACAGGAACCATCAATCATTATCAATTTGAACCGGGCACAGTGGGGCAGGGAACATTGGTGGATGAGTCGTTTCAAGAAATTAGGGAAGGGGATCGTTCAAGTGTTGGTTGGGCCGACTTTACCGGCGATGGAACATGGGATCTGGTGATGGGTCAGAGCGGAGGCGGTTTAAGTTTGTACACAGGAGATGATGTAGTGATTGAGGTGGATGAAAATGATTCTCAGGATTGGTCTGTTTTTCCTAACCCGGGTAATGCATTACTAAATGTTCAAACCAATGCAAGTGATAGGTCAGTTCTGAGTGTTTTTAACGCTTTGGGACAAAAGATCTTCGAGGAAATCATTCTAGGTCCGGTTCAAGTCAATACAGCAGATTGGAATCGTGGGTGTTATGTTCTCCGATTACAGGATGAGAGGGGAACAACAACAAAACGTTGGATAAAGAACTAATACCTTAAAGAATAAGTTTATATTTGATGAAAATAAATACAACACATCATGAGCAAACAACTTTGGGTAATTGACCCAGTACACAGCGAGATAGTTTTCAAAGTACGTCACGTAATGATCACCAATGTTTCTGGAACATTTGACAGATTTGAAGCCAAAATGTATTCGTCTGAAAAAGATTTTTCTGATGCAGAGATTTCCTTTGAGGCGGATGTTGAATCCGTGAATACCCGAAACGAGCAAAGAGATGGTCACCTGAAATCAGGCGATTTTTTTGAAGTTGAGAAATTTCCAAAATTGACTTTTAAATCAACCTCTTTTAAATCTTTGGGAAACAATAAATACGCGCTGACGGGGGACTTTTCATTGAAAGGCGTTACCAAAACGTTGACTTTGGACACGGAATATACGGGTTCTGTTATCGATCCATGGGGTCAGGTAAAGGCCGGTTTTGAAATGTCTGCTGTTGTCATGCGTTCTGATTTTGGTTTGTTATGGAATGCCGCTACGGAAGATGGCGGTGTTACCCTTTCTGAAGAAGTGAAGTTGAACATAACTGCGCAAATGATCAAGCAGATTTAATCCATGGCCAATCTCACCGATTATTCACCAACCGTGGCTTGGCTGCGATCCAAACTTAAAAAAGACCAAAAGGTCTTTTTTGTTTATGGATTCCTTTTTGGTTTGTTATTTCCATTGATTGCTACGGTCTGGGAATGTTATTTTACGGACGGTGAGATTTCCATGATGGGCATGATGGCCCAACAAATGTACACTCCCACTTTGTGGATTGTGGACTTGGCGCCTTTGGTGTTGGCGATTGTAGCATCTTTTGCTGGAAAGGCATTGGATATCGCCAAACGCAAAACGGCAGAGTCGGATGCGCGTTACGTGGAGATGACCAAGCTTCGTGAAGTGGCCGATGCTGCCAACGCCGCAAAGAGTGAGTTCTTGGCCAATATGTCCCATGAAATCAGAACCCCAATGAATGCCATCATTGGGATGAGTTATTTGTTAAAGAAGACAGAGCTTTCAGAAAAACAAAGAGACTACAATCAAAAAATTGAAATGTCCGCAAAGAATCTTTTGCGCATCATTGATGATATTTTGGATTTCTCAAAAATAGAAGCCGGTAAATTAACTTTAGAACATACCAATTTGTTTTTGGACGAATTGATTTCAGAAGTGTCGGATACGGTTAATGTAAAACTTCAAAGCAAGAATGAGGTCGAGTTGGTGACCCAAATTGACAAAAATATTCCTCCTGTCATTTTGGGGGATAGCGTTCGATTGCGCCAAGTATTGTTGAATTTAACGGACAATGCCGCCAAGTTTACCCAGAAGGGGGAGGTGAAATTAAGTGCCAATTTGGTCAAGCAATTGCCATATGGAGTAATCATTCATTTTGCCATAGAAGACACCGGAATTGGTATCAGTGAAGAACAAGTGAAGAGGCTATTTTCTCCTTTTCAACAGGCGGATTTGTCTACCACAAGAAAATTTGGTGGAACAGGATTGGGGCTTGTGATATGCAGAAGGATTGTGGAAATGATGGATGGAGAATTGGAGGTCGAGAGTGTTCAAGGAAAAGGTTCCAAATTTCATTTCAATGCCTTTTTTAACTTGAGCAATGAATCGGTGCTTTCTGAAGAAAGTGAAATGGAGTTGCGCGGCAAGAAGGCTTTATTGGTAGATGATTCTGAAACAGCACGAATGGTGTTGCACGAGATGCTTTCTACCATGGGATTTAATGTATTGGTGGCCAAGGATGCATTTGAAGCCATAGAGATTTTTGAAACAGAACAAGTGTCCCATGAGCCACTCACTTTGATGGTTGTGGATTGGCAGATGCCAGGCATGGATGGATTGCAATTGGTCAGAGAAATCAAGGCCAAGGAAGGGCTAGAGGTTCCTTCTATTCTTATGGTCACTGCATACGGATTAGAATCTGTGAAAGAGGCGGCAAAGAATAAATTGGTGGATGGGGTTCTTTTGAAACCCATTAATATTTCTACCCTCAATGATAGCTTACACAGCATTCTTCATCTCAAAGGGAAAACAGCCAACGGCAACAACAAAGCTGAAGTGGTTTTAGACACCACCCAATTCAAGCAATTTTTGACAGGAACCAAAGTGCTTTTGGTAGAAGACAATGACATCAATTTGGAGTTGGCCATTGAGCTATTAAAAGATATCGATATTGAAGTCCACACTGCACGGAATGGAAGAGAGGCTGTGGAGAAAGTACAATCTATGGAATTTGACGCCGTTCTCATGGACATCCAAATGCCAGAGATGGATGGATTGACAGCCACAAGGAAAATACGAGAAGACCAACGGTTTAAATCATTGCCCATTGTTGCGATGACTGCGCATGCCATGAAAGGTGAAAGGGAAAAGAGCATTGCAGCAGGAATGAATGATCACATCACCAAGCCCATTGATCCCCCGGTTTTGTATCAAGCATTATTGAAGTACATCAAAGGCATGGATGCCAAAGGAGCGTCAGTGGATACCAAGGCCAATGATGTAAAGTTGATCATTGAAGGACTGGATACAGAAGAGGGCATCAGGAGGATTGGTGGAAAGAAAGATGCTTACTTGAAGTTGCTGGCCACTTTTGTCAAAAATTACAACGACCTCTCCATCAAAATGAAGCCAATGGTTGAAAGACACCAATTGGCGGAATTAGCGGCCTTGCTCCATACATTGGCGGGAGTTTGCGGAAATATTGGAGCCAAAGAAATTTACGGAGTGGTTTATCCTCTGTCTCATGGATTAAAGGCCGTTAGTCAAGAGCCAGGTAAATTGCTCAATATTCCTCAAACCAAACAAATAGAGTGGATCATCGAACAAGTAAGTGAGCTGATTAAACGGATCAATAAGCAGCTTCCTGATGAGAAGCAGCAAGTTGCGGTGAAGCCAAAAATGACCAGCGAAGATTGGATTTACGGGATCAATGAGTTGGCGCGTTTGGTGGCTGAACAAGATACCCAGGCGGTGGATCACTGTCATAAAATACTGGAGGTTTATCAATTGGATGAATCTCAAATGGAATTGTTTAAAAAGGTGATGTCTTTGATTGATGAATTTGAATTTGATCAGGCATTGGAAATTTTGAAAAATGAGCGTTAATACCAACATAGAACAATCAACCCTTTTAATCGTTGATGATTCTGTTGAGAATCTTCAATTGCTATCCGCATTACTCAAAGACCTGTATCGCATTAAGGTGGCCAAGTCAGGAGAAAAGGCCCTGGAAATTGCACAACAAACACCTTCTCCAGATTTGATACTGTTGGATATCATGATGCCGGGTATGGATGGGTTCCAAGTTTGTGAGGTATTAAAAAGCAATGCAATAACCCAAGGTATTCCTGTTATTTTTCTAACGGCTTTGAATGAAGTAGCGGATGAGACCAAAGGATTTCAAGTGGGAGGCGCTGACTTTATTGTCAAACCCTTTAATCCAGACATTGTAAAAGCCAGGATTAAAACACATTTGGAGTTGCAAGCAGAGCGAAAAAAATCTGAAAGGTTGTTGAGCATTTTGCTACCTGAAAAGGTCATTCATGCCCTCATCCATGAAGGTCGTTACTTGCCAGAAAAGAGATCCAACGTTTCGATACTATTTTGTGATTTTGTTGGATTTACAAGCATCAGTTCTACTCTGTCTCCTGAAAAATTGTTTGATGAGTTGACAGAGATTTTCACCGCTTTCGATGAGATTTGTTTCGAGTTGGGTGGTACGCGCATCAAGACCATCGGAGATGCCTATATGGCTGCAACAGGCGTGCTGGAGCATGATGAGGAGCATGCCGCAAGAATGGTAGAAATTGGGTTGCGTTTTATTCAATATTTGGAATCACGTAATGCTGATAATATGCTTCAATGGAACTGTCGGATTGGTGTTCACTCTGGTAGTGTCATTGCTGGTATCGTTGGAAAATCGAGATTTATTTATGACGTGATGGGAGATGATGTCAACATTGCGGCACGTGTTGAAAGCGCAGGAACCAGCATGCGCGTGACCATCACAGACTATACAGCTTCTTTGATTGATAACGTTTTCATTACAGAGCCAGTAGGGAATGTGATGCTAAAGGGAAAGGGAGAGCGAATGCTCTATCGTGTTATTGCTAAACGTTAATCCGCTTCTTTATGTCCAACAGATGTTGCTGTTTTTGTTGGTTCCTGCGTTCTTGATTGTAAGCAGTATGAAATTGATGTTTGTCTAAAAATACAACCTGTATTTCATCCCACTTGCGCTGATCATCCAACTCCCCACATGCCAACATCTCATTGAAAAGATCTAAGCTGATAGCAGGAAAATCTTCCCGACCCAAATAGTCAAGGTCTGCATCGCAAATGATTTGTTCCAATTTGTTTTTTGGATTCTGTGGCATCGTAGTCGCCAGAATGCAGGATGAAATGATCTCAATAAAATTCAATGCTAAAACGCCATCTGCAGACGCTCTAAACATGTTAGCACTTTCCTCCTCATGCCCCTTGCGAACATTCAAAAAACCTAAGTCATGAAAAAGTGCAGCTATTTTTAATGAATCAATATCCTCCTCAGAGCAACCCAATGCCTGTCCAATTTGAACGCATTGTTCAATCACGTCTTGGGTATGTCGCAAACCATGATAGGTATATCTACTGTCCAATTCTTGGGTCAGTAACGCAATTACTTTGGGGTAATGATGTTCGTAAAAGGATTGGAGTGAATTCATCTTCTGCGCACAAATTTAATCAAAACTATTTTCCATGAACTTCCTTATTTTTACTGAATGAAAATGAAAGGCATTCATAGAATTTTGGTCCCATGCGATTTAAAAGAGGAGAGCAAGGTTGCTTTGCACCACGCCGCAATTTTGGCTAAACCCAATGCTGCACACATTGTTCTCCTTCATTTAATAAAATCTGCTGATGAATCATCCAAAGCTGAATCTGAAATGCAATCATGGGTGCATGAGTTGCAGGGCATACATGCAGGAGAGGTTTCTTCACTGGTTGAAGTGGGCGACATTGTGGATCAAATCGGTGAAATAGCCAACAGAGAGTCTTGTCAATTTGTGGTCATGCCAACCCATGGCATGAAAGGATGGCAAAAGATTACTGGAAGTCTAGCTTTGAAGGTTGTATCGCAATCCAAGTTGCCTTTTGTCATTGTGCAGCACAAGGATATTCATCCTGAAGGTTATCAAAAGGTTGTTGTACCGGTCAATTTCAGACCGCAGATCATGGAGGAAATTCCATTTATTGTTCAATTGTCCAAGATGTTTCAGTCAGAGATATTCTTAATTGCACCTCCCCAAGAAAGTGAGATGTACAATGAGTCGCTCTTGAAAGATGTTGAGACAGCATTTGAATCAGCACAAATTAAGTGGAGTATTCAGCACACAGAAAGCGGTAGCAACTTCATTCATTCAACAGTAAGATACGCTGCGGCTGTGCAAGCCGATTTGGTTTGTGCAGTCAATTTTGCCTACGAGTATTTGTACACCTTATTCCCAAGAGCAGAAGAAGAAGAATTGATTTATAATGATGCTGAGATTCCTGTGATGTTGATTACTCCAGAGAAACAAGACGATGCAGTTTACACCGTGCCTTTGTGGCATTAAAATCAAAAGATATGTTTAAGATTATTGTTCCAACCGATTTTACATCTACGTCAGACAAAGCATTGGCTTATGCCATTGGTCTAAAGAAAACCCTTGAGGCGGATGTTTTTTTATTGCACATTTTGAAAAAAGGAGGCAATGAAGCGGATGCACAAAAGCAATTGGATGAACAGATACACCGCCATTATGTGAATACTGCTGTCAAAGCGCAACCCATTTTAAAGGTGGGTAGTATTTTTGAGGACATCCCTGCTTTGGTCGAGCAAGAAAAAGGAGACCTCGTGGTGATGGGTACGCATGGTATGAAGGGTCTGCAGCACTTGGTAGGAAGTCATGCACTTCGTGTGATTACTGATACCAAAGCACCGTTTATTGTTGTTCAAGACAACACGGTAATTGAGCCCCGAGTAAAGAAAATTTTGGTTCCCTTGGATTTGCACAAGGAAACAAAACAGAAAATTAAGTATACCGCAGACATCGCTGAGAAATTCAAAGCCAAAGTGGAAATTATCATTCCCAATGAGTCCGATGAGTTTTTAAGAAATCAACTGGAGCGCAACATGGCCTACTCAGAAGGATATTTTGAAGAAAGAGGTATTCCTTATCATTCCACAGTGGCGCAGAGCAAGGGGGGATCTTTTGCCGATCAAGTTGTTGAACACGCAAAAAATTCCAAGATAGATTTGATTTGTATTTTGAACTTTGCCAATGAGAAATTGATTCATGCTTTTGGATCGGATGCAGAGCAGAAGGTCATCACCAATAGTGCAGCCATTCCCGTGATGGTACTGAATCCTGCGATTACCAACCTTCACAATACGCGGAGCCTCATCGCACAATGGGGCTAAACCAATATTTTTTTTATTAAAGGTGCACAGGTTGCACCTTTTTTTTTTTTGACCTGGTCCGGCTATCCGTTTCAAGTCCTCGTGCGCTCCGCGCCCTGCGGGCTTTTCACTACTATCCGGGGTATATCGCGCTCAACTTTTTGGCGTCTTGTTTTTATTTTAACAGTATTTTGTATTGCATAGTACTGGTTTTAATTTATATCTTTGCATCACCTAATCATTCAAGGATGGACATTGAAAATGCAAAAGCACAGATGCGTAAAGGGATACTGGAATATTGTATCCTGTCCGTTTTAAAGAAAGGGGAAGCTTATCCTTCCGATTTGCTTTCAGCACTAAAATCAGCACAATTGATAGTAGTAGAGGGAACCATTTATCCTATTCTTACTCGTCTAAAAAATGAAGGTTTATTGAATTACCGTTGGGAGGAAAGTACCCAAGGACCGCCCCGTAAATATTACGCTTTAACTCCTGAGGGCAAGTTGTTTTTAAAAGAGTTGAGCAAAACCTGGAATGAATTATCTAATGCCGTTAAAGAATTAACAAAACCATGAAGACGACAATCAATGTACAGTTGGGACCTTACAATTTCCCTTTTGAATTGGAGGCCTATGAATTTTTAAAGCATTACTTGGATAAGGTGAATGATGTTTTTGCCCATGAGGAAAGCAAGGATGAGATTTTAGAAGATATAGAAACCAGAATAGGAGAATTACTACAACAGAACCGGTTGATAAAAGCCTTTCCTGTGGATGCAGAAGAAATCAAAGGCATAACGGTTATCATGGGTGATTTTGCGGAAATCAATGGGGATGCAAACAAGTCGGGTAAAACAAGACAATCTCTTCAAGATGAGGAGTTAGAGGGGCATCCACGTCGCAGAATCTACAGAGATCAAGATGATGCCGCCATTGGTGGGGTGTGCTCTGGATTGAGTTATTATTTGGGTTGGGATCCTGTGGTATTGCGCATCATAATGGTTGTTCTTTTGTTGGTGTCATTTGGAACTTTTTTCATGGCCTATTTGATTGCTTGGGCTGTTATACCAGCCGCAAAGACTACTTCAGAAAAGTTGATGATGCGTGGAAATGCCGTTAACTTGGATAACATTCAGCAACACGTCAAGGCAGAGGCCAATAGAGCCAATAGGAATGTCAAGCGCTGGGGAAGGAAATTGGAGGATAGTATTCAAGGAAATGCAAAAACCAGCACTATCTGGCGATTTTTTAGGTTACTGGTTGGTTTTGTTCTCTTGAGTTTTGGAATTGCTTTGTTGTTTTTTATTACCATATTCATGGCTTGGTCAGAAGGTGGTGAGTTCATTTTTTTTGGAGGGAATATCCACGATTTCACTTCTTGGGTAGCACCAGACGGAATTGGAGAATATATGCTGACCGGAATTGGATTGATTGTATTGGCGCCGGCGGTGAGTTTGTTGTATACCGGAATGCATTATTTATTGGGTTTGAAGTTGCAACGCAAATGGATTTATTTGTTTTCCACCCTTTGCTTCATCACAGGGTTATTGATTTGCACGTACACTGGAATAAGATTGGGAAAGGAATTTGACACGGAGGGTGTTGTTTCAAAGACCATAGAATCTCCTATTAACTCGGGCGATACGCTTTATTTGAACATTACCAACGATCCTTATTTCATTGGTAGAAGCAATGATGAAGAGGATGTGTTGGATATGGTATCCATGGAGAGTGGATCAAGAGTCATCAGCGCAGATGTAGAGGTGAAGTTGATGGATACGGATCGCGATAATTATTGGATTGAAGTAGTGCAATCCGCAAGAGGTAGAAATTTATCTCAAGCAGGTACCAGAGCCAGTCAATTGGATTATCAATTCAATTGGACCAACAATACCTTGACCTTGAATCCTTATTTCAAAATTCCAGAGGGTATTCCATATCGAGCACAGAGCATCGAAGTGATGGTCCATGTACCCGACGGAAGAAAGGTTATGCTCAATGAGCGTTGGGGTTGGGTTTCATGGCGAGATGAATGGAAGAGTGAAATGGTGGTCAATGAAGGTGGATACCTGCATTTGACAAAATAACCCCCAACAAAAAACCCTCAAATCATTGAGGGCTTTTTATTCTCTTAGTGATCCCGAAGGGATT
>CAYQUT010000037.1:0-22465 GCA_964420985.1 uncultured Chryseobacterium sp.
CGGGATCACTAAGAGAATAAAAAGCCCTCAATGATTTGAGGGTTTTTTGTTGGGGGTTATTTTGTCAAATGCAGGTATCCACCTTCATTGACCACCATTTCACTCTTCCATTCATCTCGCCATGAAACCCAACCCCAACGCTCATTGAGCATAACCTTTCTTCCGTCGGGTACATGGACCATCACTTCGATGCTCTGTGCTCGATATGGAATACCCTCTGGAATTTTGAAATAAGGATTCAAGGTCAAGGTATTGTTGGTCCAATTGAATTGATAATCCAATTGACTGGCTCTGGTACCTGCTTGAGATAAATTTCTACCTCTTGCGGATTGCACTACTTCAATCCAATAATTATCGCGATCCGTATCCATCAACTTCACCTCTACATCTGCGCTGATGACTCTTGATCCACTCTCCATGGATACCATATCCAACACATCCTCTTCATCATTGCTTCTACCAATGAAATAAGGATCGTTGGTAATGTTCAAATAAAGCGTATCGCCCGAGTTAATAGGAGATTCTATGGTCTTTGAAACAACACCCTCCGTGTCAAATTCCTTTCCCAATCTTATTCCAGTGTACGTGCAAATCAATAACCCTGTGATGAAGCAAAGGGTGGAAAACAAATAAATCCATTTGCGTTGCAACTTCAAACCCAATAAATAATGCATTCCGGTATACAACAAACTCACCGCCGGCGCCAATACAATCAATCCAATTCCGGTCAGCATATATTCTCCAATTCCGTCTGGTGCTACCCAAGAAGTGAAATCGTGGATATTCCCTCCAAAAAAAATGAACTCACCACCTTCTGACCAAGCCATGAATATGGTAATAAAAAACAACAAAGCAATTCCAAAACTCAAGAGAACAAAACCAACCAGTAACCTAAAAAATCGCCAGATAGTGCTGGTTTTTGCATTTCCTTGAATACTATCCTCCAATTTCCTTCCCCAGCGCTTGACATTCCTATTGGCTCTATTGGCCTCTGCCTTGACGTGTTGCTGAATGTTATCCAAGTTAACGGCATTTCCACGCATCATCAACTTTTCTGAAGTAGTCTTTGCGGCTGGTATAACAGCCCAAGCAATCAAATAGGCCATGAAAAAAGTTCCAAATGACACCAACAAAAGAACAACCATTATGATGCGCAATACCACAGGATCCCAACCCAAATAATAACTCAATCCAGAGCACACCCCACCAATGGCGGCATCATCTTGATCTCTGTAGATTCTGCGACGTGGATGCCCCTCTAACTCCTCATCTTGAAGAGATTGTCTTGTTTTACCCGACTTGTTTGCATCCCCATTGATTTCCGCAAAATCACCCATGATAACCGTTATGCCTTTGATTTCTTCTGCATCCACAGGAAAGGCTTTTATCAACCGGTTCTGTTGTAGTAATTCTCCTATTCTGGTTTCTATATCTTCTAAAATCTCATCCTTGCTTTCCTCATGGGCAAAAACATCATTCACCTTATCCAAGTAATGCTTTAAAAATTCATAGGCCTCCAATTCAAAAGGGAAATTGTAAGGTCCCAACTGTACATTGATTGTCGTCTTCATGGTTTTGTTAATTCTTTAACGGCATTAGATAATTCATTCCAGGTTTTGCTCAACTCTTTTAAAAACAACTTGCCCTCAGGAGTTAAAGCGTAATATTTACGGGGCGGTCCTTGGGTACTTTCCTCCCAACGGTAATTCAATAAACCTTCATTTTTTAGACGAGTAAGAATAGGATAAATGGTTCCCTCTACTACTATCAATTGTGCTGATTTTAGTGCTGAAAGCAAATCGGAAGGATAAGCTTCCCCTTTCTTTAAAACGGACAGGATACAATATTCCAGTATCCCTTTACGCATCTGTGCTTTTGCATTTTCAATGTCCATCCTTGAATGATTAGGTGATGCAAAGATATAAATTAAAACCAGTACTATGCAATACAAAATACTGTTAAAATAAAAACAAGACGCCAAAAAGTTGAGCGCGATATACCCCGGATAGTAGTGAAAAGCCCGCAGGGCGCGGAGCGCACGAGGACTTGAAACGGATAGCCGGACCAGGTCAAAAAAAAAAAAGGTGCAACCTGTGCACCTTTAATAAAAAAAATATTGGTTTAGCCCCATTGTGCGATGAGGCTCCGCGTATTGTGAAGGTTGGTAATCGCAGGATTCAGTACCATCACGGGAATGGCTGCACTATTGGTGATGACCTTCTGCTCTGCATCCGATCCAAAAGCATGAATCAATTTCTCATTGGCAAAGTTCAAAATACAAATCAAATCTATCTTGGAATTTTTTGCGTGTTCAACAACTTGATCGGCAAAAGATCCCCCCTTGCTCTGCGCCACTGTGGAATGATAAGGAATACCTCTTTCTTCAAAATATCCTTCTGAGTAGGCCATGTTGCGCTCCAGTTGATTTCTTAAAAACTCATCGGACTCATTGGGAATGATAATTTCCACTTTGGCTTTGAATTTCTCAGCGATGTCTGCGGTATACTTAATTTTCTGTTTTGTTTCCTTGTGCAAATCCAAGGGAACCAAAATTTTCTTTACTCGGGGCTCAATTACCGTGTTGTCTTGAACAACAATAAACGGTGCTTTGGTATCAGTAATCACACGAAGTGCATGACTTCCTACCAAGTGCTGCAGACCCTTCATACCATGCGTACCCATCACCACGAGGTCTCCTTTTTCTTGCTCGACCAAAGCAGGGATGTCCTCAAAAATACTACCCACCTTTAAAATGGGTTGCGCTTTGACAGCAGTATTCACATAATGGCGGTGTATCTGTTCATCCAATTGCTTTTGTGCATCCGCTTCATTGCCTCCTTTTTTCAAAATGTGCAATAAAAAAACATCCGCCTCAAGGGTTTTCTTTAGACCAATGGCATAAGCCAATGCTTTGTCTGACGTAGATGTAAAATCGGTTGGAACAATAATCTTAAACATATCTTTTGATTTTAATGCCACAAAGGCACGGTGTAAACTGCATCGTCTTGTTTCTCTGGAGTAATCAACATCACAGGAATCTCAGCATCATTATAAATCAATTCTTCTTCTTCTGCTCTTGGGAATAAGGTGTACAAATACTCGTAGGCAAAATTGACTGCACAAACCAAATCGGCTTGCACAGCCGCAGCGTATCTTACTGTTGAATGAATGAAGTTGCTACCGCTTTCTGTGTGCTGAATACTCCACTTAATTTGTGCTGATTCAAATGCTGTCTCAACATCTTTCAAGAGCGACTCATTGTACATCTCACTTTCTTGGGGAGGTGCAATTAAGAATATCTCTGACTGAAACATCTTGGACAATTGAACAATAAATGGAATTTCCTCCATGATCTGCGGTCTGAAATTGACCGGTACAACAACCTTTTGATAACCTTCAGGATGAATATCCTTGTGCTGCACAATGACAAAAGGCAACTTGGATTGCGATACAACCTTCAAAGCTAGACTTCCAGTAATCTTTTGCCATCCTTTCATGCCATGGGTTGGCATGACCACAAATTGACAAGACTCTCTGTTGGCTATTTCACCGATTTGATCCACAATGTCGCCCACTTCAACCAGTGAAGAAACCTCTCCTGCATGTATGCCCTGCAACTCATGCACCCATGATTGCATTTCAGATTCAGCTTTGGATGATTCATCAGCAGATTTTATTAAATGAAGGAGAACAATGTGTGCAGCATTGGGTTTAGCCAAAATTGCGGCGTGGTGCAAAGCAACCTTGCTCTCCTCTTTTAAATCGCATGGGACCAAAATTCTATGAATGCCTTTCATTTTCATTCAGTAAAAATAAGGAAGTTCATGGAAAATAGTTTTGATTAAATTTGTGCGCAGAAGATGAATTCACTCCAATCCTTTTACGAACATCATTACCCCAAAGTAATTGCGTTACTGACCCAAGAATTGGACAGTAGATATACCTATCATGGTTTGCGACATACCCAAGACGTGATTGAACAATGCGTTCAAATTGGACAGGCATTGGGTTGCTCTGAGGAGGATATTGATTCATTAAAAATAGCTGCACTTTTTCATGACTTAGGTTTTTTGAATGTTCGCAAGGGGCATGAGGAGGAAAGTGCTAACATGTTTAGAGCGTCTGCAGATGGCGTTTTAGCATTGAATTTTATTGAGATCATTTCATCCTGCATTCTGGCGACTACGATGCCACAGAATCCAAAAAACAAATTGGAACAAATCATTTGCGATGCAGACCTTGACTATTTGGGTCGGGAAGATTTTCCTGCTATCAGCTTAGATCTTTTCAATGAGATGTTGGCATGTGGGGAGTTGGATGATCAGCGCAAGTGGGATGAAATACAGGTTGTATTTTTAGACAAACATCAATTTCATACTGCTTACAATCAAGAACGCAGGAACCAACAAAAACAGCAACATCTGTTGGACATAAAGAAGCGGATTAACGTTTAGCAATAACACGATAGAGCATTCGCTCTCCCTTTCCCTTTAGCATCACATTCCCTACTGGCTCTGTAATGAAAACGTTATCAATCAAAGAAGCTGTATAGTCTGTGATGGTCACGCGCATGCTGGTTCCTGCGCTTTCAACACGTGCCGCAATGTTGACATCATCTCCCATCACGTCATAAATAAATCTCGATTTTCCAACGATACCAGCAATGACACTACCAGAGTGAACACCAATCCGACAGTTCCATTGAAGCATATTATCAGCATTACGTGATTCCAAATATTGAATAAAACGCAACCCAATTTCTACCATTCTTGCGGCATGCTCCTCATCATGCTCCAGCACGCCTGTTGCAGCCATATAGGCATCTCCGATGGTCTTGATGCGCGTACCACCCAACTCGAAACAAATCTCATCGAAAGCGGTGAAAATCTCTGTCAACTCATCAAACAATTTTTCAGGAGACAGAGTAGAACTGATGCTTGTAAATCCAACAAAATCACAAAATAGTATCGAAACGTTGGATCTCTTTTCTGGCAAGTAACGACCTTCATGGATGAGGGCATGAATGACCTTTTCAGGTAGCAAAATGCTCAACAACCTTTCAGATTTTTTTCGCTCTGCTTGCAACTCCAAATGTGTTTTAATCCTGGCTTTTACAATGTCTGGATTAAAGGGTTTGACAATAAAGTCAGCGCCTCCCACTTGAAATCCTTTGGTCTCATCCGCTACTTCATTCAAAGCCGTTAGAAAAATAACAGGAATACCTTGGGTTATTGCATTGCTTTTTAATACCTCACAAACTTGGAACCCATCCATACCCGGCATCATGATATCCAACAGTATCAAATCTGGAGAAGGTGTTTGTTGTGCAATTTCCAGGGCCTTTTCTCCTGACTTGGCCACCTTAATGCGATACAGGTCTTTGAGTAATGCGGATAGCAATTGAAGATTCTCAACAGAATCATCAACGATTAAAAGGGTTGATTGTTCTATGTTGGTATTAACGCTCATTTTTCAAAATTTCCAATGCCTGATCAAATTCAAATTCATCAATCAAAGACATCACCTTTTTAAACAATTCCATTTGAGATTCATCCAATTGATAAACCTCCAGTATTTTATGACAGTGATCCACCGCCTGGGTATCTTGTTCAGCCACCAAACGCGCCAACTCATTGATCCCGTAAATCCAATCTTCGCTGGTCATTTTTGGCTTCACCGCAACTTGCTGCTTCTCATCAGGAAGCTGCTTATTGATCCGTTTAATCAGCTCACTTACTTGTTCGATGATCCACTCTATTTGTTTGGTTTGAGGAATATTGAGCAATTTACCTGGCTCTTGACTAACGGCCTTTAATCCATGAGACAGAGGATAAACCACTCCGTAAATTTCTTTGGCTCCAATATTTCCGCAAACTCCCGCCAATGTATGGAGCAAGGCCGCTAATTCCGCCAATTGGTGTCTTTCAACCATTGGCTTCATTTTGATGGAGAGGTCGTTGTAATTTTTGACAAAAGTGGCCAGCAACTTCAAGTAAGCATCTTTCTTTCCACCAATCCTCCTGATGCCCTCTTCTGTATCCAGTCCTTCAATGATCAACTTTACATCATTGGCCTTGGTATCCACTGACGCTCCTTTGGCATCCATGCCTTTGATGTACTTCAATAATGCTTGATACAAAACCGGGGGATCAATGGGCTTGGTGATGTGATCATTCATTCCTGCTGCAATGCTCTTTTCCCTTTCACCTTTCATGGCATGCGCAGTCATCGCAACAATGGGCAATGATTTAAACCGTTGGTCTTCTCGTATTTTCCTTGTGGCTGTCAATCCATCCATCTCTGGCATTTGGATGTCCATGAGAACGGCGTCAAATTCCATAGATTGTACTTTCTCCACAGCCTCTCTTCCATTCCGTGCAGTGTGGACTTCAATATCGATATCTTTTAATAGCTCAATGGCCAACTCCAAATTGATGTCATTGTCTTCTACCAAAAGCACTTTGGTTCCTGTCAAAAATTGCTTGAATTGGGTGGTGTCTAAAACCACTTCAGCTTTGTTGTTGCCGTTGGCTGTTTTCCCTTTGAGATGAAGAATGCTGTGTAAGCTATCATTGAGGGTAGAAATATTAATGGGTTTCAAAAGAACCCCATCCACCAATTTATTCTTTGCCGCCTCTTTCACAGATTCTAATCCGTATGCAGTGACCATAAGAATAGAAGGAACCTCTAGCCCTTCCTTGGCCTTGATTTCTCTGACCAATTGCAATCCATCCATGCCTGGCATCTGCCAATCCACAACCATCAAAGTGAGTGGCTCATGGGACACTTGTTCTGTTTCAAAAATCTCTATGGCTTCAAATGCATCCTTGGCCACCAATACATTAAATCCCATGGTAGAAAGCATCTCGTGCAACACCATTCGTGCTGTTTCAGAATCATCTACCAATAAAGCCTTCTTGCCGCGCAACTCCATTTCACTTTCTTCAGAAAGCACCGATTCATTGCTCAAGTTAAAAAAGGCATTGAAATGAAATTTGGAACCTTTTCCTTGAACACTCTCGACCTCCAATTCTCCATCCATCATTTCCACAATCCTTCTGCATATCACAAGCCCCAATCCTGTTCCACCAAATTTTCTTGTGGTAGACAAATCCGCCTGTTGAAAAGGAGAAAATAGCCTCTTCACTTGTTCTTCACTGATACCAATTCCGGTGTCTTCTATGGCAAAATGAATGATTACTCCATATGGCAATTGCTTGACCAAATTGGCACTTAATTTCACCTCCCCCTTCTGGGTAAACTTGGCGGCATTGTCCGTTAAATTCAACAATACTTGGCGCAATCGAACGCTATCCCCCAAAATGACAGGAGGAATATTTTTGTCAATTTGGGTCACCAACTCGACCTCATTCTTGCTTTGAAGTTTTACATTAACCGTATCCGACACTTCTGAAATCAATTCGTCCAAAAACAAATTGGTATGTTCTAAAGTTAATTTACCGGCTTCTATTTTTGAGAAATCCAAAATATCATCAATGATGCGCAAAAGATTCTTTGCGGACATTTCAATTTTTTGATTGTAGTCTCTTTGTTTTTCTGAAAGCTCTGTCTTCTTTAACAAATAACTCATCCCAATGATGGCATTCATTGGGGTTCTGATTTCATGGGACATATTGGCCAAGAACTCACTCTTTGCGGCGTTGGCAGCATCGGCCACTTCACGAAGCTTGGTCATCTCCACGTAACGCGCATCCGACTCTGCCGTTTTGCGTTTGGCGATATCCAATGCCTTTCCAGCAAAAGATGCTACAATCGCCAACACCAAAGGCGCCAAGTCCACAATCCACAAAGTGGGAGTGTACATTTGTTGGGCCATCATGCCCATCATGGAAATCTCACCGTCCGTAAAATAACATTCCCAGACCGTAGCAATCAATGGAAATAACAAACCAAAAAGGAATCCATAAACAAAAAAGACCTTTTGGTCTTTTTTAAGTTTGGATCGCAGCCAAGCCACGGTTGGTGAATAATCGGTGAGATTGGCCATGGATTAAATCTGCTTGATCATTTGCGCAGTTATGTTCAACTTCACTTCTTCAGAAAGGGTAACACCGCCATCTTCCGTAGCGGCATTCCATAACAAACCAAAATCAGAACGCATGACAACAGCAGACATTTCAAAACCGGCCTTTACCTGACCCCATGGATCGATAACAGAACCCGTATATTCCGTGTCCAAAGTCAACGTTTTGGTAACGCCTTTCAATGAAAAGTCCCCCGTCAGCGCGTATTTATTGTTTCCCAAAGATTTAAAAGAGGTTGATTTAAAAGTCAATTTTGGAAATTTCTCAACTTCAAAAAAATCGCCTGATTTCAGGTGACCATCTCTTTGCTCGTTTCGGGTATTCACGGATTCAACATCCGCCTCAAAGGAAATCTCTGCATCAGAAAAATCTTTTTCAGACGAATACATTTTGGCTTCAAATCTGTCAAATGTTCCAGAAACATTGGTGATCATTACGTGACGTACTTTGAAAACTATCTCGCTGTGTACTGGGTCAATTACCCAAAGTTGTTTGCTCATGATGTGTTGTATTTATTTTCATCAAATATAAACTTATTCTTTAAGGTATTAGTTCTTTATCCAACGTTTTGTTGTTGTTCCCCTCTCATCCTGTAATCGGAGAACATAACACCCACGATTCCAATCTGCTGTATTGACTTGAACCGGACCTAGAATGATTTCCTCGAAGATCTTTTGTCCCAAAGCGTTAAAAACACTCAGAACTGACCTATCACTTGCATTGGTTTGAACATTTAGTAATGCATTACCCGGGTTAGGAAAAACAGACCAATCCTGAGAATCATTTTCATCCACCTCAATCACTACATCATCTCCTGTGTACAAACTTAAACCGCCTCCGCTCTGACCCATCACCAGATCCCATGTTCCATCGCCGGTAAAGTCGGCCCAACCAACACTTGAACGATCCCCTTCCCTAATTTCTTGAAACGACTCATCCACCAATGTTCCCTGCCCCACTGTGCCCGGTTCAAATTGATAATGATTGATGGTTCCTGTTTCATTTCCCAAGTATAAATTCCAGATCCCATTATTGTCTTTTACAACAAATGGAACACTAAAACCATCCAAACCAAGATAACTTGTAGCTTCAGCTCCAGCAACAGTTTCGGTTACCAATGACCATGATGGGCTCTGAGTTGAGCCTATATTCTTGTAATAATTGACATTTCCTGCTTTCTCCCCCGCAACCATATCCAACAACCCATCCTCATTCATGTCCACCAACTGCGGAGTAGCACTTTGACCCAAATCGATGACCGTGCCATTCACATCAGAAATGATTTCAGCATTGGTAAAAACGGGATTGACATTACTTCCTGAATTGATCATCTTAAACAAGTTGCCATTCAATTCGCCTACTACCAAATCCCAATCGCCATCGCCATCAAGATCTCCCAATGCAGGATAAATATTCTGCCAATTTTCTTGTGATAAACCCAACCAATCAAAACTAGACCAGCGGAAAATTTGCTGGCCTTCTGAAGTTGTATCATTCAACAACAAATGCAACTTGGATCGATTGGAGAGCAATTCCCGATCAAAATACCTTGCTGATAAAACGATATCCATATCACCATCTGCATCGACATCAAAAGGAACAGGATGCGATCCGTGCCCAACATCAACCATTTGATTTTGCAAAAAAGACATGGACTGAAAACTCCAATCCGGATTCGTCTGTGTACCTTGGTTGACGTACATCCGAACTCCTTGCAGATCCTCTACCCCAAATATGGCATTGGGTGCAGCAAGCAAATCAGACACTCCATCATTGGTAACATCCACGTAGTAGGCTGCTGGAAACAAATACAAATCAATGGGAGGCCCTTGCGGAAAATTATATGCAACAGCCACTGCACTGTCGGGACCTTGAGGAGTATCAGCCAAATAAATAGCTGCCATGTTGGACTCTGTGACATCCCCTAACACAATATCTTTGATTCCATTGCCATCCAGATCAATCATCGCAATCGTGCCTCCAGTATGACGATTGGCACTTCTTGGATCGACGACATTGAGTGAGCAATTGAACTGATCCCCTATGAAAAGAGAAAAACTTTCTGGCGCCTCAGAAACCTTTCCAAAACATCGATTGGCGCAAATAAAATCAGGCTCTGAACAATTTCCATTTTCAACTTGAAGCGACTTGTAAAAGTACATACCTGTGCTAGACTCCGTGTTGGATATGATGTCCATATCGCCATCATCATCCAAATCCTCAATGGCCAACATATCAATGCTCATGGAATAAATAGGCGCTGTAAAAGGTCCTCCGCCCAAATCATAAGAAGACAGTAACATTTGGCCATTTTGAAAAGGTTCAAAAGATAAAGTACCTGAAAGTGACGTTGTATTTAAATACACTACAATTCCAGACTGAAAATTGGTGAAAATATCAGGCCATCCATCACAGTTAAAATCGCGAAGCACAGCCCAATTGCTCATCGAGGGAAAAGCACTTTGGTATTGCGGGGCATGGTACCAATACGATTGGCCTTGGATATCCGATGTCTGTAAAAA
This sequence comes from uncultured Chryseobacterium sp., assembly GCA_964420985.1. Classification (GTDB taxonomy): domain Bacteria; phylum Bacteroidota; class Bacteroidia; order Flavobacteriales_D; family Sanyastnellaceae; genus CAMCTV01. The sequence goes on from CAYQUT010000037.1 coordinate 10,568, forward strand.
TGTTAGCACACGATTAGCCTGTCGATCAAAAACAAACAAATCTTGAATACCATCTTGATTCAAATCAATATTAGAAAACTGAGGCGCATTCAACCCTCCTGCCCAACCATTGGAAATAAAGTAATCATCAATTTTGACGGGTATATTGTCATTTCGCTGCAACCACTGTGCATCCAAGGACAGGGAAATCGCAAAAAGGATAAAAACAAAGCCACAAATTCTCTTGTACATTCATCGAAATTAATGACATCTTTGCAAAAAAAGGAAGGCAATGGAAAATTTATGGATTGTTTTAACGCTTGTCGCATCAGCAGTAGGAATGACATGGTTTGTCAATAAAGAATGGAAACAAACCATCTTACGGAGAGAACGCATGGAAACGCAAAGAGAAAAGAATAAGCTTTTCATCCCCTTAAAACTATCTGCCATTGAGCGTTTGACCATCATGTTGGAAAGAACAAAGCCCACCCATCTCATATTAAGACAACCCGTCAATCAAATCTCAGCCACTCAACTTCAGCATGAGTTGATGAAAAATATCCGAGAAGAATATGATCACAACATGGGACTTCAAATCTATGTGCATGCTTCCACTTGGAAGAGCATTGATTTAGCCAAAGAAAGTACGATTGAATTGATTAAAGTGGCCTTTCAACACGTTGGTTTGGAAGCCAATGCCATGGAACTAAGCAGCACCATTTTCCAGCTTGAGGCTGAAACACAAAACAGTGTTATACAAATTGCTTTGGACAAATTGAAAGAAGAAACAGCTCAGCTATTGTAATTACGCGTTGCGCTGAATACAATTCAAATCTTCAAAAGCCAACTTTAATCGATTCACAAAGGTTTTCTCTCCCTCTCTCAACCAAACGCGGGGATCATAAAATTTCTTGTTCGGTTTATCCGCTCCTTCAGGATTGCCAATTTGCGCTTTCAGATATTCTGACTTATTGCCCATGTAATCGCGAATTCCTTCTGTATAGGCCCACTGCATATCTGTATCGATGTTCATCTTGATGGCACCGTAACTGATGGCCTCTCTTATCTCCTCTCGTGTGGATCCGCTTCCTCCGTGAAAAACAAAATGAATGGGTTTTTCAACGGTGTTGTATTTCTGCTGGATGAATTGCTGAGAGTTATTCAATATGATGGGTTGTAATTTGACATTACCGGGCTTGTACACACCATGAACATTTCCAAAAGCAGCCGCCACGGTAAAACGATGGCTTACTTTTTTCATGTGCTCGTATGCATAGGCCACTTCTTCTGGCTGGGTATACAACTTACTGCTATCCACGTCTGAGTTGTCTACTCCATCTTCCTCACCACCGGTAACACCCAATTCAATTTCCAAAGTAATGCCCATCTTATTCATGCGCTCAAAATATTGAACAGACAATTCAATGTTCTCTTCCAAAGACTCCTCTGAAAAATCCAACATATGGGACGAGAAAAGTGACTTCCCAGTTCTTTCAAAAAAAGACTCACCATGAGACAGCATACCATCCATCCAAGGCAATAGATTCTTGGCGCAATGATCGGTGTGAATAATAACAGGAACCTGATACAATGCGGCCAATTGATGAATGTGGTGCGCTCCGCTAACGGATCCAGCAATAGCGGCTTGTTGATCTGCGTTGGACAATCCTTTGCCCGCGTAGAATGCGCCACCTCCATTGCTGAACTGGAGAATAACAGGAGAGTTCACTTCTCTTGCAGTTTCCAAAACAGCATTCACACTGTTGGTCCCGATGACATTTACGGCAGGGATGGCATATCCTCTGTCCTTGGCATCATTTAATAGTTCGGTGACTTGATCTCCGGTAAGTACTCCTGGTTGAAAGCGCATTTTGTTGGGGTTTAGAACAACAAAAATAAGCAAAGCGCCTATTGAGACAAAAGTTGAATGGCCTTATTTCTATTCCGTTCAATTAAAAATAGCCCCGACAATTCCATTCTGTGGTCCCAATCATAGATACTGCCTTTGATGATGTTCAACAATGACAATTTATCATCCTCCAATTCAATATCTGTAAAAATCATCATCCATTGTTCTACAGTACAACAAGCCCCCTTTGATAACATCGAAATGATTTTAAGTTTCTGAGTAGTCATTGTAGCAGATTGTACTTCCTTCAAAAAAACGCCCCATTGATCTGCGTCCATGGGAGCTTGACAATTTTTCAATCCATGGTATACAGGATCTAAAGAAACTACCGCGGATGAATCCCATTCATTGGGTTGCCATGTATTCTCCCCAACCACCTGCCATTTCCATACATTCTTGATTTGTTGAAGTTCAAAATCTTGTGAAAAGCCATTTTTATAGACCAAACTTTGCGCCACGGAATCTCCATTGGACAGGAGCGTAACAAGCTGAAACTTCTTTTCTTTGGTTTCCCAATCAAAACCCAATCGATGTACCGGATAGATATTCATGGGATGTCCATTGACTTTTAAGACAAAAGCATTGGAGGCTTTAAAATCCAACCTCATTTGGGACTGGACAGTTAAAGAAATGAACAAAGTATAAACAAAAACAACCCAACTTCTCATACCCCTTCAATCCAATTGATATCTTTTTTTAATAATTCTTGTGTTCGCCACTCATCGCTATTTTCTTCCGGTACAAAATTGTATTTCCATGAGGCATGTTCCGGTAAACTCATGAGAATGGACTCTATCCGTCCTTTGGTTTCTAAACCAAAACGGGTGCCTCTGTCATACACCAAATTAAACTCTACATACCTACCACGGCGTACCAATTGCCATTCCTTCTGTTGGGAAGAATATTCTTGTGCTTTGTACTTGGCCATCAGTGGCACATACACTTGCACAAAAGTTTGAGTGAGGTCCAATGCGTAATTCATCAACTCATCGTGGCTAAATTTCCCATCGGATGGTTTTATATAATCATAGAAGATTCCGCCCACACCCCTTGTTTCATTTCGGTGTTGATTAAAAAAATAATCATCTGCCCATTTTTTCTGAGTAGAATAAAATGAAGCGTCGTATTTATCGCAAACCTTTTTCAGTGTCGAATGAAAAACACTGGCATCTTCTTTAACCACATAGATGGGTGTAAGATCAATACCTCCACCAAACCAAGCATCTCCACCATTGGTTTCAAAGTAACGCACATTCATGTGAATGATGGGAATTAGTGGTGAATGAGGATGCAAAACAATTGAGATACCGGTTGCAAAAAAATGAGTTGCTTGTGGCGCCACATGATTTTTCATAAAAACAGGAATCTCACCTTCCACCGCACTAAAGTTCACACCACCCTTTTCCAGCACATTTCCCTGTTGAATAACACGTGTAATACCACCTCCCCCAGAGGCATGAGACCATTCTTCCCAACCAAAATGCCCCTTACCATCTTCCGCTTCCAAAGCTGCGCAAATTCGAGCCTGCGCCTCTTGAAAGGCCCCCTTTATTTTGTCTTTAAACACCATACTACTTAACTCTGATCACCACACCTTGATGAGATTCCATAATCACAACACCAACATTCTCAAATCCGTTGCCTCTTCCCACTTGAACCAAATCGATATTGCAAAACAAACCGTTCATCAACATTTCATGCGAAAGCAAATCCATCATACCCAATGATTGTTGCTGCACAAAGGATTTTAAGATGTCATGTCCACAAAAAGAATAATCCGTTGGATGGGTAAAGTATGAACGGTGGTATTTTTTAATCCAATCATTGACTTCAGGGTCATCAGATTCAGATTGTGCTGATTTGGTGAAAGTGAATTTAAGCTTATTCTTAACCTCACCTTCCGCATCACCTTCCGATAAATGATCCACCCAATCCGACATGCCCAACAACCATGTTCTTTGCAACAAGTGACTCTTACTATTGAATTTTCTGGCTAACTCAGGTGACTGTGAAGGAATAACAACCACCATTGAATCCATCTGACCAGCTCGAGCTGTAAACAACGAATCCAAATTATTCGAAACCTTTAAATTTTTCAATCCAGATTTCAAATAACGCGCCTTGAAAGCTTCCGACCGTTTTTTTTCAGCCTCTGTTTTTCCGGCATACAAGAAAACAGGCACTTTATCCGACTTCTTTTCCAAAACATATCGTGCCGTGGCTCCCCATTGAGATACATCACTTGGGAATGCCTTTATGATTCGTTCATTCCCCATTAAAATCTTGTTGCTAATGGGCACTGGGCAAACAACCCATACATTTCTTTTTTTGGCCCAAGGGGCCAACGCCTCAAGAGACTCTTTAAACAATGGCCCTATGATTAAATCCGCATCGTTTAGTCGAGAACCTTGGGTCCATTGCTTAATCAACTCTACGTTGTCATAAAAATCAATTAACTCTATCTCCACCCGCATTCCAAACTTCTCCATTTCAGTCTCTGTCAATAGCATTCCTCTATAGAGCTCCAATGCTGTTTGACGAATTACCTTTTGTCTCTGTGTAATGGTAGAATCAGGGACCCCTGAAAGAAATGGCAAAAGCAGATATACTTTATAAGATTCGCCGGAAGTTTTAGGTGCAACTTGAAAATCATGGGATGCTGGAGCTTTGGAGGAAATCCTCACTTTTTGATTAATGGCTATTCCATTTTGGGCTTCAGGATTAAGTGCATAAAAGTCATCTAGCTTCAATTTGTACTTTTGAGATATACTGAAAGCCGTCTCACCAGGTTGCACCAAATGATAACCTGAGGCAACATTTAAATTGGCGTTGGTTTTATCAGGAACAGTCAATTGATCAGATGGATTGGGCATTCCACTTCCACCTTTTCTTATTTTCAACGTTTGCCCCAATTGTATCCCTTCAGCAGAGAGATCATTAATTTTCTGAATTTCCTTTATGCCAACATTGTACAATTTGGATATGCCATACAAAGTTTGACCTGGCTCAACTTTGTGCATGTAGTAATCCACTCCATCTATTTTTTGAACAGGTGCGGTGATTTGCGACCATGTCATTTGGGAACAAAAAATAAATATGATGATTAGATACCTCATGCCGTAAAAGTAAACATTATTTAAAGCAAATACTATTCCCATTCAATGGTTGCCGGCGGCTTAGAACTGATGTCATACACCACGCGATTGATACCCTTTACTTGGTTTATAATGTCATTGCTCACTTTAGCCAAAAGGGCGTAAGGAAGGTCTACCCAATCCGCTGTCATGCCATCTGTACTTGATACAGCGCGCAAAGCCACAGCCTGCTCATATGTTCTCTCATCTCCCATAACCCCAACACTTTTCACGGGTAACAAAATCACACCCGCTTGCCACACGCGATCATACCAACCTTCAGCCTTCAGAGCATTGATGAAAATAGCATCCGCCTGTTGCAATAAATTCACTTTTTCTGGAGTAATGTCGCCCAAAATTCTAATGCCCAAACCAGGACCAGGGAAAGGATGACGTGCCAATAAATGGGATGCAATACCCAAACTAGCACCTACGCGTCTTACCTCATCTTTAAACAATGAGCGCAGAGGCTCTACCACTTTCAACTTCATGTAGTCAGGCAGACCACCAACATTGTGATGACTCTTAATGGTCTGGGAAGGACCTCCCGATGCACTCACACTTTCAATCACATCAGGATAAATGGTACCCTGTCCCAACCACTGCGCATTCTCCACTTTTTTGGATTCCTCATCAAAAACATCAATAAATGTTTTACCAATCGCTTTGCGCTTTGCTTCTGGATCATCTAATCCCTTTAATGCAGTGTAAAATAAATCTGAAGCTCTAACGCCTTTGATGTTGAGTCCCATGTGCTCATAATCCGATAACACTTGATCAAACTCATCCTTGCGCAACAATCCGTTGTCTACAAAAATGCAGTGCAATCGATCTCCAATGGCCTTGTGCAAAATCACCGCAGCCACGGTAGAATCAACACCACCGCTCAAACCAAGGATAACATGATCTTCTCCCAATTTATTTTTTAATTCAGCAATGGTTTCATCTACAAAAACCGCGGGAGTCCAATCACCAGTGCAACCGCAGACACCCATGACAAAGTTTTTTAGCAATTGCATGCCCTCTGTACTATGGTATACCTCAGGATGAAATTGAACACCAAAATGCGATTTGCCTTTGATCTGGTAACCCGCAAATGCTACATCTGCCGTACTGCAAATGACCTCTGCTGTTGATCCCGCTGACTCAATGGTATCCCCATGAGACATCCATACTTGACTATTCATCGAGACACCTCTCAACAATACATTTCCTGCATCCACATGATTCAACAATGCTCTTCCATACTCACGATGGGTTGAACGCACCACTGAACCTTGATTTTGAATGGCCATCAATTGTGCTCCGTAACAAATTCCCAATACGGGAAAACGATTGTAGATATCTGTCAAATCGGGCATTGGCGCGCCTTCTTGATGAACAGAAAACGGACTACCTGAAAGTATAACCCCGTGCACGTGTTCAGAAATAACAGGAATTTTGTTCCAAGGATGAATTTCACAATACACATTCAATTCGCGCAATCGACGCGCAATCAATTGGGTAACCTGAGACCCGAAATCAAGAATTAAAATTTGTTGATGCATGTGCAAAGGTAGTTGTTAAGCACAATACCTTAGCAAGATGGACATTGATAAATTTCTTCATTTAAAAATCGTTTTGGCCTCTCAATCACCCCGAAGAAGAGAGTTGCTGCAATCTATGGGATTATCTTTTCAGTCTATCGGTTTGGATATCAATGAAGATTTTCCTGACCACCTTAAGGAGCATGAAATCCCGGTATTCCTCTCAGAGAAAAAAGCAGCTGCCTTGAAGGACACCTATGACAATGATACCATTATCATTACTGCGGACACCATTGTGTGGCACGGCGATACGGCGTTGAATAAGCCATTGAATAGTGATGATGCCAAACGCATGTTAAAACAATTAAATGGAAAATGGCATACGGTTTACACTGGGGTAACCGTAGTCAAAGGAACAGCGAATATTACACGATGGGACAGCACCAAAGTCAAATTTGCGAAAATGGAAGAGCAATGGATTGATCATTATATTCAACGCTATCAACCCATGGATAAGGCGGGAAGCTACGGTGCGCAAGACTTTTGGGGATTGGTTTCCATCGAAGCTCTTCAAGGATCATATTACAATGTTATGGGTTTACCTACCCATTTGGTCTTTCAAATGCTCAACGACATTGCGCAAAAAGAAGAATAAAACCAATGGTGGCACCAATCATCCATATTTTCATCAAGCGTGCTATGCGCTTGTAATCCTCTGGGTTCTTGGCTATCCACACAGGAAACCACCCGACTAAGCCCGGCAATAACATCAGTAACATAGACCACCTATTGCTTTCTTCTAAAATAAACTGATGACATAACCAAACACATATCAATAAAAAGATCCAAGACCATTTTACCAATTCTACCGCTTTGGACACTCCCATGATTAAAGCTATGCTTTTGTATTGTCCCACCCTATCTCCTTTAACATCCTGAATATCCTTTATCACTTCTCGCATCCAATTAGAACAAAATGAAAAAAACACCATCGCCCAAATTAATCGTTCATTCGTGGCGTTGATACAATCCATCAAAGCCCACCATGGGATAATGGCCACTACACCGGCAACCAAAACATTACCCATTAGCATAGTGCGTTTGAAAAAAGGGGTATAGAGCAGTAATAAAATGGTCAAAACCAAAGTTGCAATCCAATAAAAATGATGTTGAAAATGATGACTGATAAAAACCGAGATAATCAGGGCCAGTGAACTGAGCAGGGTATGCATCAAGATGGCTCTTTTGCCCGTAATGTGCGTACCCACCCATTGTTCATCCGGCTTATTGATGGCATCAGCTTTTTGGTCAAAATAATCGTTGATAACATAGCCTGCTGCTGCAATGATGATCAAATTCAGGGCTTTAAGAACAATAAAAAAAAATGCTGCCCACCCCACTCCAACGGTCAACAGCGTTAGTAATGGCAAAACCAAAACGGTAAGACCTATGATTATCAAATTAATAGGACGCAGTATTCGTAAATAATTCAACATGTTAATGAATTCATCAACAAATTAAACTCAAAATTGGTTGTTCGCCTTACTTTTGCATCGCGAAAAAATTGTGGGCATGGAAGAAATGGCAACCAAAAAAATATTGATTCTCGGTAAACACCAATACATGGTGGATAATATTCAATCAATTTTGGAGAAGGGCGGTTTTTCAGTGGTAGGCTATGCCTCGGTAGAACAAGTACTTGAAGAATATCAATCCGAAGTATTAGACATGATTGTTTTTACCGGAGCTGTTAACCCATCTGATGAAAGTGAATTGATCCATTGGAAAAACGAAAAATTTCCTGATGCAATGATCTTTGAGCACCATGGTGGTCCAGCTACAGTTCTAGAAGAGGTTCAAGCCAAATTCTCAGCTTAATTTACTTTTTGAGGAAATCACTTCTGCTTTTCCCTCCCGCCATATGGCGTAAGTAAAACCAGGGTGGACGCTGTAAGCTCCTATTTCTCCTTGTGTATTGCAGGCCAAGAAACAAGCTTGATAATCCGCCACTTTTAAAATAGACTGATTGATTTTAACCAATCTCTCGATGGCCTCCTCACAAGCGGCTTGGGGATGCATACCTTGGCGCATTAACTCCACAATTAAAAAAGAAGAGCATGAACGCAAAATGGTTTCTCCTAACCCAGTTGCTGTTGCTGCACCTACTTCATTGTCAACATACAAACCAGAACCAATGATGGGGGAATCTCCTACCCTTCCACGCATCTTAAATGCCAGACCACTGGTCGTGCAAGCGCCTCCCAAATCTCCATCACCATCCATGGCCAATATACCAATGGTATCGTGATTTTCAATGTTGATGATGGGTTTATATTCACTTTTCACCAGCCATTCCTTCCAAGCCTTAACCGCTTCTGGGTTCTTGTACGTATCCCTTTCAAATCCATTGCTCAATGCAAATTGTTGAGCTCCTTCTCCAACCAACACAACATGGGGTGTCTTCTCCATGATGGCCCGTGCAACAGAAACAGGATGTTTGATTTGTTCTAAAAAACAAACTGATCCCGCCTTGCCCTCATGGTTCATGATACAAGCATCCAAGGTTGTGTGGCCTTCTCTGTCAGGAAATCCTCCTAAACCAATGGACAACTCATTTAAATCATCTTCCATTTTCCTCCCTGCAGCTTCAACCATGTCCACGGCCTTGCCACCTTTAGAGAAATTTTCAGCTGCAGCCTCGTTGGCTTTTAAACCAAAATTCCATGTACTGATGACCAATCCTTTTTTAAAACGCTCAACTCCAGATTTTGGCTTACGACGTTCACCGGTAAAACTCAAAAATGGAAGCGCTCCCAATACAGGAAGCGCTTTCAAAAAATTTCTTCTGGTCTTCATTAATGTACGCAAAGTTGAAGGGTCTGAATGCCGTATGCATGCTTCATTTGAACCATGTACATGCCTGCTGGCATTTGATCAGCATTAAAAAAAACTTGCTTTTCACCGATGGGTGCAACGCCATTGAAAAGATTCATCACCACTCTTCCTGTCATATCCAACAAATCAACATGGTAATGGCTCGCAAATGGGGCATTCCAGCGCAAGCAAGTGATGGCTGAAGCTGGATTGGGAAACAATTTGGTCTCAATCACCGGCATGATGTCCGTGACTGCGTTCACTCCTACTACATTAAAATCCCAATATCCCGCTGGAGCGGTGATAGGGCGCACTTGGACTTTGCCTGAAACAGATTCTCCTTGTACATAATACTGCACTGTTGTTCCAATTGACTGCGCCGGAATGGATGCCTGCCAATTTCCGTCGCCGATATTAACCATATTTACCTCATTGTAAGTTGTATTACCTAACAACCTCCAATACAACTTGGCACTGGCTATACCTGAACGATGCGCCAAATAAGCAGTGACCACATAGGGATCTTGATCGTTGTCCGTGTCGGTAAGAGATTGATGCGTAATCAACATGGGATCTTCTACACCCACACTATGTGTAATGCAATGAATGGCTCCGCTTTGACTGATAATATTAGAAGTATTGTTGTCGCAATCAATACCGACAATATTGTAACCCGGCATGGCCTCTTCCCAAATGCGCAAAGCCGTTGTATCCACTTGTTCACGATACGTGGGTAAGATAATAGTCTTGTTCACAAAAACGGCATTGGTAAAGGTTCTGTAGGATGATCCCGTGCTGGGCCAGCCACCTGTGGCTGAGCTAGGCATAGGGATGCGAACAATGTGGTAAGGCGTTCCCCATACCGAGTTATAATTGCTCAATACATATTCTATGTTGGCATTGATTTGCGGTCCATCTGAAACACCATCTGGATATTCACCTACCAACAACGTCTCTTCATCCAGCAACTTCATATGCATATCAATGTGATGAATGCCATCGTAAGGCAAAGTGTTCATTTTAATGTAACGATCAATACCCAAATAATCCTCAACAATTCCATCTATTTGACTCTCTGTTTTAGCAGAAACTCCATAAGGATTTCCAGCTATGTTTTCCTCTAAAATCAATTCAGAAGCAAAGGCAGTTCCTAACCCATCAACCATCCAATTGCCTCCTGTATTCACCAAATCATTGGGGGCAACTGTCATGGTGTGCAAAGGAATTCCCAACTCGTTGGCAATGCATTCTGGAGAAGCATCATCATTGGGTCTTGTTGGACGATTATAAATCCAATCCACCAAAACCAAACTATCTACCTCGTTTTTATACACCGTATTTCCAGCGTAATCGCGCATCCAAATCGAATCAAAATTGCATTGTAGAATAGTCACATTGTTCAAGTCTGTTAATGCAGTACCGCCCTGTGTCGACAACAAATAATCTTGAGTGGCTTGAACATCCTCTGAAAGAATGATCACGCGCGTTTCCAACTTAGCGGCAGCCACAATGGCTTTTAGAATATTGGTATAGCCTGTCCAAGCAATGGTCAAACATTGAATCTCTTCCCACTCCGCAGCGCTTCGGACATAACTTCCCACGGGAGGAGTGGTGATTCCATTGGGCAAAACAACAGGATTCACTTCTCCGTTCTTAACCATTTGCCATTCCAAATCTGTAAAGCCATTTGGTAGTTGTTGCGCAAAAATGGTTTGAGACAATCCCAACATCATAAAACAAACGGACAAATAAAATTTCTTCATATTAAAAAATACTTTCAGTAAATATAATCCAAAGTGTTTTGTACAAAGGGTTCAATGTACAGGCTATCAAAATATTGCAAAGGACCAGAGGGTCCATTGGAGTTGATCTGATACTTCAAGTACCTACCGCCTGGAGCGTAACAAGTCTTGCTCAGCTCCTCCAATCCGTCGACATGAAAAGTACCCATGTCATCACAATTGCATTGTGGATGGCTCGAAAATACCGCCAAATCAATGGTTGCGGCGGGATCAGTTGTCTTTAAATACACCAAAACAGAGGACATCGGTGTCAGTACAGTTTGCGTTTCCAGCACCTCACCAACAGAAAAATCATCAGGATTGAGCGTTATAATTTCTGTAAAATATTGTGAGCGCACCACCTCCAATTGAAGCGATGCATAGCTGTCTCTTTCAAAATGCAAATGGGCATTGCCTGAACCGTCTGTGGTGGCAGAAGCAATATCTGTCCATACATCGCTGTATACACCCGAAGACAATTTCTTTCCCTGCAATTGCACCTCGACACCAAAAAGATTGGACATCCCCAAATCCTCCTTGACATTCAATTTTAACTCCCAGTGATTATCCTTTTCCTTACATGAGAATAAGGCCGCACAAACAACTAAAATCAATAGCAATTTTTTCATTTCACTTTAGATTTAAAATGATCATAAAAACTCAACACCCGGTGCACAAAATGGTAGGTCTCATGG
>CAYQUT010000038.1:0-22415 GCA_964420985.1 uncultured Chryseobacterium sp.
TTTCAAAATTCCTAAAACTTTTGATTTTGAGGAAGTTTTAGGAATTTGGGGAGGTTTTTTTTGATGCGTTCCGGAAGCATTGGTTTGCGGTAAACACGTTAGTTACCCATCCAATTGTCAAAAAATAGTTTTACAAAAAGCAATAAAAAGTAAAATAAAATATTTACTTTTATCACGAAATAGTAAAACTATTATTTGACATGAAGGCAAAAAAATTATACATCTCGCAATTGGACAGGAAGCTAGCCACTTATGGGAAGGTGAGCGAATTGGACCGACCTACTATTGGATGGGTAAGAACGCTTCGACAGTCATTGGGAATGACACTGGAGCAGCTGGGTAAGAAATTGGGGGTTACCAAGCAGAGTGTCCGGCATTTAGAGACCCGGGAAGCAAGTGGAGCCATTACTATCAAGGCTTTGGAGGAAGTGGCCAAGGCCATGGATATGAAATTGGTTTATTGTTTTGTGCCGCAAGAGGGTGATTTAATGCAATGGATAGAGAAGCGCGCCCGTGCTATGGCCACTGATATTGTGATGAGAACCGCGCGCAACATGCAGTTGGAGGAGCAGCAGGTTTCCTATGAAAGACTTCACAAGGACATTGAGGAGCAAACCCAAGAAATCATGCATTCATTGCCTAAATCACTATGGGACTGAGGTTTGAAAATGGGGTAGGTCAGACTCCCATCATCGAGGAAGAGTTGGAAGGACTTAAAATTAGAACGATCACCCATCAGGGAGAATTGAATGAGTTTGAGCAGTACAACATTGAAAAGGCTTTGTTATGGCTTAGGGGACAGCGATTGACAATGGATCAAGTGATATCTGAGACATTTGTTTTGAAGCTTCATGACAGAATGTTTGGCGAGGTATGGCGATGGGCAGGAAAATTCCGAAATACAGAAAAGAATTCAGGAGTGAAGTCAGTGATGATCCGGATAGCACTGCGTGAGTTAATCAATGATGCTAGATTTTGGATGATAAACGAGATTTATTCACCTGAGGAATTGGCCATTCGTTTCAAACATCGTTTGGTGAGTATACATTGTTTTTCCAATGGCAATGGACGGCACAGTAGGATTATCGCAGATGTAATCATAGAGAAATTGTACAATAGGCCACCCTTTCAATGGGGAAAGTCAGATGCCATTGAGGGGAATAGCATTAGAATGGAATATCTGAAAAGTCTCAAGCTTGCGGACCAGCATCAATATCAACCATTGATAGCATTTGCTTTAGGTCGCTAGCCAGCATGGAAATGGAATTCCTACAAATAAGTGAATGAGGAAAGAATGGTCTTTGGGGAACACAGAATAAGAACATCTAAATTCATCAACTTTTTTGTTCAGGAAGCTGCCATGCTTATATTTGCGCACGCAATGGGGGTATAGCTCAGCTGGCTAGAGCGCTTGCATGGCATGCAAGAGGTCATCGGTTCGACTCCGATTATCTCCACAATAAAATTCCGCAATCACCTGTATTCTAGAGGGTTGCGGAATTTTTCATTTGTACTTAGCCCACATTTAGCCCACCGATTTTGGTGGAGAAAAATCAAAATCTGAACGGTTCTGTTTGAGTTATCTCCACATTTAGCCCACGGAGTTGTGGGTTTAAAATGTGTTTTTTTACTGTGGTAAAATGAGGTGGAGAATAAGGAGTTTTTGGAAGTTGTTTTTTTGACGGGCGATTTTCTAGATATGACCAGAGAGGGATTTTTGGATTAATCATGATTCCTAATGAATAGATAAAGTTGTGTTTGATTGCAATAAAGACAAATTAATTTTAGGATGGCTCAGATCCAGAATCTCGAAGTTGATTTCTGCAGTTCTTTTAACAACTCGGATCATTAGTCGTAATGCACTAATGAAATAACGTAATTCTGAATCTTTGATTTTCGAGGTTTTTGGATTATACTTGCGTTATTGAGGATTTGTATATTATTGTGTTAGCGGTTACCGTAACGTTCCCAGTTAAGTATCAGCTAACTTTAAATTTTTATAGCCGATCAAATGAAGACTAAAGCTCATTTCAGCGTAGTTATTAAAAAATGACTTATGGAAAAAGGATTTGTATCTCAAATAAACATTGAGCAAAGAGTTTATGAAGTCGTAAAAGAAGACGACATAATTTGTTATTTGCCATTTGAAGAATGTAAGGGTGTCAGATTTGTTGTAGGTGATGTCATACAATTTGACGAACATCATTCTGATAAGTATGGCAAATGTGTATTAAACCCCGACAAAATATCCAATAAGTATTTTGATGAATTATGCAACATGGTTGGGAAAACAGACACCATAATTGGATATGTATATGATCAGAAAGAATTTGGATATAATGTAACTTACCATGGGTTCAACTGCTTTCTTCCGTTTTCAGAAACCTACAATGAAAATGTAAAGCTGAAGGAGTTAAATAACATCGTTAATAGCTATCAGCATTTTTTAGTGAAAGAGATTAAGAATGGTTTCATAATATTATCACGAAAAGACTATCTAAAAGACGAGCTAAAAAATCTTGTTAAAACTGAAATAGAAAATATTGAAGTAGGATTTACATTTACTGGAAGAGTGAAATCAGTAGTGAATTATGGAGTTTTTATTACCAATAAATATTCAGAAGGGTTGCTACATATAAAAAGAATTATTCCGGATTATTCCGACAATATGCCTAAGGATAAGAAACGCAAATTAGGTTTGATTTTAGAGGATATATTTAAGATAGGGGAAGAAATAGTTGTAACAGTTGTGGAGAAAGCTGAAGGGAAATATTCTTTAATTTGGAACACCGAAGTAAAAACAAATTTTGATTTAGACAATAAACTTAAGGTTTCAATAAATGAGCTTCTACTATAAAATGATCCGTAAACATTCTTTCATAAATCTAAATCACCGCGTTCAAATTATGGACTTGATAGAGCGCTGCTGATCTGGAACAGCAAGTCAGTTGATATCTGCACCTGCCCAAAAGCGAAGGTTTTATAGTAAATCAAGCTTTGTGCTTCTATCAAAGTTTGCACTTGGTGGACGAAAACGGTTTCAAAATGGCCACCTTCGTGAAGACGAAAAATGTTAGCATCCATTTTATAACGAAAGCATCAATGGAAAATAGACTTTATCCGACTTGGCAACAAATAGAAGAACAGAATAATTCGTTGACTATTGGAGAAAAGTCATTGATAAAATTCTTCGATGACTATTTGCCAAAAGACCCAAGTTGGAAACCAGCAGCTGGATTAAAAAATTTAAAAGATTATAAAGGGTGGCTAATATTTGCCCAGCCGTTCTTAAATGGAACAAGACCTGACATAATAATTTTCAACCCACAAGTTGGACTTGTTATTTATGAAGTAAAAGATTGGAACTTGAACAACTACGAGTGGGTGAAAGGGGAAGGGCTTTTTGTAAATGATGGACGTGGTTCATACCCCGTAAAAAGCCCCATTGACCAGGTTGCGCATTACAAAGAAAGACTAATCGGACAATTAGTTCCAAACATTGGAGAGTCCATTGATAGAAACAAAAAAAACTTCGGCTTAATTAAAACAGGGGTTTATTTTCATAAAGCAAGAACAGAAGTTTGCCAAGAAAAACTGGGAGCGAAAATCAAGGACTTTAAATACTTTCCATTTTTTGGTTACGATTGCTTAACTGATAATCGTTTAAAAGAAATTGTCCCTGATATCGACATAACAAGTAGTAACTTTTGGAATAGGGAGTGGAATGATGATATTTTATTTTGGCTTATCCCTCCTTTTCACAGCTTAGAGCAAGGGACAGTTTTAAAACTGCGTGGTAACCAATTTAAGGTGGCGGAACCTAAAAGTGGACATTTTCGTGTTCGTGGTGTTGCAGGAAGCGGTAAGACACAAGCTCTTGCATATAGAGCAGGAAACCTTGCTTCGCAAGGTTATAATGTTTTAATAATATCATTTAATATAACTCTTTGGCACTACGTCAAAGATATGATTGCACGTTCACCGTTTGCATTTAGTTGGGGACAATTTACGTTTACCCATTTTCACGGATTTTGTAAAGACAGGCTAAATGAATTTGACCAAAAGTGGCCAAAATCAGAAGGTGTTTCAACTGAAGAGTTTTTTAAATCAGTTGTTCCAAATGCAGTCATAAGGGCAATTCATGGAAAACAACAACAAAAATATGACGCAATTCTAATTGACGAAGGACAAGATTACCATTACGAATGGTATTCAATGCTTGATAAGTATTTTTTAAGTAACCGAGATGAAGTTTTAATTGTTTGCGACAAACGACAGAACATTTTTGAGCGAGAATTAGATTGGCTTGACAAACGTGTAACCAAGGCGGGACTTGAAAAATTCAAAGAGCCATATATTGACTTAACAGTAACTTTCAGACTTCCTAAGAAAGTAGCACTGATGTCCAACGAGTTTAGTGAAGTATTTGAATTAAATCAAGAACTTAAAGTTGGTAAAATCGAAGACAACCCTGTTTTGCTTCATTCACATCACATTGTGTGGCAGAACATCAATGAAGATGATTGGAAAGAATATGTAATCAACTCTTTTTTGCGTTTAAAGAAAGAAGGATACAGCCCATCGGATATTGTTATATTGCTACCAAATCATAAATTAGGAAAATTATCTGTTGAGTTATTCAAGGAAAAAAATATTGAAGTCAATCACGTTTTTGAAGAAGACTCAGAATCGAGTTATCACCCACATAAAAAGGCTTTTTGGATGGGTGATAGCAGACTTAAAATGTCAACAATTCATAGCTTTAAGGGATGGGAGCTATTGAATATCGTTTTATTTATCCCTGCAAATGCACCAGAAAGCAATACCAAGCTTGACGCAATAGTTTATACAGCATTGACACGAACAAGAGAGAATTTAGTAATTTTAAATGCGAATAAACGATATGAAAATTTTGGAGAAAAATTACCAAAAAAATGGAACGATCAATAAAAACCAACGCTAACAAAGGTTTTGTGTCAGACGTGCAAACTTGGAACTTTTGATTCGTATCAATTTTTGTGTTGGCAGACTGTTATGACTTCGAAATTGGCAACTTCTTGCAGCAGCCAAACATTACCTGATATTGTTGTGTTAAATAACAACCATCATGGCCCGCCCTCATTGATTCGAAAAACGGGTTACTATCTTTTTGGTTATATTATCAAAAGATCAGCGCGAGATTCTGTGTCACCGCATCAGGTAACATCGGCTATAATGCAACGCTGTCGAATGTTGTTATATTTGTCTAAGAGACTTCTTGCGCGCTGCATCAAGACTCTGGGCGTTAGCTGCAACACTAAGTGAAACAGTAACATATTAAATATTGAGTAACAAATGACACAAAAAGATATAGCATATAATGAGATCGCAGAGTTGGTAGAGCGGTTTTCAGAACAATACGACAGCTATAAAAAAGCAGACTATAATGAAACACTTACGAGGCGTGACTTCATTGATCCTTTCTTCAAAGCACTTGGTTGGGACATTGACAATAAAAATGGTTATGCAGAGGCGTATAGAGAAGTAATCCACGAAGACAAAGTTAGAATCGGCAAGGCGACCAAAGCCCCCGACTATTCATTCCGACTTGTTGGCGGTAAACGACTTTTTTTTGTTGAGGCAAAGAAACCAAGTGTTTTAGTTAAAGACGAAATTCAACCTGCTTACCAAGTTCGCAGATACGGTTGGAGTGCCAAACTTCCAGTGAGCATTATTACCGACTTTGAGGAGTTTGCTATATACGACTGCACCAAAAAGCCAATACCGACAGACAAGGCATCAGTTGCAAGAATTAAGTATCTAACTTTCAAGGACTATCTAAAGGAGTTTGACTTTTTGTGGGACACGTTCAGCAAAGAGAGAGTTCTAAAAGGCAGTTTTGACAAGTTTATTCAAGGCAACCTCAATAAAAAAGGAACAGCAACGGTTGACAAAGAGTTTCTGCAATCGCTTGACAGTTGGAGAACCTACCTAGCAACTTCAATCAGCTGGAACAACAAACAACTTGATGAGGACGAAATTAATTTTGTTGTTCAGCAAACCATTGACAGAATAATATTTCTGCGAATTGCAGAGGACAGAAGTGTTGAGCCTTACGGAACATTAAAAGAAGCAATCAAACAAGGCGATTTTTACCAAAATCTTTACAGACAATTTGAGCAAGCTGATGAAAAATATAATTCGGGTTTGTTTGATTTCAAGAAAGACAAAATCAGCAAATCGCTTACTATTGACAATAAGGTATTAAAAGCCATTATCAACGAATTGTATTATCCAGAAAGCCCTTACGAGTTTTCGGTTTTATCAGTTGAGATTTTAGGAAGTGCATACGAGCAGTTTTTAGGAAAAGTAATTCGCATTGACAAGGCACACCGTGCCAAGATTGAAGAAAAACCCGAAGTAAGGAAAGCTGGTGGAGTTTATTACACACCCCAATATGTAGTTGATTACATTGTAAATAATACAGTTGGCAAACTCCTAGAAAACAATACACCAAAGGAAATAAGCAAAATAAAAATAGTTGACCCTGCCTGCGGCAGTGGCAGCTTTCTTATTGGTGCTTATCAGTTTCTTTTAGATTGGCATAAAAACTATTACACTGATAATGGAAAAATCTCAAAAGGTGGTAAAGATAATCCGCTTACACCCGAAGGGAACTTGACCACAGCGGAAAAGAAAAGAATTTTGCTCAACAATATTTTTGGAGTTGACATTGATGTTAATGCTGTGGAAGTAACCAAACTGAGTTTGCTTCTAAAATGTATGGAAGGTGAAACACAAGCGAGCATCAACCATCAGTTGAAAATGTTTCACGAAAGAGTTTTACCAACACTTGATTACAATATCAAAAGTGGAAATAGTTTGGTTCAGAATAGTTATTTACAAAATGAATTGGATTTCGGAGAGCTCGACTTTAGAAAAGTAAAGCCATTTGAATGGCAAACAGAGTTCAAGGATATATTTAAACAGGGTGGTTTTGATGCAGTAATTGGAAACCCACCTTACAGCGCAAAGCAATCTTCTGATAATAAATACTTGACTTCATTTTATAAAACAGTTGAATACAAGTGCGATTTGTTTGCCTTTTTTATTGAGAGAGGTTTGCACATATTGAAGGATCAGGGTTATCTTGGATTTATCATTCCTGTTTCGTGGATGACAAATCTCTACTTCAAAAAATTGCGAGAGCATTTAATTGTTTCAAAATCTCTAATGGAAATAAATATGATTGACGGATTGGTTTTTGATTCTGCAAATATTGACACAAACATTATCACTCTTCACAAGAACTCAGTAAAAAACAAAAAAGTCAGTTGGATAAACTCAATTGCGGGAACCCTTAATACCAAATCAATATCTAGAGATTATAGTCAGTTCAGTAAGGAAGAAGGTTACTCCATCAGTTCCGAGTCCGATTCTGTTTGGTATAGTTTGAAAAAGAAGATTGATAGTTGTTCCGAAGAACTCGGGAAAATTTCAAAAATTTCATTAGGAATGAAATTGCGTTCCAACGATGAATTTATTGTTACAGAAAAAACAAAATCAAATCCCGATATAATCGTGTTTGGAAAAGATATTGCAAAATATCATCCTGTTGTTCAATCTCATTTCTTCAATTTTTCCAAAGCTGTAATTATTGGAGGAACAAAAAATCCTTTAATCCAACAAGCCAAAACAAAAATATTTATTCAGGCTATCAGAAATTTAAGTTTGGCAGAAAGGATTGTTGCAACACTTGACAATAGCAGCAGCTACTTTGTTGGGACAGTGAATTCTGTAATTCTCAATGACAGCACTTACGATTACAAATATATTTTGGGCTTGCTAAATTCAAAGTTGCACAATACATATTTCAAGAAACGTTTCACAACAATTTCCTTAACTGCATCCTTTTTGGGAGTTCTTCCCATTGCAAAACTATCTTCTGATAGTAAAAAGCAGAAGGCAAAGGAAATTTCAAAACTAGTTGATGAACTCTTGAAACTTTATGACGAAAAAAGTAAAGCAAAATTACCATCAAAAATCACTCAACTTGAAGGCAGAATAAATTATTGCATAAATAGAATTGATGAAATAGTTTATCAACTCTATGACTTAAATGAAGCGGAAATTAAAATTATTGAAAACGCATAGAATTTTTGAAATGCCAAAACTATTAGGCTACATAGAACAAAGACATTTAAAACATATTACGCAAGGGCAGCAGCTAACAGCGGTTTGGTGTAATGGCGGGTGCAGTGCTTCGTATGACAGTTTTGTGGGTAAACAAACTGTAGTGCTTCGTATCAACATTTGTGCTAAAAATCCGCCACTAAGCCAAGCCACAAACCGTTACCAGCAACCCTAAAGAACGACACGACCGACAATAAAATCTAGACAAACGGACAAACAATTTGCCAACGCCTCGCAAAATAAAAAGAGCTGCAACCCAACGCACAAGCCGATCCAAATTGCAGCACATTTTATTTTGCCCAACCGCACCCAAGCCCAACCACCACCCGATTGTAAGAAAAATCAAAGTCCATAGTTGACAGTTATAAAATCTTTATTACATTTGCCATTATTTGTCAAGTCAATTTTATGCAAGCGAAAACAATAGGGACAATTTTAAGAGAGTTACGGGAGACAAAAGGTCTTCTACTAAGAGAAGTCGGTGCAAAGCTTTCTCTTGACCCGACTATTCTAAGTAAAATTGAGCAAGACAAAAGAATGCCGACAAAAGAACAAGTAAAATCTCTTGCGGACTTTTACAAAGAGCAAAAGAATGAAGTAATAATAGCTTGGCTCAGCGACAAATTATATTATGAAGTGCAAGACGAAGACCTTGCTATACAAGCAATGCAAGTTGCAGAAGAAAAAATAAAGTATAACGCCAAATTAAAATCCAAAAAGAAATGACAATACTTCAAGCCTTTAAAGATTTTGAAAAGAAATTTTCAGACACTTTTGAGATAACTCCAGAGTGGTATAAAAAAAACTGTGGAGTGTTTTCTACAAATAAAACAGTAAGTTCAAAAAACGCCAAAGGCGTTTTTACAGAAGAATATTATCGTGCAAGAATGGTTTGGAGTTTAGTTGAAACTAAACAATATCCTTCTGAAAACATTTGTGTCGAATTTTCTATACCCAAGGGAAGTGAAGGGGCAAAATCGTTAAATCCTGACATTGTCATATTCAAAACTGATGCTTGGTTCACATACTATAAAAAGTGGGACAAATCAAAATCACTACCTGAAGAATTAGCAAAGGAAATGCTTGTTGTTTGGGAAGCAAAAGAAAATCCGTCAAAAGTAGAAAGTGCGGTAACTAAGCAAATGGCAGAAGCTATGAATAGTTATGTTGGGGAACAAGTTTATGGCGTTTACTTCGACAATCAAATTGATGTTCTCGTATTTAGAAAGGAAGGAACTAATCCTGTAAAAAGATATAATCCCGAAAAGATTATTGATGGGGAAGGTATTGCAAAATTAAATCTTGGAAATAGAGATGCATTAAATGACTTACCATCATTTAAACAATTCTATGAGAATTTAAAAGCAACAGAAGATGTAAGCAAACTTAATTTTACAACGAACCAGCCAATAGATGAAGATAGCTTTACAGACCTTTTAGCATTCATAAACAGACAACAAGACAAATTAAATTTATCTAGGAACGTTCAAGATTTAATAGTTGAGTTCTTAACTCTTAAAGTTGCTGATGAAAAGGAAGTAAAGAAAAAGAAGAAAAAATATTTTGAGTTCTACATTAAGCCTGATGAAATTAAAAATGAATATGGAACGCAGGAATTTAGAAAGAGATTAGTAGAACTCTATGCAAAAGCGAAAGATGAATATAAAAGCATCTTTAATCCACCAGCTTTTAAATATGATAAAAAAGGCGAAAATCTTACACCTTCTCACGGTGATGATGAAAAGTTCTTGATAGGTTTAATTAAAGTTTTTCAAAAGAAAACAATTCTTGAAACCCAAAATGCGAACTTCAATCAAATCATCTTCAATAATTTTGGAAGTAGTGTTGAAAAAGCTAAGGATAAACAATTCTTCACTCCTGTTCCTATAGTAGAAGCCATTATTAAAATGGTTAATCCTCAAAAAGATGAAGCCATTTGCGACCCTTGTTCAGGAATATGCGATTTCTTGGCAATGGCATTTCGTCATATTTTTAAAGATGAATTAGAGAATTTGCCGAGTGCTGATAAGTTTTATGGTTTTGATAAAGACAATAAGATTTTAAAACTTGCTGAATTAAATCTTGTGCTTAATGGAGACGGTAATGCTAACATTAAAATTATGGATAGTGTTTCCTGCAAACTCTTAGTAGACGGAACATTGAGCACACAAAAAAACACAATTGAATTTAACACAGATAATTACTCAGCGGTTGATTGGAGTAATCACGATGATGAAAATAAAAATCCCAACCGCTATGATGTAATTGTAACAAATCCACCCTTTGGTAAAGGAAGAGATTTACAAACAGGAAGAGAAGGTAAATGGGATGTTCCAAGAAAGACAATAGAACTTTATGAAACTTGGAATGTAAAGGAACAACCCAAAAGTATAGACCTTGGTGTAGTGTTTTTAGAAAATGCTTACAAATTATTGAAAGAAGGTGGTCGTATGGCAATTGTATTAAGCAACTCAATTGCCAGTATTGCTGAGTGGCAAACAGTAAGAGAATGGTTCATAAGCAAAATGAGAATTGTTGCTTTGTTTGACTTACCTGCAAATACTTTTGGCGAGACTGGTGTAGCCACAACAGTCTTCGTAGCTTATAAGCCAAAGCAAAGCGAATTGCATATTTTGGATGAAGATTATGAAGTTTATATCAAGGAGATTGAGAATGTCGGTTATACAGTAAAAACAAAAGAGAGA
The DNA here is from genome assembly GCA_964420985.1 of uncultured Chryseobacterium sp. GTDB lineage: Bacteria > Bacteroidota > Bacteroidia > Flavobacteriales_D > Sanyastnellaceae > CAMCTV01. The sequence goes on from CAYQUT010000038.1 coordinate 10,878, forward strand.
ATTGTAATAATGTCGCCTGACTTTGTAATGAACGAAAAAACGTTTGACAGAGAAAAGGATAGTAAAGGGAATGATAAAAGACTAAGCGATTTGCCTGTCTTGGTTAATGGTTTCGGTGATTGGTTACAAAGTAATAAACACCAATACAAAGAAGTTTATAAAGCATTTTCAGGTTCTAACTTTCAAAAATGGGATGCATAATGTTAGATAATTTTATTTCAAAACCAAATACAGTTAAGATTAATAGCATTAAGTCAAAATTTCATTCCTTAATGCCAAGTGAACATAGAACTGTTTTTATAAAAAACGCCAATCAAATACCATTATCCAAACATTGTTCAAATGAGAATGTTGGAGAGCAAATTGATGTTTCAGAATATTTGGCATTTAAAACAGGTAAATATCTTGGAACAATATCTTGTATGAACAATCTATTGTTCGATGAAACTAAAGGTGAAAACATATCCCCCTTAATTTATAATAAATCTACAAGAAAACTGAGTAAAGGGTATTTCGTAATAAGCAGGAATGCATCACTTGGCAAGATTTCATATATCAATAATGACAAACAAGTAATTCTTAATGGCGGAATATCTTTTTTGAAGTTTAAACCAGAATTTGAGTTTTATGCACCAGCATTTTTCATAACTAAGTTTGGCAGTGATTATTTAGCTTGTATAACTTCAGGGGGCGGGACACAACAAAATGCAAAAAGGGGAACACTTCTATCTGTTCCTATTCCTCACCCAACTATAAAAAGCCATAAGCAACCAAACGAAATAGTAAAGTTTATTTCATTGATTGTTCATAATTTAATTTTAAAAGAAGAATGTATAGTTGAAAAACAAAGTTTAATCAATACTCTCATTATCGAAGAACTTGAAGCAAATCAAAAATCAAAATTTAAATTCCAAAATTCGACAATCAATCAAATAAGAAATAATACTCTAAGGTTTGATGCCGGTATGTATTCGATGGAATACAAAAAGAATAAGGGTTTAATTGAGAACTATAAAAACGGTTTTTTCAATATACCGTTTGAAGATTTAAAAAGTGGTTCAACACCCGATGTAAGACTATTGTCAGCAAAAGGTATTTTCAAATGGGTTACACCAACAGATATTACAGATGAAGGTTTTTTTGCACCAACTGACAATATAAGTATGCCTTCATCTCATAACCTTGATAAGGATGCTATTTTGTTCATTAACAGAACTTCTAAAGGAAAAAAAGGTGAATATGTTGGAATTGCTTGCTACTACGACTATTCCTATTATGGTAATGGACATCATAATCAGGGAATTTATAGAGTTGAAGCATTTAGCCCCATTGACAAACAATTTATTGTAGCCTTTATGAATGCAAATATTATGAGAAAGATTTGTGGTTTTACGTCACAAGGAACTAAAATGAAAGAAATGAAAATGAATAATTTTTCAGACTTGATTTTGCCAAACTTCCCAACCCAACAGAAAGCAAAAATCGCTAAGGCATATTACAATACGACAGAAAAAAACAAATCAATGACAATAGACAACTATTTAGACAACGAAAAGATTAGAAATAAAGAACTTGGGATTTTTCAACTAAATGCAGAAATAATTGAACTTAAAAATAAATTAGCCTTACTTGTTGACAAAGTAATTAAAGAAGACAAAATAGAAATTGAATTTTAGCCAACACATTTGGTGGCACATTTGCAAAACCGCACAAGCCAAAGCTAAAGCCAAGTTTTGCAAAAGAGCCACCAAGCCAACGCGCCGAGACAGACACGAAATGACAACTAACAAACACGAAAAAAAAGGAGGGCAGCTGGTAACAGCGGTTTGGTGTAATGGCGGGTGCAGTGCTTCATTTGACATTTTTGTGGTAGGTTCAAGTGCAGTTCTTCGATTGAACTTTTGTGCTAAAAATCCGACACTACGCCAAGCTGCAAACCGTTATAGGGCATTTTATTAAGACAGACAATGATCGACAAAAAAATATCATTTAAGAAAGCTGCAATAAGAATATTGGAACGGACAGACAAACCAATGACTGCTGCCGAAATAACAAAAATTGCAATTGAGGAAAATTTAATTGACAGCTCCGGTGAGACACCCCATGCGACAATGGCTGCTCAAATTTATGTTGACATTAACAAAGACAAGAATTCTCAATTTAGAAAAGTTGGTCGCGGACTTTTTACTCTAAAGAAAAAATCTGACGTTCCAAATTCACCGCTTCTCATTATTGAAAATCAAAATGAATTAACAAAGCAACGACTAAAGGAATTGTTGCATTCAATGGACCCTTTTCAATTTGAATATTTAGCAGCTGACTTACTCCAAAAAATTGGTTATGAAAATGTAACCGTGACAAAACGTAGTGGTGACAAGGGAATTGATGTAATTGCAAACCTTACAGTTGGCGGTATTACAAACGTAAAGACAGTTATTCAGGTAAAGCGTTACGCTGCATCAAATAAAATAAATGGAGCAGTTATTACACAACTGCGCGGAAGTGCTGAGGTCGACCAACGAGGACTTGTTATCACAACATCTGACTTTACCAAAGATGGAATTGACGAAGCTCAAGCTCCGAATAAAATGCCTGTTTCACTTGTAAACGGAGATAAGCTAATTCAGCTACTAATTAAATATGGTGTTGGTGTTAAGAAGGAGGAGTTATTTGTTTTATCGCTTGATGAATCATATTTTCAAAATTACTCATCGGAAGAAACTGGAACTATTGATTCCGAGAAAAGTCGCGTTATTTGGCCTTTACCAGGTGGCATCACGAGTTACGTTGAAACTCTCAATGAATTTTTAGCTCAAGTTTATAATGGCAACAATACCAAAAAGGGACTTATTAAATGGTACTTAGACAATTTTGAAAACGTGACGAGCGAAGGAACCGCACAGGGCTACATCAACGTTCCTAAAAACATGGGGCTGACACGTTTTGAAAAAGGTGTTTACTCTTTAACAGCAGACGGAGAAAAATATTTTACATCTAAAAGCAAAGAGCAGCTTTATAAAATCATTGCAAAGAATATTCTAGCGTTTGACGACATTTATGAATATCTCAAGACTTCATCGATACCATTGAACGAAGAGGAAATATTAAATTATCTCAAGGGCAATTTTGATATTGAATGGACAACATTTGCCCAATTGAACTTTAGACTTCTTTGGCTAATTAACCTTGATAAAATAATTAAGTCAGACAATGGTTTTACATTCAAATAAACTGGGCATAACAGCACCTTTTCGGTATGGCAGGGGATGAGTGAAAGTAAATAGAAGTGAGTTTAATATACATTGTTCGTTCAAACTGGTTATTACCTTTAATCCGCCACTACGCCGAGCCTCCAAACGTTAACATCTGTGGTCCTAAATTTCTTATATTGCTCCTTTATACAACTTGATGCTCAAATGGCCCGACATATTTACTGTTCCCAACCCGGATATGGTGTCTGATGGGTCTGTGGATCCCATGGGGATGCAGTTGATTTGGACTTATTTTGGGCAGTTGATTTTTAAGAATAAGTTGACGACGGTTTCGACGGATGTGCGGAATTATTCTATCAATCTTTTGCATCATTATGTGATCCATCGATTTTTTTCTGAACGCTTTGAAGAAGTGAAAAGAGCACAAGCTCGTTTTTCTTCTTACAAGGAGGTGTATGATGTGAAGGGAGGAATGATTATTTTCCTGGAAGATCTTTTGGTATACGCACTGATGGATCAAAAGGGACCTGTCAACACTTTTGGAATTTTGGGGAGTCACAATGCGGAAGAAAGAATATTAAAGTCGCGGGGTGATTTTTCTCAAATTCAAATTCATGCCGAAAGAACCAGAGGGGTTTTGGTGCGTCAAATTCAATTGGGAGTGAATGGTCGTTACAAAGGGCCATTTCTAAATATGGGTCTGATGACTAAAAATTTGGAATACGATCCCAAAGAATTTCAAACGGTGGAGTTGCTTTTTAAGAGCTGGCCCGAAGGGGAAAGGTTGGTTGAGATGCTCTTGGATTGTATATCTGATCTTTTGAAAAACGATAATAAATACTATCCATTGGTTTCACTGGATACCTACAAGAATCGTGATTCACTTTGGTCGATGTTTGCGGCATGTTTCGGGCAATTTAAACCCAACGAAAAGTGGAGAAACTTTTGGCTTGAAAAATTGGGAATCACCTCTGGAGCAGCTAAGGCTATTTTTGACGAGATTGATCAATTGGAGCTGAATTCAGATGCGGTTTCTTTGGTGATTGCTTCCGCATACAGACGTACTCAAGAAGAAAATGATAAAGAGCTATTACGAAGCATTTTGGATTTAGAGCCTTTCTTGTCTCGATGTGTTCATGCTTTTTTATTGTTATCTGATCCGGGGATCAAAAGGGTGAGTGATGTTAAAGAAGATCTTGATCAATTGGTGAGCAATGTTTCGCTCGAGAATGTTTTGCCATTGGCAGAACGAAATGGGCGATTGCAACTTTTGACCAGTTGTGTTAAAGATCAATTGTCAAATGGCGTAGAGTTTGGTGTTGCCATATTGAATTATCATAAAAAGGTGATGGAAGAACGAGGCGGTATTCCATGGGTGGAAATCGAACAAGGAGAACTCAAACACCATATTTCTCAAGGGGAACGCCAATCCACTGAAGCCGTTGTGCTTGGTGGATATTGGTACAATCGTTATTATCTAGATGCTGTAAGGTCTATTCAAAGAGGATTGAAACAAGAAGAATGAAAGCGGGAGTAAAGACATATGAAGCTTTCAAGCAGTTGATCAGTGAAGTGGGTAATGTTCGCTTGGCTTGGTTTACTACCTTCAATTTGAACATGGATTTCTTTGAGAAGTTTGTTTTATCAGCACTCGCAAGTATGGAGCCCATGGAGTTGAGAAGCATCAAGGATTATGAGGCTTTGAACGAACGCCTACTCGATACAGAAGATCAAGGGATGAACATAAAAGTGTTTCATGATTTTCGTGCATTGAGCATCAATGTCAAGAAAACCAGTGTGCCCTGTATTGGCGTGAATCCAGCTCAATTGGGTGATGATTTTAAACACGGTGTTTTTCACCCCAAGGTGATCCTCTTGGTGAATGATGGAAACGAAGCCTGGTTGATAACAGGCTCTGCCAATCTAACAATGGCGGCTTGGTCAAAAAATGTTGAAGCCTTGGCCATTCGAAAATTAAGCGACAAACAAAATGCGCAATCGGTGGTCGATTTTTTTTCAGCGTTTGTTAGCTCGGCAGAGGATAAAGCCATTCTTCAGACTTTGAATCGAGTTTGGCAGAAATCACTCAAAGGAACTGCAGACTGGATCTTTTCACATGCGCTGGCGGGTAAAGGATTATTGGATTTGATCAATGTTGATTCTACTTCTTCATTGCATGTTTGGTCTCCTTATTTTGCGGAAGGAGTAGATTCAATGATTCAAAATCATTTCTCTTGGACAGAGGATTTATACATTATTCCAGATGTCACAGCAATAGGTTCCATTCGAATGACGGATGAAGAAATCAAGAGTGTCTTAAGTGACAATAGAATACAATTTTTAAAAGATGCCAATGCAAAATCATTTGAAACATTGGTACATGCCAAAGTCTGGGTAACGCAACATCACTTGGCAGTGGGTTCTTGGAATTTTACCAAGGCTGGACTTCATTTAATGCCGCAGTCCAGCAATGTTGAGGCAGGGATTATTCAAGCATGGTCCCAAACAGATTATCGTGCTTTTTTGAAAAGCACTGACCTGAGGGAGATGGTATTGCCCAAAGGAATGGTTAAGGAGGAATTGGAAGACGAGAGAAGTGACTTGCTTTCCAATTGGCAAATCAGTTGTCAGTTGTATGCAGATTGGTCCAATTATCAATACCAATTGGATTGCAATGATGATCTTTTTGAACGACCATATTTTTTGGATTTGCCTGGTCGTCCCAAGCGGGTTTCAATCAAAAAGTTCAGAGATGGTAACGTTGGATTTTTTGATGAGCACAAGCGTTTATTAAAAGACCGTTTGTTCTCAGTCTATGATCAGCCGGAAGGTGGAGAAAAGGTATTTATGGGAGTGATGGTGGAATTGAATCCCATCCATCGTCCAGCAGTGGGTTTTGAATCCATTGACGATTTATTCCGTGCTTGGGGCGATCGTCTGCCAGAAAGGAAAACGCAATTGCATCAAGTCAATTATAACCCAGATACGGAAACAGGAGAAGAACTAACGGAACAGATATCACAAGCCCTGCGGGGTGATTATTCCAATGCCTGGTTCAGTATGTTTTTGGCTTTTGAACAAATGAAAATTCGATTGACAGCAGTGTCCCAAGATCCCCGTGAGTTGAATATGGTGGGGTACAGAATACCTGGATCCATCACCCAACTTTCAGAGCATTTAAATGTGGTGAAAAGTAAGTGGGAATCAGAAGGGGTAGAAATGAGTGCCGCTTTTATTTGGTTCATGATCAACGAAGGCAATCAGGTCATTGAACAGTTCAATCAAACGAAACCCAAAGAATCTCCATTGATTGAGAAAGTGAAAAATATTGACTTGCAATTCAAGGATGTTGATAAAGCTAAAATGAAAAAGTGGTTGGAGTACATTCAACTTCAATGCAAATATCGATGAGCGAATTCCAGAACATATCGCCCAAGGTGTTGACCCAAATGGTGAGCTTCTATCGTGATGAGCATAGTCGTCATTTGGAGTTTGATGCTTACAATCCCATTAGCATGCAATACAAGCAGGCGGAGGGTTCTGCTTATTTGTTCAACCTCTTAAATGAAAAGAAAATAGCGTTGCTGGCCGATGAGGTGGGAATGGGCAAGACCATTCAATCCTTGGCCGTTTGTGCTGCTTTGTGGCAGCAAAAACCGGAAGCGCGCATATTGATTTTGGCTCCCAGAAATGAGGTGGCCTACAATTGGGAGAGGGAGTATGAGACGTTCGTAAAAGTTCATTACAAGTTGAAAGATGATGTGGTGAAATCGCGGGTTGATGGTAAACCCATGAACCCCGCCATATTTTGTCCCAACTTGTATGACTTGGTGAGAGAAGTGAAAAAAGGTTGGGGGAAATTGTTCATCGGAAAAATCTCCTCTTTCAGTGGTTTGTACAGCAAGGAAGATGTTGATTCAAGATTAATAGAAGCGGGTATACCATCCCATATCAAGTTTAATAAAATCAAGGATAAAAAAGACGCGGTTGAATTAATCGGAGGTTTAATGCGAGAGGAAATCATCAAGCATTTGCCGGATGGATATTTTGATTTGGTGATCATTGACGAGGCGCATTATTTCAGAAATGTAGATGGTGATAGTTTGAGGGTGAAATCTGCAAAGACTTTTTTTGGTGAAGGTGAGAGTAGAATCAATCGAAGGGCGTTGTTATTAACGGCAACGCCTAACCATACTTCCAGTAATAATATTCGCTCCATTGTTTCCTATTTCGATGATGGGTTGTATTCAGGAGCACTGTATGATCGGATATTGAATGAGATTTGTTTGCGTCGCTTTAGAAGATTATCCGAAAAAGGGAAGGTTAAATACAATTACCGAAGAGAGATAAGTCGTTCATCTGATTTTGAAGAGGATCCCATGTCCGAGTTGTTTTTTGGAATTTACCAGAAGCAGCTCGTCGCGGAATATGCAAAAGGAGCCATGCACGGGAGCAAGAAAAATATTTTGGGATTTTTAGAAGGCACGGAGTTCATCCCAAAAGAAAATCACGGACCTGCAGAAGAAACGGAATGGAAGGAAGGAAGTGATTTTTCTACTGGAACAGATTCTCGTATTTTATTGTCCTTATCGGCCAAGTATCAATCTATTTTCGATGGGGCGCCGCCGTCTCATCCCAAGTATGAGCGATTGAGCCAAGATCTGGTGCGTGATGAGGAGACATTGCAACAGCCCAATCCAAAGAAATTGGTATTTGTTCGTCGCATTCCTTCCGTGCGAGAAATTGCCGCCAGGGCCATTTACCGGTATGATGAAATTTGGATTAAAAAACTCAATGATGCATTGGGTGTTCACTTGGAGTTATCCGGCAATTTGAATGATTTTAGAAAACAATTCGAATTAAGAAGCGGACTGGTGAATTATGAGGAAGATGAATCAACGTCTAATCACGAAGAAGAGGCAGAAGAGGATTTTGATAAAGTACCGACTTCAAAAATATTATACCTTTTTAAGCGATTGAAAAAGAAGCAAGGCGTTCAAAACGCTACACATGCCTCTAATTTCCGATTGCGTTTTACTCGATCCAAACCCAGTATTTTCAATATTTTCTTTTCACCCGCCGAGGATTACTTTAAAAAGCCATATTCTGCGCCATTGTACAAATCCCAATTGACGGGAAAAGGAATGATTGACGATTATTACCTGAGTTGTTTGCTGAAAAGGACATCTCATCCATCTGTTCCCAAGGATGTTGCCATGAAAATTAAAAACACCTTGGCCGGTCGATTGGATAAATTGGAGCCTACCTCGGTTCAGGTGGAGCTGGAGAATATGTTCACCATTTATTGGCGCTATTTAGATTCAGAAGTTGTTTCAAAGGACAAACGAGAAAACATCAAGACGGCCTATCAGTCTTTTAATGTCTATCAAAAGGAGGCATTCAGTTCTTTTATCGATAAGGGGATATTACTGGCTTCACCTGCTTTGGTCGATTTGTATTTGGCTTTTATCAAGGCGTCGAGAAAAGGAGGTGTCAATGCCTATAAGCTTTACCAGCGATTTACTTTCGAAGTAGAAAAGATATTGCCAACTACCGCAATTCCTGAATTGATCGGTGAATCCATTTTGAATTTCAAGGTGCTTTGTGAAAAGGTATATAATATTACAACGGAAGATCAACTCTTGAACGAGGAGTGGAAGTGTTTTTGGGATGCGCAACCCGCGTATGCTTATTCTGGAGATACCAAGAACAACCGTGTAATGAGCAGTTTTAACACCCCATTTTTTCCGGATATCCTGATTAGCACCTCGGTGTTGCAGGAGGGTGTTAACTTACAATATTTCTGTGATCAGATTTATCATTATGGAATTGCTTGGACGCCAGGAGACAATGAACAACGTGTAGGGAGAGTGGATAGAATGTTCAGTAAGATTGAACGCAATTTGGATAAGGACGAATCCAGCACTTTGGATATTATCTATCCTTATCTCAAGAACACCGTGGATCAGGATCATCTGGCCAATTTTGTTACTAAGAAGTACAAGGAAGAGAACTTGATCGATCGATGCGTTGGCTCCGAAGGGGCAGGGCAATTGGACCCTACCAGTTTCAACTTTGAGAACTGGAAACAATATCTTAGGACACCCAGTCAGGAAGAAGTGGTGGATCCTTATCCGCCTAAACCAGAGGGGTTGCAACCTTATTCATTCCAATACCAAGATCGCACCGTAGAATCTAACATTGAAGTGCAGATATTGAATGCTTTTCAAGAGATAGGTGTTCCCATGTATCGATCACATTTTTCGGAGGATACCTTGTGCGTATTGGATCCCACGTTGGAAAATGGGCATAGTCAACCGGTGGTCATCAAACTGAATTATGATCCACAATTGACAGGGGTGATGGGAGAGGTGACCTACACTTTGAGCATGATCACACCCATTGGAAAGAAGCGACAAATCAAGCTGTTTGAAAAGCAGTATCAAGCGTTTTCCAAGCGATATGAGCAGGAGCGAATGGCGGTTAAATTGTGTTTGGATGAGACGCAATCTGCCTTGTCAATATTTGGAATATATGCCAAGGTTGATTTACCCGTTTTTGTTCATCACCATGAACGTTCATTGAGTTCTTTGGAATTGATTCACAATTATCAGGATCTCGTTCATTGTGCGGATTTCATTGAACAAGTTGTTTTAAAAGACGATTTGAAGTTGGAAGCCATTGAGCCACAAAAAGAGAAATGGATGAATTTGGACAATCAAATGAAGTTAAGGCAGCAGGTTCGTTCAGAAGCGGTAGACGAGAAATGGAAACGCCGCGGTGATTACGTGTATTTAAGTCAACGTTACCGTCAGCCCATGGCCATGCGCAATCTTTGGGAAAAGAATCACCTTCATCGATACATCAAGTATCTGCCTACACAGATGATCATTCCATTTTGCTCAAAGGACATACAAGGCCTTGAAATCAAGGCCATGGAGGGAGTGGCGAGGATGTATTGGTAAAGGATTCCCATCATTTGTTATTGCCTACAACCTCATTCTATCCTTATTTTAGTAAAATGATAACCGGAGAATTGAAATCGCAAGTAGGCAAAGTGTGGGAAGCGTTTTGGACGGGGGTATTTCCAATCCAATGACCGTTATTGAGTAGATGACGTATTTGCTTTTTATTCGTCGTCTCGATGAATTGCAAACTACGAAAGAGCGCTTTGAAATTGGAGATTTTCGTCCAAGTGCAAGAGCAGCGCATCGCGCAGTTGCGACAGATGCAAAGTGGACACCAAAGCTCCGTGAGTGAAGTGGAGCAGAATCGGAAATTTGTGTTCCTGCACAACCGGAGGAACATCAATAAAGGTGGAGGTTACGGTAACCTCGGTGGTGTGGAAATTGATTTCCAGACCTGAAGACAAGCGAACGGCAAGTTGCTTTTTCATACAAATAGAATTAAGTTAAACAATAATTTTTCTTTGTACTTAAAACGAGAAATGGGAGATACGTTGATTTTGGCTTGTGGCCCGTATTGTTTTACCACCGTGGTGTCTACACTCGGTTGGTACCATTTAAGGTTCGAAATACGAGGCAAATGTATACAAGTTTTTTCCTAATCCAATTTTAATTGATATTTTTTTATTCCTTTTGTACAGAAGTTTTTGTTGTTTCATCTTTTATTCTCATCATAAATCCATTACAATATCACACCTTAATTTTGCCACATGAAATATGCTTTTTCTTCCTCTCCAGGATTTTCCGATACCGAGACTCTCGAGAAAACCAAGCGCAAAACAATTGAACAGGTCAAGCAAAAGGAAGAGGCGGATGTCGAATCGCAAGTAGTGGTGCATTGTCGTTTTACAGGAAGGTTTGATGACGATAAAGTCAGGGTGTGGAAATCGACTTTCTTGGTGGCGAGAGATTCAGAGCACCGCAGTGAGCTGGTGAGTGCATTCAATGTTTCCATGTATCCAGAATGGACCATTCTGAAAAAAGGAACAGTGCTGAATTTCACCCTGATTTTTACAGGTCTTCCCAAATCTTGTCGCTCGTTCGACTTTTTAGAAATCATCCCACAGCCGGGAGGTTTTGTCAAACGAAACATCGCCCGAAACCAAACCGATGTGTATCGGATTGTGATTTAATCGAACTGATGGTTGGTTCTTTTGTTTGAGCGGAAACTCTTGTGGTTTTATATCTCATTAAAATTGTACGTTAGTTACATTTATTCGTACTTAAAAGTGTGTTGAGGTAATGTTTTCAGAGAAATTGCTGTTTTTCCGGATCCCAGAATCTTGTGGTTTGTTTCTAAACGCCATAATTTTGGAATTGAATCCAAAAAAATGGCAGTAATTTTGGAATCGAATCCAAAA
>CAYQUT010000039.1:0-19856 GCA_964420985.1 uncultured Chryseobacterium sp.
TTTATCCTGCCGAAAGTTATTTGACTTGTGATGGATCATGCATCAACGATGCTGATTTGGATGGTGTTTGTGATGAGGTAGAAGTTTTAGGTTGTACAGATCCAATCGCCTGTAACTATGACATCGCAGCCACTGAAGAAAGTGGTACTTGTATCATGCCGTTTGAGGAGATTTGCAATCAATTGGATGATGATTGCGACGGAGAAACAGATGAGTTTGTTCAATTCACATATTACAATGATTTGGATGGTGATGGCTTTGGAAATATTGAAGATGTCACTTATGCCTGCACCACTCCTGTTGGTTATGTCAATAACTCAGAGGATTGTGATGACACCCAAATCATGTATTTGGATGTTGATGGAGACGGATATGGTGTTGCAGAATGGGTTGCTTGTGGAGCACTGGTCAATAATGATTGTGATGACAACAATGCTGAAGTGTATCCAACGAACATAGAAGTTTGTAATTTGATTGATGACAACTGTAACACAAGTGTGGATGAAGGAGTTCAAAACGTATATTATTTGGACAATGACGGTGACGGATTTGGCTGGGTTTCAGATGTTGTTCTTGCTTGCACAGCTCCGTTGGGATATGTGTCCAATGGGGAAGATTGTGACGATAATTTAATCACCTACCAAGATTTAGATGGCGATGGATTTGGTTCGGTGTTGATTGTTGCATGTGGTGTTACGAATAACAGCGATTGCAATGACAGCCAATGGCTTTACGCAGACAATGATGGAGATGGATTTGGTGCTGGAGCATTGGTTCCTTGCGGATTGGCAGACAACACAGACTGTGATGATAACAATGCATCAGTAAATACAGCCATGACAGAGGTATGTAATGAGTTAGATGACAACTGTAATACAACGGTTGATGAGGGAGTTCAAAGCACTTATTATGCTGATCAAGATGGAGATGGATTTGGAGATTTAGGAAATGCAACCCAGGCATGTTCTCAACCCATCGGTTATGTCGTAAATGCTGATGATTGCAATGACAATGCATTGACCTATTTTGATGGTGATGGTGATGGATTTGGAGTTGGATCTCCAATTTCATGCGGTGCCCTGAATAACAGTGATTGTGATGATGTCAACCCAGCAGTATTCCCCAGTGCAATTGAGTTGTGCAATGGTATAGATGATAACTGCTCGGGCACCACTGACGAAGGCTTGTTGATCACATTCTTTGAGGATGCTGACACAGATGGATTCGGAAACCCAGAAGTAATGATTGAGGCCTGTACACAACCTTCAGGATTTGTTCAAAATGATACAGATTGTAACGATGCGTTGAGTACAGCTAATCCTTCTGGTGTGGAGATTTGTAATGGTATTGACGAAGATTGTGATGGCCAAGTAGACGAAGGTGTGTTGATTGTATACTTTGCAGACTTCGATGGTGATGGTTATGGTAATCCATTAGACACCACTTTAGCTTGTCAAAACGTGGATGGTTATGTAGTTGATAACACCGATTGTAATGATACATATTCAACGGCATTTCCAGATGCGCAAGAAATCAATGATGACATCGACAATGATTGTGATGGATTAATCGATGAAGGATTTGAATTTATTCCTGATGCTTTCTCACCAAATGGTGATGGAGATTATGATTTGTTTGAGTTGCAGGATCTTTTGCCCAATGAAGTGGTGACAATTCAAGTATTCAACCGATGGGGTGGTTTAGTATATGAAAGTGAAAACTATCAGAATGATTGGGATGGAAGAGGAAACGTTGGAGCTTCTGCAGGGGAACACCTGGCAGTGGGAACTTTCTTCTACATCATACACTTTAATGTAGCTCAAATGGAGAGAAATGGTTACATCACTTTGTGGAGATAATAAATGAAAAAAATGATTGAAATGAAAAATAGTATCGTCATTATTGGTCTGTTGTGTTTAATGTCAACTATGAGTTGGTCTCAGCAAGATCCTCAGTATAGTCTTTACATGTTCAATGGACTGGCTTTAAACCCCGCCTATGCAGGGAGCAGCACAGGAACCATTGCTGGAATAAACTACAGAACCCAATGGTTGGGAATGGATGGAGCTCCAAGAACGACATCTGCCAACATTCATAGCCGCTACGGACAAGAAAAGTTGGGAACAGGTTTGTTTGTGAGCAATGACCAGATCGGAATTTTTAAGAGAAATCAAATTCGCTTAGCGCAGGCGTATCATTTGAGATTTAAAAAGTTTATCATTGGAATGGGTATTCAAGCCAATTATGAACAAATGTCAGCTGGATTCGTCGGTGCACATTACAATAATGGTACAGGTGATGTTGACAATGCATTTGCTGCTGATCAAACCTTTTCAAACATCAACTTTGGCGCAGGAATGTACGTTTACAATAATAAATTCTGGTTTGGATATTCTGCACCAGCACTAATGAAGCAGGAGTGGAGCAAAACAAGTTTGGGCAATTTGTCCGCTTACCAAAGCTTTCATCATTTTCTCTCGGGAGGATATGTATTCAACTACGGACGCAAATGGACTTATAAAGCCATGGGGATGATGAAAATGCATGAGTCATTGACTCCTTCAATTGATGCTGGCTTCATGGCTTACTATGGAAATGTGGTTGGAGCTGGTTTTTCTAATCGATTGAAAGATGCATGGATTGCAATGGTAGAATTTCAGTTGGGTGATTATGCTAGATTGATTTACGCGTTTGATTATACCTCTTCATCTTTGAAGAATTACACCAATGGTACTCATGAATTGATGATTAAATTTTATCTGAGTAGCAATTATAGAGGCCAAGTTTCACCCCGTTTATTCTAGAACTATATGATGGTAAAGAAAATTCTGTTTCTATCTTGTCTTTCAGTCCTGAGCTTTATTGTTCATGGACAAGGTTTGGATTTTTCCAGAGGGGACAATATGATGTCCAGGAAGGAATATTCAGAGGCAGCAGGTTACTTTAAGCGGTATGTAAATAAGTCAACTGAGGCAAGAATAAAGCTTTCTCGATGTTACTACTTCATGAAACAATCAGAGGCCTGCGTTCAGAGCTATTCATTGGCTCCCCAAGACTCTTTGAAGGATGTCGATTTGTTTTACATGGCTGACATGTTATGGCAATTGAACAGAAAGGATGAGTCGCAAAAAATTGGTGTTAAGATTAAAAATCAAGTATTGCGTGATGTTGTAGCGGGTTTTGAGTATATCCCAGATACACTCATGATTTATAATGAACAGAATGTTACTGTTCAATCACTCAATCTTAACCCTGAGGGCAATGCTTTTGGTCCGCATTGGCATAAAGGAAAGTTGTATTATATAGCTAATTCTAAACAGCCATCTTTGATTGATGAATTTTCTACAGCCGATTCTTCTACCTATCTAGACGTAGCGGTTCAGGGCGGAGATTCAGATGTGCCCTTGGGGAAAATTAATTCAGCTCGACATGAGGGTTCATTTGCCATTAACAACGAGGGAAATAGAATGGTGATTACACGTACAATGGGCTCCGGGTTGTTCAGTTCAGTGGAGCAGCCCCAGTTGTTTGAATTGGTGCTCAATGCTAAAGGAAAGTGGTCTCGCGCAAAGCGACTGAAGTTCACAGAACGTAATTTTTCTTGCGCACATGCTGCATTTTCTGAAGATGGGAAGACATTGTTTTTTAGTTCCAATATGCCCGGAGGATTAGGCGGATTTGATCTTTATTCAGCCAAGCTTGGAGCAGAAGGATGGGGAGATGTGAAAATTCTTTCGAATAAAGTGAACTCGCCATTTGATGAGTTGTTTGCAACTGTTTCCGATGACTATTTATTCTATTCTTCGAATAGACAAGGAGGCCTAGGTGCTTTTGATTTGTATGCATGGCACAGAAAGATGGATGTTGTTGAACACATGCCGGTTCCAATCAACTCAAAGCGTGATGATTTTGCTATTTCTGACAATGGAACGGATAGTGTTTGGTTTGTGAGTTCCAACCGTAATTTTAAAGAAGGAAAAGATGAGGTATTGCAGTTATCATTTCCAAAGGTTCAAGAGTACTTGTATGTCTATGACGACGTGACCAATGATCTCTTGCGCTCAAAAGCGGCCAAAGTATTGTCAGTTGATCATCGATTTGTTGATAGTGGAATTGACAATGAAGGAAAGGTCCCTCCATTTATGAAAAATGGCGATTCACTATTTGTTTATGGGTATTATCCTCATAAAATTAAATTCAATGACAATACTGGTTTAAAACGATTTTTTGTTCGTCATTCAAAGAATAAGTTAAAACCTATAAAAGAAGTAATGTTGGATGTTGCCATACCTAAGGAGGTGGCAGATGTCAGAGGAGAAAAGACTTATCAAATAGAGAACAGCGACGGAGGTTATAAAAAGATTACTGCCATTCAGGGGGAAACCAATGTGGCCGCAGTATTGCCTTTTGATCAAATCTCAGAAGGAGATTCTATAAAGGTTTCTATCTTTAAAGGGGATACATTGATTGCCACTTCATACCAAATTGTCTCAACCAATAATGTTTACCGTGCATCCTCAATCAATATCTCAGAAAAGAAATGGATAGCTGAAGTATTGAACAATGATACCATTGGAAAATCAAAAGCGCCAATTCGCTCTTTGAAATCTATATATTTCGCTACCAATAAATGGTTTATTTCTCCAGCAGCTAAAAAAGCTTTGGCTGAGGTTGTTGCTTTTCTTAAGGAAAACCCAACAGCTGTTATCGAGTGCGCCTCTCATGCGGATTGCCGCAGCTCTCGAGAGTACAATTTGAGACTTTCTGAGAATAGGGCGAAATCGACAGCTGATTATATCGTTAGAAAAGGGATTTCAAAAGATAGAGTGAAATATAAAGGTTATGGGGAGGACAAACCTGTGAACGGATGTATTTGTGAAGGAAAAGTAATTACCAATTGTGACCCTTCCCAATTGCAATTGAATAGAAGAACAGATTTTATTTTGCTGAGCAAATAATCGATTAGTCACAAAAAAAAGGGTGGGAACTTCCCACCCTTTTTTATTTCGTATTGTTATTTAAAACAAACCATGAAGTTGGCTGTCAATGGATGAAATAATTTTACCTAAATCTTCAGCATTCTCATGAAAGCGGTTGCCATCAATGTCAATAATCAAAAGCTTTCCTTTGTTATAGGTAGATATCCATGCTTCGTATCGCTCATTCAATCGGGTTAAGTAATCCAATCTAATGGCTTCTTCATACTCACGTCCGCGTTTTTGAATATTTTCAACCAACGCTGGTACTCCGGCTCTTAAATAAATCAATAAATCAGGAGGGGTGATGAACTCATCCATCACAGAAAACAAATCAGCGTAATTTTCAAAATCACGAGTAGTCATCAATCCCATAGCATGAAGATTGGGAGCAAAAATGAAAGCATCTTCATAAATGGTTCTGTCTTGAACAACATTTTTACCTTTTTTGTTGAGCTCAATCAATTGAGCCAATCTACTTTTTAAAAAGAAAACTTGGAGATTGAAAGACCATCTCTGCATGTCCTTGTAAAAGTCGATCAAATAGGGATTGTCGTCCACCTCTTCAAAGTGAGGTTGATATTTATAATGCTTGGCAAGCAAAGTGGTCAAAGTGGTTTTCCCGGAACCGATATTTCCAGCGATTGCAATGTGCATGACTTAATAAAGATTTGTTTAGGTTTCAAAATGTGAAAATAAGCGAATCTCAATGAAATAAAGCGGCAGAGCGGGAATTGTTGAAAATTATTCCAGATAAAAACGTTGAATGGACTCATTCCATTCAACAACCCATCCCTGAGAGAAGCAGAAAGAGTCTCCTACAGGTTGTTTTTGCAAGGTTTTTTTGAGAGGTAATATTTGTTCTATATAATGATTCGTCTCTTGGTATACGCGTTCTTCATCAAACCAATATTGGGCATGTTTAGCGGGGTATTGCGAAAAGTATCCGCCCAACAAATCAAATAAAAATAGGTTTTGGTGATCCCAAATGTAAAGGTGATTTTTATGCTCTATCATCCCCATTGCATCCCAGTCGGATAGGGCGTTGAATTGTGGTAAATTCTCGATGATGAACAAAACATTCCCGTAACGATCAAGCCTGATGACCTTGAGGTTCAGGTGATCATAACACCAAAAGCCATTCATTTTGGATCCAGATACCTGCGTTATCCATGACTGTGGTATCAACGTTTGCAGTTCGATAGATTCACTTTGTTCACTAAGTGTGTTGTCTAGAAATACAATTCTTTGGGTCTCTTCAAAGAAAATAAAGGGTTTTTGTGGTTGCGTTAAATCTAGTTTTTTGATGCTTCCAAAGGATAAGTTTCCATTGCGATAATACAGTTGTTGCACAGCGTCAAATTTTTCAACGGAATTTGAATTCCAACGATAAACATTACCCTGTACGTCAATCCCCATGTTTTTTCCAACTGATTGTCCATTCAATTGGTATCCAAGGAGAAAATTAATGACGACCAGAACGCAAAAAGTGCTGAATGGATTGGATGTATTCATCAGATGGATGTAAACGAGGTACTTTATTTTGCCCCCCCAATTTGCCTCTACTTTTCATCCAAAGCAAAAAGGTGTTGGAAGGAACCGACTCAATTTGTAAAGGAAGTAAATTTAAATCTCCCTTTCTTTTGGCTTCATAATCGGAGTTGATGTTTTGAATGTTTCGGTCAAGATCATTGGCAAATTGTGCCAAATCGTCTGGACTTTTAAGAAATTCTATGATCCAGTAGTGTTGCGCAATTTGACTTTTATTCGGTGTAACAATGGGGCCGACGGTATATTCCGTAATTTGACATTGATGAGCCAAACATGTATTATTCAAAGCAGTTTCTGCATTTTCAACAATGAGCTCTTCTCCCGCTATGTTGATGTATTGTTTGGTGCGTCCACTTATTTGAAAGCGAAATGGGAATGTGGATGTGAATTTTATGGTATCACCAATGAGATACCTCCAAAGACCTCCGTTGGTACTGATGACAACGGCGTAGTTTTTACCTATCTCAACATCCGAGAGTCCAATGGCCATTGGTTGTTCTGAATGCCAAAATTCAGAGGGGATGAATTCATAGTAGATACCATAATCCAACATCAATAGCATTTCGTTACTTCCTAATTCATCCTGAATACCAAAAAAACCCTCACTTGCATTGTAGGTTTCCATATAGTGAATGGGCTCTCCTATGATGGCATCAAATTGTTGGCGATAGGGAAGAAAACTAATTCCCCCATGCATGTACAATTCCAGATTGGGCCAAACCTCTTTGATGGTCTTCACTTTTTTCTTTTCGCAAATGCGCTGGAGTAAGAGCAAAGTCCAACTTGGGACACCGGCAATATTGGTAACATTGTCGTTCATGGTAGCCACCGCCATTGCTTCCAATTTCTCTTCCCAATTGTCCATGAGTGCAATTTCTTTGGAAGGCGTTCGTTTGCTTTCAACCCAAATGGGAAGGTTGTCAATAATGATAGCAGACAAGTCACCGATCAATTTACCGGCGTGATCATTGGAAATCTTGGAAGCTCCTCCAACAACGAGCGTTTTTCCGTCGTAAAGACGAGCTTGTGGATTTAAATAGTAGTATATTGACAGTAAGTCCTTTCCACCCTTGTAATGGCACTCTTCAAGGGATTCTGCTGTAACCGGTATGTACTTACTATTGTTGTCTGTTGTGCCACTGCTTTTGGCAAACCATTTTATTTTGGTGTCCCAAGTTACTTTTTCCTCTCCGTCTTTAATGAGGTCAATATATGGTCTAAATTCTTCATAGGTTCTGATAGGAACATTTCTTCTGAAATCTTCGGCGTTTTTAATTTTCTGAAAGTTGTGTTCAAAGCCAAATCGTGTTGTTCCGGATTCTTCTATCAAATAGGCCAAAAGCTCATCTTGCACCTCAATGGGGTGTTTTTTAAATAGGTCAATTTGATGAACCCTCTTTGTAATAAACCAGGAGAAAACTCCATTTAATGCCATTGCTGAAAGTTAGTCAATTTTTGATATTTCGATGATGTAATTTGTGATGTATTCCTTCATTTTTGCATTATGAATGGGAAATGGTTTCTTTTTATTTTTAGCGTATCTTTTTTATTGTCTTGCCAGTCAAAACAAACCCTTACTGATACGGTCGCTCCAGATATTCAATGGGGCTATCTGAAATCAGCTTATTTGAGCTTACCAGTTTCTATTTCACTAGCCAAAGTAGAAAGGAGAGTGAATGATGCTATTCCCTGGCAGTTTAGAAATGCAGCTTGGCCAGATTTTGACGTTCGTGGATGTGGTGAGCCTCAAATAAAATATACGGTTTCAAGGGATAGCATACACCTGAAACCTGAGGGAAACACGCTGTATTTTGAAATGAATTTATCTTATGGAATAGAAGGCAATTATTGTCCGCTTTGCTATGATGGTCAATGCAAATCACCCTTATTGCCTTTTTCATGCGGCGTTCAAAAAGAGCAAGGAAGGAGGATGCATTGGATGGGAAAAATCATTTGGTCCATCGGTGCTGATTTTCAGCTGAAAACAAGATCGGAAACGCTAAAATTAAAAGCGTTGGATCCTTGTGAGTTTACTTTTCTCAAAATGGATTTTACAAAAATGGTTCAACAAGAGTTCGAAAAGGCAATCGCTGCTGCGCTGCAGTCGGGTGATCAAAAAATGAATAAAATAAACTTGCTTCAATCCTATCAGCCTACATTACAGCTATTAAATAGTGGAATTGAATTGAATCAGAATGAATTCTTGTTGGTTCAACCACAAATGGTGAGCATGAGTCCTGTTGAATTAAAAAACAAACGAATGGTGACAAGTGTTGGCCTAGAAGCGCAGGTGAGTTGGTCCAATGGTCCAGCAAAGGGCAGCAAGTTATCTCCCAAATTTCAATATGTCAAAGAACAAAAAACTGTTCCATGGGAGTTGGAAATATCATTGACATGGGAGGCCATTCAAAGACTGTTACGTACCCAGTGGGAAGGCAAGTCTATGACTTTGAATGATTCTGGATCCAATATTTTCTTTAAAGAGATTACGGTGTATTCCAAAGATCTCGGTTCTATTCAATTGGAGGGAGTAGTGGATATCTTGACGGAAAAGGCCAAGCGTAAAAATGTAAGATTTAACTTGACTGCTCGACCAGTCCTAGATAAGCAAGGTCAAAATTTGATTTTACAAGATGTCGAGTTTGATTTGGGTTTCAAAAATAAAATTCTTGAGTTAGGAATAGGGTGGGAGTTGATGCAGAAGCGGTGGAAAGAAGAAAACTACAATCAAATTGGATTACAGAAAATGTTGTCATCAGTTGTTTTAGAAGTCAATAAAAAGGTGTCGGCAATTAAAACCGAACAGTTGGGAATTATTGGCGCTTTTCATCAAGCTTTGATAAAAAGGCTCAATTTGCATGAAGAGGGAATAGAAATGACATTGGCCCTTTCGGGCCAATGGGAGCTTTTGATAAATCCTTAAATTAAAAGTTTACTTCAGTAATTCTCGGCTGATAACCAATTTCTGAATTTCTGATGTACCTTCTCCAATGGTGCAAAGTTTGGAGTCTCGATAGAATTTTTCTACAGGAAAATCTTTGGTGTAGCCATATCCTCCAAAAATTTGGACTGCCTCTGTAGCTACTCGAACGCTCACTTCTGAGGCATAATACTTAGCCATCGCTCCGAGTGTGGTGACTTTTTGTTTGGTGTTTTTTAAATGGCAAGATTCTAATAACAACATTTCTGCAGCTTCTATTTCTGTTGCCATATCTGCCAATTTAAAAGCTATGGCTTGGAATTGAGCAATGGGTTGACCAAATTGTTCACGCTCTTTGGCATACTTGACAGCAGCCTCCATGGCTCCTTTAGCGATGCCCAATGCGAGTGAACCTATGGAGATGCGACCTCCGTCCAATATCTTCATGGCTTGAACAAACCCATCTCCGATTTGTCCGCAAATTTGACTTTCATGCACGCGGCAGTTGTCAAAAATAAGTTCTGCGGTTTCTGATGCCCGCATTCCTAATTTGTTTTCTTTTTTTCCACCTGAAAAACCTGGTGTACCCCTTTCAATAATAAAGGCGGTGATGCCGTGAGAGTCCAAAAGCTCTCCAGTTCTGACCAAAACCACTGCCACATCGCCTGTAATGCCATGGGTAATCCAATTTTTGGTTCCGTTGATTACCCAATACTCTCCATCTTTTACCGCTGTGCATTTCATGCGCATGGCATCACTTCCTGTATTGGCCTCTGTTAAACCCCATGCTCCAATCCATTCGCCTGAAGCCAACTTGGGTAGGTACTTCTGTTTTTGTTCTTCAGAACCAAATTCTAGAATATGGTTGGTGCAAAGTGAATTGTGGGCGGCCATGCTCAGTCCAATGGACCCGCATACTTTGGCAATCTCCTCGATGGCGGTTTTGTATTCAAAATAGCCCAATCCCGCGCCACCGTATTGCTCTGGAACAAGCATTCCCATCAGTCCAAGTTCTCCCATTTTCTCAAACAAAGGTCTTGGGAAGGTTTGACTTTCGTCCCATTCCATTACGTGTGGACGAATTTCCTTTTCTGCAAAATCATGCACCATCTGTGCAATCATTTGCTCATTTTCTGAGCGATTAAAATTCATGTTGTAGAAAATTTATCATTGAAATTTTCATTTCATTAAAGTTGTGCAAATGTATGCAGAGGAACCCCATACAAGTTTAAATTTTCTTTACCATTGAGAAAGGCAAGCTCCATTAAAAAACCCATACCCACAAGGATGCCTCCAGATTTTTGAACCAATTGCGCTGCAGCGTTGGCCGTTCCGCCAGTGGCCAATAGGTCATCATGGATATATACCCGTTGGCCAGGCTGAATATCTCCTATTTGTATCTCCATTTCGGCCGTTCCGTACTCCAAGTCATATGATACACGATGTGTGGGACGTGGCAACTTACCTCTTTTTCGGATCATTACAAATGGAATATCCAAGGATATCGCAATGGCAAATCCCAAAGGAAAACCACGACTCTCTAGTCCAATAATAACGTCAACTTCAAGGGGCTTAATGATGGAGACGGCATGGGCAATGAGTGCTTTGCTTAATTCGGGATTGGCAAAGATGGGTGTAACGTCTTTGAATATTATTCCTGGCTTTGGAAAATCAGGTACGTCAATAATGGTTTTTTTTATCTCCTCTTGTAAATTCATGGTCCTAAACTATCCACCGCAAGATAGGGGATAATTTTATTCCACATGGAGTCAGGAATGGCCTTGGCATTTTTTAGTTCATTTGTGTTTTTGTAGTTACCATGAGATTCTCTGTAAAGGACAATTCTTTTGGCCTGTGTCCAACTTAAATAAGGGTGCTTTGCTAACGTTTCCATATCAGCTTGATTGATTGGAATTTTTTTTACTCGCCCATTGCATTGCCATTTCCCATGTAATTTTTCCCATGTCTCCTCTTTGAGGTATTTGATTTCAAGCAGTTGTGTCAGGGAGGTGTATCCGCCCAGTGCTTCTCGAAATGAAACGATTTGTTGCGCAAGAAATCCACCAATCATGGGTAATTTTTCAAATTGTACACTATCCGCTTGATTGATTTCTAGGACAACGGGCTTGGTGGTGATTTTGAGTGTCGAGTCATACAAATAAGCTTGTAGAATCTGGGTGGATTTTCTATCCGTAGTATCCACCAATTGAAAGGATTGCCAATGCGGCGTTTGCATGGGATAATATTTGGGAATGATCCATATCCGAATGCAAAGTTGAACAATAAAAAAGAAGCAAAGCAAGGAGATGGCTTGTCGTTCCGCTCTGCTAAAGTAAAGCCAAAATGTCGGTTGTGTTTTCATACAACAAAGGAACACCAACCGCCTAATCGCTTTTATTCATGCATAACCAATGCTTGATTTACGCTAAGGTTATTCCTGATAATAGGGGCTGTTCTAATGAATTTTACGCATAATTAATATGAAAAAGGCCCCACAAGGGGGCCTATATTTAAACATAATGAGTAATATTTTAGCGTGCTACACCTACAGCTCGCTTCTCTCTGATGACAGTAACCCGAACCTGTCCAGGATAGGTCATCTCAGTTTCAATTCTGTTGGCAAGACTCAATGCCAGCGCATCACTTTGGTCATCGGAGACTTTATCAGCTTCAACCATTACACGCAATTCTCGTCCAGCTTGAATGGCAAAACTTTTACTCACCCCAGGATATTCCATGGCCATATTTTCCAATTCGCGCAAGCGCTGAATATACGCCTCAACCACCTCTCTTCTGGCTCCAGGTCTAGCTCCTGAAATGGCATCACATACTTGGATAATGGGAGACAACATGAATTTCATTTCCACTTCATCATGGTGAGCTCCGATGGCATTGCATACATCTGGTTTTTCACCATATTTTTCTGCCAATTTCATCCCCAAGATAGCATGCGGCAATTCACTTTCATCATCGGGAACCTTTCCAATGTCATGAAGCAGACCCGCACGTTTAGCTGTTTTTGGATTTAATCCCAATTCGCTGGCCATGGTGGCGCATAAGTTGGCAACTTCCCTGGAGTGTTGTAGCAAATTCTGACCATATGAAGAACGATACTTCATGCGACCTACCATTCTGGTTAACTCACTATGAAGCCCATGAATACCTAGGTCGATGCACGTGCGTTTACCCACCTCCATGATTTCATCTTCGATGTTCTTTTTGACCTTGGCTACCACTTCTTCAACACGCGCTGGATGAATACGTCCATCTGTAACCAATTGATGCAAAGACAAACGAGCAATTTCTCTTCTAACGGGATCGAAGCAAGAAAGTACAATGGCCTCAGGGGTATCGTCCACAATAATCTCAACACCTGTAGCCGCTTCTAATGCGCGGATGTTTCTTCCTTCACGACCGATAATTCTTCCTTTCACCTCATCATTCTCAATGTTGAAAACAGATACGCTATTTTCAACCGCATGCTCCACGGCGGTGCGCTGAATGGTTTGGATAACAATTTTCTTAGCGTCTTGGTTGGCCTTCAATTTGGCCTCATCTATAATGGCTTGAATTTGTCCGGCAGCAGCATTGCGTGCATCCTCTTTTAATTGTTCCATTAAGGTGTTTTTGGCTTGATCTGCAGTCATTTTGCTCAGATCTTCCAGTAAAGTGACTGCTTTCTGATTGTTTTTATCCAATTCAGATTGCTTCTTTTGTGTCAGCTCCAATTGCTTGTTCAATTGATCACGCTGTGCCTCAATTTCTTTGTCTTTTTTCTTTTGTTGCTCAGTCTGCTGCGCAAGCTCTTTTTCTCTGTTTCTGATTCTGTCCTCTGATTGTTTTACTTTGTTGTTGCGCTCATGAACTTCTTTTTCATGCTGGGATTTCAACTCTAAAAATCGCTCCTTTGCTTGAAGGATTTTTTTCTCTTTAATCGTTTCTCCTTCTTTCATGGCCTCGGAGATTAGGCCTTCTTTTCTGCTTTTTAGGACACTGTTGAATACGAACCAAGCCCCGGCAAAGCCGATGACTAGTCCTGCAACAATACCCACAAGAATCATTAGATCCATCGTTTTATGGTTTTAGTGAATAATACATTAACCTCATGCTTTTCATGAGGGATTGCAGAGTTGGGCAAGAGATAAAGTAGAATTACTCTACCAACAGGGAGGCTGTTAGCGCATTGAGTTTTTCCAATTGAGTGATGGTGGAGGAATCTGCTGTGACAGGGGCTTGTTGTGTTTTGGTTGCCATTTGTAACAAAGTCATGGCCAACAAATCCTGCATGTCCTTCACTCCATATTTTTCTTGAAAAGCGTCAATATTCGATTGAATCTTGGCTTCGGCTTGTCGCAAACTAGCTTCTTCTTCCTGCTGTATGCTCAGCGGATAGTATCTTCCGGCTATTTTGACTTTGACTGAAACGGTACTCATTTTCAAGCGTTAATTAATGCTATACACTCATCTATCTCTTTTACCAAGTCTTGAATCCTCTGCTGGGTCTGAGCTTTGAATGGTTCCAAATCTTTTTCCTGATTCAACACTGGACGATTGTTTACATGCTCTAAACTTTCTCTCAAATCATCTATTTGTACCTGAAGTTCTTTGTTGATGCTGTAAAGAGAACTCAACTCGCCCTTCTGTTTGGCAATGGTTTCTTCCAATTGCTTCTTCTGCTCACCCAATCGGCGGATGTTGGCTTCAAGTTGTACAAAAAGTGTTTCTGGATTCATTATCACATGTTCTATCGCTCACCAAATGTAATTCAATTCCGAAAAGGATTTTCATTCCTTTTATCAATTTCTCAACAACTTTTTCTAAATTGCCCTCGATGTGCAAGAATTTCTCTTTGTTGACTTTGTCGTTATTGTTTTTGTCGGTGTTCATTTCCAAAAGAGCCGTTGGACAAAAATGGCCCGATGATTTCTCTGCACCGTTGGAAATCCCTTTGTCCCTTTCAGGTAGTTTTGGTGAATTGCGTCAAAATCACTTTCACTCGGGTTGGGATATTCAAACAGGGGAAAAAGAGGGATTAAATGTTTTATCCATTGCTGATGGTTACGTTTCTCGAATCAAGATTTCCGCTAAGGGTTACGGAAACGCCATTTATGTTACTCATCCGCAGTTTCAATTGGTTTCTGTATATGCACATCTGTCTCAACTGAAGGATGTTTTGGAACGTTTTGTTTATGACTTGCAATATGAGGATCAATCCTTTGAATTGGATCAATCTTTTGAGCCAGGTAAATTTCCAATAAGCAAAGGGGAAGTCATTGCGCTCTCCGGCAACTCCGGTTCCAGTGGTGGTCCTCATTTGCATTTTGAAATAAGAAATCAAAGGACAGAAAAGACCATCGATCCATCTCTGTTTGGATTTAAGGTGGCTGACATCTCCCGTCCTTTAATTGAATACATGAGTTTTATACCAAAGGGAGCTTTTGACAATGTCCAGCGTTTGGATTTCCATTTTGCAGGAGAATCTTTTGGAAGGGAAGATACACTTTATGAGGTGCCAGATACTTTTGGTGTTGCACTTCAAGTAAAGGATTTTGTGTTGGATGTGAATCATCCCGCGGGCATAAAGCAGATCATTACCTTGCTTGATGGTAACATCATTTCTGAACTTTTGTTTGACTCACTTGATTTTAATCAGACCAAGGATGTGAACGCCCATGTTTTTTACCCTGAGTGGTCAGCTCAGAGGGCTAATGTTCATCGTTGTTATAAACTTCCAAATGCACCCCAGTATCCATTTATTTATTTGGAAAAAGATGGTTGGGTTCATATCAAAGATACCATGGTGCACGCCATAACTTGTCTGGCCCAAGATTTTAGCGGTAATGCAACTTGCGTGTATGCTTTTATTAAAAAACAAAAGTCAATGCAAATTCCTTCTCCCGTTCAAGATGTCATTGATTGGAAATCGGGAGGTATGGTAAGGGCAGATGACTGGAATTTGGTCATACCCCAAAAAGCGCTTTATGAAGATGCACCCATTAATCTGCAGTATAGAATGAAGAGAAGAGTGGAGAATGGGCAAATCAAATGGGACAGTTTGTTGTTTTCCATTACGCCACCTAATGCATTTGCTCAAAAGATTTATTTGTCAAATGATTCCAAATTTTGGCAAGATTTACCGGATAGTGTCAAATTGAAAATGGGATTGGTCAAAATTGAGGATGAAGGGTCATGGTTCGGTTGGAGCAAAGAGCACAATGGATTTGGTATTGGGAAATCAGGTCAGTATCTTTTGGTTGAAGATTCCCAAGCACCGATGATAGCTGATATCAATCGAAACAAGGGAGTGCTTACAGTAATTGACCTTTGGAGTGGAATCAAAAGATACAAGGCCATGACAAAGGATAAGGTTTGGATTTTGATGCGCTATGATCAAAAAAATAATCTGTTGTATTGGGATACAACAAAAACAAATGCTTTGAAGGTGGATGAATTGTTTATTGAGCTGGAAGATTTAGCGGGAAATAAAACGGTGATTCCGATTTCAATCAAATAAAATCCTCTTTCGTCATTCCCAACCACGCAAGGGCTGAACCATGATACATCCATTCAATCGTCTCTTGGTTTAATCCCATATCTAGGATAAATTTCCCAATCTCTAGGTCGCCCAATGGAAAGGGGTAATCAGTTCCAAGGGCCACTTTTTCTTTGCCTTGTTTTCTTAGAATGTAGTGCAATAATTCAGGATCATGCGTAGCGCTGTCTACCCAGAATTTACCAATATAATTTCTAGGATTGTTGGGGTTATCAACGGCCACCAAATCGGGACGACAATTGAAACCGTGCTCCAATCGGCCGATGGTTGGAATAAAGGATCCACCGGCATGTGCAAATAGCCAACGAACCTTAGGGAACATATCCATTACTCCAGAAAAAATCAAAGAGGCCATAGCTCGTGCGGTCTCCGCTGGCATGCCTACTAACCATGGTAGCCAATACTTTTTCATATTGGCTTCACCCATCATTTCCCAGGGATGAACCATGACACACATATCCAATTCTTCAACCTTTTGCCACAATGGAAAAAAAACGGGCTCACTTAAATTGAGGTTGTTGATGTTGGATCCAATTTGAATCCCTTTGTAACCTAATTTTTTACAACGTTCTAATTCTGCAATGGACAGGTCAATGTCTTGCATAGGAAGAGTGGCTAGGCCAACATAGTTTTTGGGATGTTGTTGAAAGACCTCTGCAATGTGATCATTTAAAAATTGACTTACTTTTAAGCCGTCTTCAGGTTTGGCCCAATAAGAAAATAATACTGGGATGGTGCATACCACTTGAACCTGAGTTTCAAAATCTGCGTATTCGGTTATTCTGAGCTTAGGATCCCAACAATTGGCCGCAATTTCTCTGAAAAATTTATCGCCTTGCATCATACGCGCAAAACCTGAGCGATGATGATCCAAATGAATAAACCCCGTGTACCCAAACTCTTTTGACCAATCGGGAATTTGAGCGGGCATGATATGGGTATGGGTGTCTATTTTTAACATGCCGGCTAATTTAAGTCCTCTTTTTTGACTTTGGTTAAATCGATTTGATTGATTCCATTGACTTGCCAATTTTTAATGCGTTTATTGACAAAGTGCACCACTTGATCATAGTATAAAGGAACAACAGGGAAATCACCCAATACCCATTCTTCCATCATCTCATGTTTTGCTTTTCGGAGGGTGATGTCATTTATTTTAGAGCTCTCATCAAAGAGTTTTTCGAAATGGGGGTTAGCATAATGCGTGTAGTTCGATCCATTGGGAGACCAAAGTGACTGTCTGAAAATTTGTAAGAAGTTCTCCGCATCGGGATAATCGGCCAGCCAATTTTTTCTGAACATTACCACCTTGCCTTTAGAAACAGCATCCTTGAAAGATGCAGTCTGTAAGACTTGCAATTCAATGTTGACGCCTATTTTTGACCAATGTTTTTGCATCATTTCAAATATGTCCGTGTATTCAGGTGTGATGGTTAAGGGAACAGGAGGTAAAGGATTGCCCCACCTTTTATGTAGTGCCTGAATCAATGAATCAACCATGGGTTGATGTAGATTGTTTTTTGAGTTAATCACCTCTTTTTTCAAAAGTGTAGGAGGTACAAACCCCTGATCTGCGGGTATAATCAGATGATTTCTCAATTGACAGATCTCCTTTCGCGGTGTTGTGTAATAAATCAGTTTTCGAAAGTCTATATCTTGGGTGATGGAATTGCTTTTTTTATCCAAAAGAAATCCGATATAATCGGTTTTAATGAATGGAATCTTAAACATATTCAATTGATCTTGATGATGAACAAGGTTTCCTTGGTCAGAAAGTAACTCATCGATAAAATTGGCATCCAAACCACTCATAAAGTCATATTTTCCCGAAACGAGTCCTTGAAATTCTGCATAGACATCTTTAACGAAATCAATTTTTATGGCATCCAGATAGGGAAGTGATTTGTTCTGCTCATCCTTCATCCAGTAATGAGTGTTTTTATGCAGGACCATGGCAACATCCGTCTCCCAAAATTTAAAGAGAAAAGGTCCGCAGCCAATAGGATGAATCCTAAAATTATCAGAGGATGTTTTTACAGCTTCTGGCATAACAACATTGCCAAAAACAGTTGCCAGTAGTTGTAAAAAAGATCCCTGTGGTTGCCCAAGTCGAATTTCAAGTAGACTATCATTAAGGGCCACAAAAGGGTGTTTTTTAATACAAGCGTCAAAAATCCATTTTCCGGGGGATGCGGTCATAGGGTCAATGATTCTCTCAAAACTGAACACAAAGTCTGAAGCTTTGACCGTTCTTAGTTTACCTTGAAAAGAATGAAAAAAAACATCTTGACGAAGATGAAAGCGATAGGTTTTTTGATCTTCAGAAATTTCCCAGTGATGCGCAATTAGGGGCTGAGGAATAAGATTACTATCTAGTTCTACCAACCCATCAAACAATTGATTGATGATCCACATGCTTTCAAGATCTGTTGAGTAGGCGGGATCCAATGACTTGACGCTTCCACTTTCATTGTAGTAAAATACGGTTTTATTACCCTGAGAAACAGATGGTGTACATCCGTTGAGAATAAGACCTGTTAAAAACAATAGAAGGCAGCTCAACGACAATTTCATCTCGTAAAAATAGCCAAGCACTTGCATTACGATTAGATTTGTCAGAAATTAATGAACATGAATAGGAAAGTTTTTTTCGGATTAACGATTGTCGTGATTTTGGCCAATGGCTGTTTTGTTCCCCGCTCAAAGCGAATCAATAGTGGTGAATTCCCAATTGGTCAGGTTTCTGAGGCCTACATCATGTCTTATAATGTGGAAAATCTTTTTGATACCATCAATGATCCTGAAAATGATGATGACTTTACGCCGAACGGAAAATTGAAGTGGAATACAATGAAGTATAGGGAGAAATTGTCTCACGTTTCTCAGGTCATAGAAAGTGTAAAGGTTGAGAATGGCGGCCAATGGCCTATTGTGGTTGGTCTGATTGAGGTTGAACATCGCTCATGTCTCGAAGATTTGGTTGCGGAGCAGGGCATTCAAGAGGCAGGTTATCAGGTTGCTTTTATAGAGGGTGAGGACGAAAGAGGAATTGACGTTGGTCTTTTGTACCGACCCAAATTGATGCAATTGGTGAGCGTTCAAAAACACAATATCGTTTTGCCGGAAAATGACAAGACCAGGCATATTTTGGAAGTAGTAGGAAAGGTAAACAATGAGTTGATTGTATTTTATGTCAATCATTGGCCCAGCAGGAGTGGGGGTGAGGAGAAGTCGGCTCCATCACGCATGTTGGCATCGGAAACATTATCTCTTGTTATGACCAATAGAATGAAACAGTATCCCGATATAGATATGGTGGTGATGGGAGATTTCAATGATTATCCAATCAATCAGAGCGTGTCACGTTTGGATTTGGTCAATGGCAAACCATTCCAAAATGCAATGAAAACCATTTCACTAGAAAATACGGGCAGCCATTATTTCAAAGGTGAGTGGGGATTTTTGGATCAGTTCATTGTGAATGGCGAGTGCATGAATCAAGATAGGAAAGGTTGGGTATTCAGAAGTGCAGAGTCAGTTGCATTTGATTTTATGTTGTACATCAATAACAAAGGTGAGATGTCGCCAGCACGCACCTATGTAGGAGATAGTTATAAAGGAGGATACAGCGACCATCTTCCCATTCTCCTCGAAATGACCTATAGGAAATAAAAAAAGCCCCAATGTTGGGGCTTTTTCATGCGGTAAGAATAGTTTATTTCTTCTTAGCAGCAGCTTTTTTCGCTGGAGCGGCTTTCTTCGCTGGAGCAGCTTTCTTAGCAGCAGCTTTCTTAGGAGCAGCAGCCTTCTTAGGAGCAGCAGCTTTTTTAGCTGGAGCAGCTTTCTTAGCAGCAGC
>CAYQUT010000040.1:0-17109 GCA_964420985.1 uncultured Chryseobacterium sp.
ACATTTTTTCTCCATTTTGTCCTTTTTTTTTGTAAACCTATTTTAGGACGAGACAAATGTCATATTGTCTACCTTGCGTCCTTTGCGAAAAACTTTGCGTAGCGATGCCTCGCTATCCGCGTTAAAAATGTGTTCACGCAAAGAGAACAGAGCAGGAGCAAGGATCGCGAAGAGGTTGATGCGTCAATGCTTCAGCTTCTCCTCCTTCGGGACCAAAATCAATAAGAAGAATCCCAAAATAAAAAACACCACCAACGCCAAAATGCTGGCCCGCATGGTTCCAAAGGTACCTTCTAAAAATCCAAAGGAGAACAAGCCAATGATCAACCCCAGTTTCTCTGTCACATCGTAAAAACTAAAATAAGATGCCGTGTCATCTGTCTTGGGTAAGAATTTTGAATACGTGCTTCTTGCTAAACTCTGCGTACCCCCCATGATGAAGCCAATGACCCCCGCCGCGATGTAAAACGTCACTACCTCTGTCACTCCGTAATAGGCATAGGCACACACCCCTACCCAAATCAACAAAGCCATCATCAACATGGGAACATTGCTCAACTTTTTAGAACCCCATGAGAATAGCATTGCACCGGGAATGGCAATCAATTGCACCAATACAATGGCCACAATCAACTGTGATGAATCCAGATTAATCTCCTTCTCTCCAAAAAAAGCCGCCATCTGCATGATGGTTTGAATGCCCATGGAGAAAACAAAAAAGGCTACCAAATATCTTTTCAATGATTTTATGCCCTTCATCTGCTCCCAAACTTTTCGCAACTCATTGAATCCCTTTTTCCATGTAGCGCTTGATTCTTGCTGATGTATCACCTCCTCTTTCAAATGATAAAAAGTAATCTGTGCAAATCCTGCCCACCAGATACCTACACTCACAAAACTCCAACGGGCACTCATGCCAAATCCCTTGATGGCAATCAGGTTCATGATCAACAAACTGACACTACCTATGTAGCCCAAGGAATAAGCCTTTGCGCTTACTTTGTCCTGTTCATCCTTGTCCGCTATTTGCGGCAAGAACGAATTGGCAAAAGCATATGAACACCAAAAACCAATGCAAGCCAACATGATGCTCACAAAAGACAACTCCAAATGAGCTGGATCAAAAAAGTACAATGAAGCACATGAAGCCGCACCGATGTAGCAGAATACCTGCAAGAAGCGCTTTCGCATGTGATAATAATCCGCAATGCCCGACAACAAAGGGACCAAGACGCTCACGCAAGCCAATGAAAAAGCCAACGCATAGGACAACGCCTCTGTATTCTTGAGAGTCCATCCAAACAATTTCACTTTATCATCAATGATATCCCCATTGGCATTGCGCACGGAGGTCACCGCACCATAAAAGATGGGGAAAATAGCCGAGCTGATCACCAGGTTATACGTTGAGTTGGCCCAGTCATACATGCCCCAGGCATTTTGAATTTTCTTACGTTGATTCATAGCTGAAATGTAATCATTTAACCTGTGTCTATCTTACTTTTGTCCAAAGAAAATTTGAACATGACACCGTCATTTGACATCATCATTGTAGGAGGAGGAATTGTGGGTGCTGCAACCTTCTACAAAATGCAACGCCGCTTCCCCAACTTTGATATCCTTTTGATTGAAAAAGAAAATCGTTTGGCCGATCACCAAACCGGGAACAACAGCGGCGTTATCCACAGTGGCATTTATTACAAACCCGGCTCCTTGAAAGCCGTCAATTGCGTCAACGGCAGAAGAGAATTGGTGGATTTTGCGAAAAAATACAACGTCCCTCACGATGTTTGTGGTAAGCTGATTGTTGCTGCCGATGCCTCCGAATTGCCTTTTTTGGAAAAAATATATCAGCACGGTGTTGCCAATGGGATTGAAGGCATGCAGCGCGTCAACCCCAATCAAATCAGGGAGATTGAGCCACATGTAAAAGGAATTGACGGCGTGCATGTCGGTTGCACTGGGATTATTGATTTCAGAAGAGCTACGGAAGTGATGTGTGAATTGGGCGTTGGCATGAACAACAACAGCAAGGTAAATTTGGGCGAAGAGGTGTTGGGCTTTGAACGTGATGGTGGATTCACCAAAGTCAAGTCCGCAAAAGGTGAATACGAGTGCAAATACTTGATTGTCTGTGGCGGATTGCAGGCCGATCGTTTGGCCAAAAAAGATGGTGTAGATTTGAAAGAAAAAGTAGTTGGTTTCCGCGGTGATTATTATGAATTGGCTGATCATGCCAAGCACAAAGTAAAACACCTCATCTACCCCGTTCCCAATCCTGAGTTCCCATTTTTGGGCGTTCACTTCACCCGAATGACGGATGGTTCTATTGAATGTGGACCCAACGCCGTATTCACCTTCAAGCGCGAAGGATATGGCAAAACAGATTTCAGCTTGCGCGACACCATTGATGCCCTTTCCTACATTGGAACATGGCGCTTATTCATGGGGAATATGAAATACGGTTTAGACGAATACAGAAGAGCATTCTCAAAAAGATTATTCTTAAAAACGTTGCAACGCTTGATTCCAGATTTGACCATGGAAGACATTGTTCCGGGTCGTGCAGGGGTTCGTGCATTGCTTTTGAGAGAAGATGGGGACACCCGTGATGACTTTAGAATTGAATATACGGATCACAGCATCCACGTACTCAATGCCCCATCACCGGCTGCTACCGCCTCTTTAGCCATCGGTGAGGACATTGCCGAGATGGCAGTAAAACATTTTGGATTGATATAAAACACAACAATATGAATTTAGCAGATCAAATCAACGAGGATATCAAAACCGCCATGAAAGGGGGTGACAAGGAAAAATTAATGGCCTTGCGCGATATCAAATCAAAAATACTTTTAGAAGCAACCAAAGATGGGTCATCTGAAGTAACAGACGATAAGGTAATGTCTATTCTCACCAAACTCAACAAGCAACGCATGGAAAGCATCGAGATTTTCAAGGCACAAGGCCGAGAGGATTTGGTAGAAGAAGAACAGAAGCAGGCTGCTGTTATTCAAGCCTATCTGCCTCAACCGATGAGTGCTGAGGAATTGGAAAAAGCCGTTAAAGAAATCATTGCACAAGTGGGTGCTTCAGGCCCTGGAGATATGGGTAAAGTGATGGGCGTTGCCTCTAAATCTTTGACCGGAAAAGCAGATGGGAAAGCCATTAGTGAAATGGTGAAAGCTTGCTTGGCTTCCTGATTTTATTTTGTACTGAATAACAACATCCACGACTGACTGTCGTGGATTTTTTTTATCTCCTCTTCTCGGGCAGATATGAGCGAATCATACATTGAGACATAGGATTCATCTGACAAAGTTTCAACCTCATCCAAGACTAACTTTAATCCTGTGGCTGAGCGTCCAAAATTCCAACCCCATTTTTTTTCCTTTAATTGAATCCAAGGAGTTCCTTCCGCAACCACCACGGGAAGCCCCATAAAAATTGCCTCTGCAATGGCGTGACCATAATTTTCGCCTCTTGTTGGTGCAAACAAAAAATCACTTTTTCGCATCCAATCCGTGACCTCTTGTGGCGGAACATCTCCAATCCATTGAATAAACTTGTTGGCATTAGATACAATAAAACGATCAATTTTTTCCTGATAAACCGCATTGGCAGATGAACCAATAATCGTCAAATGGCAATGTGATGAAAGCGGATGACTGACCCACCACTCAAGACCTTCCAAAACCCCCTTCTCTTCACTGAGACGATTCACCATCAACCAACAATTGCCTTTAGAAATCGGCCGCTCTTTGATTGGTGAAAGCGTGGGTAGATTCTCCGTGATGGAAACCTTTGTTTCATTTCCAAAATACTGTTGAACGTACTTTACCTCTTCAGCGCTTGTCGCTTGCCAATGTAAGTTCTTGGACCAACCCATCCACTTAATCACGGCAAGAAACAACCGCTTCTTACTTTGCTTGATCTTCATCGCATTGGGATGGAGCATGCCGCGCGGAGCCAAAACCACCTTTCCTTGAAACTTCAAATTCCGCGCAGTCAAAATAGGTCGCCAGGTAAATGACCAAGAAAACATCGAATTCAGATACAATACGTCTGGATTCACTTCTGTTATCAACTGAGTAAAACATTCACTGGACAATCCTTCGGATGAATGCCACACTTTTACATTTTCTGAAAATTCAATCCAACAATCAGTTGCAACATGAGTGTAGGGCTGATCATCTCCCCAATCTTTATTGGTGGTGATGATATAAAAATCAAAGGGCAAAGTCATCACCATGTTCTGAATGGAACGAATGGGCCCTCCGGCTTTATATCCAGGGGCAAACCATTCCGTCAATATAAGTACTTTACCACTCAACATTATTTCTTTCAATCCAATAAGACAGGACAATCCAATGCCAAAAATAATTCCAAGGATAACGGTTGTCTCCCGCTGAAAACTTTTCCCATTTGGACATTAAAGACAACTCTTCCAACGGCGCCTTTCCGGCGATCATACGCAAGTACCGTTCACAAAAACTATTCAACGGACCACGCATCCACAACTTCCATGGAAAAGCAAAGCCTTTCTTCTTTCTATTATAAATACTTTCAGGAATAAGATCCTTACATGAATCGATAAGCAACTGCTTAGGAAATTTCCCTCGTTTCAATGCGTCTGGCAAAGCAATTACCTTTTCTACCAATTGATGGTCAATGAATGGCACCCTGACTTCCAAGGTGCTGGCCATACTCATCTGATCGGCATCGCGCAGCAATACATGCTGCATATAGGATTTCATTTCGGCAATGGACAAACTGCGCATCCGATGGCTCTTGGGAGAATCTGACCAATAATCAGATGGAAAAGGCAACGGCTCTTGATGGGGAATAATACTTCTGTCCAAAGCATACAAAAAACGATCGGACCATTTTCCCTTGGAGAACATCGCCTGCAACTTCTCTTGCTGAATAACATTCCAACGATTTTTAATCAATGAAAATCCAGGAATTCTAATCATCTGAGGAAGAAACTTCCGCCATATTGCCGAACGACACAACCGTTCAAAAATAGGATACCCTCCAAACAACTCGTCACCACCCAAACCCGAAAGGGCCATTTTGACACCATGCTTGCGGGTAACTTTTGAGACCACAAAACTATTCACCCCATCCAAAGAAGGATGGTCCATGGCGTCCAAGGCCGATTCAATATTTTTTAAAAAATCATCTGGAGACAAGATCATTTTCGTATGATCCGTTTTGTACTTTAAAGCAATCAACTCGGCATACTCACTTTCATCAAACTCTTCTTCTTGAAATGCAATAGAGAAAGTTTTAACAGGGCGCTGGGATGACTGCGCCATCAAAGCCACAACAATCGACGAATCGACTCCACCCGATAAAAAGGCACCAAAATCTACATCTGCCCGCATGCGCCAAGCAACGCTTCGTTCAAGCTCCGTTCTAACCATAGCCAAAACATCCGCATAGGGCATCTCTGATGCCGGGCTGATTTCATTCAAATTCCAATATTGTTCTTCCGTAAAAGTTCCGTTGGTCTGAACCCTGATAAAACAACCCGGCTGCACAGACTTCACATCCCGTATGATGGTGTAAGGATTCCAAACCGTTTGATATACTTTGTAGGTGTCTAATGCTGCCCAATTGATTTGTCTTGATACCAAGCCCGATGCCAAAACAGCACGAATCTCTGAAGCAAAAATCAAAAAACCATCAATTGCACTATAATACAAAGGCTTCTCTCCCAATCGATCTCGAAACAAATAAAGCTCTTGCTTCAAAGCATCCCAAAGTGCAATGGCGAACATACCATTCAAATGTTGAACAAAATCCAAACCGTACTTCAGGTAGGCAGCCAGAATAACCTCGGTATCAGAATGGGTTTTAAAGGAGTATTCATCGGATAACGATGATTTTAATTCGATATAATTATAAATCTCACCATTAAAAACCACCGTGATGTTTTCATCTGCAGAGAACATGGGTTGATGTCCATCCATTGAGGTATCAATAATGGACAAGCGCTGGTGCCCCAGTGAGAAGGCCTCATGATGATAAACACCTTGATCATCATTGCCGCGATGAACCATGGACAGCATCATTTTACTCAATTTCTGTTCACGATTGGTCACCGCAAAATCACCTCCCACTATTCCTGCTATCCCACACATTCGACTTCATTTAAAATTTGACGAATCGTTCTTACCCAAGCATTCAAATCTACCGAACGAGCCAACAACTGACTGCGTTTTGAAAAGGCCAACCTTTCATTCGTGGTCATTTGGCCATACTGATGAATACAACTGATGATGGCTTTGGTATCTCCCGAAGGAACAATCCATCCATTGTGATTGACCTCAACAAATTGATCTGCCGCGCCTACCGCATCCGATACAATCAATGCAAGCCCTGAGAAAGCAGCCTCATGCACGACAACCCCCCAAGGTTCATAAACAGAAGGCAAAATAAAAACATCCATCGTTTTAAAAAGCTTTGCCAAATCCTGTGGTTGTACAAATCCATGGTAAGTAATCCTTCCATTGCGGGGACATTCCTCCAAAAGCGGTCCTGTTCCGCATATGTGCAAGTGCCAATCCAGTTTTGGATTGTGCTTTAGAAACGTGATAAAAGCATGTAGGAATGGTAAAATTCCTTTTTCATGAATCAGTCTACCAGCAAAGACAATATTCAAAATTGGATTGTGAGAGGTCTTATGAATGGTGGCGTGATCAAAGAGCACCTGATCACCCACATAGAAATTTTCAAAAATTTGACTCGGCTTAAAAAACAATTTTTCCGCCAACCTTCTTTGTCTTTTTCCGGGAACCCATGCCGAATCAAAATAACGAATAGACTTAAAATACAACCAAAACCTTCCCAGACGCATTTTTAAGGATGGCGACCATTGCGTGTCAAATAGGATAGTTTTTGAAATGGATTTATAATATTTAGCGATGGTGTTGTAGTCACTATCTCCCCAGCCAGCGACAAAAAGATGTTGTACATCTTGCCAAAACAAGACTGAATTTACTTGGGATAAGAATTCTTCTTTTACTACCCAATGAACCTCCTTGTTCATGGACCATTGAAAAGGAGCATCTTGATGACCAGGCCAATAAACAACCCAAACTTCAGCGTTTGTTTGCCCTTTCCATTGATCAATGCAGGAAACAAAATACCCTGACAATTCCCGCATCAAGAATACGACCTTACTAGACATTGGCTTTGAATTTGAAGGATTTTGCCTCGGGCACTTTCTCTTCTCTATTCCTTTTCTTGGAATAATAGTACAACCAAATGAACAAAGGGAAACCGCAATAGTAATAATTCCCTTGGCGCAACAATTGAAGAGAGATAATCAAGAAACAGGCATTGTTGATGATCCAATATTCATCATCTACCGCAAATGGTTTAATAAGCCAATTAAAAATAAAGAAAACACCAAACAACAACAAACCCGCCATACCTGTTTCGGACATTAAACGAAGTGCCATAGAGTTGGCATCCGCCTTATTGAATTC
This sequence comes from uncultured Chryseobacterium sp., assembly GCA_964420985.1. Classification (GTDB taxonomy): domain Bacteria; phylum Bacteroidota; class Bacteroidia; order Flavobacteriales_D; family Sanyastnellaceae; genus CAMCTV01. Next base: position 7,500 of record CAYQUT010000040.1, read on the forward strand.
AATATCAACCACACCTTGCATGTTGGTCAACGAGTAATTGTTAAAGGCCGTCTCATGTGACCCCAGTCCTGTTCCAAACAAGGGGTGGGCATTAAAATTTTCAGTGGCTATGTGCGTATGGTTGTACAACACAAAGCTACTTCCGTGAATATCATAACTGTATACGTTACCCGTATTGTAAATCTCAAATGTACCATCCACACGATCCCTAAAATCAACCACATTGGTGTAAGCGTATTGGAATCCAAAAAATAGAATAGGAGCAATGAACAAACCATATCGAATAAATCCAGAATTGACTACAAGCAAAATCAAGGTCAATACAATTCCAAACATTCCCACGCTACTGCGCGTCAACGGATAGGCCAGTATGATCAACACACTCTGAAAAACAGTAATAAAAACTGGGTTTTTACGATTCAATACGTTGTATACCGCAACAAAAAAAGCGGGCGCCATAGAGGAAGCATAATAGGCTGGCTCTGAAAACAGCGAGTTGATGCGAATCCCCCCTTCACCCACAATTACCCCCCACTTATTGAATAACCAGCGGTAGTTATATCCTGGACCAAAACCGGCCTGATAAGTAACGTACTGAATCAATCCTATTACACTAACCACCAGCGCGCACTTGATATAAAATTTAAAAATTTCTTTTACATCAAAATCAAAACCGCGCATTACATACTCAAAGAAAGACATAGAAAGAAAAAAACCCAGCGATACTTTATTCAATTGCCCCAAAGTATTTAACTCTGAGGGAATAAAAAACAACCCGACAATATAGAAGAATACAAAAATGACCAACGGCACAACAGGGGGACCGTAGCGGGCGAAGTACAAAGGCAACAAAGCATAAGAAATGTAACCTGGATAAAACTCCACTGGCGTTTTAAACAATACCAAGGCACTGAAGAAAATATGAAGGAAGATAAAAAACTTGAAAAGATTCTTCATTTTTTGCTTTCTACAAAATCACCAATCGCTTTGATGTGATTCAACCCTACTTTGGTCCACCCCCAATTCTCTTTCACTTTTGTCAATGATGTCCATCCCATTTGGTTCAGCCTGCGATAATCCAAATCTAAGACATTTTGCAACTTTTTTGAAATCTCTCCTATGGAAACATGATCAATGAGCCACCCGTTTTCTTCACCCACCATAACCCTATTGGCACCGACATCGGTACAGATAATGGCCAAACCCCGGGACATGGCTTCTAAAATAACCGTTGGCATACCCTCTGATATGGAAGGAACAATAAGAATATTGTGCTCGTCCATGATGCGCTTCATCTGTATTTCATCTTTCACTTCGCCAAAATATTCCAAACCCGATTGTTGATCTTTGAGGTGATTAGGAATGGGACCGACAATGGATAATTGAACTTCTTTCTGATTTTTCAAAACGGATTTATACGCTTTGATCAATTCCTTCAATCCTTTTCTTCGTTCATACCTTCCCACAAATAAAATTTTAGGAGCCTCTCCTTTGGGAGTGGGTTGATCTAAAAACCAATTTTCATCTACCCCGCTGGATATGGTTAATATTTTAGAACTGGGAATTCCCAAGCGCAATAAAATATCATCAATCTTACCGCCCAATGATATAGTGGCATCGGCATTGGTCACATTCCATTTGGCTACGCCCTGCAACATCCACTTTTGTATGGCACTGCGCCATCCAAACGTTTTCTGAAACATTTCCAATCCGTGAAAATGATTGACTACCGGCACACCGTTTCCTCTTTTCCTTTTTCGCTCCTCAATAAATTTCCAACCCGTGAAGCCCTGGGCAAAAACGACATCAAATTGATTGAGATTATTGCATATTGCTTCATAATAATGACAACTGAGTAAATACGATTCTCTAATATAATGACCGGGCATATTTCCCAAATTGGGAAACCGAAAAGCACGAACAGTGAGCAATGCTTGCATGCCTAAATCGCAGTCCAATGCGCGGTATACCTCCTCCTCTGATGGCAATTTTTTTGATCGGGTGATACAATGAAACAACGTCACTTCTTCCCCATTCAAAAGGAGTTGTTTGACCAGATTAAAACTGTGCTTTTGCATTCCCCCGATTTCAAAAGGGGTTATTCCATCTGTCAAAATCAACCAACGCATGCACAATGATAAAGACAAACGATGAGAATTAAAAAATGAACTGGAAATTATGGCTTGGGCAACTGGACACTCATATGGGTGTTGCTCCACATGTTCCAATAGCCAATTTTTCCATTAAAGGCTGGAGGCAAACCACTGCATATTCTACATGTCTCCAATACCTGCATCTGTGCAATCCACTGCACCATAGGAGGAAATATACCCCGCTGCTCACAAGAGCCCACCATATGATCCTTGAGAGATTGACCCACCCAATCTTGGTAACTCCATTGATCTCCGTTTTGATCCGGATAACCAAAAACACTTACCTGCCCCTCCCATTGCTCCACCGATCCCATCACCCAAGGCTTATTGTTTTTGTGACAATAATCCGATATCCAATATTTGGCGGATACTTGATCCGTGCAGTCCAATACGACATCGACCTCCTTAGGTATTAATTCCTGATCAAAAGCATTGGATACATATTGCTCTATGACCAAACATCTAGAGCCCTTGGCATAGGTCGCCAGCCAATTTTCCGCAGCCCTCACCTTTGACCATCCGAGTTGATGTTCAGAAAACATCCATTGCCGATGCAAATTAGACCTCTCCACCTTGTCCCCGTCTATCAGAACAAAATCATCAAATCCCATTCTGGACAAACTCATGATTACCCCGTTGCCCAATCCACCGCATCCGAAAATCAGAATTTTTTTCTTTCCCCAACTCACTTGATGCTCAGCACCTAGAAAGGGGATTTTTGCTTGTCGAATGAACATTGATTCTTTATCCACACAGCAAATATTTCAAGAAAAATGAGCCAATCGAAAAAAAAAATTTTCAATTCAATAAAAAATATTACTTTTGAGCGCGTTTAACCAATTAAAAATCGACAGATATGTCAGAAATTGCAAAGAAAGTTACAGCCATCATCGTTGACAAACTCGGTGTGGATGAAGCAGATGTGAAGCGTGAAGCAAGCTTCACCAATGATTTGGGTGCAGACTCTTTGGACACCGTAGAGTTGATCATGGAATTTGAAAAGGAATTTAGCATCGCTATTCCTGATGACCAAGCAGAGAAAATTGTCACTGTTGGTCAGGCCATCGATTATATCGAAAACAACACGAAGTAATTTATTAATCGTATAACCCTTTCCTTATGGAACTAAAAAGGGTCGTTGTTACTGGATTGGGAGCTTTGACTCCACTAGGAAATTCGGTACCCGAGTATTGGAATGCCCTGCTTGCCGGAACAAGCGGGGCAAATCTTATTACAAGATTTGACACTTCTAAATTCAAGACACGCTTTGCATGTGAACTGAAAGGTTTCAACATCGAAGATCACATTGAAAGAAAAGAAGCCCGTAAAATGGATCCTTACACGCATTATGCTATGGTTGTCGCCAAGCAAGCGGTTGAGGATAGTGGTATCAATCTAGAAAAAGTAAACAAAGACAGAATTGGTGTCATTTGGGGTTCTGGCATTGGCGGTTTGTATACCTTCCAACAGGAATGTTTCAATTATGCCAGTGGAGACGGCACTCCCCGTTTTAACCCTTTCTTTATTCCCAAAATGATTGCAGACATTGCCTCTGGCTTTATCTCCATTCAATACGGATTTAGAGGTCCTAACTACACCACTGTTTCTGCTTGCGCCTCTTCCAACAATGCCATCATTGACTCCTACAATTACATCCGTCTGGGTAAGGCGGATATCTTTGTGACAGGTGGCTCTGAAGCGGCCATTACCGAAGCAGGTGTTGGTGGTTTCAATGCTTTGAAAGCTTTATCTGAAAACAACGATAATTTCAGCACCGCTTCTCGTCCTTTTGACCAAACTAGAGATGGTTTTGTTTTGGGTGAAGGAGGCGGTTGTTTGATTCTGGAATCTCTAGACCATGCCTTGGCTAGAGGTGCTAAAATTTATGCAGAAGTTATCGGCGGTGGAATGAGCGCTGATGCGTATCACATCACAGCCCCACATCCGGAAGGATTGGGTGCATTAAATGTTATGCGCGCCGCTTTGGAAGATGCGGAAATCAAACCAGAAGAAATTGATTACATCAATGTACACGGTACTTCCACTCCTTTGGGTGATGTACAAGAAGCCAAAGCCATTCAAAATGTATTTGGAGAGCATGCCTACAATTTAAATATATCCAGTACCAAATCCATGACGGGTCACTTGTTGGGAGCTGCAGGTGCCATTGAGGCCATTGCTACCATCATGGCAGTACAGAACAATATCGTTCCTCCAACCATCAATTTTGCCAACCCCGATCCCGAGTTAGATTCTAAATTGAATTTTACCTTCAATAAAGCCCAAGCGCGCGAAGTGCGCGTGGCCATGAGCAACACCTTTGGGTTCGGTGGACACAACACGTCCGCAGTTTTCAAAAAATGGGAAGGTTAGTCGATATTCTACTTTTTAAAAAATCAGATCAGGCGCTTCAATATTTCTTGCGAAGCGCCTTTTCTATTTCCACACGACGTCCTGAACGATACAGAGAGGCGCTGAGACATAGCTCTTCTCTGAATGATCTGACAAAAAAAACCAAACAAAGCAACGAGCGACTCGAATTCCTTGGAGACACCGTGCTTGATTCCATTTTGGCCCATTATCTTTTTGACACCTATAAAAGCCAAACAGAGGGTGAATTGACCAAAATGAAAAGCAAGGTGGTGCGCAGAGAAAACCTGAATCGTATCGGTGAAAAAATCGGCATCCGCTCCATGCTTGAAGTTGAATTGGGCAACCAGGAAATTCATGAAAGTATGTTGGGCAATGCGTTGGAAGCTCTGGTTGGGGCCATTTACCTGGATAAAGGGTATAATGAAACGCGAAGCGTCTTACTCAAATTTTTGATTCAACACGGATTAACTGAAACCATCCACGATGAAGTAGATGCCAAAAGTAGATTGCATGAGTGGTGTCAAAAAAACAAAAAGGTACTGACCTTTGAAGTGATCTCCCACCAGCAAAATAGCGGTGCCAGTTTGTACACGATATCGGTAAAAATTGACCAAACATCCATGGGCATTGGAACAGGAAATTCAAAGAAAGCGGCTGAGCAGGTAGCGGCCAAACAAGCCTGCGAATCATTGTTGGTTTGATAATAGCGGTATTTTTTCCAAAGTTTCTTTCCCCATTAATTTCCTTATTTTTGTTGCATGAGTTATCTAATGCAAGAACACTTGGCCAAAGAATTAGCGGCCATTCAAGAAGCTGGGCTTTTCAAGCGCGAGCGCATCATCACCACACCGCAAGATGCGGTCATCAACACCACTGAGGGTCATGAAGTTTTGAATTTTTGCGCCAATAATTATTTGGGATTGTCTAGTCACCCGATGGTGGTGCAAGCGGCCAAAGATGCCATTGATTCCCATGGATTTGGCATGTCCAGTGTACGCTTCATTTGCGGAACACAAGACATCCACAAAACATTGGAACATAAAATTGCCGAGTTCTTGCATACAGAAGATACCATTCTCTATGCCGCTGCTTTTGACGCCAATGGTGGTGTTTTTGAACCGTTGTTGGGAGAGGAAGATGCCATCATCAGTGATGAGTTGAATCATGCCTCCATCATTGATGGTGTAAGATTGTGCAAAGCACAACGCTTCCGTTACAAAAACAACAACATGGAAGACTTGGAAACCCAACTCAAAGCTGCTTCTAACGCCCGTTTTAAACTCATTGTTACAGATGGTGTTTTTTCCATGGACGGCTACGTGGCCCAATTGGATAAAATTTGTGATTTGGCACAACAATATGGTGCCATGGTCATGGTTGATGAATGCCATGCAACAGGCTTCATAGGCAAAACAGGAAGAGGATCCATTGAACTGCGCAACGTATTAGGCAGGGTTGACATCATTACGGGTACGCTGGGCAAGGCATTGGGCGGAGCCATGGGTGGATTTACCACAGGAAAAAAAGAAATCATCGAGATGCTGCGACAGAGAAGCAGACCTTATTTGTTCTCGAACAGTTTGGCTCCAAGTATTGTTGGCGCATCCATTGCTGTTTTTGACTTATTGTCTTCAACAACAACATTGCGCGACAAATTGGAGAACAATATTCAACGATTTAAAACCGGAATCAAAGCTGCAGGTTTTGACATCAAAGACGGCGAATCCGCTATTGTTCCCGTGATGCTGTATGACGCCAAGTTGGCGCAAGATTTTGCCGATGCTCTATTGAAAGAAGGCATTTATGTTATTGGATTTTTCTATCCGGTGGTAGCCAAAGGACAAGCAAGGATACGCGTTCAATTGTCTGCGGCACATGAGCCAGAGCACATAGACCGCGCCGTTTCGGCCTTCACCAAAATTGGACGACGCCTCAACGTGATTCAATGAGTGAAAAATGGTTGATCATTGGGCAGGGCTTAGCCGGAAGTGTGCTTGCCCACCAATGCCAACACCGTGGAATTGACATCGACATCTGGAACGACGAAACGCAATATTGTTCATCGAAATACGCAGCGGGATTGTGGAATCCCGTTTCGTTTAAACGGATCACCGCACCCGAGCACATCCATGATCTGTTGCACCATTGTACAACTTTTTTTGAAAGATGCAATGAGGTATTGGGGGTGAAAAGTTTTCACCACTCCCCCATTCACCGCATTTTTCCCGACGCCCAATATGCACGGGACTGGGACATGAAATCCATCTTAACCAAATACGAAAATTTACTGGGATTACCCAAAGAAAAACTCCCTCTCTGGCAACAGACTTTTCAAAGTGGCAGTGTGCTCACATCAGGGTGGCTCAATGTTCCTGAGTTTTTGGAAACCACCCGAGAATATTTTCAAAAAAGCCAGCAATATGTGAATCTGGGTAAACAAGCCATTGAAGAACGGTTAGCAGATGCAGAAAAGAAGGCATCATACAACCGCATCATTTTTTGCACCGGTTTGGCCGCAATGCCCAAAGGGTTTGAAAGGATCAGGATTATCCCCAACAAAGGACATGTGTTGTCGGTAAAAGCAGAACAAACCATCCCTCAGCACATTGTACATTATGGCAACTTTGCCATACCGACGAATGATCATAAACTGCGCGTAGGATCGAGCTATGAGTGGGAAAAATCAGACACTACAGTGGATGAGAACCTTGTGGATGATCTAACAAAAAAGTTGAGGGAACATTTGCCCATTGCATTGCATATTGAAAGTGTTCAAGTAGGATTGCGGCCCACTGTCATAGACAGAAACCCCATCATTGGGACCTTGCCACAGCAACCTCAGTATGGGATTTTCAATGGCTTAGGAACCAAGGGGGTTTTGCAAGCCCCTTTGATGGCGCATTATCTAATTGAGCATTTGAAAAATGGAATTGATATACCAAGGATGTTTTCTATCCTAAGGTTTGTGTAAACACACCAACGTTGTCTTCATTGAATGCTTTTTTCTATCTAACCAATTGGACCATTCCAGATTTTGTATACAACACTCCTTTTTTATTTTGATAATCCAACACCCAGTAATATACCCCTTCACTGGCATACTGATGATCCGTAGATCCATCCCACAAAAAATCTGGGTTTCTTACTTGGTGCACCAATGAACCCCATCTATTGTAAACTGAAATTTCATTCACATGATAACCTGAAATTTCTATGGGTTCAAAAAAATCACCACTACCATCGTTGTTGGGTGAAAAAACATTGGGCATGATCAAGGTATCAGCACTTGGATCCTCAATGGGTTTATCCAAGGGAAAAGTATCATAAAAAGCAAAATTGGACTTGGATTTACACCCCCCTGTTAGAGTAACTTCCGCGTAATACAAACCATTTTGGGTTGTGATGTATTGAGGGTCTGTGGCTCCAATGATGGGTTCATCATTGAAATACCACTGATATTGGTAAAAGTTGGACGCGACAGAAAGTGTATCGTAAGAAACATTTAACGATGGAGAAACCCATACCGTGTCCAATTGATCCATGAAAGCAATGGTGTTGGCCCAAAAGACATCTTGATCGGAGCTGATGTTGGGACCTTGCGTAACTTGGCCAAAACTCGTAAAGGCATCTACATCTGCCAGAATCAAATCCATGGTGGTACAATCCAATATTAAGGTTGGACGCCCTTCATTATCCGTCGCCAATACACTGCTGTTTTGGGGAATAATATCAAAATATCCTTGTGCAGCTCCTCCTTGAAAGACATTTGAAATGATTCCAAATATCCCATTAAAAATAGTGGTTGACTCTCCCTCATTGTTTGGGATTATTAATGAAGGATAGTCGTTAATGATATTAAACCCCCATTTTTCACCTAAAATCCCTGCATCATAACTAACATCAAAACCAACCATCATCCTAGCACTATTCGCAATAATACATTTACCACCATTTAATGACCATTGATACAGAGCATCTATTTCCAAATCGGTAAATTGATTCAGTGTTTCACTTGTTTTGTCAAATGACCCAAAAAAAAACAAGGTGCTCTTAGGTTGCTGAGCAACATTGATAAGGCTATTTGAACTGGTATAACCATCATAAATGCTCACTGACTTGTTATACAATCCCATTGGGCCAAAATTGTTTGGGTTCAAAAGCTTTTGTCTTGAAGATTGGTTCATATATTCACCATTTAAGGTGTAATGACTATCTTCAATGTTCATTCCTGACACCTCCCTAAAAAAAGATATAGAATGAATATTTATTGACTGTCCCAAGACCAAACTTAGCTGCAGAGAAAATAGAACAAATAATAAAAACTTAAGCTGCATGTGTTGATTCATCGTTTCAACATTTTATTGTTTCAATATTAAACTAACATTCAAGACTCATTCAACCACCAATTTTTCACGATAAATAATTTCATCATTTTCTTCCACAGTCAGAAAATAGAGTCCATTGTTTAAATGATCTCGATTAATCTCAACTAAATGTTGATTGACATTCCTAATTTGAAGAACTAGATCACCTTGACAACTGAAAATATTCAATGTTGCATCGCTCAATGGGACATTTGAAATCAATTTAGATTGTGACGTGAGCGGATTGGGATATATATAGAGTTTAGGTTGAGGCAATGAATCCATCACATAGACATGTGAATCACAATAATCTTGATACTCGATATAGTGGTTTAATCCATACTGAAAGACATCCGAGATTTCCCCTAAATACAATCCATTTCTTTGGTAACCGCATTGTTCTCCGGTTAAATTTGGAAATTGAATTACCCCAAGATAATTTTCACTTATATAGCGCACATAGATTTTGCCATTTGGACCTATTTTAAGTGTACCGTAAGAAGTTGGCACCAACATAGAATCAATAATTTGTTTGGAGTCAATGATCTGCTGAGGATTGTTACTGGTCAAATCAAACTGGTATAAATAATTGTAATCTTGCATGGAAAAACCAAAACTTTTCCAAGTTGTTCCATATAATTTACTGTTGTCTGGCGAAAAAGATACGCCATACTCCCCTCGACTAAACGGAAGATTTATTGGATTGGAAACCACTCCCGT
>CAYQUT010000041.1:0-16622 GCA_964420985.1 uncultured Chryseobacterium sp.
CGCTTTTGATGGCGAGGGTTCCGTTGGAGATTGTGAAGTAAGATTTTTCATTTCTTCATTTTATCTTTGAGTATGACTAAGTTACAAAGCCAAGGGAAATGGAGGAAAAAACTATTGAGCGAGCAAAAAAAGAAGGGTATTACGTTACACTCATTTTCTTTTGGTTGGAATCAGTCGAGCTCGCGAAAGACAGGGTGATAAAAAGAGTATCTGAAGGAGGTCACGGTATCGCACCTATGGTTATAGAGCGCAGATACAAAGCGGGTATTAAAATCTTCTTAATTTATATTGCGATAAAGTGGTCACCCTATTCATTTATGATAACTCCGCGATCGATTCAGAATTAATTGATGAAAAAGAAATAAATGAAAATTCTTTCACCGTTTATAATAGTGAAAAATTCAACAAATTAAAATCCATCACCAATGAATAATAAAGAAAAAGACATCTTAAAAGACAAAATCAAAAAAGCCATTAAATTGTCCTCTCAAAAATTGATTGAGAAAAAAAGAGCATTGGGACAAAAATTGGTCATCAGTGAAGGGGGAAAAATCAAAGAGATTAACCCCTAATCATAACCCCCTTCTTACTTCATCTCTTCATCACCTCATAGCGAATCGCATTTCATGCTCTCGCTACTTCATCCCCTCTCTCCTCTTCCTCTCCTTCAAAATCAATCCCAACTCTCTACTCGTTTGCCCTTTCACAGAAGTATTCTCCTGAGCGCGGCGCAACAAATAAGGCATCACTTCCTTGATGGGGCCATAGGGCAGGTACTTCACGACATTGTATCCTGCATCGGCTAGATTATAACTGATGTGATCACTCATTCCAAACAACTGGGCAAAAGCAACTCTGTTGTCATTTTTGACAACCCCCTTTTCTTCCATCCATTGTGCCAATAACATGGACGACTCTTCGTTGTGCGATCCACAACACAAAGCCATGTCCTGTAAATTGTCCAGACAATACTGCACTCCCGCATTGAAATCCCTGTCAGTTGCTTCCTTGCTGGGCTGTATCGGATTTTGATATCCCATCTCAATTGCGCGTTTGCCCTCCTTTTCCATGTAGGCGCCACGAACCAATTTCACCGCATAGTGCAAACCCTTCTCCCTGGCCCAAGCATGCGCATTCTTCAAAAATTCCAATCGATCATGTCTATACAATTGGACCGTATTGTATACAATAGGAGCTCGGTGATTGAACTTCTCCATCATGTCATGACACAAAGTATCAATGGCATCTTGTATCCAGGAGTCCTCGGCGTCAATAAAGATTCGTTGATCCGCATCATACGCAGCTTGACAAATGCGCAATACACGTTGAACCACTCTATTCCACTCCGCCTGATCCTTTTCCGTAAGTTGTTTTAAATGACCACGAACCACTTCATTCTGCTTTTCCAACAGCTCAAAGCGCGCCACGCCGGTTACTTTAAAAACACAAAAAGGAATGTGTGGATTGCCTTTGGCCGCGTCTATGGTGCGAATGATTTCATCCGCTGTCGCATCAAAGTCCGATTCTTTTTCCTTTCCCTCTACTGAGTAATCCAAAATGGTCCCAATGCCATACTCGGCCAATCGCGCTGAAGCGGCCTTGCACTCTTCCACGGTTTCCCCTCCGCAGAATTGGGCAAAAATATTATTCTTGATCAACCATCCTATCGGAAAGCCAATCCCCAAAGCGACATTTGTCAAAGTACCGCCAATCCTGACCATTGAAGGATTTCCAATCAACTTAAAAAGCCAATAGGAACGGCGCAATGCGGCATCGTCTTTCCCCTTGAAAGCGATGGCTGTATTTTCAAATGAAAGTGGTGACATTCGTTGGCAAATATAACGTGGTGATGTGCGAACTAAGCTTTATCTTGCACAACGAAATTTTAAAGATCATGGAAGCAGCTCAAAAATACATTTTAGACAACAAAGATCGTTTCTTAAACGAATTGTTTGAACTCATTAGAATTCCCAGCGTAAGCGCTGATTCGGCCTACAATGCAGACGTAGCCCGTTGTGCCGATTTGGTAGCCAAAAACCTCATCGAGGCCGGTGCTGACAATGTAGAAGTTTGTAAAACGGAGGGTCACCCGATTGTGTACGGGGAAAAAATCATTAACCCCTCACTACCCACCGTTTTGGTCTATGGTCACTACGATGTGCAACCGGCTGACCCCATTGATTTGTGGGACACTCCTCCTTTTGAACCCACCATCAAAGTAACCGAGGTACACCCTCAAGGCGCTATTTTCGCTCGTGGTTCTTGTGATGACAAAGGACAAATGTTCATGCACGTCAAAGCTTTTGAGGCAATGAATAAAACGAACTCTTTGCCCTGCAATGTGAAGTTCATGATTGAAGGAGAAGAAGAGTGTGGCAGCTCCAACCTAGGACCATTCTGCCGTGCGAATACAGAAAGATTAAAAGCCGATATCGTATTGATTTCAGACACCAGTGTCATCGCCAATGACTGTCCCAGTATCGATTGTGGATTGCGTGGGTTAAGCTATTTAGAAGTAGAAGTTACAGGTCCCAATCGCGACTTGCACAGCGGAGTATACGGTGGTGCCGTAGCCAATCCTATAAACGTATTGGCCAAGATGATTGCTTCATTGCATGATGAAAACAACCATATCACCGTTGACGGCTTTTATGACAACGTGTTGGAATTGACAGCAGAAGAAAGAGCCGCCTTGAATTTAGCGCCTTTCAGCGAAAGCCATTATTGCAAAGATTTGAATATTGAGGCTGTTTATGGTGAAGCCGGATACACCACCATCGAGAGAACTGGTGTACGTCCAACTTTGGATTGCAACGGAATCTGGGGTGGTTATATCGGTGAGGGATCCAAGACCGTATTGCCATCAAAGGCATTTGCTAAAATCTCTATGCGTTTGGTTCCGCATCAAACCCAAGAAGAGATTACGGAAAAATTTACCAACCATTTCATGAAGATTGCGCCCAAAGGCGTTCGTGTTGAGGTACGCCCACACCATGGTGGAAACCCAGTAGTAACGCCAACCGATAGCAAGGCCTACAAAGCGGCCAGCGATGCGATGGAAAAAACGTATGGCAAGAAGCCCATTCCTACGCGCGGCGGCGGGTCCATTCCTATCGTTGCGATGTTTGAATCTGACTTGGGATTGAAAAGCGTTTTGATGGGGTTTGGTTTGGACAGCGATGCGTTGCACTCACCCAATGAGCATTACGGATTGTTCAACTATTACAAAGGAATTGAGACCATCCCTTACTTCTTTGACAACTTTGCCAAGTAATGCGTTTTTGGACTGTTCTGTGTTGTTGGCTGTTGGCTTCTTGTCAAGTGTACAAAGATGTTACTGTTGAGAATGTCCGACACCTCGAGTTTCAGGAAATTGGCAGTGACGGGATAGAAGGTACCTTGAAAGTAACCATCAACAATCCCAATCGCTTTTCCGTAGAATTAACAGATGCTGACATTGATCTGTCCTTACAAGGAAGAAAAGTAGCCAGGGTGAGATTGGCAGAAAATCTCCTGGTGCCCAAGAAGTCCAAAAATGAGTACTTATTAAAAATCAAAGGCACCGAAGCCAACTTTGAGGCGGCACTTTCCAGTGGATTTGCCATCCTTTTTGCAGATGAAATCCTCATTGGCGGTGAAGGTTATGTGGAAGGTAAAGCGCTGAAAATCAGCAAAAAACTTCCTATCAAATTCGAAAAGCCGATAAAAAAATCAGATTTGAAAAAAAAGAAGCCTTAACCTTTGTGTAAATTGTTGAAAAGTTGTATATTTGCCACCCGTTATAAAAAATACTGACGATTATGAAACGTACTTACCAACCCTCGAATACAAAACGCCGTAACAAACACGGATTCCGCAAAAGAATGGCTGACGCTGCTGGTCGTGGCGTTCTTAACGCACGTCGCCGCAAGGGTCGTAAGAAATTGACCGTTTCTGATGAGCGTCGTCACAAAGGAATCGAGCGTTTATAATTGAGTTCGTAAAAGAATTATATTAAATTGCCACGCCTTCGCGTGGCTTTTTTTTTCATGAAAATTGCAATCAATACCCGTCTTCTCAAACCCGGAAAATTAGAGGGTATTGGCCGCTTTACCCTTGAAATACTGCTTCGAATCATTCAAAGACATCCTGAACATGAGTTTCACTTGCTCTTTGATCACAGCGACTTTTCACTCATCCCTTCAAGCAAAAACGTATTTTGTCATCATCTGTTCCCACCCGCCCGCAGACCCTGGCTTTTTGATTGGTGGTTTAATTGGAGCGTGCCCAGAAAATTAAAAAAACTTAGAGCCGATATTTTTGTTTCTCCAGACGGCCATGGATCATTGCGCTGCCCCTGCCCACAGCTCAATGTTATCCATGATCTAAATTTTGTGCATTACCCAGAACTCCTTCCCGCCAAATATGCTCGATATTGGAACCAACACACCCGAGAATTGGTAAAAAAGACAACGCGTATTGCAACAGTCAGTCAATTTTCTAAAATTGACATTCAACAAACATTTGGTATTTCACCAGGAAAAATAGACGTCCTGTGCAATGGTGCCAATCCCAATTGGGGTCCTATCGATCACAGTCACCAGACTGAAGTAAGAAATCAATACACCAACGGAAAACCCTACTTCATTTTCATCGGATCATTGCATCCCAGAAAAAACCTAGATCGCATACTACAAGCATTTCAGCATTTCAAAAAAAACCATCCCGATCATCACTTTGTCATTGTTGGCGCTGCGCTATTTGGCAAAAGTGCGCAGGAAGCGTATGGGCACATTCCTGATGTGCACTGGCTGGGCAGAAAAGATGGAGATGATTTGTTGACTTTGTTGGCCGCCTCAAATGGATTAGTAATGGTAAGTCTTTACGAAGGCTTTGGCATCCCCATTATAGAGGCATTGCAGTGTGATGTTCCCGTTGTTGCTGGAAACAATTCAAGCATGCCTGAAATAGGCGGTGATGCCATCCTATACGCAGATGCATTGAGTGTTGAAAACATCGCTCAGCAACTTGGCATTCTTTCCCATTTCGATACCCAACACCAACAATGGCATTTGGCCAAAAACCGAATTCTACAAGAATATACTTGGGAAAAAGCCACGGATTTATTTTGGCATAGCATACAACAAACACTAAAAGATCATGTTGCAAAGTAGATGGAGCAAGGACCTGATTGAAGTGGGTTGTGATGAAGCAGGTAGAGGCTGCCTGGCCGGACCTGTATTTGCCGCTGCTGTTATCCTACCCGATGGTTTTGATCACCCTTGGCTCAATGATTCCAAGCAACTCACAGAGGCCAAACGAGAGGCTTTACGCCCCATCATCGAGGAACAGGCACTTGCTTGGGCTGTTGTTGCGGTATTACCAAAAGAGATTGATGAAATCAATATCCTCAACGCCTCCATCACGGGCATGCACCGTTGTATTGATCAACTTAAAATACAACCCGAATTGATTTTGGTAGATGGGAATCGCTTTAAACCCTATGTGGGGATCATTCACCAATGTGTCATCAAAGGAGACAGCAAATTCAAGTCCATTGCAGCCGCTTCCATCCTTGCCAAAACACACCGTGATGAACACATGGCGCTATTGCACCAACAATTTGCACACTACGGATGGGACATCAATAAAGGGTATCCTACCAAAAAACACCGAGCCGCAATTGCGGAACACGGCCCATGCCCGCATCACCGTATGACCTTTAAACTTTTGGCAAATCAGTAGTGTATCTTACCCTTTTGGTCCATTGCAAAGATGGCTTCTCCACCACCTGATAAAAAAGCTTGGCCAACACGATCGACCCAACTTGTATCAACAAGAAGAACAAAACACTTCCCACAGGAGTGCGCATGTCGTGGTAAAAGAAATGATTGCAAGTAGAAATCACAAACCAATGGGTGAGATAAAATGAATAAGAGATTTCTCCCAATTGATCCAGCCACTTGTTGCCTTTTTTGACAAAAACAATCACCAATGCGGTCACCAATGCGGTGGACACAATGCGCCATTTCAACCCGTGCAAAATACCCGTCAAATACAAGCAAACCAAAGTGCTCAGCAATAGGCCCACCCAAAACTCTCGCTCCTTAATCCTTCCTTTCAAATACAGGTACACATAATACCCCATGGTGAACACTGGCAAATGAAAGAACAACGTGACTTTGACCACTTTGGGCTCAAAAGATTTTGACAAGAAAGACAACCCCAGTGTTACCAACAAAGCAACTGTTCTTACCCCAACCTTCTTAGAAATGAAAAACGGAAAGGCCAAAGCCAAATACAAATAAAACTGAAACTCAACAAACAAGGTCCAATACACATCATTGACCCATTTGGTTCCTAAGAATGGCGCAGCAAAGGTGATGCTGTGCAACATTTTTGAAAGCCCCTCAGGGGCAAGCATCCCTTCGAGCCCATAAAAACCAAACGCGCAAATCAACACAGAAACCAAAAATGGTGGATAAAGCCTGAGCATTCTTTTCAACATGAACTTACCTGCAAAACGCCATTGGTATTGGGATTGATCCATAGACCATGGTAGAACCACCCCACTAATAATAAAAAAAACATACACCCCCTCTTGCCCCAAAGACATAACATTATAGGTAGCGGGATAATACTCCTTTAACAAAAAAGAAGCATGAAACAAACAAACCATCCATGCCGCAATCGCGCGCAATGTATTCAACAAGGCTAGGTCATTCTTTTTTGTCATCAGTGCCAAAGATACAATGGTTGATTATCTTAGCACACAACCATTATGGGCGAACTCTCATCTGCGATACGGCTATTTTTTTCCTTTGGATTGGGTGCTAAAAAAAAGGGCACCCTAGAGGATATCGCCCAATACAGTTTGCTGCACAATATGTCTTATCGTTTGGACGCCTCAGCCTCCATTGATAGATGGATTGGACTTAGAGAATGGTATAGGCACGTCATCAAGACCAATGGTTCCGGTGAATTTTTTCAACGAACGGAAAAGACAGATTCCGCAGCCCACGCCCTCATTACCTGGGACTTTTACAAAGACCCCAAAGCATTGATTTACGTTCAGCAATTCCACGCACAACCTGTTTCTCACTTTGTAGGCAAAGACCTCATTTCGCTAAATCATATCCATGCCAACTTCATGGAAAAAATGTTGCTGCATCTATTCTCGCTGCTGGTGACTGTTACCTGTTTTTGCTCTAAAAAACAACGGGCCAATCACGCGCTGCTTATCCGTCAATGCATTGAGATGGCGTGTGTGATACAATGGATCAAAAAAGAAAAGATCCAGCATGTATCTTTCTTTCATCCCTATGAAATTGACAGCAACCTTCTTTCCTATTGCCTACAAAGATTGGGTGTGCAAACAACTTTCATCCCATCCATCGTTCCCTTGTTTGTGCACAACCATCACCTAGTATGCCATGATTTGGTAGTGACATCGCCTTATCAAGAGGAAGAAATTCAAAACCTTTTTTCCAAAAGTGTGTCCTATAAAAAATTGTTGCGTTGGCCTGCCGAAACCTTATTCGATATTCCAGAAAACAAGTCTCCGTCAAACAATAAGAGGATTGCCTTCTATTCTCATGGTCAATGGCTGCGCAATGCGCTATCCCGGGCAGACAATGGTCTAGCGGCGGAGAACAGTGAAACGCAAATCTTGTCTTGGCTCAAGCGCGGTGCAGAAAACAAAATGTGGGACGTGGTCATTTACCTGCACCCTTTGGAGAAAAAACACTTGGAGAAAACAGAAAATTATTACCGAACATTTTTCAATTCGATTCCTTTTTATTGGGGAGACAAAAACAAAAGTTCAGCGAACTTCTTTCACCTGGAGAATTTTGGAATCGGGACATTATCCACCGTTATTTTTGAACGACTCTTGTTCGGACGCAAGACCTTACTTCACCCCTATCAACATCAAAATTTTCCCTTACCTCAATCCACACTGAACAACATTTGTTTTTCTAGTTGGGAAGAGTTGGAAAAATTTTGGAATCAGTATTCAGAAAAAAACGACATGGTTTTTTTTGATGAACTGAACATTACCAACTATAGCGCTTACTCCGCGTCAGTTAAGAATTGATTGAACCGTTGCTGATCCCATTGGCTGTAAATGGAAGATTTATTGAGCAAAATACTGTTTACTCCTTCCTTTAAAAAACGTTCTATAGGATCTTCCGTCATTTCAATGCCAACAGCCACCTCGGCTGCAATCATCTCATCCACGTATGCATCGTACGTACCTGTATGAATCAAAGCATAATTCATGATATCGTAGCCTATCGCATCATAAAACGTAGTGCTGTACACACTCAATTGAATCTTGGACTTGGAAAACCAATCATTCAATGAACCCGTCTGTACTATCTCTATCTGATCACTGGCCAAAGCCATGTACTTTGGGATATCTTCCTTGGGCTCATAAGGATGAAGCTTGACCACCATCTTCCAATCGGGATGGATTTTTAAGACAACTTTCAATTTTTCAATCCAAGGCAAATACTCGTCGGATAAAAACTTCTGTGCGCACATCAATACGATGTTTTCCTTTTCTTTCTTTTCCTCCTCTTGAACAAAAAGCTCTGTATAATCACCCATCATGAGCAATTGCTCTGGCTTCCATTCAATTCCTTGTAGTAAACGATTACGCCATAGATCGCCATACATGAACAGATAATCGGGTAAAAACATGTCTTTGATCCAAGGTCGATAAGCCTCAGGATAAACATAATAAAGATCCGCTCCGCTGATCAGTCCATGTTGCAACTCAACGGTCTGTATACCCATGTCCCGCATGGCACAGATAAAACCTTCATTGATGTAGTGCACCGTGAAAAATACTTTCTTGTTCTTTTTGGGATCATATGAGCCCAAGCAGCGTGAATACCGCATGAGATAGGAGTGTAGGGACGAGTCCAAATAATGGAGCTCCTCTGGATTCCAGCGTCCTGATTGTACTGCATTCTGATAAACCAATCGCAAATCACACAATTGTTTCCATACCCTAACTCCGGGAAAAACAAACTTCCCCTCCGCCTCCTCAATGGCTTGTTCATTCTTTGCCTGTGCTTGGCGTCGTTTTACCAAAATGACAAAGGACTCTTTTGGCAATGCGTTTTTTATTTTGGTGAAAAACACAGAATTTCCTTCTGCAGTCAATCGCCCAGGGTCTTGAATGACATACGGTTGGTGAATGGTTCTTTTTTTTGTTAGAGTCTTTAAATACAACACTAAAAAATAAAACCAATGAACCCAAACAGGACTTTTAAAAAATTGTCTTTTTTGTTTGGCGTTCTGTCGATTGTTCAAATAATAATGCAATGCGGATTGAAAAACCTTGAGGTAAGAACCTCTTTCTCCAACACAGTCGAATCGACCATCCAACTTTTTCAACACATACGCATGCACCTCCGGAAAAGGCGTGGCTATGGGTTGTTGAGAGGGTGTCTGTTTTTGCACAACGGCAAGATAATGCGATTCATCTTTCCTCGTTATTTTTTATTAACTTGTAAACGATTTGAAAAACAAATTTTTCCATAACCTCCAGGGCGCAGGGCAACTGATGTTTGTCTTTCTTTCCATGACCTTTGTGGTGGAAACCTTGCGGATGATGCTGGATCTACCTCTTTTAGGGGCAAGCCCAATCATTGGCCTGCTCATTGGTTTTTATTGGGCATGGAAATTCCACAGAAAAGAGATTTGGAGCACCTTTATTTTTCTTATCATTCTAGGTTATTGCGGATGGGCTGCATTTTTATTTTATGATCTTTCCTTTGATGGTCAATGGTACCACCAAGATGCCATCATCCATTTGCGCAATGGTTGGAATCCCTTTTGGGACGCACCATTGGCGCACGAAACCGTTTCTGGTTTCAATGCCAATTATGTTAACCACTATGCCAAAGCACCATGGACTTTGGCTTCTGCCTTTTATCAAACATTGCCATACATTCAATGGAGCAAAGCGGGCAATCTCATGTGGCTTGCAACGTCGTATCTCGTCACACTTGGCGCACTCTATCGGTGGACGCAACGTCCTTTTGTTTCCTCAATGGTTGCATTATTGTTGGCCCTTTCTCCAGTAGCTGTTGGGCAAACATTGAGCTTTTACGTAGACGGGCAACTGTATTCCCTTTTACTCATTCTGATTATTTTCTTGGCGGACATTTTCATTGATGGACCCTCTTTTTACCGCTGGTTCAGTGTCGGATTGGCCTTTATTTATCTGTCCAATATCAAGTTCACTGGATTGATTTACGCTTGTGTCTTCTTCCTTGGTCTCCTTCTCATCGTTGTTTTTAAACACAAAAAGATTTGGTGGAATGTTTTTTCGCGAGGAGCTTTAATATTTACTCTTGCCTTTTTTGTGGTGGGGCATTGCACGTATGTGCGCAATTGGAAAGACAAAGGACATCCTTTCTATCCATTGATGGGTGAAAACAATGAGGGCACGCGTGTCGCGCAGGTACATTATCCCAAAAACTTTTTTGAGTTAAACCCTGTACAACGCTGGAATGCCGCCACTTTCCACTATCCTGGCTACACCTCGCCAACTGATTTTCCCTCTCATCCCAAGAAGATGTTCCACCGGAAAACAGTTCGTGAGACTTTTTCCTATTATCGATTGCACCAACCCATGGTGATTGCTCCGTTGGGCCCATTCTCTGCCGAAC
Organism: uncultured Chryseobacterium sp.; assembly: GCA_964420985.1. Classification (GTDB taxonomy): domain Bacteria; phylum Bacteroidota; class Bacteroidia; order Flavobacteriales_D; family Sanyastnellaceae; genus CAMCTV01. Next base: position 10,665 of record CAYQUT010000041.1, read on the forward strand.
TCATTTTAATGATGTCTCCATTGCTGATTTTTTTGCTTTGGCGCAATAGAAAAAAACTTTTTCCTTGGCTTCTTGGTGGTCTCATCATCAGTGTGATCATCCAACCTGAATTTTGGAATTACCGCTACGCACCGCACCAGCTTTTTGTTTATGGATTCATTCTGCTCTTTGGTTTGTTGGATGCCAACCGTTGGGTTCAGCGATACGCGTTGATTGTCCTATTGGGTTTCCTCACCAATTTTGGAATAATCGGTTATCAGTACTACCAATGGAACCGACAAGGTACGCGCGCCATCCGAGCGGAAAAAAGAGAACTAAAAAACAAAACCATTTACATCAAAAAGGGATGGCTCAAATCCATGGAAATTCGCTTGGCGGAATGGAAAGTGAAAACCATTCCATACCCCAATACTACTGATAATCCGGAATGGAAGTCTTTTGCGGCGGACGATTTCTCTGGTTGGAAATATATCTTTGTCCCATGAAGATGTATTGGGAATTGATGCGCGTGAAGAGTTGGATCAAGAATGGCTTTCTTTTTCTTCCTCTCATCTTTTCCTTGAACCTGATGCATATGGATTTGGTTCAACGCTCAGCATTGGCCTTCTTGGTTTTTTCTTTGGCCTGTTCTTTTATTTATATCATGAATGACTGGGTTGATGCAGACAATGATGCCTTACATCCCCGCAAAAAAAATCGCCCTATTCCTTCTGGAAAAATATCCAAAAACCAAGCTCTTTCTATAGCTCTGGTCACCATAGGCTGTGCTGCTGGTGTTTTTGTAATCGCCCAACTTCCAATGGCTTTTGGCGTCATCACTTTACTCTACGTATTGCTGAATTTGGCCTACTCTTTTGGTCTTAAAACCATCAACATCATTGAATTTTTTATTGTGGCCATCAATTTTGTTTTCCGTGTTTTGGCCGGATGTTATGTCATTGCTGTCAACCCTACTTCTTGGATTTTGGTGGTGAGTTTCTTTTTGGCATTGTTCCTCATTTTAATCAAACGCAAATCAGAATTGGTTGTATTAAAAGACCAAGCCAAACACCACCGTGCAGTGCTGCAACACTATTCTGTAGAACTGCTGGACAAATTCATTTTCATCGTAGCCACCATTACCATCACGGCCTACTTGCTGTACACCATGGATGTCAAAGTTCAAACAGCGCTGCACACCGATAAAATCTTGTACACCTCGCTGTTTGTGGTATTGGGCATTTTTCGATTTGTACAGCTCAGTCAATCTGACGAATTTTCCGGTGAAGGAGATCCCACCACGCTACTTTTCAAAGACCGCTTCACGCAAGTAAACCTCTTGCTTTGGATGATTTCCCTCATAGCCCTGCTCTATGTCTAACGAAAATTCCATTGCTGTCTTTGATTTTGATGGAACACTTTACCGCAAGGATACTTTCATTGCATTTTGTCTATTTGTCTACAAAAAACATCCCTGGAGAATGCGGTTTTTTCCTTTGCAATGCTTGGCCGCAGCGCTTTACCTTTTCAAACTTATACCCATACTAACGTTCAAATCCCTGTTCCTCCGATTCATTTCAGGTTGGGACAAAGAGGTGTTGGAAAAACAAATTGCTGCTTTTTGGTCGTCGCAAAGTGCTGTTGACTTTAATAACAATATCGTTCAATCCATGAGGGAGCTGCAAAACCAAAACATTGCCTGCATTTGCATCTCGGCTTCTCCCGCCTTGTTTATTCAACCCATTTGTGACCAATGGGGAATTGAGGTGCTGGGTTCGGAAATCGCGCAGCGCAATAATACCTGGGTTTTTGAAGTCAATTGCCGTGGAAAAAACAAGGTGAAAGCCTTGAAAGAAAAATATCCCAATGCCGAACTGCATGTTGTATTCAGTGACAACAAAGACGATGTGCACTTATTCGCATTAGCGCAAAAAAGCTTTTGGGTAAAAAATGGAAATCCTGTTCCGTTTACTGCACTATGATGCGCTTTTCGCCTGGTATTTCTAGCGTTCCAATGCAGTAAAGTTCTTGTCCTACTGCCTTTGCGTTGGCTTCCAATTCGGCAATGGCTTCAGGTCTCACGGTCATCATCAATCCACCGGAAGTTTGTGGATCAAACAATGGAATCAATTGTGCCATGGCCGCAATATTGGTCGATGATGCGTACTTGGAGTAGGTCTTCATGGCCATGTCGGCGTAAATATTCTGTGCAATCAATGGTTCAACACCTTCCAGCAATGGTATTTGCGCCATGCTGAGCACAGCGGTGCAATCCAATGATGCGATCATCTCCATCAAATGGCCAACAAGGCCAAATCCTGTAACATCAGTCATGGCGGTTACACCGGGCATGTTTCCTGCTACAGCACCAAAAGCATTCAACTGCGTCATGCTGGCAATGGCTGGAGCAAATGTTTCTGTATCAATGATGCCTCTCTTAAATGCGGTGGCCATCACACCCACGCCAAGCGGTTTGGAGATGTACAAGACATCGCCCAACTGCGCGGTGTTGTTTCTTTTCAATGACGATTGACTGACCCTTCCAGTAACAGAAAGTCCAAAAATGGGCTCTTGGGTTTCAATGGAATGTCCCCCTGCCAAAGCCACGCCTGCATGCTCACACACCTCGCGGGCTCCCTGCATTACTTGTGATGCAGACGCCGTCCCCAACGTAGCCACGGGCCAACCCAATATTGCCAAAGCCATCTCTGGCTTGCCGCCCATGGCATAGACATCACTCAACGCATTGGTGGCTGCAATGCGACCAAAGTCGAAAGGATCATCCACAATGGGCATAAAAAAATCAGTAGTATGCACCAAACATTGCTCTCCCTGCCACACCATCACAGCGGCATCATCATTGCCTTCATTGCCCACCAATAGCGTTGGTCCACCGGCAAGACTGCGGTGTCCGCTCAGTATCTCGTGCAGTTGTTGTGGTGCTATTTTACAACCACATCCTCCTGCCTTGGTTTGTTGTGTCAATTGAATGTCTTGCATAATTCTAGTATCGCTTGCGCCCATTGTTCCAATGTCCAATCCTCATGATGTGGCAAATGAATAATCATTTGCTGCTCCTGTAACCCGCTGTGATGTTGGTAATTTTTATCGTAATAATGCAACAGCATGGTTACCCACTTTTCCTTGTCTCCTTGCTCCAAAGCCTCTACCGCCTCCTTCACTTGCTCAGATCCCATGCGCTTTTTAAGCTGCATTGTCTTGGTTGCCAAGGCTTCGGTATCAAACTGTCCGTATACTTTTAAGATGTGCTCCACCCGTTGAGGTATTGTTCTTACCACCTCCACCCGCGGTGAATCCCACATTTGCTTGAAAAGCGCATCTGGCACCCTATTCCTTCCTATCATCCTACTTTCACTCTCCACCAACAAGACTTGATCCTTTTTCTGTTGGTATAAATAACAACCCAAAACATTCTCAAATTGTTCTTGTGTGGGTTGTTCTGGCAAACCCAATCCTCCAAAAGCTGAGCCACGGTGGTGGGCCATGTGTTCCAAATCCAATACCTGCTCACCTTGCTGATGCAACAACTGCAAGACCTCTGTCTTTCCTGATCCCGTTAACCCTCCCACCATCAGTATTTTCATGGGCGATGCAAAAGTGGCAATCCACTGATTGCGCCAAGCCTTGTATCCGCCCTCTACCATCAATACTTCAAACCCCACTTCCGCCAATAATCCCGCTGTAATCTTGCTGCGCAATCCTCCCCGCCAACAATGCAAAATGATCTTGGCCCCATTACAAAGCGACTTGGCTAGGGCTTGAATTTCCGGAAAAAATGGGGTGACGAGTTGATACCCCAATTCAATCGCTGCTGCCTGCCCTTGTTCTTTATAACAACAGCCCACCAAGTGACGGTGTTCATTGTTCAGCAACGGAATATTGATGGCGCCGGGAATATGGCCTGCCTCAAACTCCTTGGGAGAGCGCACGTCCACCACGGTCAACTGACCTTGCCCGTATAGCGCAATGGCTTCTGAAACAGGGATAAAGGTGGGACTGGTCATGGCTTATACACCATCACCGTCCAATAAATTACCCAAGCCTCCCAAAATACTTCCTTCTTCTTTTCTTCCGCCTACAGAACCATAAGACATGATTCTACTGGCCAATCTAGAAATGGGCAATGTTTGCAACCACACTTTACCTGGTCCTCTCAACACGGCGTAAAACAATCCCTCTCCACCAAAAATGGAATTCTTGATTCCGCCAATAAATTGAATGTCAAAATCCACATCTTGTGTGTAAGCCACAATACAGCCGGTATCCACGCGCAATATCTCGCCTGGTGCCAATGTACGTTCGATGATGTGTCCTCCTGCATGACAAAAAGCCAATCCATCTCCCTCTAACTTTTGCATGATGAATCCTTCACCACCAAACAATCCTGTTCCCAACTTCTTTTGCCATTCAATTCCCACGCTCACCCCTTTGGCGGCGCAGAGGAATGAATCTTTTTGACAAATCACCTTCCCTCCCATTTGTTGCAAATCCATGGGGATGATTCTACCCGGATAAGGCGAAGCAAATGCTACGCGGGCCTTGCTGTAACCCATGTGGGTAAAAGCCGTCATGAATAGACTCTCGCCGGTCAACATGCGCTTTCCTGCACTCATCAACTTGCCAAAGAAGCCTGTGTTTTGTGCGGACCCATCACCAAAGATGGTTTCCATCTGAATGCCGTCGTCCATGTACATGAACGCTCCCGCCTCTGCAACTACCGTTTCTTGTGGATCCAATTCAATTTCCACACATTGCATCTCCTCACCGTAGATGCGAAAATCAATTTCGTGGTTTCTTCTCATGGTTGTATTTTATACCAATTCAATATCAAAGTTGACCAAGGACACAAATTGCGCAATGCGGGCATTGATGTCATCCTGGTTGATTTCCAATAAACGTTGTGGCCCAAATTTCTCACAGGTGAAAGAAGCCATGGCAGAACCCACAATGATGGCGCGTTTCATGTTCTCAAAAGAATAGTTTTGGGTCTTGGCCAAGTAGCCAGCAAATCCACCGGCAAAAGTGTCTCCGGCTCCTGTTGGATCTACCACATCTTCCAAAGGAAGGGCTGGGGCAAAGAATACTTGGTTTTCATGGAAAAGCAAAGCACCATGCTCGCCTTTTTTGATGATCAAATATTTAGGACCCATCGCCAAGATCTTTTTAGCCGCTTTCACCAAGCTGTGCTCTTTGGACATTTGGCGGGCTTCTTCGTCATTGATAGACAGCACATCCACGCGCTTGATCACCGCCATCAAATCGTCCCAAGCCACATCCATCCAGAAGTTCATGGTGTCCATGACAACAAAAGCGGGGCGGGTGGGGAATTGATCCAAAACAGACGATTGCACCGCAGGCACCAAGTTGCCCAACAACAAGACAGGGGCATTGGTGTAAGAGGCGGGAACTTTGGGGTCAAAAGAGGCCAATACGTTGAGGTCGGTTACCAAGGTATCACGGGTGTTCATGTCAAAATGGTACTTGCCAGACCAGTAGAAAGATTTCTCTCCCATTTTGATTTCAAGCCCTTCTTGGTTGATGCCGCGGTTTTTCATATCGGCAAGGAAATCAGCGGGGAAGTCTTCACCTACAACGGACACGAGGCCGGAGGAGTCAACAAAGTGGGAAGCGGTTAGGGTGATGTAGGTAGCAGCGCCACCAATGACATTTTCTTGTTTGGCAAAGGGGGTTTCGATGGAATCGAAAGCGACAGTACCTACAGCGACGAGTTTCATGATAAAAAATTTTTGACAAAGATATTGTGAAGTTGGCGGATTTGATTATTTTTGCCGTCCGATTCCGACCCAAACTCGGTGTTTTACCTTGGTAACGACAAGGAGCTGAAGAATAAGTTGAGTGGTTTTGACAGATGGGAAAGCCCATTTCTCAAAAAGGTACACTCCTCAGTAGCTCAGCTGGTTAGAGCACATGACTGTTAATCATGGGGTCCCTGGTTCG
>CAYQUT010000042.1:0-13970 GCA_964420985.1 uncultured Chryseobacterium sp.
TCAGTATTCAGTATTCAGTACTCAGTATTCAGTACTCAGTATTCAGTATTCAGTATTCAGTGCTCAGTATTCAGTACTCAGTATTCAGTACTCAGTATTCAGTATTCAGTACTCAGTATTCAGTATTCAGTACTCAGCACTCATTACTCTTTCCTTTTTCTTCAATCCCCAATCCTCCTTATCTTGGCTAATATGAACAAAACTTTCATCGCGACACTCGTTTGCCTGGTTTCGATTTGTGCCTCAGCCCAACTCCCCGACCCTTCCTTCGTTGAATTTTTGTACAACAAAAAATATCCGCTGGATAGGCTGGATACATTAACACGACAAGAACAGTTATTCTACATGCAATTTGCGGCTTCCCATCCCAATGATACCGCATCTGCCCAGTTGCGTAGCTTGATACAAGACCAGGTGAATGCGCTAAACGAAGCTTCTATTACAATGAGCCAGCGTCCCATCCTTCCCAATGAAACCATTTGGCCGCTTACCCAACAAAATGACACCCTCAACTTTGATTTCTTGCTTCAACTTCCTACTTCTGAAAATTTCTTGATTGAATATCTTGGGAGATGCGTGCGCACCCCAAGACAAGCCAATCAATACGCGGAAATGGGCGCCCATATTGTTGAGCCTTTTGACCTTCAACTCTGGTACGAAGGGGTCTTTTATCTGATCCGAAATGGCCATTTCACTCCAAAAATCCAAGAAACCCTTATTCAGCAATTTGAACTTTGGAACAACGAAACCAAAAATCCGTTAACCCATTTTCGCTCATCTTACTGGAAAGCCATTGTTAGAATCCCCAAATCAAAGTTCGACAAAACTAAATGGTCCTCTCTTCTTCTCGGGTTGCCATTACAACCCCAGAATTTGCCACCCAATAAATACTTTGTTCAGGTTTTAGGAAAATGCAATCAACCTGTATTCAATCAACTTCTGTTGGACTGGAGCAAGGACATTAACCTAAAAAAGGAATTGCGTTTGGAATGCTTGATTCAATTGCAACGCAACATTTTCAAGGATTGCGCACCACTGCTCTCTCTTGTTCAAGAGCAAGACAATGTGCTGGGTTCATGGGCCATTCAACTCTGCGCCAATGCCTTTGCTTACGATTCCATTCCAATACCTTTTGCATGGGATAGCCCTGCATTTAAAACCACCCATCCTGACATGTATGCGCAGTTCAGCGTGTGGCGTTTAAAGACAACCAACTTTGATCCAAAAGGAAAAAAAAACTGGCAACTTTTCATTTCTGAAAAGGATGATTACCACAGAATGCGCGCGCTTGAGAGACTTGCGCTGAGAAAAATTTGTTTACCGCAATTGGTCGACTACCTCACCTCTTCCAAGGCCTCTTATTCTGATCTCTACTATGGTACCGAAATGCTCATTGCAGCCCATATCGAATTAGAAAATTCAGATTTCTGGAAATCGCAAGCCACACGATTGTGGGAAACAATGGATGTTGGCGTTCAAGCATTATTGGCCACCGCCATCAAAGAAGCCAAGTTATCAGATGAGCTCCTTGCGTTTTGGTTTGCATTGTTGGAGAAAAGGCTACCCTCATTGATCTTGCCCAAAGAAGTGGAAACCTACAATGAGATTGTCGTGGCTTTGAATTCCATGACCAAATTTTCAAACAAAAGATTTCAACCTTTTCAACCACAACCCATCGTTCAAATTGATGCAGACCAATGGCAAAAATTAAATTTCATTCGTCGATATGAAATGAAGATTGTTGCACAGGGAATTGAACAAAAAATAATCTTTGATGTGCATGAACTCAACCATCCCATTACCGCTATGCACTTTCAAAAACTGGTGAACAACGGCTTTTATGACAACAAACACATTCACCGATATGTACCCAATTTTGTGAGCCAAGGGGGATGTCCAAGGGGAGATGGCATGGGTGGTTTGGATGAAGTTATCCCATCAGAATTCACACCGGATAGTTTTGATGCAGGCTGCATTGGATGGGCTTCAGCAGGGCCGCACACAGAAAGCTGTCAGATTTTTTTCATGACCAGTGATGCTCCGCACTTGGATGGTCGTTACACCAACATGGGGCAAGTAATAGAAGGGATGGAATTTATTCCAAAGATGACCATTGGAACAACCATCAAAAGCATCAAGGAAGTAAAATAAAAAGTCCTAGGTCTTCTGCTTTTTCCTTTTGGCTGCGGGAAAAAGAATGTTGTTCAAAATCAAACGGTATCCGGGTGACTTAGGGTGCAACGAAAGATCTGTGGGTGGATCTCCAACCAAGTGGCGGTAATCTTCTGGATCATGTCCTCCGTAATACGTCCACTGCCCCTGGCCCAATTCGCCATGAATATACCGTGCTGTTCCCAATGACTTGGTTTCACCCATAACCGTCACATTGCTCTTGATGTAGTCATGATGAAAGGACGTTGTTTGGCCCATAAATCCTTTGATGACCTGTGTGTGGTTTTGCGTGAGGATCGTGGGTACAATATCCCACTTGGCAGAGAAATCAAACAAGGTGAAAAAATCATTCAACTCACCCATTTTGTTATGATCCTCAGTGGCGTCAATAGAACTGAACTCATACACCATGGGATCTTTGATCAGTCGATAATTTTGAAAGGCAAAGCCGTTGTTGAATTCCAATTTTTGTTGCGCTTGTGGGTCACTTGCATCGCCATCAAAAACGGCCTCTGCAATGTCCACATGCTCTGCTGCCAGTGCGATGTCGTAAGAATCCGTTCCACTGCACATCGTAAACAAAAAGCCTCCACCCAGAACAAAGTTTCGGATGTTGAGAGCTACTTGCCTTTTCATTTCACTCACTTTTGAAAAACCCAATGAAGCTGCTGTTCCTTCTTGGTTCTTCACCTCCTCTTGGTACCAGGCAGCATTGCGGTATTGTGCATAAAACTTTCCATATTGACCTGTAAAATCCTCATGATGCAGATGGAGCCAATCGTATTTGACCAAATCTCCTTTGATTACTTCAGTATCGTAAATTTCTGTATAGGGAATTTCGGCATAGGTCAAAACCATGGTTACCGCATCGTCCCAAGGTTGTTTTCCTTTCGGCGTGTAAACTGCAATCTTTGGCGCTACTTCCAGCTTAACGCGTTCCATGTTGACTTCAGGGTCTGCAATTTGTGAATAGATCTGCTGGGCTTGGGCATCAGCGATGACTTCAAAGCTCACTCCGCGTATGGTGCACTCCTTGGTCAATGAGGGAAGATTGGGACATAAAAAACTGCCTCCGCGGTAATTCAGCAACCACTCCAGTGTACCACCATTTTGCAACAGCCAATACGCAATCCCGTAGGACTTCAAATGCTCTGCCTGGGTATCATCCATTGGGATGAGCACCTGACTCGCCCTTGTTGGCAATACGCTCAAAAAAACAAACAGCACGACAAAGCTGATAATACGTTTTGCTTTCATTTTTCTAAAATACATCAAGGGCTGAGAACAACATCCCGATTAACGAAAATTAAAAAGGAACAACGTCATTATTGCCGCCCGAGAATGAACCGAAATCATCGTCATCTTCCTCATCCGGCATGGTATTGATCTTTGAGCTCACCGTAATGGTGGTGGAAGATCCTGAATCAAAATTGGTATTGGGCGACATGGAACCGCCATAACTTGGGTTGAAGCTGTGGTGATCTCTGTCTGTGAATTTGGCCAACTCTTTTTTGAACTCTAAGTCAACATCTGAAATGGCTCCATTTCTGTGTTTGGCAATGAGAATCTGCGCAAGACCCACTGTGGAATGCCCTTCCGCATTGGTCAAAATACCGTAATACTCAGGGCGATAAATGAAACCAACGATATCCGCATCTTGCTCAATCGCACCAGATTCGCGAAGATCAGAAAGGACAGGACGCTTATCTCCCGGGCGTGATTCTACGCTACGTGACAACTGAGAAAGGGCGATGATTGGAACATCGAGTTCTTTTGCGATTTGTTTGATCGAACGAGAAATGGTAGAGATCTCCTGTTCGCGGTTACCACCTCGGCCGTCTCCGCCACCGACGGACATCAACTGCAAATAATCGATGATGATGATTTGAATACCATGTTGTGCTTTAAGCCTACGACATTTTGCACGAAGGTCAAATACAGATAGCGCAGGGGTATCGTCAATAAACAAAGGAGCATCCGCTAATTTGGCGATGCGCTGATTCAATTGTTGCAATTCCAATTCAGACAAATTGCCTCGGCGCAATTTATCCCCTTCAATCTCTGTCTCACTGGCAATCAAACGTTGCACCAACTGCAAGCTGGACATCTCAAGTGAAAACACCGCAACAGGAGCCTTGTGTTCCACTGCGATGTTCCGGGCCATGGACAATACAAAAGCCGTCTTACCCATGGCAGGACGTGCAGCAATGACAATCATGTCAGAGCGCTGCCAGCCATTGGTTATTCTATCCAAAGCATTGAATCCTGAAGGCACACCCGTCACGCCAGTTTTGTTCTTCATGGCCTTGTCAATCTCATCCAGTGCTTGCTTCACCAAATGACTCATCTTGTCATAGTTCTTTCTGATGTTGCCTTGTGTAACTTCAAAAAGTCCCGACTCTGCTTTGTCTAACAATTCAAAAACATCGGTGGTCTCTTCGTAAGCGTGGGTAATGATGCCACCCGAGATTCGAATCAACTCGCGTTGAATAAATTTTTGAGCGATGATGCGCGCATGCGCTTCAATGTTGGCAGATGAGGCGACCTGATTGGTCATTGCTGCGATGTAAGGTGCTCCTCCTGCGGCATCCAACAAGCCCTCTTTCCTCAATTGTTGGGATACCGTTAAAATATCAATGGGTGAACCATTGGAAAACAGTGAGCGCACCGCACTATAAATCAACGTATGCTTGGGATCATAAAATGAATTGGGTTCCAAAATTTCTATGACGGAATTCACAGCGGAGTTATCCAACATGACTGCACCCAAAACGGCTACTTCCAAATCCCTTGCATTGGGCGGGATACGTCCCATTTCAGTACCCAAAAGATTGGCGTTCAAATCCAAATTCTTTTTCAATCTTGCGTTGGTTGGTCGTGTTTGCTTCTCCATTCTGTATCAATTAAGGAACCTCAAATTTAGAACGCTAAATTGGACTTGTCTCAGCAATCTATTCACATTGAACAAGCTTAGACCTTTGATAACTTTTCATCTTCCAAGAACATCAATAAAATCAAAGGTTTGAGAAAATAAATGGTGGAAAAATAAAAGAGTTTTCAACTTACATTTGGATAATGCGCTGGATTCCATTATGCCTTGGTTTATTGATGCTTTTTTCCTGTAAAAAAGAGGAACATCCCATTCCTAGTATTGAGGCTGAATGGCTGGATGATTCAGGGCCTTTTGGATTTGGTCAAACCATTGCAGTTAAGGTGCACGCTCAAATTGAAGGTGCTGATCCCATTGAGAAAATAACCGTGCAACTGACAGATGAAAATCAAAAAGTTTGGATGTCTGAAATGTCCACGAGTCAACTACCATCGCATGAATTTCATGGAAATATTTCGCTCACCCTTGAAGATCCTTATTTGCCTTCGGGACAATATTATCTAAAAATCAGTGCTTTGACAGCCCACCAATCCAAATCAACTTTTCTTCAATGTAGTATTACCGAATTGTCCAAAAAAAGAACGTTGGTCATCGGCATCAACAACAATGGTTTTGCCGGAGCAATGATTGACACCTTGTCATCTGGTTTTGAATTGGCACCATGGAACAGTGCGCTTGGAGCGCGCTATTTACCCATAATCAACCACTACAACAAAACCTTATGGACCTGTATACCTGGACAATCCTTGCTTGAAATTACCGGTATTGCTGATCAATACATTCAAACTTATAACTACCCTTTTGCCGGCAGCAACGACTACTATCTTGATGCTGTTTATGATGCCCAAGACCTCAGTATCTGGTATATCACCCAAGACGGTTTAAGACAGTTTGATAAGAATAGCCAATTCCGGCAATGGATTCCTATTAGCAACGGGCACTTGATGGAATGCACGGAAGACTTTATTTGCACCAACAAAAAAACGCCTGGACAACCGCAGGAACTTCTATTGCATTTAAAAACTACTGGAAACCTTGCACATGTTTGGGTTCATGGAAAGCAAGTCTCTGATTTGTTTGTTCTGGATAATATGATGGGTCTTTTATATCTGGAAAATGGGAACTATAAAATTGGATTGTTTGATCTAGACACCTTTCTGCCTATCAATTGGCATCCGCTTTTGAGCTATTCTAGCAATGGATTTTTATGCGCTGCTGCAAGAGATGGCTTATGGATCAGTGATGAAAATGGATTGCATCATTGGGATAACCAGGGAAATTGGAATAATACTTGGCCCAATTATCATCCCACTCAATTCGAGATTGACCAAACTTCACCGCTGATTTGGATGATTGATGAAGGAAAAATCAAAGCCTTTCAATACCTCAGCCAACAAGAAATGTATCAAAGTGCAGATAACGGATACTCTTCTTTGGCCATTGGATACAACAAGTGAACAAAGGGTCGTTAAAATGGTTTTCGTATTATGAATATTCTTGTTACCGGAGGAACCGGAAATGTGGGAAAGGTCCTTATTCCGATGCTCAACCAATCAGGACATGTTTGCTATACCCTTACGCGATCTCCTAAATCAGAAAAAGATATTTTTTGGAATCCAAATGAGCTAAAAGGTGATCTCCCCAAAGACATCCATTTTCATGCAGTTGTGCATTTGGCTGGATATAGTGTCTCCAATAAGTGGACAAAAGAAAATAAGCAAGAGATGGTGGACTCCAGATTGTATTCCACCGCATTGCTCAAGAAAATGCTCTTTGAAAATAAAACCGAAAACATCGTTTGGATTCAAGCCAGCGCCATTGGTATTTATAACAACATGCAAGAATGGCAAGATGAGGAAAGTACTCATGGAAAAGGTTTTTTGGCACAACTCACAGAGGATTGGGAAAAGGCCATATCTGAACACCCATCAAGCTGGAGAAAGGTCATATTGAGAATTGGTGTCGTCATGGATGCGCAATCAGGAGCGCTAGCCGCCATGCTACCCGTATTTAAGTTCGGTTTAGGATCAGCATTGGGTTCTGGAAAACAATGGATGAGTTGGATAGCCATCGAAGATTTGGCACGTATGATTCAATTCGCAATTGAAAACGAAACCGTGCAGGGCACATTCAATGCTGTAGCTCCTGAACCGGTTCAAAATGATGAATTTGGTCGGGAACTGAGCAAAGCCATCAAGAGGCCTTACTTTCTACCCAATGTTCCAGGCTTTCTCTTGAAGATAATGGTAGGAGAAATGTCCAGTATGGTGTTGAATAGTCAACGCATATCATCCAAGAAAATTCAGGACCGAGGATTTGTGTTTCAATACAAAAACATCAAAGAAAACTTTAAAGCAATATTCAAATGAAAAGTAAAGTTGTCATTCATTGGTTTAGAAGAGATTTGAGATTGTCGGACAACACTGCGTTGTACCACGCCTCTCAATCCGGCTTTCCTGTTTTGCCCATTTTTATTTTTGATCGAAACATATTGGACGTTCTTGAAAATAGGAAAGATGCCCGCGTAGGATTTATTCATTACACATTGGAGAGCATGCACACATCATTACAGCAATATGGCAGTGGGATACATTTCTTCTACTCTAAACCGTTGGATGTATGGAAAAAGCTCATCGACAACTATGATATACAGGGTGTGTTTTTCAATCGTGATTACGAGCCTTATGCCAGGGAGAGAGATGGGGCTTTGTACGAAATGTTTCAACAGGAAAATATCCCAATGCACACTTTCAAGGATCATGTCATATTTGAAAAAAAGGAGGTGTGTAAAGATGATGGCAAGCCCTATACGGTTTTTACTCCCTACAGCAGAAAATGGAAATCGTTACTGAAGCCGGAGATGCTCATGTCAAAGCCTGACTGCAACTTGGATACATTTCTAAAAATGGAAAGTACCCCTATCATTTCATTGAAAGAGATGAATTTTGAACCCAGCCATCAAGAAATTCCTTCTTCTTCTGTTTCATTAAACGTTGTAGAAAAATATCACGACACCCGAGATATTCCTTCTATCCGCGGAACCAGTCGTATCAGTTTGCATTTGCGATTTGGGACCATCAGCATCAGAAAATGTGTCAAAATAGGATTGGAGAAGAATGAGAAATGGTTGAACGAATTGATTTGGCGTGATTTCTATCAAATGATCATTTATTGTTTTCCTCATAGTGCCAATGCATCATTTAAACCACAATATGATCGCATTGCATGGCGGCATGACGAAGACGATTTCAAAAAATGGTGTAATGGAGTAACCGGATACCCCATAGTTGACGCCGGAATGAGGGAACTGAATGAAACAGGATTCATGCACAATCGCGTGAGGATGGTAGTGGCAAGCTTTTTAACCAAACATTTACTCATTGACTGGAGGTGGGGAGAACGCTATTTTGCGGAAAAGCTCCAAGATTATGAGATGGCCAGCAATGTTGGTGGATGGCAATGGGCGGCGGGAAGTGGTTGCGATGCCGCTCCTTACTTCAGAATATTTAATCCTTACAGTCAAACTGAAAAATTTGACAAGGAAAACAAATACATACAAAAGTGGGTTCCCGAATGGAAGAGCAAGGACTATCCAAAACCCATTGTCGACCATGCCATTGCTAGGGAGCGATGTCTCAAAGTTTACAAAGAGGCATTAGCGGCGCCTTTGTAAATTTGTGGTATGAGCAAATACTCCATTTTAGACGGAATCAAAGTTTTGGATTTGTCAACCGTATTGGCAGGGCCAAGCGTTGGAACATTTTTAGCGGAGTTGGGTGCGGAGGTCATTAAAATAGAATCGCCTCAAGGTGATGTCACCCGAACATGGTATGGAACCCATGAAGACACATCCAGCACAAGCGCTTACTATCTTTCCGTCAATGCAAACAAAAAAGTGGAGACACTTGATCTACATGTTGATCGTGAACAATTGGAGATGACCATTTCCAATTCTGATATTGTGCTTTTGAATTTCAAGCCCAGTGATGAATTGAAGTTTGACCTGAATCCCAAAATATTACTCGAGCGATACCCGCATTTGATCATTGGTAAAATCAAAGGCTTTGAGCACGAAGAAAGCCGCGTCGCCTATGACGTTGCCATACAAGCTGAAACTGGATTTATGAGTATTAATGGCGAAAAAGGAGCAGATCCATTGAAACTGCCCGTAGCCTTCATGGATGTATTGGCCGCCCATCAATTAAAAGAGGGAATATTGTGCGCTCTGTTGAACAAGACAAAAACAGGTAGAGGAATGATTGTAGAATGCTCTTTGGAAAGTGCTGGGGTTGTCAGCCTCATGAATCAAGGAAGCAATTTTTTGAAAACTGGAGTTGCACCAAAGGCAGCAGGATCATTACACCCAAATATTGCTCCCTACGGAGAACAGATTGTATTTAAAGACCAAGTTAGGATTGTACTGGCCATTGGAAGCGATCGACAATTTCAATCACTTTGTCATGTATTACAATGTGACTATATAGCCAATGACCCACGATTTGCAACAAATGTTTTGAGGGTAACACACCGTCATGAATTGCAAACTACATTGACAGAAGCAGCCCGGCAATTGACCTTTTCCAGCCTTAGAAATATTTTCATTCAGAACAACATTCCATTTGGAGAAGTGAAATCCATCGAACAAGTAATGAAAGGAAAAACGGCTTTGGAAAGAATGATCATTCACCCCGCGGGTGAGCGAAGTATTTCGCAGATTGGATTTGGTTTTATCAGATAAAAAAACCAACGCAATCTTCCAATTTCATTCCAATGGCATCCTTAGGGGACATGGCTGCTGATTGCCAATCAATGGGCCAAGGAATTTGCAAGGAGGGATCAGCCACATGTAGACACCGCTCTGCATCAGGCGCATAATATTGTGAGCACTTGTATTTAACCAACGTGTTGTCTTCTAAACTTAAAAATCCATGGGCAAAACCTTCTGGAACAAAGAGAAATTTCAAATCGGCTGATTTTAATTCAATCATCAAATGTTGACCAAATGTGGGGCTTGAACGTCTTAAATCTACCACGACATCCAGAATACTGCCAGTTACAACTTGAATCAACTTGGCCTGTGCTTTGGGAGGCACCTGAAAGTGCAATCCTCGCAGTGCATTCTTGCAGGAACAACTTTGATTGTCTTGAACAAAAGTAAGATTTAGACCTGTATTTAGACGAAAGGACGCCTCATTGAAGCTCTCAAAAAAATAGCCTCTATCGTCACTAAAAACCCTGGGTTCAATGGTCAATAGACCTGACAGGGCAAGTGGAGTAATTTTCATTTACTTGGCAAGAATTGATAAATACAAAACAAGGGTTGTTGCCAATGACACAATCGGTGAAATCACACCCAGAAATCCAGAGGCGTAAAGAGGTCTTGGCTCTACGTAAATAATATCCCCATTTTGAATGTAAAAATCATTGTATTGTAAAGCGTCAATCTTTGACAAATCAAAAAGATACACTTCATTCTTTCCCTTTACATTTCTGATTACTTTGATTTGAGCACTGATCCCTCTTGCACTAATCCCGCCTGCGATGGTGATGGCCTCAAGGATAGAGACTCTGTAGTTGGGGAGATTGACCACTCTGCTCGCGGAACCACTTCCACTGAAATATATAAATCGATTATTGACAATGCGCAACACGCAATAGGGCTCAATAAAATATTGAGAAAACTGTTTTTCAAGGAAATCCTGCGCTTCAAATAATGTCATTCCATTCAAATTAGTCTTGCCCAATAATGGAAGATTATACATACCATTGATATCCTGAACGTACTCAATTTGATTCATGTTTCTATTCAGCCTTGCCCCTTGTGATGAGCCTCCATCAGAACTCACCACAGATTCAAATATCATGTCACCGTTCCTGGTCAATAACATCAACTCGATAACAGAAGATGTGGTTATTTTTTGCTCTCTGGCCATAGAGTCCGACTTGGGTGTAGCAAAAGGGTAATCAACATCTGTTTGAAGCATAAAATCTCGGTTCACGATACAAGAACTGAAAAACAGCATGAGAGTGCCTACTAATATGCTTAATTTTGTTTTTGATGACATGGAACAAAAATAACACAAAACCATAAACATGTGAAGGTTGTAATTATTGGAGCCTCAGACAATCCAGAACGTTATAGTTATAAAGCTGCAAAAGCCCTCTTGGAAAGAGGCCATGAAATTGTATTGGTTGGATTGAAAAAAAAAACAGTCCTTGATCATGAGATTCAAGTCAACTTACCCATACATCCATTGGGAAATGTAATCACACTGTATGTGGGGCCCCAAAACCAAGAACCCTATTTCAATGATTTGTTAGCGGCTAGGCCATACAAAGTAATTTTCAATCCGGGCACAGAAAATGAGGAACTGCAGTCCTTATTAAATCAAAATAATATCCCTTGGGAAGAAGCATGTACTTTGGTAAAATTGAGTCTTAATCAATTTCCATGATTACCATTCGCAAAGCAAACGTTAGAGACTGTGATGTTATATTACAATGGGAAAATGATCCATTGCTGTGGGAGGTAACGGATGATAAAGGTCCCTTTACACAAAACGACATCACGGAATTTCTGATTGAAAAAAATTCTTTGGACAAGGTAAATCAAGAACGTTGGATTATTGAGGACGTTTCAACTCCAATAGGCATGATTGACCTTTTTGAATGGAATAGAAAGGAGAAATCAATTGGAATAGGCATCGCCATTCCTGAGATAAAATTCAGAAAAAAAGGATATGCCAGCCATGCGCTGAAAATTTTACATACTCTTTTATTTGAAAAATATGACATCCAACTTTTCCATTGTCTTATTCACCCAAATAATGAGGGTTCCATTCAGTTGTTTAGAAAACTAGGATATCAAAAAACAGAAGAAAGTATTCATCGCCATCAGCAAGTACATCGATACAAAAAGAAAATTCAATCATGAAAAAAGCAATCATTATCGTTTCTATTCTATGCATTGCCCTATGTGGTTTTGGAGTATACGGGCTTTGGTATAAGGCATCGGAAAAAGATATTATCTTCTCAATCTCACAAGCATCATCACCCGCAGATATTTCCGAGCAATGGCCATTTGACGCTTATTGGAAACAATCATTTGTTGCGTGTTGCACCATTAAACGATTAAATAGCATTGCGCCTGGGAAATATAAAATCACTTCTGACATGACTCCAATTGATGCTGTGCACATGCTCAGAAGAAAGGAACAAATAGATATTTTCATCAGAATAGACGAAGTCAATCATGCCGATTCGCTATTTGTTTTGCTGAGTAATGAAATAGGTCATCTTCCTTCTGACTATCAACAAGCTTTTGATAGTGTCTTTCAAAATCAAAATACGGTTGATCCTTCGCACCAAAGAACCACTTATTTTTTTGCGGATACCTATGCTTTCAACTTTGGAGAATCTCCGAAAAAAATAGCAGATAGATTTCATACCTTTTATAACTCTTTTTGGAATGAAGAAAGGGAGAAAAAACGCAAGGAAATTGGACTAACCAGAGAGCAAGTGTACATACTGGCTTCCATGGTAAAAGGGGAGACAAAAGTTTTTTCCGAGGCCATAACAATTGCAGGATTGTACATGAATCGTTTGAATAAGCCCATGAAACTTCAATGCGACGCTACTGTTAAATACGCAATGGAATTAAAAAGTGTACAACGCATTTTAAAAGATGATCTTCAATTAACTTCACCCTTTAATACCTACTTGATCGATGGATTGCCACCAGGTCCTATTTTCATCACTGAAAAAAAATATCTTGACGCAGTTCTTCAATTTGAAAAACACAATTACATCTATATGTGTGCTCAAGATGATGGGAGTGGAAAACATCTTTTCACTTCGTCATTTTCAGAACACCAAGAAAATGCAAAAAAATACCAGCGTTATCTGAATGGTTTGAACATCAAACGATGATAAAAAAAATCTTCTTTTTATTCCTCCTTTCAATCTTAAGCTTTAAGGTAATTTGTCAAAAACCAGACACCACTTGTAATTGTCAAAGAACAGTACCATTGGGTACTATCGCCTTTGGAACAATGAGTTTAATTGGCCTGAACGAAATGTGGTACAAGGACTACCCTCGATCTGCATTTCATTTTTTCAATGACGGCAGTGAGTGGCTACAAATGGATAAAGTGGGTCATGCCTTCAGTGCTTATCAACTCAACGATTTTTTTTACAGCCAATACAAGAGAACGGGATATGATGAAATAAAAAGTATGCGGAATGCCGCCATTTCTTCATTGAGTTATATGACAACCATCGAAATACTCGACGGATTTTCAAAAAGCTGGGGATTTTCTCCTTGGGATTTTTCATGCAATATTTCAGGAACGCTTTTGCATTTATTACAACAAAAAAAATGGGGAGAACAAAAAATAAAATTAAAATTCTCCTATCACGAAACACCATTTTCAAAATACAATCCTTCACAATTGGGTGATAATTTTCAACAACGACTTTTCAAAGATTACAACGGTCAAACATACTGGTTGTCTTTTAATTCAACCATGATATTCAATAAAAACAACACTTTCAGAGATGTACTATCATTATCAATTGGTTATAGTGCATCGGAAATGACCCATGCAAAAACAAACAATTTTATTGTTAATAATTTTCAACGTCATCGTGAATTTCTTTTTTCTTTTGATGCAGATTTGAATCGTGTGAAATGGAAGCGGAAAGGAGTGAAAAAAGTGATGAGGATATTCAACGTAATCAAAGTCCCTTTGCCTACGATGAAAGTAACTAAAAATGGGAAAGTAAGTTTTCACTTGTTCTACTTCTAAACATTGAACGCAGTGCACACCAATGAGAAAGGCAACAATCAATCGTTTAATACTATGAGTAAAACAAAAAAGGCTGCAGCACCTAAAAAAGCTGCAAAGAA
>CAYQUT010000043.1:0-13950 GCA_964420985.1 uncultured Chryseobacterium sp.
ACAGGACAAAAAGGAACTTGGACGGATAAAAAATACAGGGCTGTTAAAATTGCACCATTAACTTTCTTGGAAGCTTTCATGGTGTTGTATTTCGCAACGGGTTTGGTATTGGCATTCTATTATGTTGATTTTGGATTATTCCCATTTCATTTTATGTTGACATTGGGTTACATTTTTGTAACCTACTACAGCTTCAAACACGCCAATCAAGGTTAAGCAATCTCACCACTGGTGAAAAGTATAGTATCCTTTCAAAAGCGACTCCCCTGGTGGTTATCAGGGGTTTCTCTTTTTATGATTGCTCAGAGCCTTCAAATGGGCCAACTGTTCTATGGGATATTGGCCAATAAGGGTTGGACTGGAATGTGGATCATGTGGTGCAGCAGTTTCATTTCTTTTGTAATTCCTTTGGTCTTTTCTCCCATTTGGTATAAATTACAACTTGAAACCGACAATCAATTCTATCTGATTCGTTACCCTGGTTGGTGGGGTAAATTTCTTCATGTGTTTAGGGTTGGTTACGTGGGTGTATTGGTCAGTGCGTTCTTGGTTTCCTTCAATTTGTTGGCTTACTCGAGAATTGTTTCCTTCTATTTTGATCTCTCTCTTCTCCCTGCTTTGGCCATATCTTGGTTTATTTTATTGGTATATTCTTTTTTTAATTTGGGCGAGCAAAGGCGATCCATCAATATTCTGTTGTTCTTGCTGGTAGCCATTTATGTGATCATTCTTTTGGGCCGGTTGCTTTTTCTGTTTCCTGATTACAACAATTGTGATTTAAAATGGCATGACTTGTTCCCTTCTGATCATGAAGGTTGGTCATTGTTTTTGACCTACATGGGGATTCAATGGTGGAGTGCCTCGATGTTTGATGGAGGGGGAAAGGAAACGGCACGTTTCGTTTCCAATACAGGCAGACGTGAATCGATAAAATCTGCATTCATTCCGGTCATTGGTCAGGCGATTGTGTCCAATATTATGATTTTGCTCTGTTGGCTTTTGATACAAAACAGTCATCAGGCTCAGCATGAGGAATGGGTTTTTATTCCGTTACTCTTGGAAAACATGCCTTTCCCTTTTCAGTTGCTCATTTTTACGGGTTTTACGGCCATGTTTTTGTCTGTGGGCGCTTCACAGATTCAATGGGGATCATCGTTGGTACTCATTGATGGAGTTAAAACTTATTTTAAACAAATATATAAGCATCAATTGTTGCGGGGATTGGAATGGGGTGTTCTATTTTTTATGGCCATTCTTTCAGGGGTATTTGCATATTGGGCACATAGTCTTTTGGAATTAACCCAATTGGTTTTCTCTATTTCCGCAGGGGTAGCACCGTTTTATATTGCAAGGTGGTTTTGGTGGAGAATTTCAGCTTTTAGTCAATGGATGGTCATGATGACGTCAGCATTGACCACTTTGTTTTATCATGACATGACCATTAGAATGAATGGGATAATAATAGATTCCTTGCCAATGGAGGAGAATCGTTTGATTTTTGTCACCACCGTTACCATTGTGGTGGGATTGGTCACTACCCTGCTCTTTCCATCACGCAGACCCTCTGATCAATTTGTATTGGCCCTTGGCTCTAAGTGGGATATGTTTAAGATGATGTGTTTTGCAATTGCAATTGGTGGTTTATTTTTATTGTTGCAATTGTTGATCTTGACTTTTATTCTATAAAAAAATCCCGAGAGATCTCGGGATTTTCAGTATTCACAAAACAGTGTTTTATTATGGCATAAATGGAAAATTCTTTCCGGGATAATAAGCCATCTTACCCAATTGCTCTTCGATGCGTAGCAATTGGTTGTACTTCGCGATCCTGTCGCTTCTTGAAGCAGAACCTGTCTTGATTTGACCTGTATTCAACGCCACTGCCAAATCTGCGATGGTGGTGTCTTCTGTCTCTCCTGAACGGTGACTCATGATGCTTGTATATCCTGAGCGATGCGCCATGTTAACGGCATCAATGGTTTCAGTTAATGTTCCTATTTGATTGACTTTAACCAAGATTGAATTGGCTATTCCTTCATTGATTCCTTTGGCCAATCGATTGACGTTGGTAACGAATAAATCATCACCAACCAATTGAATCTTCTCGCCCAATGACTCGGTCATCAATTTCCAACCCTCCCAATCATCTTCCGCACAACCATCTTCGATGCTCACAATGGGATAGCGCTTGCACCAGTCGGCCCAAACACCTACCATGTCAGCACTGGTCAATGATTCACCTGTGCTTTCGAGTTGATACATTTTTTTCTCAGCGTTGTAAAATTCGGTAGATGCACAATCCAAAGCAATGCAAATGTCTTCACCAGGTTTGTAACCTGCTGATTCAATGGCTTGCATAACCACTTTCAATGCATCTTCGTTGCTGGCCAAATTGGGCGCAAATCCACCCTCATCTCCCACGTTGGTCATGTGACCTTGTTTCTTGAGAACTGCCTTCAAGTGATGAAAAACTTCAGCACCCATGCGCAAAGCTTCTGAGAAACGCTCAGCACCAACAGGAACAATCATGAATTCTTGAACATCCACTTTGTTATCGGCATGTGCGCCACCATTGATGATGTTCATCAAAGGAATAGGAAGTGTATTGGCATTGACTCCTCCAACATAACGATACAACGGTAAACCAACGGTATTGGCCGCCGCATGCGATACAGCCAAAGAAACACCTAGGATGGCATTGGCACCTAAGTTGGCTTTGTTTTCAGAACCATCTATGCTGCACATGGCACGATCGATTAGATTCTGCTCAAAGATCGAAGCACCTTGAAGCGCTTCATTGAGATTTGAAATTACATTTTGAACAGCTCGCTCCACTCCTTTTCCGAGGTATCGAGATTTATCCCCATCTCTTAATTCAACTGCTTCATGCATTCCTGTGGAAGCTCCTGAAGGAACAGCGGCCCTTCCCATTACGCCCTCTGCTGTAATGACTTCTACTTCTACTGTTGGATTGCCCCTAGAATCCAAAATTTGACGGGCGTGAACATTGGCTATTGTACTCATCTTTTTAATAATAATATTTCAGAATAGATAGTCAGCCAAAGTAACATTGAAATCGGCGCAGACAAAGAATTTTAATCACGAATACATCTTACTGAAGCGCCAGTGGCTTTGTTATTGGCTTGCCTCAAGATGGTGTTGTAGGAATAAAATAGACCTCTGATGTAGGCAGTTTCTGAGGTAGCAGATGATGCAGTCCAGAAAAAGGCATAACGCAAACGAGAATTAAATGTTCCTGATTGCGCTGCATTGGCTGAATACAGACGATATCCTCCTGGAAGAGCTGTAAATGAATAATTATCAGTACCCGGATTTGCAAACCATAAATTGGTTGATTTAATTAAATTTCCCTCATTGGTACCTCTCCATCCGCTATTTTGTTGTTGGGTGTTACCCATTCCAATACTATTTTCCAAAAACATAAATTCACAATCCGTAGGAACATGCCAGCCAACAGGACATAAATTGTTGTTCACGGTAGCGTAATAATTATAAAGATAACCATAGGTATTCCCGTAGGCGTCAACATTACTGAATTTACAATAACCAGGTGTAGTAGCATTATTCCATTCTAAATTATCTGTAATATTGGGGATGGGAGTTCCATCGTTCAGGAATTCTGTTCTTAGATTATCTTGAAACCAACATTGATTGTTAATCTCAACCAAATTATAAGTATATCCGTTATAAGTAATGGTTGAATCTCCTCCGCAGGTAGTAACAGAGATTTGTTGTGCGCCACAGAGGTTGTTTCCAGGAAGTACAATTAAGCCCAATCCTCCGAATTCAGGATTAGCATTGCTTATGCCAGGAACAATAAGATAACCACCTCCGCCGGTGTATAATGTGTCACCATTGGGACTGATGGACATATCACAATTGCAATCATCGGCAAAAAGGGCGTATGGAACCGATAAAAGTTGTGTAGTTCCAAGGTCAATAAAACCACTGCCCGTATTGACTTGGATTTGAAGGAATTTAAGATTGGTGGACCAATCAATTTGATTAAAGTTGGGAAAGCTTGTATTTACGTTGCCTGTTCCAATTACCAACTGAAAGTATCCCAACTCATCCGTTACTACGTTATGAGACTCGGAAAAAATAATTTGGCCGTTGGTTGAATTGATTCTGATGATGGTTTGAACCGTTGCGGCTGTATTGCTCAACTCAGAGCCAGTGTTGTCTCTCAGTATGCCTTGATAAGGAATGCCCGTTTCATTCTGACTGAAAACAAACGAAGTGACGAATAGCAAGAATGGAAGAAGGACTAGTTTTTTTGACATGAGGCAAAATTAAAAAATATTCTACATAAATTGTAAGTAAAATCAAGCTAAATTACTTTTTGATGAAACCATCCGGTTATGGAAAATCGTTCTTTTTCCGCAATGGTAACCTCATGTTCTAATTCAGCAAGGAACACAATACAATGACCGATAAACGGTTCCACGGTTGCCTTTGTTTCGTTCTCTTTAAAGATTTTTAATAAACCGCCCTGCTCCTTGTGCCATTCCTTGTTTAAATAATAAACGATACTCACTTTGCGAGAAGATCCATTTAGATGCCGATCTCTGTGCCTTTTGTAGAAAGTTCCTTTGGGATAGCAGGCCATGTGGGCTTCAAAGAAATTGAGACCCAAATAAAAATATCGATTCAATGCGGTTTGAATTTCTTGCACCATTTTCCAATAAGGCACCAATTCGGAAATGGATTCTGCTTGATCTAACCATTGAATAAAATCACCTCGCTGCTCCAAATTAATGGTCTGCGTATCTCCTTTTCCTATTTGAGCTTTTGACCAATGTCCAAGTACTTTTTGACTTTGAACAAATTGCGCTAACTTCAAATTTTCATGATCCGATAGTATATTTTTCAAAAGCATGAAGCCCTCTTGCTCAAATTGATCAAGATGCTCTTGTGATAGGTGGGCATTTATTGTTTCCAATCGGCGATGAAAATATTGGTGTCTCTGGTTCTTCCGTTGTTTCTATTAGAGCACCAAACCAATTTTTTCCCGTCAGGAGAAAACATTGGAAAGGAGTCAAATTCGGTATCAAAAGTGATTTGAGTAACTTTTAAAGTTTCAATATTCACAAGATATAGGTTGAAGGGAAAGCCAATATTACTCTTGTAATTGCTGCAAAAAAGGATGGACTTTCCATCAGGTGTAAAGGTTGGGGACCAGTTGGCATTTCCCAGATTGGTCAACTGTTTGACGTCTGATCCATCAACATTGGCGATGTAAATTTCAAGATTGGACGGCTCAACTAAATCCTGATTCAGCAGATCTCTGTACTTTGTAATTTCATCCAAAGTTTTGGGACGTGATGCCCTCCAAACAATTTTGGTTCCATCAGGAGAAAAAGTGGCCCCTCCATCATACCCCAAAGTACTGGTGATTTGTTTCACATTCGTTCCATCCAAATTCATGGTATACAGATCTAAATCGCCATTTCTGAGACTTGTAAAAACAATTTTATCTCCTTTTGGACTGATGGTGGCCTCTGCATCATACCTTGGGCTTTGCGTCAATTGCCGCTTAATTGTTCCATCTGAGATGGAGGCAACATAAATCTCAAAAGCATCATACAGTGGCCATACATAATGACCTGGTTTTTTTTCGGGAACCGGAGGACAATTCAAATCTCCTTGATGTGTGGATGCATAAATAAAATCCTGACCATTGGGCATGAACCAAGAACAAGTAGTTCGGCCATTTCCCGTTGAGATCATTTTTTTTCGCGTGGAGTCTCCAGGAGCCTCTACCTTTAATGTGAAAATTTGATCGCATTGAACCCCCCATTTGGTGTTGTCGCTTTGGAAAATCAGCATTTTGCCGTCAGGCGACCAATACGCTTCTGCATTGTTTCCACCAAATGTGAGTTGTCGAACGTTTGAAATATTCTTCTCCTTTTTGTAATGTATGGGCTCAACTTCTATTTGCTGCGCTTGGAACGTTGCGGGTAATGAGGCCAAGAAGAAAAAAACTAAAATTCTGTTCATGGCACAAATTTAACTGGACAATGATCAGGAAACAATGCGTTTTAAAGTCAAAAAAATGATTTTTATGTCTTCTCCAATATTTGCCTTGGGGATATATTTCAAATTGATCTGAATTTTAGCCGGCATGATTTCCTCAATGTAGGTTCTTTCAGGATCTTTGCTTTTACCCAATAGATTACTCTCTTCAAAATACTCCAAGGAGGCATAGTCTGTGATTCCTGGTTTTACCAGAAGGACAACTCTTTGTTCTGGTGTATAAAAATGGACATACTTCTCTACTTCTGGTCTCGGGCCAACCAAACTCATATCACCAATCAAAACATTGATTAATTGGGGCAGCTCATCAATTTTGTACTTTCTAATAAAATGACCCACTTTTGTAATTCTTGGATCTTTCCCAACTGTCAATTGAATTTTCTGAGGAGAATTTACTCGCATTGATCGGAACTTTAGTAACCAAAATTTCTTTCCATTTTTTCCTACCCTCTCCTGTTTGAAAAATGGAGAATGAAAATCATCTAAAAAGATAAGGACTCCTATGACAACAAAGAAAGGTGACAAGACTAAAAGTCCAATTAAGGAGAAAAAAAAATCAAATAGTCGTTTCATCGATTCATATAGGAAATGATGCTATTGGCGATAAAGTCAACTTGTTCGTCTGTCAGATCAAAATATATCGGCAATGAAATCTCATTTTTAAACTGCATCATTGCATGGGGATAGTCTTCTTCTTTCCATCCCAGATTTTTATAATAAGACAACCTAGGCAACGGTTGAAAATGAACATTGGTAGAAATTCCCAATTCTGCCAAATGTATTATCAGATTGTTTCTTTCGTCTTCGCCAAAATTTTGAATTCTCAATGCGTAGAGATGATAACTGGATTCACAATGTCCGTATTGAAACACAGGTTGAATGGCCCACTCTTGTTGCGCAAAATGACTGTTGTATCTTAGGGCAATGGCTTTTCTGCGTGGCAAATGATCTTCTTCATATCTGTCCATTTCCACCCACCCAATGGCGGCCTGTAAATCCGTCATATTGCATTTATAACCGGCCTCAACGATATCATATTGCCATTGACCAGCTTGAGTCTTGGATAATGCATCTTTGGTTTGCCCATGCAAAGCAAGTCGATTGATGGATGTCCAAATCTCTTGATTGTCAAAAGGTAAAGGAAGATTAAACACCAGTGCCCCGCCCTCTGCAGTTGTGAAATTCTTTACTGCATGAAAACTAAAGGCAGCCACATCTACTTCTCTCCCAACAGGATTGCCGTTGTATTTTGCGCCAAATGAGTGAGCCGCATCGGAAATGACCAGGATTCTACCCAATTTCCTTTGAAGTTGATTTTTAGGGTGAAATATTTTTCGATTTTGTTCCGCCAAGTTCATGATTTGATTGTAATCAACAGGAAGACCTGAAAAGTCGACAGGCATAATGACTTTGGTATTTTCATTTATTGCCTTTTCAACAACCGACATATCAATCAAAAAGCCGTTTTCTTCACAATCAATCATGACAGGGATAGCACCAACATGCATCACAATGTTGGCCGTAGCAGCATAGGTGTAGGCAGGTATAATAACCTCATCTCCAGGACCAACACCCCACCACCTCAACACCAACTCGACAGCATTGGTCCATGCGTTTAGGCACAGTACCGGTCCCCCACCAATGTATTGTTGAATTTTAGATTCGAGACCCCTGGTTTTTGGTCCGGTTGTAATCCATCCAGATTTTAAAACCTCAACAACAGCATCAATGGTTTTGTCATCTATCCTTGGAGGGGAAAAAGGAATCGCTTTCATATTGCCAAAATTAAGTGTTTGGGATGCATTGCCACTATCTTTGCAGCATGACATTTTTACAATTGATTGTTAAAGGAAAAACGAAACTTTTTATCGTGCTTTTTGTGCTTTGTTTCGCAATAATAGGTAGTTCACAACCAAGAAATGGAGAGAGGGCTTTTGATCGGAAGGATGCAATGACGGGAAGAATTTATGGGAAGATTGTAGATAGTGTCTCAAATAAATCATTGGAGTATGTTGTCATTCGGGTTGTTTCTTCAAGTGGGCAACTGATTAGCGGTGCATTGAGTGAACACAACGGTGATTTTTCAGTAGACAAGATACCCGTGAACAAACCGCTGATAATTGAAATTGGTTTGGTGGGTTATCATGGTCAGAAATTGAATTTTATATTGAGTTCCGCTTCATTTCCGATAGAGAAGGATTTGGGCAATATTAAGTTAGGCATTAAAAGTCAGAAAGTACTTGAAGTGCGTGACGACGCCAACGGATTTAGAAAGGAATTTGACAAGAGCATTTATGAGGTGGATAAAAATGCGATTAATGCTGGCGGAACGGCAGAGGACGTATTGAGAAATATTCCTGTAGTACAAGTTGATCAGGATGGCAATGTCAGTGTCAGAAATACAGCGCCACAGATTTTTGTAGATGGTCGACCCACTACCCTTTCCATTGATCAAATTCCTGCAGATGCCATAGAAAAAGTGGAGATCATCACCAATCCCTCTGCCAAGTATGATGCCTCAGGAGGAGGTGGTGGTATCTTAAATATTGTCATGAAGAAAGACAGGGGACGCGGTTACAATGGTTCTATTAGAACCGGAATAAACACTGTTCCCCCAGGAATAGAGACCCAATTTCAAGACAAATACAGAATGAATGGCGGTGTGGATTTCAATGTTCGCAAGAAGAAAGTGAATTTCTTTGTGAATGGAAATTTGAATCAAAGAAGAAGTATCTCAGAAGCACAAACGGACCGAGAGGACTTGTTGACATTGCCTTTGAAATCTGATCAATACCAAATCAGCAAGAACAATGGATATTTCGCAAGGGGTAATATTGGAATGGATTGGTTTATTGACAATCGAAACACCTTGACCTTCTCTCAGAGTTTAAACAAAGGTCAATTCAATCCCGATGACAGCATGCATGTCGATGTGGATACTTTGAGTGCCACTTCCAATTTAAACGGTGAATACTATCGAAGAAGCAATACAGACCGTGTTTTCCAAAATTTAGGAAGCAGTGTCTTGTACAAACATTTATTTGCGAAAGAAGGGACGGAACTAACAGCTGATTTTAATTACAATGCCATTCAATCCACTTTCAATGGGGATTACAAAAACATTTATAGCGATTCTGATCCATCCATTTGGAGACAACAAGGGAACGTTCAACAATCGTTGTATACCTTCCAAATGGATTATGTGACAAAAATCAACGATCGATTTAAATTAGAAATGGGAAGAAGATTTTCTCTTCGTAATTATACCAGTGAATACGACAACTACCGATTTGATTTGGATTCTCAAATCTATACGATCAATCCATCCTTGTTGGTGGATTACGCATTTTCGGACCGTGTTGAAGCCATGTATACTACCCTATCTGTTAATGGTGAGAAATGGAAATATCAAATGGGTTTAAGAGCTGAAAGCAGCTCTTACACTGGAGAATTAAAGTCTACAGGAAATCGATTTAAAATTGATTACCCCATGAGTTTTTTTCCATCCTTTTATTTAACCAGAGTGATTGATGAAACCCAAGATGTCCAATTGTCTTTTAACAGAAGAATCAATCGGCCTAGTTTTATGCAATTGTCTCCATTTACGGACTATAGTGATTCTTTGAATGTATCAAGAGGCAATCCCAATTTAAAGCCTGAGTTTACACATGGAGTAGAGTTTTCCTACTTGAAAAATTTCAGCAAGAAAAATACCTTGGTGGCCAGTTTGTATAGCCGTTATACTACCAATGTTACTGTAAAGCAGCAAATCACAGAATACAGTGATGTCTTAAATGACAACATCATCGTAACTACATCCATGAATGCATTTTATGGATGGGCCTCTGGAATGGAGATAGTTTCAAGAAATGCCATTACGGAATGGTTTGATTTGACAACGACCTTGAATATTTATAATTCTACCATCGATGGAACCAACATTACGCCGGACTTAACCAATTCCATCAACAGTTTTTGGGTAAAAATGAATACCAGTTTCAAACTGCCCAAAGGTTTTGTGATTCAAATAAATGGAGATTATGCCAGCAAGAAGGCGCTTGAAGTTGGAAGCAGTGAACGAGGCGGTGGAATGGGTGGTGGCGGATTTGGCGGAGGTCATGGTGGCGGAATGTGGGGAGGGACTTTGAACACAGCGCAAGGATTTGTTAGGCCAAACTATGGATTGGATTGCAGTTTAAAAAAGGAGTTTCTGAAAGACAAAAGTCTAGTTGTTTCTATTGCTGCTCAAGATATTCTCCACACTCGTGTGACCAGTGTATACAGCACTACCCCGTATTTTATTCAAGATTCACAACGCTACAGAGATTGGCAAACCTACAGAGTGAATGTTTCTTGGCGCTTTGGAAAAATGGATGCCTCTCTTTTCAAGAGGAAGAATACAAAAATGAATGCAGAGGGAATGGAGGGCTAATTATTTGGTGAGAATGTAATAGTTCCGGTCAATTTTAATTTTTCCTTTTTTGTATCTGGCTTTTAATAGACCCCAATCGGTTGTCACTTCCAATCGATAGTTCTTTCCATTGATGGTGATGTCGATGGGCATATGAAATCCATCGATGCAGTTTTGCCAGCGGAAATAATGCTTCCCCTTCATTGTCTTTACTTCTATTCTGGGAATGTACTTGGTCCTCAAATACTGATCAAAGATGGGCTTCAAGTCTAGCTTTAAATAATCAGACATAAACAACTCAACATCATTTGAAGTAATCGTTTGATGATAAAAGTATTTTTGGTTCATTTCGATCAACATTTGTCTCCACAATGAATCATTGTTGTTGATCTGACGAATCATGTTGAGCAAATTGGCCCCTTTGTAATACATGTCTCCACTGCCCTCATTGTTCACGTCATACTGTCCTATGATGGGGGAATCGTTGCTGATGTTTTTTCTTTGACCGATAACATAAGACTGCCCTGCTTCCTTTCCGTAATGAAATTCTGTAAAGAGCGCTTCTGAGTAGGTTGTAAAACCCTCATGTACCCACATGTCGGCAATGTCCTTATAGGTAATATTATTGGCAAACCATTCATGTCCACTTTCATGAATGATGATGTAGTCCCATTTCAATCCCCATCCGGTTCCGGATAAATCAGATCCCAAATATCCATTCTTGAATTTATTCCCATAGGCCACAGCACTTTGGTGTTCCATCCCCAAATAAGGCACTTGAATCAACTGGTAGCCATCTTCATAAAAAGGATAAGGACCAAACCAATACTCAAATGCATCCAACATTTGTTTTACTTGTTGAAATTGTTCTTTAGCCTCTGCTAGGTTTTCAGGTAAAACAAAATAAGATAAGTCCAATGGTCCTTTTTTCCCTTTGTAAGTCTCTTTAATCCATTCGTATGGAGCGATATTCAAACTAACACAGTAATTATTGATGGGATTAATAACTTGCCAGGTGAACTTCCTTTTATGTCCTAAATCCTCCTCTTTCACCAATCGTCCATTGCTCACATTCATCAGGGGTTTGGGCACCGTGACAGCAATAACCATACTGTCGGGTTCGTCATACATGTGATCCTTACATGGCCACCAAACACTAGATCCTAAGTTCTGGCAAGATGTTGCTATAAAAGGCAATCCATCCTTATTGGTACTCCAGCTGAATCCACCATCCCAAGGTGCATTGACGGCCTTCTTGGGATACCCCTCGTAAAATATTTTTACACTGCCCTGCTGTCCTTTTATTATTTCCTTTTCAAAAATCAGGTGATAAACATGCGGCGCCTTTTTAAGGACTTTGATATTTTGTTCATTGGATTGCGCTGAAGTGATTTTCATCGGATGTTGCAAATCAATTTGCATGACATGTCCATTTTCCAAAGCGGTGAAAAAAATCTCATTGTAACCTCCTATCCATTTTTGATCTGGATTTACCTCAATGTCCAAATGATAGGAATTCAAATCCCACCATGCTCTTTCTGGAGTTACGCTCCCGCGAAGAGAGTCTTCGAAGGTGAATTGTCCCAAAGATTGACCAGCTAAAAAGATGAGCGCAGTAACGAAAAAGAAATTCTTCATTGGGCGAAGATATGTCCCTTGTCCCTTTGTCTCAAGATTGTGCAGCAATCATTTCCCAACACTCTATTTTCCTTATATTTTAACTATAAACCCAAGCTATGAAGAAAATCATTCCCATTCTGTTTCTGTTTCTCGCTCTATTTGTTTCCTCATTCCTATGATCATGGCGCCTGCCCGTTGGCTACGCTTTGCTCCGCCTCCGGTCACCGGGCTGTCCACTGTATCTTTTGGTTCAAGAACCAAAAGGATGCCGTTCCCATCCCTGGCGCGGGCCGGTATCTCCTCCTATTCGAACCTTCTTGAGGCAATTGATATTTTGCTATTAATATGTCGCCCCTACGGGGCTGGAATCTCAACACGATGTCCATTTCTATGATTATTCCGCCCCTACGGGGCTCAAAGTCAAAATAACACTTTCCACTTTCCACTTTTCATTTTTATCTATATTTGAACTATAATTGATGACCATGAAAAACTTCATTCCCGCTCTGTTTCTGTTTCTCGCTCTTTTTGTTTCTTCATCACTCCATTCTCAATCTCCTCATGGCATCCCTTACCAAGCGGTGATGCGCAATGCAGATGGAAGCGTTATGGCAAACAGTGCGGTGAACTTGACATTCATGATCCATGACGGCACCGCCAATGGCACGGTGGTCTATCAAGAAAGCCATGCATTGACGAGCAACGCCCAAGGTCTGGTGAGTTGTGTAGTGGGCAATGGCGTTGTATCAGAAGGCAATTTTAGCGCTATAAACTGGGACAGTGGAGCCAAGTTTTTGCATGTGATGATGGGTAGCACCGACTTGGGCACGCAGCAGATGTTGAGTGTGCCGTATGCGTTTTATGCGGAGAATGTGGGAGTGAGAGCGAGTGCGACGGGTGATACTTTGACAGTGGGAGTTCAGAGTGTGATTGTACCGGGTATCAGTGCTGCCAATTTCCCTCCCGTCATTTTGGGATGTACGGATAATACGGCTTGCAATTACAACAGTGCAGCTACACAGAGTGACAATTCTTGTTTGTATCAAAATGCAACGTGTGATGATGGCAACGCCAACACCACCAATGATGTCATCAACGGCAGTTGTGTATGTGCGGGAACGGTAGTGAGCAACAACAATGTGGTAATAGGCCAAGATTATCAAGGTGGCCAGGTGGCTTATATTTTCCAACCGGGCGATGCCGGATATGTGGCGGGCGAGACGCATGGCTTGATAGCGGCAGCTCAAGATTTGGGAATATATCAGTGGGGATGTTATGGAACGGCCATCAGCGGAGCGGATGGACAGTCCATTGGAAGCGGAGCGCAAAACACGGTGGATATCGTGAATGCTGGATGTGGCGGAGCGGCTCAGGCCTGTGCGGATTTGGTGTTGAATGGTTATAGTGATTGGTTTTTGCCTTCAATACAAGAATTGACTCAGTTGTACAACAATCGCACTGCCATCGGCGGTTTTGGAAACTATCTTTATTGGTCCTCGTCGGAGCGCGATTCCGGCAGCGCTTGGAGCTTCTACTTCTACTATGGCAGCCCCCTCTATGGCGCCAGTAAGGACGCCAACGGCTATGTTAGGGCTGTTCGGGCTTTTTAACTCCCGATACTTCGGTATCATCTATTTAACTATTTAATGATTGGGGTCTGGGGCGGAGCCCGAGCGAAATAATTTGGATTTTGGATGGGATTGTGCCATGTGTTGCTGGTGCATTCTGCTAAACCTGTTTTTGCAGAATGGCTTTAGTGTGCGTTGCGTCCGGGATTAGAGGGTGACGAGTGATGAAGGGATGAGGTAGCGAGAGGATGAAATGCGATTCGCTATCCCCTCCTACCGCGTAGCGGAAAGGAG
>CAYQUT010000044.1:0-12663 GCA_964420985.1 uncultured Chryseobacterium sp.
GTGATTGCGCCAAAATGGTTATGAAGCAAGCAAAAAGGAAAGTTAAGTATTTCATGGCGTTATAAATTTATTATTATTGATTAACCACATTCAATTTGATACTCTCCACCACCTTGTCAAAAGCAATGAGTTGCACCACATACATTCCACTTTCATAATTTTTCAATGAAAGCTCAACCAACCCGTTGGAGTTGGGTTGGAAAGAACTCATCAACTTACCTTGAGAATCATATACTTCAATGGTTGTATTTCCATCCGCCTCTATGGGATAATGCAGCCATGCGGAGCCGGAAGCGGGGTTGGGATAAACACTTAATTTTTGCTCATAAGGAATCATTTCCTCAACGTCATTCACAACATTTTGAAAGTCAAGACGAGAAACAATGAAATCAAGTCCTGAATTAATATAGGAACCAGCGACAATCAATTTTCCATCATTTTGGAATTGGGCTACACCTCTAATATACAATAGTTGTTCAATATCAATGGTTCCGTCACTGGTGTTCATTGATATTGGTTCACCTTCATCAGAGAGTTGAGCAATGTGATAAAAAGTGGAATTCTCTTCCGAGCAACAGGCATCACCAGATCCTAAAACAAATAGTTGGTTATTGGGATTGAACATAAATTGATAAAAATGATTACAGGGTGCGTTGTAAGCAAATTCTTCAATTCCATTGATTCCAAAATCAAGATCTAAAACCCCATTAGAATTTAATCTGACCAATGCCGAAGTATTCTCTTCTAAAAGTAAGAGAATATCTCCATCTTCCAAACGACAAATATCCGCTACGCCATAATAATCATTGGGCGCAAATTCAATGTCTAATTCAAATAATCCGCCGTTTCCAAAATCCGTTATTAATTCTCCACTGGTTGGTTCTAATTTCCATACCGTTAAAAACCTTTGATAATCCCAGTTAATATAAGAAGTGCCAATGCATAATAAAGTGTCTTGTATGAAATACAATTGAGAAATAAACTCACTATCATAGTCAACACCAATTGCAGAAAGTCCAGTTGAACCATGTTCCACCACAATGCTGCCATTTTCACTTATCTTGTAAATTGCGTTGTGCATAGAGCCATCTACGTATTTACCTCCAGCAATAAAGAGTTCTTTATAGGGTCCAATTATTGCGCTTGAAAGACAACCGACAGTTTCAAAAGTGGTTACAATACCGTTGTTTCCATAACTTGAGTCAATTGAACCATCGGAATTCAGGCAAAAGACCTTAACACAATCAGTCACGTTCTGCATGGATGTACTTTCAACAACACGAGCGATTAACAGTATTTTATTTGACTCAGTACATAATATAAAAGGAATGTAGGCCTGAATTAGTGTGTCCGGAGAGTAAATAAAAATTCCATTGTCCGCAAATGTTGTATCCCTTGTTCCATCAGGGTTCACTCTAAATACAAAAACTTCTTGATTAGGTGAACTGCCATAACCTGCTACCAGAATTTTACCGTCAGATTGAATAGCAATGGATTCTGTTCTGTCTGTGTAACTTTGATTAAAATACATCCTGCCATCACCATCAAAAGAACTATCCAAATAATTTTCATCTTGGCTATAGAGCATTATACTAATGCACAATGGTATAAGAGTAAGCAAATATTTCATAGCGTTATAAATTTATTATTATTGATTAACCACATTCAATTTGATGCTCTCCACCACCTTGTCAAAAGCAATGAGTTGAACAATGTAAATACCGCTTTCATAGTTTTTCAATGAAAGTTCTACCAAACCATGGGTGTTGGGTTGGAATGAATTCATCAGTCTTCCTTGTGGGTCATACACTTGAATGGTAGCGTTTCCATCCGCTTCTATGGGATAATGCAGCCAGGCGGAACCGGAAGCGGGATTTGGCCAAACGCCAAGCAATGGCAGTTCTTCATTGCGCTTATCCTTTCCAATTTGCAACGACCGGTATTGAATAGGAACCCTTGGCTCGGGTTCAAAGTCAGCTAGGCCTATTTCTTGTAAAATGCCTAATGCCATGGTGTTGCTCCAATCGGTCGGGTTTTCATAAATCATCCAGAGTTCATTAATTTGTGTAGAATCCAATAAACTCCAATCACCTGCAACAGCTTGTTCCATTTCAATAATTTTCTTGAAGTTGGCCAGCTTGGGTTCGCTCAAGACAGGCGCGATTGCACCAGCATAATCTTGTTTGGAAGCCAGCAAAGAGGCACGGCTTCGCAACATCACTAATGCATCCGATTGGTTTATTTCATCGATGTACTCATTCAGATAAATCAACTGGTCGGTTTCCAGTTCAGGGTTGCTTTCGTAAGTGAGACCTGCCTGCGCAACCTGCTGAATGAGTTTATCGCGGTGTGTGGCAAGCCCCATGATGTTGAGTTCCATCAAGGTTCGCAAGCTGGCACCTGCGTCAGCATCGTATAGAAACGCCATAAAGAACGGACTGAGTATTTCCGCCCGTTCAATCTCTGCAATCATTTCCTTTCGAAGCGCACTGTTTGCAAGAAATACCTCTGTAAGATGCCATGGGCTTAGTCGTGAGGCCTGCGCAATCAACTGGCGCATTACTTCGTCACTCAAAGGAAAACGTTGAATGAGCAAATCACGATAGTATTGGCTCTCGTGTGGAAATGCTTCATTGAGTAGGTCAATGGTGCTTTGCTTTTGATTGTTGTCAACCACAGTGTTGTAGGTATATTTTGCACTCTGCAACTCAACTTTCACGGTATTTAGTTGTGCAATGATACCACCGATGCCTCCCGGTGTTTGGCCACCACCACCACCATAAGTGTTGGGACAATCTGTTTCATCATACGGGTTAGAAAAATCTATTGAATTCGTCATTAGGATGACCTCATTGCCATCAGGATGTGTTGAGGTACTTCCAGCGCAATCAGGTATTGTATTTGGTTGGTTGTGGCAGACGTAAAAAAGATGTTCTACATTGTAAGGGTCGTTCACCCAATAGCTTACGGTACCGAGGCAATCATCCACACTGAAACGATTTCCAGAAATTTGATTAGAATTCCCATTCCCTTGATTTCCTCCCTGCACCCAACGCATGGTGGTGTTCTGGTCGCG
Source organism: uncultured Chryseobacterium sp. (assembly GCA_964420985.1). Lineage (GTDB taxonomy): Bacteria > Bacteroidota > Bacteroidia > Flavobacteriales_D > Sanyastnellaceae > CAMCTV01. The sequence continues at coordinate 3,077 of CAYQUT010000044.1, forward strand.
ATAAACATCAGTTTGACCATTGGTGTAGGTGTTGCAGAAAAGTTGCAAGCCTATTTGGTCTGACAAAGGTTCAGGGTCAAATGTTCCATTCACACCAGAAACAAAATCTTGATTTTCCCTTGTCACATAAGTCCCCAACCTCATCTCATTAAAATCATTGTTCCTTATTTCATTGGAAAAGTCACCGCTGTTGTCCACCCAAATGCCTAAGGCGTTGGGATAGTCCTCTTGGACAAGTGGATCATTGCTTCCCATGAATTGGTTTTGCTCAACTACAAACCCAGTGCTGTTGGATAGATAGATGCCCCGCTCCATACTTGCATTGGTGCTGAATCCATCCGCATCGGGCAATACAAAGTTGTTTTGGTATAACTGAACATTGTCCGTGTTTTTATTCACAATGCCATAAAGGCAATACTGAAACTCCTGTTGTTTGCAGGTATAGAAGGCCAGCGGATTATTGAATCCAAATGATTTGATCCCGTATTGCAATTTGTAAAATGTAGTCTGATCAAGATCTCCTAAGTTACCATCCCAAGGATCATTGTTTCCATCCACCATAAAACTTGCTTGGTAAGCATAAATTCCTGTCCCTCGTTCTTTCCAATTGTAAACACTTAATGGCGTGGTATTCATGAAAGAACAATTGGTGAAATTGATTTTATCAACCGTTGTCAACCATGCATGAAAAACAGGGGCAAGATTGGGATGGTTCAAGTGTGCATCAGTAATGAAAGTGCAATTGTTGAATACAGATTTGTTCTGAAGAAAATTACCCGCAATATTGATGCAGTGGAATTTTTTAAAAACAACACCGTACTGATTGTTTCTAAACGTGCTGTTGTACGCCCGTATTATTCCTCCTGCGTTTGTTTGATTTGTTCCCACTTCTACAGCTTTTAATGCATGCTCTATGGTGGAGTTGTTCATGTATAAGTACCCTTGATCACCATTAATGGGAGGGTTTTGGTCAATGTTAAATGAAGCATTTGTAGTTCCCAATAAATTAATACCCGGCCACATCATTCCGCCGCAAGATAGAGCAGTAAAGGTGGTACCATCCAAACGAACATAGGCCCCTTTTTCAATGATAACATCGGCGTCTTCATCAAACTCAAAAATCATATTGGTGATGGTGGTACTTGTGCCTGTAGGAAAGATGAGGTCGTCAACAATTCTTACCGGAATTATACTGTTGTCAAATGGATTGTTGTCATAGGACCATAGTCCATCGGTTGTCGTATTGACAATTAGTCCTTGAAAATCAATGATGTTGGCTTGATCAGTGCAGCATGTGGAGGTCGAAAAAAAATCAATTATTTCAGCAGCATTGAACGCTTGAGTCTGTATGCTATTAAAATTGGATTCTTCCGCTTGGTAAGAATAATGACTTGGAAACGTTCCGATATTTATTGTGGTGCTGACATTCGGAATCCAAAGGCTTGTTGAGGGATGATTTACATCGTAAATTCCAGCAAGTGTATTGTCATCACCCAAAAAATAAATGGCATCATTAGAACCATCTGGAGTTTTATTTCCTTCAATTCTTGTATTATCGTAATTGTTTAGATTTGAAATAGAATAAGGCATTCCATGTGCATTGCCATCGTTTAAACTAATGTAGCCAATTATGGGATCTCTATGCTGTGAAAAATACAAGTATTGTCCATTGGGTGAGAATTCCAGCCCCGCTATAGCATTACTAGTAGTATTTGGGGTTGGAATAAATGAAGTTTGATAACCATCAACATTGATGATCATTCCATTGGTATCTATTCGGGCAATAACCAAGTTGTTGTGAAAATTAGATGGTAAATCAGGATCATAGAAAGGGCATTCTGCAGTTGGAAAGGCTATTAAATATTCACCGTTAATTTGATCAAATCCGATCTCACATTCACCTTCCTCCAAACGCTCGTATGTACCCGAATTAAAAGAATAGGATTGACTCAAATTTAACCCTGAGGTGTTTATTTTGATAATCGCAAATTCTCCTTGATGCACAATAAATAATATCTTGGAGGAATTGTTTGCTTTTTCAAGCAAATCAAAGTGCATTACGCCTAATTTTATAGCATCGAATGGATGGAAAATGAAAGAGTATTTGCCATATTTTTCCACGTTTCCGTTGCTTGTATTATAAAAACTAAGTTCAGGAAAAAATCCGGAGTCAATATCGCTGGAACTAATCAGTGCTCCAAGTTTACTACCAGGAAAATGACAATTGGGTAATGTGAAATCTAGAAATGAAAATAACAATTGACTCCCTTTATTGCGTATGATGATAAACCGGTCACATTTTTCGGGGAATGGAGTGGATATTATTTGATGTGATTGATTCCATAAACACGGATAACATTCATTTTCTTCGCAATTTCCGGCATCAGCAATAAGGTATCCATCACGATCATATATGATACCATCCACAATGAAAAAAAGTAATTCACCGTTTTTATCAAATTGAACTGTTTGATTCTTTGAGCTTACAGTCCCATTGTAAAAGTACGATGCATCAAGTCCACAACATATATCAGGAGTTGGTAGGTTCTCCGTAGGGATACTATTCATGCCATCATTCATATCACATATTTTGTTTCCAATACCAAGAAGAGGATTCTGTGAGAATCCATCCATCGCGATTGCAAATAAAATTACAGCATTTACAACTATCCGTGTTGCTGTGTAATACTTGCTTGATGTTAAATTTTGTCTCATGTTATATTGATTTTTGCACTTTACTAAAGTGGACTAATAAGAGTTGGTTTTAATTTGAAAACTAAAGCCCGGGAAAAGGACTAAGAGCAAAAATCAATTTTATCAATCCTATGTTATGGGAATGGGCTTAGTTTTTTACTATCATAAATTTTTGTGTGAAGTTTGTTCCGATTTCAATTATATGAGTTCCAGAAGTGAATGTATGAGAAGGAATATGTGTAATTTCAGATTCAAGTATTCCAAAAGTGACAATCTGTCCCATAGTATCATACACGCGATACTCTGCGCCAAGAAGAATTGGGACTGCCATTAAGCTGACTTCTTCATTTGTTGGGTTAGGGAACAGTGTTAGCACGCTAACAGCACTATAGCTATTGACACCCACATCAATTCCAAGTTTCACAATACACAGGTCGTTTTGACCATGATTACCACTGACATCTCCATTATTGGAATCACTGTGTCCAGCAACAATATAACCTCCCTCAGTTGTTTGTTGAATTGTACCCGCCATGTCATGTTCAGTACCGCCAAGTGGCATTTGCCATTGAATAGAGCCGCTGTAGTCCATTTTCACAACCCAAATGTCGTATTCTCCATGTTGGCCAATAACGTCTCCATCATAAGAGCGCGTCCATCCGGCAATTACGTAAGTCCCATCAACAGTTTGTTTGATTGAGTTAGCCCTGTCATCGGAAGTTCCCCCAATAGTCTTTTGCCACTCGATGTTACCACTATCATTCAACTTAACTATCCAACCGTCATACATTCCATGATTGCCACTAACATCCCCATCATTGGAAAGACACAATCCTGACATCACATAACCACCATCAGTGGTTTGTTCAATCCATGTTGCAAAATCATGCTCTGTTCCACCAAAAGCCTTTTGCCATGCAATTGTTCCGTTGCTATCTAGTTTTACTACCCATGCGTCCTGACCTCCATGATTTTCAGTTATATCTCCGTCATTGGACATAGTGAAGCCTGCTACGATAAACCCTTCATCTGAGGTTTGTTTTATACAAAGAGGCCCATCTAAATCACTCCCACCCATAGATTTTTGCCATTCAATTGAACCGTCAGCGTCCAACTTTACAATCCAGTAATCACGTTCACCATGGTTGCCAATGACATCCCCATCATCAGAATAACTATACCCAGCAACTACGTAGCCACCATCTGTAGTTTGCTCTATGTGTTGGCCCCAATCATCCCCAGTTCCCCCAAGAGATTTTTGCCACTGAATTGTGCCTGTTTCAGTGATTTTCAATATCCAAAAATCATTATCACCGTGATTTCCACTCACATCGGCGTCGTTGGAATTGCTTAGACCGGCAACTATGTATCCACCATCGTTGGTTGGTTTCAAGTGACTTGGACGGTCGTTTCCTAGGCCCCCAAAGGTTTTTTGCCATTCTATTTCACCATATATATTCATTTTCACAATCCAATAATCACCATCTCCGTGATTTCCGACTACATCTTCATTATTTGAATGAACCCATCCCGCTGCGATATATCCTCCATCAGTGGTTTGTTCAATTGAGATGGCAAAATCATCTTCAGTTCCCCCTAGAGATTTTTGCCATTGCAGATTTGGTTGAGCAATTATCGAATTAACCATAACGATTGCAAAGAGTATAAAAGGTGAATTTCTTGTTCTCATTTGTTAATTTTTATTGAGGTTCGTTGGTGAACGCCTATCCCATAACATTATTATATCAAAACGTGTATTACTCATTTGCAAGCCAAAACCAGTTACAATGCGGAAAATCGCTCATTCTCATTATTAACTTCCATCAAATGAACTTCAAATCCCGTTCACTTAATTCCATTTCAATCGTTCAATCACTATTTAAAATTCGAAGACGAAAACTGATTATTTTGCCCGTCAAATCCGTCATTCTTTCTGAAAATGTTTATAGTCGCCTAAGTATCTATGTTGAAACAAATATCCGCTGAAAGAATTTACTTGCCAATACGCCAATCGACGTATTTATTCGATAGTATTTTGTTGTCCTAAGACACAATATATTTAAGTGAGTCTAACGGGATATTCATTTATTTTTTTTAAATAATCCAATCAATTCAATACAACAAACGCCAAGTGAACAGAAATCCGAATACAGTTCTAAATAGGAAATAAAAAACTACCAATGTCAATGTTTTCTTCCACATCCAGTTTGCTTCGCTTCAGAAGCTTCACTAATAATACTCTTTCGATTCTTGTGCAGTAGGGTTGCAACATAATAGCACTCCCGTATTAAAAACACAATAAATCCAAGTCCAACCAATTCAAAAAACACCACATGATAAGCCTGCCAATTCATTTGATCAAGAAAGAAAAACATCCCTGCATGTGCTATTACTAGTGAGGGTATCATATTCAATTGAAACTGATACCTATCAATTAAAAAGCTCATGTATTTTTTTCTTACGTTATCAATGTTTTTAATTTCTAGCGATAAATAGTTTTGCCATACGGTATCAAAATCAGGATCACAACACTTCTTTATGATTTCATCGATTTCCAGCTCAATCTTAACTCCGATTAAATGAAATACCAATCCGAAAGCCATGCTGAAAATCAAAAAGACAAAAAGCAACAGAGTATTATCAAACCCATCCAATTCTTGCTTGAAATTTTTCAACAACAATAAAAGCCAAGGGAAAAGTCCTATGAATCCGGGTATGACAATAGAAAATATAAGCCGATTGGATTGCCTTGATATTAATTCTCCTGTCATTACTTCTTTTTTGATGATTTCTTAGTGGGTATTTTTATCTCCTTGGATTGCTTGGTTTTTCCCGTTTCCCACTTTTCATATTTACTTCCGTCTCTTTGAGCATCTAATCCTTTTTTAGATAGGTCATCACCTTTGATTTTTTTTGCGCACATCTGAATGTTATTTTTACAAAGAGAATTGAAATACACACACATGGCAATACGTCTTTTGACGTATTTTTCAATTTGTCTTAAATAACCACATGAAATGATTAATTTTGTAAAAAAAACTAAAACTTTAAACTATGGCATTTACAAAAGACGAAGGTGCTTTCATCACGTTGGATGAGGGTTCTAGAATGACCGCGGCATTCCGCAACACCATCAACCCCGGCGACACCATCGGCCACGCAGTTGGTTCAAATTTGGTGAACGCAATTTTGAATCAAGATGGGTGCAACGGGATTCGTATCTATTACGCATTGGATGAAAATGGCAACAAACAACTGGTATTGGTTGGTGTAGATGCCAACGGGGATGATATCACCTCAGGTTACATTGTGGATCAAACTAATCCTTGCCCCATTGTGTGCTCCGGAAAGAATCCTTTGAACTCTTGATTTATTTCATCTATTTTTCAATTTTCTTTAGGATAATTCCCTTGTGCTTGCAATGGATTTCCTATAAGAGGAAGAACTTATATGCCCAGTTCTTTTTTGGATTTAGTGCACTTTCATTAGTTGCTGACATTGCTAGTTTCATTTTAGTCTATTTTCATTTTCATACAGACGCATTGTTCAATCTCTATCAAATTGGAGAGGTAATTATTATCACATTACTTTCTTTATCTCTCGGCAACATAGCCAAAATCGGACGATCTATACTTATCTCATATTGTTTTTTGCAAGTCTTGGCATCGATTTTAATTTTAGCCTTCAATCAATTTGATGCCTATCAAGATTATAATGCGGGTGTGACCAAAGTGTACATTATCATCATCCTGTTTCTCTCAGCCGTTCGCTACATTCAATTTTCTGAAACGACACGAAAAATTGATATTGCTCCTTTGATTGGCCTCTTGGGGATATTTATTTTCGAGGCATTAAGCATCATTCCAATTATCTCGCAGCAAATACAACGATTGTCAGGCAATCCCCAACAGATCACGATTATTTATCTTATCTTGGTTATTGCTGGTAATCTAATTCGTGATGTTCTTGTTTCCTACAATGCCATTCTCAACCTTAAAAAGTCGCCTTGATGAATATTGATGAGATCCTCATTTCGACGGGTATTATCATTTTTTTGATGCTCATCTGCATTGTGATTGTCTTCATCCTTTTTACCAAAAAAACCATTCAAAATATCTCCCAAAAAAGGGAATTTGAATCGCAAATTCAACAGATCATCATTTCCTCGCAAGAGTCTGAACGTGAGGAGTTGGCCAACAATCTCCATGATGATATAGGCCCGATGCTCAGTATTCTCAGTCGTCAATTGAAACGGGATGAAAATCCAGGCCAGCCCCTCACCTTCTCGGCGGAAGATCGAGAATCCATCCATGCCAAGGTGGATGGTCTCATTGCCGACATCCGTAAATATTCCACGGAGATTTATCCCACGCAAATGAAGATCTTCGGGCTGATCAAATCCTTTGAACAAAATTTATTCGCCATGCGCAGCCAGTTGGAAACCCATTTCTATGATAAAATGGACGAACAACCGGAGTTTAATCTTGCCCAATCCCTGACGATCTACCGGGTGATGAATGAGGTGCTCAACAACATCCTCAAACACGGTCAAGCCACCGAGCTTGAATGTGAATTGATGACCGAAGAGAATCAATTTCAAATTCAAATCATCCACAATGGCATTCCCTTTACCCAAGAGATGTTTTTGCAGCACGCCGAATTAAAAACAGGGAAAGGATGCTCTTCCATCTTGAACAGAACCCGACAATTGCAAGGCACAATTGAATTCTATCGCATTCTTGAGAAACATTCTTGTGTCCGCATATTAATTCCAATGTCATGAAACTGCCCATCCGCGTGGTCTTAATCGATGATCACACCATCATGCGCGAAGGATTAAAAAATATTCTCAACACCGATGCTGAATCGCGTTTTGAAGTAGTGGGTACCTTTTCCGATGGTCAGGCTTTTTTGGATTATCTGAAAACGGATACCTGTGACGTTGCACTGATGGACATCCAGATGCCCAAAAAATCGGGAGATAGTACCTTGGAAATTTCTACCAAACTGCATCCGCATGTTTCGGTTGTGGTCCTTAGCATGATTACCAATGAATTCATGATTGAACGTACAATAAAAAATGGAGCATTGGGATACCTGCCCAAAGAGGCGGATACTGAAGAGATCAAAGAAGCTTTGGTTGTAGCAAATGACAAAAAAATGTTTTACAATCAACTGGTCACCCCTGAGAAGATGAATGCCTTCATTCAAGGAAAACGATCAACCAAATTATTGTCCAATCAAGAAACCATCATCTTACGGTATATCGTTTTGGGTTGGAGTCATGATGACATTGGCGTCCAACTCCACATTTCCCCGAGTACAGTTAAAAAGCACAAAGAACACATCATGAAAAAAACCAATTGCAGTCGCTCCACACAGCTTTTGAGTTATGCCTTGGAAATGGGGATTGTCGGTTCTGGAGAATAGCATTGATGACAAGCAATCGCTATTCATACACATGATCAACAGCACATCGATTTATAGAATTGGATAGCCAAAAGAATTCAGCAGAAAAGAGCGGAATTGAATTAAATTTGTCCTTTAACTTTAATCTTTAAATCGTTTGGAAAATTTAGCCTATGCCGCCATTGCCCTTTATGGGGTTTGTTTGATTTTCATTTTTTTGTATAGCTTGGTTCAATTGAATTTGGCCATACAATTTACCAGAAGCTACAAGCGAAAACTTCAGAAACCTGAAATAGCAGAGGATCAATGGCCCCATGTCACCATCCAATTGCCTGTTTATAATGAGCTGTATGTGATTGAACGATTGATTGATGCCGTGTGTGCTTTTGATTATCCCAAAGACAAATTAGAAATTCAGTTGTTGGACGATAGCACGGATGAATCCTTGGAAGTGGGAAGAAAAAAAGTGGAAGAGTGGAAAGCGAAGGGCATTGATATTGCTCAAATCAAAAGAGAAAAGAATACAGGTTTCAAAGCTGGAGCTTTGGCCTACGGGTTAGAATTTTGCAAGGGAGAATTTGTTGCCATTTTTGATGCTGATTTTGTTCCTAGGGTAGATTTTTTGAGACAAACCATTCCCTTCTTTTATCTGCATGACAAGGTGGGTGTCGTTCAAACCCGTTGGGAACATTTGAATGAAGATTACTCTCTGTTGACCCGTTTACAAGCTTTTGGTTTGGATGCGCACTTTACGGTTGAACAGATGGGGCGCAATATGGACCATCATTTTATCAACTTCAATGGAACGGCAGGTGTTTGGAGAAAGTCCACCATTGCCGATGCGGGTGGGTGGGAAAGTGATACCATTACAGAGGATTTGGATTTAAGCTACCGAGCTCAATTGAAAGGTTGGGAGTTTGTTTATCTCCCTGAAATTGGTTCTCCTGCGGAGTTGCCTGCTGAGATGAATGCATTAAAAGCACAACAATTCCGTTGGACCAAAGGTGCTGCTGAATGTACCATGAAGAACATGGGAAAGGTGGTGAAATCTAAGAATATTTCTTTTGGAACAAAAGTGCACGGTGCTTTTCATTTATTGAACTCTGTTGTTTTCTTGTCCATCCTGGGTTGCTCTTTGTTGAGCTTACCCATGTTGATCATTAAAAATGAGTTTGAACAAAATCAATTGATTCAAAATTTGTTCATTGCTGCTACAGCCTTCTTAGCGAGTTTCTTTATTCTGGCTTACTTCTATTGGGTGAGTAGACCCCCTGCCCCATTCTTCCAGAAATTTGGGAAGTTTGTTATGGATTTTCCCATGTTCTTGTCGGTATCGATGGGATTGAGTTTGCACAATGCCGTTGCGGTTATCGAAGGTTTGACAGGAAAGAAGTCCGCTTTTGTTCGTACTCCTAAGTTTGCCATTTCCACAGGACAAAAAGGAACTTGGACGGATAAAAAATACAGGGCTGTTAAAATTGCAC
>CAYQUT010000045.1:0-10852 GCA_964420985.1 uncultured Chryseobacterium sp.
CGCTTCTATCTTCATCACTCGTCTCCTCATCACTCATCTCTTTTCCGTTGTATTGCAATACAAAACTACCTGTTGACGTAGGATTGGGATACAAACTCAAATGTGAATCGGTGAATCGGTGGATTGGTGAATCAGTAAATCCGTTCATCGGTGAATGGGTAGTGGCTAAAACGTTTTCGCTCTCATCCTCGCTCTGGATAACCATTCCCGCGGTTCCCACTCTCAAACACTGCGTACTGCCCCACTGCCCAACATTTCCACTGCTGTGCACTGCCCGAACACGCACGCCGTAGGTCTTTCCGGCAGCGATGCCTGGCACATTGCTCAAGAAGAAAGCAGTTGAATAAGCACTACCCGGTATGACTTGAGGGATTCCTTCTGTAGGTAAGAACTCCGTGAACTCCCAATCATATCGCATGGCGCCACAAACAGTTCTGTCTGGCGACACCGCAGCCGTTAACGACTTAACAACTGGACAGCGATCACTCAACCGCAATGAAATTGTATTTTCAGACAACAAACCAACACTCCCCAAGCTATTTGTTTGGGCCACTATTGTTTCCAAATGATTGGCAGCATCTGCAATTTGGTAAATTACAGGAACGCGCATGGTGTAGACTATCGGACTTCCCGATTGATTCACAGGCAAAATACTTCCCAATCGTCCCACTATTGAGCTAGAACCTGACGTTGTATAACTCCATGGAGAAATAAAGAAGTCTGTGCCATTCTGTTGAGCCGATATGACTTCGAATTGATATTGGGACGCATTGGCTCTGAAACTGGCTTTGAAACTGCTGCAAACATTTGCATAAACCCCTGTGTTATTGCTGTAATAATGATCAACCTTGGATCCAACAAAATGATTAAAACACAATTTTGCACTTGGATTCATGGCTCCGGAAACATTTTGAACAGCCACCCAATACTCTGAACCCACTAACAAATCATCACTAATTAAAGTCTGATTTCCCGCGGTATTCTCGTGTTCGATCTCCACCAAATCCAAACATCCATTCAATGACTTCTTGAACAATACTACTCTGTTGTTACCCGTAGCCGCCGATAATCCGATACGTACGTTGTTGTATTGAGAGACAAACGAAAACCACTGCGTTTTTCCCATGAAATCCGTTATTTGGGACATCACCCCATTATTCAAATTGGCTGATTTCACTGCATTGCCTGGGCATGAAGGGAACAAAGCGGTAGATACTATCACAGGATTAATCCCCTCAACCGAAAATCCTTCAGCTGCAAATCCATCACAATCTTCATCCCATTCATTTCCACACCACTCCTGCATGGCAGGGTTAATATTGGGCATATCGTCATCACAATCTGTATGGTCTAAAACAAACCCTTCCTGCATAAAACAAGAAACATAGCTAACGCTATTGGCTCCATATCCATCCCCGTCAAAATCAGCAAAGTATTGATATTGCTCCAAATTTTCATCTATCAATCCATCACAATTGTCATCCAAATCATTACATGTCTCACTCATACCTGGATTAATCATTGAATTATCGTCATTGCAATCCTCCAAATTGGTATACCCATCATCATCACCATCCGCTTCACACCCCTCATCTATTTCTCCATTGCAATTATCATCTATCCCATTTCCACATTGCTCATTGGCATTGGGATTTACATTGGGATTGTTGTCCTGACAATCACCATGCTGCGCAACGTAACCAAATGGCAAGACACACTTGACCACAGCTACCTCTATATTTCCTGAACCATCCTCATCCAGATCCTCATAATAGGTTTCAAAAATCAATCCCTCATCAACTGACTCATTGCAGTTGTCATCCATTTCATTGCAAATCTCCATTGCAGCTGGATTGATCATGGAAACCCAATCATTGCAATCCCCCTCTTGTAAAACAAATCCAAAAGGCTGATTGCAAGCATTCAAACTTTCTTCACTTTGACCAAAACCATCCTCATCAATATCTTGAAAATAAAGATTATAACTCAATCCATCATCAACCCCTCCATTGCAATCATTGTCTAAGCTATCACAAAACTCGACATTGTTGGGATGTATCACAGTGTTGGCATCATCACAATCTTCATTATTGGAAACATAACCTGCTGTTGTCTCACAAGACAAAATCATACTCGACTCATTTCCATATCCATCGGCGTCCAAATCCGCATATTGGGCAAATGCAAGACCTTCATCTACGAGCCCGTTGTTGTTATCATCCACCCCATTACAAACTTCAACCCCTTGGATGTATTGAAAATGACAAAAACGCGTCTCTCCAAAATCGACATTAACGGCATCGGCGATCATCTCTTGTCCTTGCCCGTCAAAAAAACGCACAGCATCCAACTCTTCTACTTCATCGATCACCAAACTCAAAGATTGATCTGGACTAAAGTTATTCCAAGTTACGTACAAGGTGTCGTTGGACAGTTCTGTTTCAATTTGCACCTGTAGTCTAGAACGCCAATAGTCACCGAAATCATCTAAGAACATGTACTTTAAATCGGCTCCCAATCCATTGACAAACTGTTGCTCTGCCAATAGCTTGTAACCTCTGTTGGGGTGAATCAACAAGACCGTTGGCGCATTATTGGCCAAATTCTTCTGGGTAATATGAATCCAGTTCTGGGCATAGCTGCTGTAGTTTTCCTCATTGAAAGGAATGGAAGCAGAAGCATCAGAAATCGTCATCGGAATTTCCAACACATTGGTTTGTGCTCCTGAAAATTTGAGTTCATCAATATCAAAAAAAGGAAAATTGGTCAATACATCATTGGCTGAAAAAGTAGAATTGAACTGATATCCCAAATCCTCTAGCGCCTTGGGAAGTCTTGGATTAAAAGCCAGGTGTCCTGCTCTAAAAGACCTCACTTGTACATTGTGATTGGATTCTAATAAATACTTGGAAACCTCCACCTCACCATAAACATTTCCTCCCGTTGTAACCCCGTTGTAATAACGGGGCTGATAACCTTGCTGTGTATTGCCCAATGTGGATAATGGAAAAGTAGTGGCGTTGTAATAATCCGGAAAATGGCCAACTGAATGTGAGGCTAATTTTTGTCCCTTACTCTTCACGTATTCCACCTTATCCAGAGAAATGGGATAAAATGCGGTCATCCAAGAATCAGCAAAATACCGCGTGGTGATGTTGTACATGCTGTGAATGCCATACTCTTGCTCATAATCTGCAAAAATGGACATACTGTCCATGGCCGTCCGACTGTCAATATCATGGGTCACCATAACCACCCCCGATTCACAATCTGGACAAGTATGAACCCGCACAGTATGTTCGGCATGTTTGCGTATGATGTTGGTAATAAAAAAAATAAAAGTGTCTGTCGTAGGCTCAAAACCGTTGGAATAGGTCCTGTGGGCATTGAGATCACTGTTAATCAAATTGCGCATCACCACGTCACGCAGATCCAAACCCAATAAAAAAGTATGTCCTTCCCCGTATTCATGATGAATGACGGCTGCTAAATTATTCTCATAATGAGCCAATACCTCTGCGTCACCTGCGGCAGTATAAGATCGGATATTAAAAGCCGAAGAAAAAGATTCTGTGCTGTCAGCCAATGATATCATGGTTTCTAACGGATCATCAATACGGTGAAAATAATCCGGCTCCTGAGTGTTGTGCCAGTACATCCGTTTTAAATCCGTGTGTGTAGTATAGGTTGAAACGCCAAAAAGTCCGTACAGCGCTGGATCTCTCATCGAAGAGGCTATCAACACCCCACCTTCTTGAACATATTGAATGAGCTTAGCCTTCTCCGATGAAGTAAATGTTGCCGATAAAACAACAGGAGACAACATTAACACCGGATATTGCAACAGAGAGTCCAGCACATTGCTCTCGCGATAAGGCACCCCACTCACCTGAAGCAAATGCCTGCAGGAGCGGATACGAGAATAGTTGGTTTCACTGTTCTTAATGGTCAAATCCATCAAACCCACTTGAACTCTTTGAGCATTCAAAGAATTTTCAGTTGCCATAAAGGACAAAAAAATCAAAAGAACTGAACAAACAAAAAACCGACGCATAAATTTTTAATCTAAAATGGAATGAACGAAAATTGCATACGAGAGGTTACCTATAATCGCATTTTCTTGGCAAAGGCGGATGACTTGGGAGGGTTCCAAGGATCATTGTACGACTCTTTGAAAATCAACTCTTGCAAATAAGCCTTGGTTCGAACGAACCGAAGGAAGTATCCAAAGTACAACACCATACCCGGCAGATAGGGTAAAAAGTAGGCGATGGGTTCTTTCTGAGACAAACGAAAGGCGGAGAAAATAACGAACTTCAAAAAATAGTTGACCGTGTACAAGCAAAGATTGGTCAACAAGATAAAGGGAAGCAAAGAGGTAAAATTGAACAGAATATCCACGATGTAGAAATACCACTTGAAATTCAATATCAAGTTGTAAAAGATATTTTCAATAAATGAAATAAAATTCAACCATGAAAAATTCTTAGAGGGCAATAGAACATCGATGTGTTTTCTTAGTCGGAATCGAACCAAACTTTTATCCCAGCGTAAACGCTGCTTGGCCAATTTCCTAAATGTATCAGGGGCTGCAGTTTTACAGATGGCTGATGGCTCATATTTCACCTTATAGCCCATCTTTCTTAACTTCACTGTTATATCACCATCCAAACCAGGTCCAACATCCCATCCGCCAATTTTATCCAATGCATCTCTTCTGAACGCTCCAAATGCTCCACTGATGACGCGGTAAATACCCAACTCACTACTGGAAATACGACCAATAGAAATACTATCAAAATATTCAATCGCCTGAAAAGTAGCCACCAAGGATTCTTTGTAATTCCTGACCTGAACATTTCCGCCCACCCCACCAATCAATGGATCCGTGTAAAACAATTTCACAATATTTTCCATGGCATCCGCATCATAAGAACAATCTGCATCCAAATGCACCACAAACTCTCCCTTGGACAATCGCAACGCCAAATTGGCTGCTGATGCTTTTCCTCCCCGAACCTCATTGCGCACAAACAGATCAATCATTCCGTTTCTCTCTAAACTGCGGCAGATGCGTTCTGTCTCATCATCACTTCCGTCGTCAATGATAATCAACTCAAAATTTTGATACGTCTGATGCTTTAAAGATTGAACCAATTTGAATATGTGCTTCCCTTCATTTTTACCCGGAACAATGATGGAAACCAACGGCATTCTCGTCCAAAACTCATAGTGGGCCTTGGTAATTTTATCCTTCCTAAATTTCTTAGTAAAGCGCCACAAAATGAGCACAAATAACTCAAACAAGAAGAACCTTAAAAACTCAAAAATGACGAAGAAATAAAAATAACGGAAGAACTTACCAAAACTGATAAACTGAACAAAGTTGATGAAATCATCTACGAAATTCATTCACGATTCAATTTATTGCGCATGCTTTTCATCAACTGCTCTCCGCTCTTGCACTCGTTGTAATCCAACACAACTTGATTCAAATCCAAATTGAAAGCCTGATAATTTTCTGCGATGAGCTTCTTTATTAATGTCGAAACCTGCTCCATCTGCGCTCCATCCGTCAGTGATTCCAACGCAACCCGCTTGGTCCAGATAAAATGACCTTGATTGTTCAGGGTTATAAAATCCTTCATCGTCATTTCTCCTTTGATGATATCCGCTAACTCTCTGATGAGACTTTGCTTTTTAAAACCACCAAAATGTGAACTAAATTCATTGATGTTTCCTATGACCAATCCATTCAACTCGTGCCGCCATTGTGGCTGTCCTGCAGCATGAATAAAATCGAAATGCAATAAAGTCTCAAAAGTTTTTTCGTCCTGAATTTCTTCCAACGCCAAATGAGGTTTCTCATCCATTTCTGTCAATCCTTCTGTAATGGCCAGTCTGCCCTTCTTGGTGAGCTTATAGGCATAGATATTTCTGGCTTGAAGAAATTGCACATCGGTATCATGGGAGCAATGCATGCACTTGGCCTTCACAAAAATGTCTTGGAAGCGGCTATCACATTCATTACAATGATTCAATACAGCAGGCTTATCGTAGTCCACTCCTACGTGATGTAGATTCTTGTTGCATTTGGGACAACTCAATGCATCGGTATCGGCCTTTTGAAAATCTGAAATAGGGCCGATGTAGGCACATGGAAAATGATGGACCAAATCTTCACCATAAGTATTGGATGAGCTGCAATGGGGACAGACTTCCCTAAACAGCAACAAACCGGCGGAACACTGGTTGCACAAATAAATTTTTTCCACAAAATCAGGCCAGATGTATCCGTTGGCTTCTGCCCAATCCAATGCAGCCAAAACCTCTGTTTCCTCATGTGGTTCAAAAGACATGGATACTGTCGGATAAGCGTAACCAATGATGGAATAAGGATCTAAAATGGGATCAATGGCCTTTGTTTGCCTTGTATACATCAAATCCAAAGCCTTTTTCATCACCATTCCATATTGTCCTGAAGGAACCTTACTCGAAAGATCCAATGATCGAACAAATACCTCATTGGTCTTTTGTTGCAACTGCTCTTGATCCATCGATCCTTCGATAAAACCATCCACCAATAGACCCAAAACAGCGGACGACTTGGCGGAATAACGTTGCACAAAAATGGGTTTCAAATACACCTCAGGTTGATGGTGGCGCCGAATGGCATAAACAGTACTTCGAACAAAATCAACATTGGGTGAGTCAATGATAACAGCATCATGCCCCATCAAAAAAGGAAAGGAATAACCACTGTCTGAAGTAATCTTCAGTACCAATGTCTGCCCCATCTTAAAACTCTGATAACTCATTTCTTAGTACTTGAATTTCTTGACTTGAACACCCATTTTGTAATAATTCTTCCACTTTACTTCCTCAATCGAATCACTGGGATAAATATCCCCAGCGATGGTCCGTGTGGTGGGCTCAAAGCGTTTCTGATACTCCTCCGGTAATGGAATGGTCGAATAATAGAAACGTTGTACAATACCATGTGAGGTCTCTCCATTGGGGAACTCTACCTCAAATCGATCACCGACATTAAAATGATCGATATCCGATTGCTCAAAATATGCACGTACAAACACAGGAGAAGTTCTGTGAATGGACATGGAAATTTCTGACTTCAAACAGGTTTCATAAGGACGCGTATAAATGCGGTTCACACTTCCTTCAAAAGGCGATATGTAAAATTTCAATTTGTTATCGTCCCCGCTGCTGCGTCCTTCAGCTTCAGCCAGCATAGGACGTTCCAATGGAATCTCTACCCTTTTGCTGTTGAGCTTATCTATGGTTGTTTGATACTCAATAATTTCACCTTCCAATCTTTTCAACTCAGCATCCATTCTGGTAATATCATTCAACTTGTTTTGCAAGTGTGATTGGGGAATGACTCCTAGCTGAACTTGGGATTTGATGGTGGATAACTCCTTTTGATAGGTAGCCATGAGTTGTTGATTCTCCGCAATCTTGACCCTATTCAAATTTATTTTTTGCTCTAATGAAATGATTTCACGATCTATCCAGTCGTTGTTGTTCTGAACCCTCCCTGTTGTGCTAACCCCCGACATTCTTAGTTTCACATCACTTTCTGTCTCATCGGAAGATTCAACGTAACTGAATAAGGTATCACCAATCATAATGGTGTCGTCGACATTCACAAAATAATCAATGATTCTGCTGTCTTCCAATAATCGCACGTTCACGTTTTCATACAAAATGTGTCCGTCCGCTTTGACATAAAATAATCTTGAAAAGATAAAATAAGCCAAGCTACCCAATAACAGAAAAAAGACAACAAAATAGATTATCCGATCCCACTGACGCTTCTTTTTCACCAATGCTTTCTCATTGATGACCCGTATATCGGAGCCTTGTCGTTTAAAATTTACACTTTTCAAAGCTTATGGATTTAAAGATGAATAGGATTCAAAATCATGGATTGCAAAGCGTTTGCTCCTCAGCCATGGGGACATGGAGTTCATATCATTTTCCATGTCTTGTCGCAAAGTATAATCCTTTGCACTCAACGCGATGCTCAACTTATCCCCAATCAAAGACAACTCTTCCTCTGATCTTCTTTTGATGGATTCCACTCCAGATGTCTCATACGCCATCAACACTACTTGATCACTGTTGTCTTTTAATACATTCAAAACTTTTGCATCATAATACAACGGAATGGCAAAACCCAAAAACACTCCTTTTTCATCCGCCCATTGATGCAACTTAGCCACCATGTTGGTATAAAGTAACATCAAGCTATCCTTGTTTGCCTTGTATTCATCCATCGCATGGGGCTCGATATCGATGTGCACGCCTGCTAAAACTACCCCATTCAATTTTCTCCAGACACTATCTAGCTTTTCAGTTGCCTCCCCTTTTAACCATTGATTTTTTCCTATCAAAAGGTGAACAGCAATATCCTTTTGTTGCAACTGATTGGCCAATGTTTTATATCGTTGTACTTGATCAGCATCATTGCCTACGGAAAGGTATACTTCTTGAATCCCCCATTGCACCATCTTCTCGGTAATGGCTGAAGGTTCACGCTGAGCAATGGTCTTGGACCAAACATACATGCCCCGACTACCCGTCTTCACATTCTCCTCTGTTTGAAAAGCGATGGGTTCTTCATAAGGTGACCAAGGTCTAATGTACTGAGAAACGTTTTCTTCTGGCAATAAACCATGGATATCGCCCAACTTCAAATACAACTGTTGTTGGGCATCCAATTTCTCAATTTCTAAATTCCACAAATTCAATAAGCCACTCAACGCTTTTAAGGGCTGGAAATATTCCGTGTTGATTTTGGATTGTTCTCCGTAAACATTCATTTGCTGACGCAACAAATCCTGTTTACCCACTGCAACGGCATATTGTTTTAATTTGTATCTGTATTCATACACCAGTGTGGACATTTGTGTCCATTTCAGCTCGTCCTGTACCTTAATCTGTGACTTGGTCTTTTGCAGCTTCAATGTACTCAAAGACTGATAATCCTTATTAAAAATGCGCAAGGGCACATTGGCATTTAACCCCATTGAAATAAAAGCCCTATCACGCATGTTGTCTTGTAAATCAAAATAGTTGTATTTAAAACTATAAGACAATCCTACCTCGTTGACCCAATGCTTTCTCCAGCGATCGTTCTCCTCCTGCAGCATAAGTTGTCTATCTTGGCTGGGATGGCTATTACACAGCATGCGCAAAGCTTTAACATTGATATCAAACAATGGCCAACTCTTTTGAGCATCAACAGCAGTAATTTTTAAAACACCGGTCATACCATCATTAAAACCACGGTAGGTCTGAATTTGTCCGTTGGTCTCCATTAACTGCTCGTAGGCCGTATACAATTCTTCATTCAATGCTGGGTAAAACGATACCGCCTGTTTTAGAATGACGATTTCATCTTGGAGCAACTTTTTCTTTTTTTCGAGGATATTAATTTTTTGGGCATTGAACAAAAACAAAATATTGTTCTTGCTCGAATAAGAGATACTTTGATTTCTGTTTTCTTGGGCCGCAAGCAATTCAATATTTTTTTCATTGGTCAGCGCCTTTGACTCCAAACCATTGGCCACCAGACCGCCGGACAAGATGTCCCAATTGAAGCCCGTTGTGGTTTTGGACTTGTAAAAAAGATTCTCTTCGGTGGGTTGAGGGTCAAAATTCTGGACAATATTGGTATTCCATGACAAACCGTAATCCGCTCTGGTTGCCCTGGCTTTCTGACTATAATACTGCTCAATTTGCTTCAATACTTCAGGAGCGTCGCCCATTTGAAGATTGGGCCAAAGGCCAGGAACACTTTCAAGTGGCAAAGAAGTGGTGGATGCTGTTTCGGCTTTTATGTTCGTTAGCCACAACGCGCTGAGTTGATCGACTGATGACTGAGAAGTAATGCTTGCAACAGGCTGGGCCAACACGCAAACGCCTGATAACCATAATGTTACAGTTAAAACAAAAACCTTCCAAATCATTTTCATGGTAAATTTCCAAAAACGGCATGCAAAGAAAAGTGATAATCCTCATTTTCATGTCATTAAACTGTGCTTTTTTTCTTAATTTTTGGTTAAAATAAGGGTGTTGAAGGACGGATGGAAATCAAACGTGCATGGCGGTTTTGTATTTTAATGTAACGCAAAGGACATCAGGCTATCGCAAATAGCGAAGCATTGCTACGGTATTAAGTTTCCTCTTTGCGTACTTTGTGCAATCTTGGTGAGCTCTGCGTTTTGTATTTTATTATAACCGCAATACAAACCACCCCTGCCCAGACAGCATAGCTCGTCTGGGCCCGTCCCTGTCCCGACGAGCTTCGCTGTCGGGAACGATTCACTGCAATGAACACCACCCCGTCTCGGCAAGCCGAGCCACCCCTCCTTTCTTTTACTTTGTAAAAGCAGGAGGGGAAATTTACCAATCTACTGAACCACCGATTTACCGAACTACTGAACAACTAACCGCATACGCTCCTCACCCACCATCACTATATACACCCCACTGGCTAAGCTGCCAAACTCGATTTCCACAGCGTTGCCGTCTAGGACAACTTGTGTTTTAAACACAACCTTACCGGTGATATCCATCATCACAAGCTCGTTTCTATCTTTATCACTCGTCTCCTCATCACTCATCTCTTTTCCGTTGTATTGCAATACAAAACTACCTGTTGATGTGGGATTCGGGTATATTGCATAAAGCACATCCATCTCCCCTCCTGCTGCGTAAGCGTCCCGATGATTCGGGAGGAGGGGTGGTTCTGCGTCAGCAGAGCCGGGGTGGTTTGACCCGTCCTAAAAAAAGTTTACAGTTTAACTGTTGTTTTTAGTGATTGTCC
>CAYQUT010000046.1:0-10266 GCA_964420985.1 uncultured Chryseobacterium sp.
CCCGACCAGCTGATTACAAATCAGCTGCTCTGGCCAGCTGAGCTACACCGGCATTTATCACTTTAAAAACGATCTATATTTCAAAGAACCTCCCTTGACGCAAAATCAAGGGGTGCAAATGTAGTAATATTTTTTGTTTGTACAAACTTCCAATGATTTTTTTTTTAATCATTTCTCGGATGCAATTTTTCATGCATTTGTTTCAGCTTGGAAATACTAACATGGGTGTATACCTGGGTGGCAGCCAAACTGCTATGTCCCAAAATTTCTTTGATCACATTGAGGTCTGCTCCCTCATTCAACATTTGTGTGGCAAATGTATGCCGAAGCAAGTGAGGACTGCGCTTTTGCTTGGTTGTAATTTTAGATAAAATGCCTTTCACCATAGGGTATATTTTCCCCGCCGTCAGTGGACCTCCATCAACAGAAATGAATAAAGCTTCACGATTCCAATCCAACTTATTGATGCTGTCAAAATATTCTTTTTTTGACTGACAATACTCTTGAATTCTTCTCATCAAATCCGAATTGATGGGCACAATGCGCATTTTATTTCGTTTTCCCAACACCTTGATTTGTCCATTATAAGTATCCACATCATTGTTTTTCAATCCAATGATTTCAGCCCTTCTCAAACCCGTTTCATACAAAAACTGAACAATCAATTGAGCGGTATAATCTTTCCAATTTTCGAGCTGAGCGCTGCTGTAGAATTGCTCCGTTTGATTTTGCTCCAAATATTCTGGAAGTCGTTTCTTTAATTTGGGTTTCTTGATTCCTTTGACGGGATTGTGATCAGCCCATCCCCGCTTATTGGCATAACGAAAATACCCACTCACACTGGCCAACTTTCGGTGCAAGCTGGCAATCTCCAATTCTTGATCCATCCAATGGGCTATCCATTGCCTTACGAACGTTGTTTTGATTTCCTTGTCCTCATTGGGAAATTCATTTTCATTGAGAAAACGCTCAAATTGGCGCAAATCTCGAACATAAGCTTCCACTGTGTGCGGCGATTGATGACGCTCCACCTCCAGATATTGCTTGAATTCATCGATTTGCATAAAAAAAAAGGGTAAGCAAAGCCTACCCTCAAATATAATTCAAATTAAGAACTAAAGTTCTTCAGATTTCATTTTAGCCACATAAACAGCATGCTTGATCTCTTCTCTGCGCTTTACACTGAACTTGGTGTACTGCTGACGAGCTCTTAATTCTTTCACAACACCTGTCTTTTCAAATTTCTTCTTGAACTTCTTAAGTGCTCTATCGATGCTTTCGCCTTCTTTTACGGGTATAATTAACATGCTTCTTTTTTTTGAGAGTGCAAATATAGACAATGATTTTACAAATCCAAATTTTTTTATTCTAAAATGGCATCAATGGCATGAGACATCTTTCTGTCTCTATCGGTTACCATCTCAGCGCCTTCCGTTGTGGACAATTCAATTCGTACGTAATTGTAGGCATTGAACCAGTTGGGGTGGTGATCCATGCGCTCTGCAATCAAGGCAACGCGCGTCATGAATGTGAACGCTTCTTGAAAGTCTTTGAATCTGAATTCTCGGACTAGTTTGTTGTCAATTTCTCTCCACATAATTGAAAGATTTAGTCAAATATACGTTTTTTATTGATTTACAATTATTTTTTGTCTGTTAACGAATCTCAAAGTTTATATTTTCGCTGCATGAATCGTGTTTGCACTTTAGCCGTTGTACCTCTGCGTGCGGAGCCTTCTGATAAGAGCGAAATCATCAGTCAGCTCTTGTTTGGAGAGTCGTTTTCTATCATTGAAAGCTTTGAGAAATGGAGTAAGATCAAAAGTGCCATTGATGGTTACAAGGGTTATGTGGATCACAAACAACTGGGTGAATCATTGGTTATAGAACCTCTTACAACACCACTACCCTGCCCTGTTTTTCGTAACAATCGCTTTTATCCTGCCGGAAGCTATGTTCCGTTTGCCAATGAATATCCATCTTGGGACAACATTGAATCGTGCGCTTTATCTTTTCTGGGAACTCCCTATTTGTGGGGAGGTAGGACACATGCTGGAATTGACTGTTCCGGATTTACCCAAATCGTTTTTCGTTTAATGGGAATCAACCTTCCACGAGATGCTTATCAGCAGGCAGATTGCGGCGAAGTAGTCTCATTCATTGAAGAAACAAAAACTGGTGATGTTGCATTCTTTGACAATGCAGAAGGAAAGATCATTCATGTTGGTATCCTTCTCAAAAAGGATGGTCAGCATTTTCCAAGTATCATTCATGCTTCGGGTGAGGTGCGATTGGATACGTTGGACAATGAGGGTATAAAAAAAGAAAACGGTGAGCAGTCTCACCGTTTAAGAGTCATCAAAAGGATGTAAATTCTTTAAATGGCTATTGTATAAAATTGACAAGCTAATCCTCCCATAACAGCTAAAGTCAGCGCCCAATAACCTACATGAATAAAAATGTATTTAAACGTTTTCTTTTCGAAAAGTGCATTTAATCCAATGATGGGGAAAATAAAGAAAATGGCTGTAATGGTGCCGTGCAATGCGCCGTGCTTGAAGGTTCGATACTTCATACCGTAATCACGCACAAAGTCGTTGTAAAACTGTTGCACCACAGAACCATCTTTTCCAAAACCATCAGTTCCGTACAAGGTTGATACCATATGATACTGATGAATCACCAAGGATGGCATAAAGAACATGATCATGACTCCGAAAACGTAGGAGAATAAAAGTATTTTCCAAAGTCCTGTGGGCGGATTGCCATCATCCACAAAACCAATTTCCTTTTTCCATGCCTTACCCAAAGCTTTATCGCTATACCAGATAAATCCGATTAAAAGTGGGGTCAAACCACCCAGCAGTGTTAATGTTAAATTATTCATTGAATCTGTTTTTTAGGCAAGATAAACAAACAAATTTTCGATTACAAATTCAGATACAAGGAGAAGGTAATTGTTCTTGGTGAACCAGGTAACAAACCAGGGCCCGGGTATCCACCTGAGCGGCGTGTTGCATAGTTGACATCCAACAAATTGTTCACATTCAATTGCGCTTGAAGGGCGTTTACAAAATTGTATTTCAAGGAGACATCCATCAAGTGATAAGCTGGAATTTTTCCGTTGGTTGCTTTTGCGTCCGATGGTTCTGTATTCAGAGCATCAGTGTATACAGAGGACACCCAATTGGAGGTCACCTGTGCTGAGCACTTCTTGTATGAGCCATTTAGACCTGCTCTATGGATGTAATTGGGTGCGTACTCAACGAAATTTCCTTGACGGTTTTTAGAGACATCCGTTATGCTTGGATCGTTCCAAGAGGTATATTTCACATCCATGATGGAAAGTGCTGCCCAGACATTCAAAGACCAATGTTTATTGGGTAATCCCAAGCGATAGTCCAACAAGGCTTCAACACCTTTGTTTAAGGCATCGCCAATGTTGGTCACATAGCGTGTACCGTTCAATGTGTAATTGCCAATCTTATCTGCATACAACGTGTAATAACCTCCCAGTTGGTAATGCAATCTGCTCTTCATGACTTTCCCACGAATAAATGCGTCGATGTTGTATCCTTGCGCATCCTTCAAATCCGGATTGATAACATCCGTTGTTGCTGCAGGGGTTAACTCTGAAAACAATGCAGGTCTAAAAGATCTGTTGTAATTTACAACAATTTCATTTTCAGGATTCAAATGGTATTCCATTGCTGCCCCAAACAACAAAACATTGCGGTTTTTCTGTTGACGGCCTATTTCATAGTTCAAGCTATATTTTCCTTGAACTGTATTCTCCATGTACTCATACCTGGCTCCAGGAATAAAAGTCACCTTGCCCAATTTGATAATCAACTCAGAAAATGCAGCGGCGTTTGTTGAAGAATAATCCAATTCACGTTCAAATACCCCTCCTTCTTTCAAGCTAAAATCTGCGTCCTCTCCATTATTTCCTTCAATGCTTTTAGCCCTATCCGTTGTTCCTTTGAATCCGCGTACCCCTCCACTCAGGCTCACTTTGTCATGAACAAAATGGGTATAACGCGATTCAAAAGACCAGTTGTTGTATAGATCCATATCCAATTGTCTATTGGCATACCCACTTGTTGGATCCCATTTGTCCTCAACGTCAATGCTCTTAACGAAACCAATGGAATTGCGCTCACCTCTCATATAACTCAATTTGTTAGACCAGAAGTGGTTTTCCTTCCTTTGAACCAGTGATAAACCAACCACCTGCCAATCCAAGTTGAACCAATTCCTGGTTCTGTTGGAGTATGTTTTATCTAACTGCCATTGGACATCTGTGAGACCCCCGGGCTGTTGGGCTGTGGAGAAATGCTTGTTGTACAAAAAATCAACAGAAAAACCATTGCCCAAACTTCTTCCCAACTTCACCAAAGCGTTTTGGGTTTTGTAAGCGCTATTTTGTCTCCAACCATCCCCTTCGCGTTGTTGAATCCAAACGCCATACTTCCATTTGTTCTGTGAGCCAGAAACTCCATGAAACATGCTTTGCGTATTGAAAGAGCCAATGGAATAGGCTCCTTGGTAGCCCCATTTTTTTTGAACGGGCTCTACCGTATTGTAATTCAAATAACCACCAAATTGGGTTCCGTATGCCAAGGCACCTGCACCTTTAATCAATTGAATCCCAGCGATGAATTCTGTTGGTGGAGTATAATAAGCTTCTGGGTAACCCATAGGATCAGAGGCGATGTCCATACCATCCATGCGCACATTCAAGTCCCAAGAGCGATTGGGAGACCAACCACGGGTAGCGATGGAAGTATTTAAACCTGAGCCATCACTTTCCCAAATGGTCATTCCAGGAACCTTCGCCATCCATTGACGGGCTGCGTTTCCCGTAGCGTCTACCTGAAGATTTTTAACCGTTACTTCATAAGTTGATTTTCCGGCATAGACGATGCCCTCTTTCCATTCAGGAAGAAATTCGGTAGTGGCCTTTTTGGAGTAATCAAAGAATACCATGGGCTTGAGCAGGGTATCTCTTGTAATGCTCGAAGGAGGGAGAATACGGGGATGGGATTTGGGTTGAGCTAATGTAAGCGTTGTCACAGCACACGCTAACATTGATAGGGCAATTGGTTTTATCATTATTTAGAATCTTTCTTGATAAAGCAAAGATTCAAAAATGGGGTTTCTCAAAACAATACCACAAATGAGGTATTTCCTCTCTCCTATCGCTCAATAACCAATCTTACCACCTGTTGACCTACCATCACTGAATAAATACCAGAAGCCAGGCCACTGACATCAATAGTGAAATTGTGCAATGCACTGCCTTTGTGTGTCAACACCTTTTCCCCTATGTTGTTGAAAACGACGATTTGGTCTTCTTGGTTTAGACCACTTGTATTTAAAACGATGTAATCATTGGCTGGATTGGGAAATAATGTCAAATCTACCTTTGCTGATTCAGATACATTGGTTTCAAAACAATTGACCGTTTGAAGAAATTCGAAATTAATCAAAGCTTCATTTTCAACCATATTTAAAAATCCATTTTGTTCAAGCCCATTGGCCGAAAAAGAATAATCCAAATAGGTCAACCCCATGAGGCTGTCTACCAGCTCTATGCTTACCTGATAACAGGTCAACGGGGATGACAAACATAAAGAATCTTCCCAAAGAGGAAATTCATCGGAAATACCTTGCATGCCGCTGGCCAATTCATTTCCCGACCCATCTATAACAGACCAAATCAAGGTATCCATATTGAATACTGGGGGAACATTCAAATAAGTTGCTGTTGTACTCCAAGACAACCATGATCCAGAACAGGTATCGCTTGGCAAATTTTGACAATCACTATTGAAACCCAATTGCAACAATCGTCCATTGCAAACACCCGTTGTGTACTGTTCATTGCTGATGATGACCAAAGGTTCAATAACGTCGACGATAAAATTTGAATCCGCTACCGCACCCTCAGAACAAATATCTAGAAAGTAACAACCATCCATCCAACAATCATAAAAATCAAAAACAGGTTGATTGGGTGTGAAATTCACTTGCCCTTCATTGACCACATTGCCTTCCTCATTGGTTATTGTATAATACAACATCTCAGTACCCCCTAAATCCGGCACACTGGTGAACCCCATGAATACCGGCTGACAAACCTCGCACGCTACGGTGACTGTATCATAAAAGGTGATGGGGCAATCTGCACAACCTCCCATGGTACACCCCTCCCATCCCGTTGGGTGATAAATAGCCAAAATAGTGTGTTGGCCATTGGTTAAAAAATAAGTCATATCCGCCGTAGGAGTAGAAAAAGCAAAACCATCCACTTGCCAATCCACAGAGCCTGGAGCTGGGGTGTCAAAATGGATGTAATATTCCTGACAAGTCAGCGTATCGAAAACCAATTGGGTAGGACAAAGTTGTGTAGTATTACAATCTACATTGACAGGCAAAACCAGTGTATATTCCGGACCGCACCCAGCCGCATCTACCATTGCAATAACGTTATAAATACCATCTTGGGCATATGTATGTTGCTGATACGTACCTATTGGATCATTGGAAACATCACCAAAATCCCAACTAACGTTACCAACATAAGCGGGGACATAAAAGTCATACGAATCGCAATCGATCATTTGCGATTGAATCTGATTGGGACAACCGATGGTTGAGCAAAAAGTTGCATTGATTAATGTCCCATTGACATCATAGGACATGAATTGCAGTGGCCATCCAAAAGCGTACACTTGAAAATCAAAAGCACCAGTCTGAGGAGCACCAGCCATATCAATGGTAATGGACAGATTGCAACCCGCCGTCATACACAATGTATCCCAATGTTCTGTTTGCAGATTATCAAACTGAACAGATCCGCTACCAATGCTCAAGTTGGCGGCTGTCACATTGTAAAAGAGACCTGTGGGTCCACCAGCAGTTACATTGGATTGAAAATGTAGAACATAGTCGATGCAGTCTTGACCAATTGAAATAAAACGCATCAACCCAAAAGCAACCATTAAAACCAAAGATCTATTCATTGAAAAAAATTAAAAAATTTACTTTACTCAATACACTGAGTAAAATTACTCAATCCTTTGTGTAAATTGAAAATAAAAGCAGCGACCCCCTACCCCAGATAGTAGTGGATAGCCCGCAGGGCCGCGCAGCGGACCGAGGACTAGGAACGGATAGCTGGAACAGGTCCAAAAAAAAAGCTGCCCTGAAGGACAGCTCTTTTGATCTATTTTACAACGATTAGGCCATTTTGGCTTTCAACGCTTCATCAATTACATCCAAGAAATCTTCCGTGTACAAATAATGTTCTGGTTGTACTTTATCACCATGGATGCAAACGGCTAAGTCTTTGGTCATCTTTCCCGATTCCACTACTTCAACACAAACTTGCTCTAATGTTTTGGCAAAGCGAATCAAGTCCTCATTTCCGTCCAACTTTCCTCGGAAAGCCAAACCTTGCGTCCAAGCAAATATGGAAGCGATGGGATTGGTAGATGTCTTTTTTCCTTGTTGGTGTTGGCGGTAGTGACGGGTTACTGTACCGTGTGCGGCTTCCGCTTCCATGGTTTTACCATCTGGGGTGATCAGAGCAGAGGTCATCAATCCCAAAGAACCGAAACCTTGCGCCACGATATCAGATTGCACATCACCATCGTAGTTTTTACAAGCCCAAACAAAACCACCTTCACTCTTCAAACAAAACGCTACCATGTCGTCAATCAAGCGGTGCTCGTAAGTGATGCCTGCAGCAGCAAATTGATCTTTGTATTCTTGCTCATACACCTCTTGAAAGATGTCTTTGAAACGACCATCGTAAGCTTTTAAAATGGTGTTTTTAGAAGAGAAATACAAGTTCCAATTGCGCATCAAAGCTTGGTTGAAGCAAGAACGGGCAAAACCGTAAATGCTCTCGTCAGTATTGTACATGGCCATGCCTACTCCATCGCCTTCATAGTTGTAAATATCCCAAGACTTTACTTCACCACCATCTTCTGGAGTAAAGGTCATGGTTAACTTACCTTTTCCTTTGATTACAGTATCTGTGGCGCGGTATTGATCCCCAAAAGCATGGCGGCCGATGTTAATCGGCTTGGTCCAACCGGGAACCAAGCGAGGGACATTGGAGCAAATGATGGGCTCACGAAAAACGGTACCTCCCACAATGTTACGAATGGTACCGTTGGGTGACTTCCACATCTTTTTCAAACCAAATTCCTTAACACGCGCTTCATCAGGAGTGATGGTAGCGCATTTCACTGCGACATTGTACTTCAAAGTGGCTTCCGCAGCATCAACAGTAACTTGGTCATCTGTTGCATCGCGATTTTCCATTCCCAAGTCAAAATACTTGATGTCTAATTCCAAGTAAGGGAAGATCAATTTGTCTTTGATACTTTTCCAAATGATTCGGGTCATTTCATCCCCGTCCATCTCAACGATGGGATTGGCCACTTTAATTTTACTCATCACAATGTTGTATTAAAAGTCATTATGCTAATTCACGACCCGCGAAGAAGAAAGATCCTTCGATGGCTGCGTTCTCGTCTGAATCAGAACCATGTACAGCGTTAGCAGCAATGCTGGTAGCGAACATGGCACGGATGGTACCTGGCTCAGCTTTGGCTGGATCAGTAGCACCAATTAAATTGCGGAAACTTTCGACAGCGTTGTCCTTTTCCAAGATAGCCGCAACGATTGGACCGCTGCTCATGTACTCGCACAACTCTCCGTAAAACGGACGCTCAGCATGTACTTCATAAAATTTTTGAGCATCTGCTAAGCTCAATTTTGTCCATTTCATCGCCTTGATGCTGAAACCAGCTTCGATGATTTTGTCGATAATTTTTCCTGTGTTACCAGCAGCAGTAGCGTCTGGTTTGATCATGGTGAACGTTCTTTTTGACATCTTTTTCTTTTATTGAGGTGCAAATTTACGAAGACATTACCTTTGCGAAAAATGAAATTGCAATGAATCCAACTGAAATGACCAGTCAATTGGCCATGGATTGGGAAAACCAATATGGCGCGCACAATTATCACCCCCTTCCTGTTGTTCTGGACAAAGGAGATGGAGTGCATGTTTGGGATGTCGAGGGAAAGAAATATTTGGATTTTCTTTCGGCCTACTCTGCCGTCAATCAAGGGCATTGCCATCCGAGAATCATCTCAAAATTTATTGAACAAGCCCAAAAACTAACCCTGACTTCACGTGCTTTTTACAACAGCCAGTTGGGTGTTTACGAAAAATACATCACTGATTTTTTTGGATACGATAAGGTATTGCCCATGAATACCGGTGTTGAGGGAGGAGAGACGGCTGTGAAATTGGCGCGCAAGTGGGGGTATACTGTGAAAGGTATTCCTGACAATGAAGCGCAATTGGTTTTTGTTGATGGAAATTTTTGGGGAAGGACGCTGGCCGCTATTAGTTCGAGCAATGATCCCAGCAGCTATGCGGGTTTTGGTCCCTACATGACAGGGTATTTACGAATTCCATACAACGATTTGGCAGCCTTAGAAGAGGTTTTGAAAAACAACCCCAACGTTGCGGGTTTCATGTTTGAACCGATTCAAGGTGAGGCTGGTGTTGTAGTGCCCCATGAGGGATACCTGAAAGGGGTGCGTGACTTGTGTACCAAATATAATGTCTTGATGATTGCGGATGAGGTTCAGACTGGATTGGCCAGAACTGGACGCATGTTGGCTTGTGACCATGAGGGTGTTAAACCTGATATTTTGATATTAGGTAAAGCCTTGTCCGGTGGCACAATGCCAGTGAGTGCAGTGTTGGCCAATGATGAAATTATGTTGACCATCAAGCCAGGTGAGCATGGATCAACCTACGGAGGAAATCCATTGGCATGTGTCGTTGCGATGGAAGCGCTACAAGTTTTGAAGGACGAACAAATGGCAGAGAATGCTGAAAAACTAGGTCAACAATTTCGTACAGCGATGCAGGCCTTGATAGCCAAAACCGATAAAGTGGTATTGGTTCGTGGAAAAGGACTTTTGAATGCCATTGTTATTAATGACAACGAAGATTCACATGCGGCTTGGGACATCTGTGTGAAGATGGCGGAATTGGGATTATTGGCTAAACCAACTCACGGAAATATCATTCGTTTTGCCCCACCTTTGTGCATCACTGCTGAGCAGATGGAGGAAGCTGTTGGGATGATTGAGAAGGCCGTTTTGGGGAGTTAATGCGATGAAGGGATGAAGGGATGAAGGGATGAAGGGATGAAGGGATGAAGGGATGAAG
>CAYQUT010000047.1:0-9752 GCA_964420985.1 uncultured Chryseobacterium sp.
TTGAGTAATTGAAATGAGAATGTTTTAAAAAAGGGGCTGATTTCAGCCCCTTTTTATTTTGCGAAAATGAATTGGAATTATATAAAAAATTGAAATTGCATCATATAGCAATTTCGTCGTCCATTGACTTGGGGTTTTTGTATTTCGTTACCTTGATCAAATAGAGGACGATTTTGAATGGCTAAGCTGATTTTGGTATGGTTGTTTTGAATCAGCCAATTCACACCCGCTTCATGGGTTGCACAATCATCTTTGAAGGCTTCAAACTGATTGTACTGTCCATTATAGAATACTTGTAATGTACCCCAGTTGTGGAGAAGATTATGCTTGAATAAATAGGCCAATTGAAAAAATTGGGTACTACCTGTGCCAATGAGCGGTTGTGCATTTCCGTATCCTATTGTATTGGAAACGGAAGATCCATTCATGGGATTCATTACCCCGATACTGCGAAAATAATTGGGGCCAAAATCCTGAAAACTCCATGCACTGTAAATGGAAAGCGTATTTTTTTTCTCCGCATTGATGTTCTTTTCAAAGAATAGATCTATTCCTAATAAAGAGAGTCTATGGAAAAGGGTGTCTGATTTTTCTTCATTTAAGTTCCACATCGCGTTCTTTTGATGCAGGAAGCCAACGCCCAAGTTCAAGATGTTTTTAGATCCTAGATAAGTGCCAGGCAAATAGGGTGTCAGGTTGTTTTCTTGATCAAGGAAACTCCAGTAGGCGTATCCGTGCAATTGCGCATTGGAATACCGTGGTGTGAAATTACTTGATGTGGATAGACCAGGAACGCTTGCGGTAGCGTTGTTAATCGTCATGGGTTTGCTGACCGCGAATCGATAATCAAGTTTCCCTAATTTCCCTTTGGCGAAAAAGCTGAACTTTCTCAGAAATTGATCGTTGACATCATTGGTGGCTTGCTGAAACAAAGGTGCATCTATCCCCAATATACTCGCCGCTGCAGGTGCTGAATACCTTAAATAACCTCCCCATCCCGTGAGACCCGTACCCAAGGTGAATTTGTTTTCGATGAAATTGATTTCTCCGGTTACATCATGAAAAAATATTCCTTGTTTTCTCGTTGTATTAAAGGATAAATTGTTATTCCCTATTTGAGCATAGATAAATGTTTTTGCATTGGGTTTTATCATGATTTGTGACCTTACTCGTCGCAGTCCCATGTCCCATATCTGATCTATATTATGTCCATTGAGTTGAGATCCAGGATTGTTGTCGTTCCACCTGCTCCAACTTTGTAATAGAAAAGTAGTTTTAATATAGGTGTTACCTTGGCTGTCAAAATTGTATTTCAATTCCTGTGCATTCAACGGAGGCACCAGGGAGGATACTACATAAATAAAAGCGATTAATTTTTTCATTATTATTTTGCTTTGTATTTTTTGTCAAATTTACGTGTGGCCAGTTCATGGTTCGAAAGTGGCTTTAAATGTTTTAATCCAATATTTTCCCAATTTCCTCCAAAGGATTCAAATCTGTTCTGAGCATGATGAATAAAAGACATGAATGAGTGATCCACAAGTTGGCAGTGATTGAAGTCAACAATGACTTTTTCACAATCATAGGCTTGGTCTAACACTTTCTTAAATCCTATTAGATTTGAGAAAATGGCAGATTCATAAATGGTAATGAAGAGCGCTTTGTCTTTCTTTTCAAGGTGATATTTTGCGCTGAATAGATTTTTCAATTTTGCACCGTTGTACAGATGGAAAATGAATTTGACAAGGATGCCGGCCGCAATGCCCAATAAAAGATCTTCTGCAAGAGTGACAATGATGGTGATGAGAAATATGGCCAATTGTTCTTTACCTATGTGCAAAGCATGGATGAATTGGCTGGGAGCAGCCAATCTGAATCCTGCATACATCAGCATAGCGGCAAGTGCCGCGTTTGGAATCATTTCAATAACAGGAATCAATAGTATCATGGCCAACAAAAGAAAAACCCCATGAAAGAAATTGGACCATTTGGTCTTGGCTCCAAACGATAAATTGGAAGTGCTTCGAACCACCTCGGAAATCATGGGCAATCCCCCCAAAATACCGGATACCAGATTTCCAGCACCAACACCCAAAAGGTCGCCATTAAAGCTTGAAGTGCGTTTTTCAGGATCTAAATTGTCGATGGCTTTAACGGTCAGCAGAGATTCAAGACTGTTCACAAATAAGAACATAAAAACATATTTCCAGAATACAAATTGTCCCATTAATTCAGTCCGGAAATGCGGCTGAATGCTTCCCCAGAAATCGCCAATGCTCACGAGTGAGTAGCTGGGTTCAGTATCTCTGATATGCCAAAATATGGCCAAAGGAACCGTAAGAAGCAGGACAATCATCGGAGCAGGTATTTTTTTTAAGAATGAAATTTTGGGAGCGCTAAACATGATAACGATTCCAATGATTCCAATAATTGCCAAATGCCAATGGGCGTGGGTGATGAATTGAGGGACGTCCAGTAACAATTCAATAGGAACTTCTCCTTTGTACATGCTGGGCTCATCTCCCAATAAAATTGGAATTTGTTTGGCGATAATGATTATTCCGATGGCGGAAAGCATGCCGTGGACGGCGGAGTGGGGAAAGAAATCGCTCAATGATCCCACTTTTAGTAAGGCAAAAATCATTTGTAAAACTGCGGCCACCACTATAGCTGCTCCTACAATTTGCCAACCTTGTTCACCGCCACCGAATTCTAGAATGGCTCCTGAGCAGATGGTAATTAATCCCGCAGCAGGACCCTTGATGGTCAAAGGCGAGACATTGAACCATACCGTTACCAATCCGCCAATCATAGCGGTTAAAACTCCCATGGCTGGTGGGAATCCACTGGCTTTGGCTATTCCCAGACTCAGCGGCAACGCCAATAAAAAAACCATAAATCCTGATACGATATCACTTTGGATATTTATTTTTACTTTGTTGTTATTCATAACAATATTTTTAAATAGTTAATGCTGTTTTTTCTTGAATATTTCTAGGATGGGTTCCTAAGAAAAGTTTTGCATACAGTCGAATGACGGTGATGCCATTGATAATGAAAACCAATGCGGTGATGGTGGCCAATGCCAACTGATTTTCATGAATGTGAACAAATATCAAATCCTCTCCGAAGAAGGAAGTGCTGATGGGGAATCCTGAAATTCCCAATGAGGCGATAAGAAAGAGGTTAGATAATGCGTTATGCTTTAATGCCAATCCTTGATATTCGAGAACATGTATCTTATAATTCTTTTTCTTGAGGTAAATGAGCACGGCAAGTCCAATCAATCCTGATATGGCTATCCCACTTAAATACAGGGTAGTTTCCTTGAAGTTTAAAGGTTGATTCAGTGAGACAGCCAAATCAATCAGGAAATGAGTGGCAATGACCAATAGCCAGGTATGGAAGGGATTTTGTTTTTCTGAATAGGCCCTTGAAATATAGATCAAGGATAATATCCCAAACACAAGGCTTCCTGCTTGATGAAAGATGCCATGTTCCGAAGATTCAGTTGGAATCAACCAATAACCCAATAGGTACAACGGAGTGGAGAGTAAAATGAGCTGAGTGAATTTCAATTTTTTGAATGGCTTACTGATCCATTTTAAGGGTTGAAAAACCAATCCAAATATCATGGAATCAAAGTACCATTCCTTTATTCCAAGAAGGTATACAGCCCGTCTGAGTCTTTCAAATCTTACCCCTACATCATGACGCCTGTTCTCTTCTCTATGTTCAAAGGTTTGCTCTTTTATTTTCAACGCCATCAAAGAAGGTGAGGTGAGCAGTTGATAGGACCTCAGGAAAGCATTACCAGCGAAGTGGAGCAATGCAATTCCCTCCAAACCCATTGCTATTTCGATGAACATCAAACCAATTTGTGTTGCTGAACTGTAGGCGATTTGGCCTTTGATGGTACTTTGTGTTTTGGTGATTAAATGGCTAATGATGGCTGTTATCAGTCCTAAAGCACCAATAAACCACCTCGCTCCCAAATGTGCTCCCCATATGTGCTCAGTGCGTATCAGCAAGAAACATCCGATATGTATGGAGAGGGCACCATAGAATATTGCGCTAGAGGGAGTAGGCCCTTCCATGGCTCTGGGCAACCATCCGGTGAATGGAAATTGCGCAGATTTTGCAACTGCAGCAATGGCAATCATGATAGAAATAAAAAGGGCAACAGATGGATGTTGTGTCAATTGATCATGCACCCATCCCCAATCTTGAATGTCTGAAAATGATATATTCCGATGCCATAAGTGATGACTCATCCACATGGTCAGCAAAATCCCAATGTCTCCTATTCGATAAATGGAATACACTTTTACACTGTTCCTCACAGGTAAATAGCGAAAACGGTAAAAGGAGATGAGCAAAAAAGAAGATAATCCAAGGAATTCCCAACCAATAAATAATGTTTCAAAGTTGCCTGATAATACAATGATGTTGTAGCCAGCATAGAACAGAAGTATGGTGTTGAAATACCTTTTGAACCCGAATTCTTTGTGCATGTATTTTCGACTGTAAGTGATGACCAAAAAGGTGATGAATGATCCTACCCAAGTGAAAATCAAGGATGTTCGATCAATCAAAAAGTCAAAATAAAAATCATAATCGTGGTGATGGTAAACACTCCAATCATGAAGGTTAAATGATTTTTGTCCCATCCATAGCCACTTTGCAATCGTTACTGAGGTCAATAGAAAATGGATGAGTCCTGTAAAATAGGCCAATTGTCCGATGCCTCTTTCTTTATTGGCTGGCATCAATAGACTGATGAGAAAGCCGATGACTGGAATGCCAAAAAGCAAATGAATGAAATGGTTCATGACAACACCTCCTCTTTAAAATTGATCAATGCGCTCTTTTTTTCTATCACTTCGCCGATATCAAAAGACTGATTTGGATGGCGCTTGCTTTTTTCGAAATCCATCTTTTTCCATTCTTTATTTTTTAAAAAATAAATGTGATGGGTTATAGGATCAATGACACTCAATTTTACCCACTCATTAAAAACCCAATCGTGCAAGGTTGGATTATTCTGAATGACATTGAATACAACTTCTGGATTTTGCTCGATGATGAACAATATCCTCACGGGCTCATGTATTTCAATCATTTGGCTCGGCAGGCCTGGTCTTAGATCACCATCAACACCATTGCTCAATCCAAATAGTCCAACAATGTTGTGGGGTAGCTTAGAGCCCGCTCCCAGATTTTGGGTGTCTACTCTTGAGAAGTAATACTCTAGGTTGATTCCTCCACATACTGGTATCGCTGCCCTGAGGATGCCTTGTAAGATTTCACCTTTAGGATCTGTGCGGTAATTGTAAGAATTGAGAAAAGGTCTTTTGTCTAAATAAATATTTGATACAAGGTTGCTGTTCCCAATGATCACCAAGGCATTGTCCGTGTGATTCCATTCTGGTCTGATTTCAAAAAGTGATACGGAACGCTGATTCATACGCCTAATAATATCAGATGTCTGATGCAATGGTTTTAACTCATCAAATCGCAAGGCTCTCTCTAATTTGTTCTGGTGCAGTGCTTGATTAAATTTGATGTGGTTTTGTTGATGTGCTTGCCATTGAGCGTTGTCCAAAACGCTCAAATCATAAAAGAAGATTTCATCGTTGGTTGTATCATGCAATCCTCCGATGAATATTGTTTCTTGGCTGATGTTAATACCACGTTTTTGCAAGCCATTTCTCACTTCAGGCTTATTGGCTATTTTGGCAAAGACTCTGGCGTTGATGCTGCCGGGTCTTCCACTGCATGCACCGCAGTCATATCCAGCAAAGTATGGATTGTTGATGGAGCTGGCTCCGTGACCGATAATGTATACAAATGGAGCAAACTCATTGGTTAGTCCAATACTTTGAAGAACACCCGCCGTGAAGTCAATCATTTCTTGTAATGTGAAACCAACGCGAAGTCCTTGATACATTTCACCGTTGTTTTCAAATACAATTTCTGAATCATCGCTCATATAGGCTTTGGATTCTGTACCAAGCAGTGATTTTTTTGGTCGGAAAAGGTTGATTAGTAATTTGAAACCAAAGCCAATTCCCACCAAATTTGAGATAATCCAACCTTTGGTGAAACCATGGCTGAGGTGATGGATGTGGTTTTCTTTTTGTCTTTTATTTCTGTTTTTTTCAATGATGATGATTTCAGGTTGCACAGGTGCTGGACATGCTTTAGAGTGCAGATGTCCTTCATGTTGAAGAAAGTAGAAAGGAAGACCAAAGAAGCCGGGAGTGCCATAAGTTTGACATTGAGACTCTGCCATATGCAGATGTCTTCTTACGGTATATTCTCGATCGTCAATGCAGAACAGGGCTTGAAATTTTGTTTCTTCTTTCTTGATTTCATGGGTGTAATTGCATTGAATGGCTTCCAATACCTGATGATGGTAGGTTAACTCATAGGCTTCCTGCCAGATGGACAACACCCTGTAAGCCAAATCTTTTGAAGCATTGTTGTTTTCTTTGATAGGTATATATTGTACTTTAGGCCTATGTTTATTATTGGATTTTTTTTCTTGTGATGTCAATAGATCCATTTCCAAGTACAGCTCAAGTACAATCAATTCTTCAACAGATATCGGTCTGGGTTGAGTGGCATGGATGAATTCTGACTCCATCACAGAAACATAACCTGACCATCCGGGATGGCTCATGAGAAGATCAGTGAGGTATGCTTTCCAATCGGTGTTCACTCCTATAATGGATTCAAGCAAATCCATTACATCCCATCTTTTATTTAGAAAATCCGCTTTGACATCACGGCATGTAAAGAGGCTCACCAATCCATTGGACTCTAAGCTGTGCAAGGATTCAAGAAAAGTTTTTTCAATGGATGGAAATGTCCATTGTGCAACGCCCTGATCCAAATAGGAGGCAAGTACTCTGAATAGTTTTGGATGCACGGCTTTGTTGACGCTCAACCCGAATTGGTCTTTCCAAAATGAAGTTCTCGCATCGGCCCGGTGAATGGGTACATTTGAGAAATCTTTCTCAAGAACATCACTAAGGTGAGTCTCTGGTGGAAAGGAATTGTCTTGTTTTTTTTGATTATTATCCATTACCCGTCGAATCGCATCTTCAGAAATTCGTCCTTGATGATATAGTTGTCTGAATTCATCAATGGATAAGTACGTGGAATACCCGAATTGACTGCTGGCTTCCTTCATGGCTGCATGAAATTCCATATTCTGAAATCCATGCAAAGTATTGTGATGGATAAAATCTTTCAGAGCGGATTGACTGGGCAGATAATGCCGAATGTGTGCTATAAAAGCATCTAGATTTTTTATTTCTTTCATAGATAGACAAGTAGATGAATAGATTGATTGGGATGAATTTCATCCGGTTCAATACACTACAGGTCTATTTTAAATTGATGGAAAAAAATAAGTTGATCTTTCCCATGTATTGCCGTTAGTGGCCAAATATGGAATGATTGATAGGCAACTTTTTGGATTTGAAAGAATTGATCAATGACCAAAAAGGTTTCTTGATAGGTCTTAAAAAATAAAAGCGATCTTTTTTTTAGATCCTCTTGATTTTCATCTTCCGACTCATTGAGTTCTTCTTCTGTAATTTCAATGATGGGACTGAAAACTTGTTTTTGTTGGTGTTGCTGGACCGAACTGAATGAAGAAGATTGGCTTTCGTTTGCTTGGCCATTGATGGAGAATAGGGCCAATGAGACAAAATGAAAAATCATCATCAAGCAAGGCAACAAATTGCCTGAGAGTGTTGATGAGATTTTTATTTGCTTTTTCATTCTATGAACAAAAATGTAAAATTTCAAATCACTAAATTCAAATTTTTACTTTTCATTAAGAAATATTTTCGAGGTTAAAACGAATCATCCTAGCGATCAAATCCTTGGGCAATGCTTGATTCAATGGAAATTGAACAGCGCCTTTTGATGATTTGTATGGTGTTAATTCATTTTGAAAATGAACAATGCAAACGGGAAGAGGGTAGAATCCCAAGTGATTTTTATATCCAGCATAATAGGCAATGATTTTACCTTGTTTAAAGGCGGGCATATTGTAGGATATACAAGGCTCAGCAAGAGGAGCCGCTTGCGTGATGATGTGGTGCAATTCCTTCATTTTATCCAAGACGCTTCCATCAAAATCATCCCAGTAGGCTTGGATGGATTCAAATTTTGTCATGAATTATGTAGAAATTTAGGATTGAGGAAATTGGGATACATCCATGAAAAACAATTCCCAAGTGTGACCATCAAAATCTTCAATGGATCGTTGCACCATAAAACCATAGTCTTTCATCTCTGAAGGTTCGACACCGCCGGCAGCCAATCCTGCATTCATCTTGTCATGGATTTCTTCTACACTGGATAATGAAAGCGATAGCAGAGCAGCTATATTTTGTTTAGTGTCTGCAATAGGTTTCTGTGTAAAAGAAGAAAACTTTTCAGCGGTCATGATCATCAAGTATATGTGATCACTCCAGACCATGCATTTGGCGGTGTCATCAGAAAATTGAGGATTATTGGTAAAACCCAATGCTGTATAAAACGCCATGGATTTTTGAAGGTCCCTCACGACCAGGTTGACGAAAATTTGTCTCATGATAAATATATTGGAGACGAAAATAATAGGTCTGATTCAAGAAATGATCCAATTAACCCATTAAATCTTCAACCGAATAAAAAGAGTATCGCCAACTTGAATGTTCTTCTTTTTTCGAATTTCGCTTTTAAGCGGTAATAAGTAACGGTTGTTTTTGGTATCAAACCAAATGGCGGTTGCCCACTCATGATCGTTGATACAAGCGAGCACAGGCAATCTTCCCCAACCTTCTTCCTCTTTTTGAAATAGATGACGAATCTCTTGTGAAAGGGCTATGGGTAAAGACACAAAATGCCAACCACTGTTTCCACCTGCTTTCCAAAGGTTAGCTTCAAAATCAAAGGGAATGGTAAATTTCATTGTACGCTAAAAGGGGCTATTCATAATTGGGAAACAAACTTTTTCCCTTGGTTTTAGAGACAACTTTTTTCTTTTGATCGTCAATCACCAGCGTGACTGTTTGGATAACTGTACATCCATTGGTGTATTTGCACTCTCCTCTTTGGGTATGCTTGGTTTTGGTAGAATGCACGGTCCAGTTTTGGGACTCCTCATCAAATTTAACTTGAGGCGGCGATACCCAATTGTCCGTCCAGTATGCTCGGTGTCTTTTGGCCATTTGAACAACATCAAGACTATCCATTTGAGGGGATGGTTCAGCTCTTTTTGGGGTGAAGGGATTAACAACTTGAGGGTAATTGAGCTTAAGTGTTGGATTGAGAACATAGCGATCTGCAAATCGGGTATATCTCCCTTGCGCCATATTCAACAATGTATCGCCATGAATTTCAAAAACCTCAGTGAGATAAGCACTGGGATTGACAAAGAAATTCCACCAGGGCGCATCTCGGTATTCGAATCGTTCTAATATCAGAACATTGTTTTTTAAGTCAAAATAATAGTAATAAGAAACTTCATTTTGAAGGTATTGCAAATAGGTCTCATTTCTCAATGAAAGCAGGGAAGGCTGGGCAACAGGCGAGTAGCCAATTTGCAAAGTTTGGTTGGTATTGAATTTCACCAACAAAGGATGATTCATTATTTGATTG
Organism: uncultured Chryseobacterium sp.; assembly: GCA_964420985.1. Lineage (GTDB taxonomy): Bacteria > Bacteroidota > Bacteroidia > Flavobacteriales_D > Sanyastnellaceae > CAMCTV01. The sequence goes on from CAYQUT010000047.1 coordinate 9,664, forward strand.
ACTTGCGCAATGAATGTTCCCTCATGCAATTTCAAATGCTGCGTGGAAACTTGATTTTTTGTTTCTGCGCTTTTGAAAAATTTGGATTT
>CAYQUT010000048.1:0-9302 GCA_964420985.1 uncultured Chryseobacterium sp.
AATTCTGTAGCACTTGGATTGATGGCGTTGTTTGTGTCGTTACAATCGCCGGGTAGGATGGTGCTTGGAGTACATGATGTCTCTCCGGTTGCTACGCCATAACCATCACCATCCGCATCTGTGTAAACTGGATACTGGGTCAAGTTCTCATCAATCTCGTTGTTACAGTTGTCATCGATGTTGTTGCAAAGTTCTGTCGCATTTGGTTTGATGGCGCTGTTTGTGTCGTTACAATCGCCAGGTAAGATCGTGCTTGGCGAACAAGAGGTTGTTCCTGTTGCTACGCCATATCCATCGCCGTCTGCATCCGTGTAGACGGGATACTGCGTCAAGTTCTCATCAACCTGATTGTTACAGTTGTCATCGATGTTGTTGCAAAGTTCTGTCGCATTTGGTTTGATGGCGCTGTTTGTGTCGTTACAATCGCCAGGTAAGATCGTGCTTGGCGAACAAGAGGTTGTTCCTGTTGCTACGCCATATCCATCACCGTCTGCATCCGTGTATACTGGATACTGTGTCAAGTTTTCGTCAACTTGATTGTTACAGTTGTCATCGATGTTGTTGCACAATTCTGTCGCATTTGGTTTGATGGCGCTGTTTGTGTCGTTACAATCACCGGGTAAGATCGTGCTTGGCGAACAAGAGGTTGTTCCTGTTGCTACGCCATATCCATCACCATCCGCATCGGTGTAGACTGGATACTGCGTCAAGTTTTCGTCAACCTGGTTGTTACAGTTATCGTCGATGTTGTTGCATGATTCTGTTGCGCTAGGATTGATGACTTGGTTGTTATCATCACAGTCACCAGGAGTGATCGTACTTTCTGTACATGATGTCTCTCCTGTTGCTACGCCATATCCATCACCATCCGCATCGGTGTAGACTGGATACTGGGTCAAGTTTTCATCAATCTCGTTGTTACAGTTGTCGTCGATGTTGTTGCATGATTCTGTTGCGCTAGGATTGATGGCGCTATTTGTGTCGTTACAATCGCCGGGGAGGATGGTGCTTGGAGTACATGATGTCTCTCCGGTTGCTACGCCATAACCATCGCCGTCTGCATCCGTGTAGATTGGATACTGCGTCAAGTTCTCATCAACCTGGTTGTTACAGTTGTCATCGATGTTGTTGCACAATTCTGTAGCACTTGGATTGATGGCGCTGTTTGTGTCGTTACAATCACCGGGTAAGATCGTGCTTGGCGAACAAGAGGTTGTTCCTGTTGCTACGCCATATCCATCACCATCCGCATCTGTGTAAACTGGATACTGGGTCAAGTTCTCATCAACCTGATTGTTACAGTTGTCATCGATGTTGTTGCAAAGTTCTGTCGCGTTTGGTTTGATGGCGCTGTTTGTGTCGCTACAATCGCCGGGGAGGATGGTGCTTGGAGTACATGATGTCTCTCCGGTTGCTACGCCATAACCATCGCCGTCTGCATCCGTGTATACTGGATACTGTGTCAAGTTTTCGTCAACCTGGTTGTTACAGTTGTCATCGATGTTGTTGCAAAGTTCTGTCGCGTTTGGTTTGATGGCGCTGTTTGTGTCGTTACAATCGCCGGGTAGGATGGTGCTTGGAGTACATGATGTCTCTCCGGTTGCTACGCCATAACCATCGCCGTCTGCATCCGTGTAGACTGGATACTGGGTCAAGTTTTCATCAACCTGATTGTTACAGTTGTCGTCGATGTTGTTGCACAACTCGGCAACTCCCGGATGAATCAATTCGTTGAAATCATCGCAATCTCCCTCACATACCGTGTAACCATCTTGATCTTGATCCCAATATTCATCGACAACACCGTCACAATTGTTATCAATAAAATCACAAGAACCTTCTTGAAAAGGGCCTTCTAAAACTCCAGGATTAATGGAAGGATCATTGTCATTGCAGTCGCCTTCGCATGTAGTCCACTGGTCACCATCTAAATCGAAACCATCGTCTACAATCCCATCACAATCATCATCAATTCCATTACAGATCTCCACCAATCCCGGGTGAACAAGTGCGTTATTATCATCACAATCTCCACCGTTAACCACCATTCCAGGTCCTTGGACGCAAGCCAAAACGGGAGAATTGCTATCTCCATATTGATCACCATCTTGGTCTGTATAGAAAGTGTTCAATGCAAAACCATTATCAATGTTTCCATCACAATCATCGTCGATTCCGTTGCATTGCTCTTGTGTCGGGTATACACATGTTCCATTGTCTTGAAACACACATGGATTAAAGTTACATGCAGTTGTATCCATACATCCGTAAACCATAGAGTCACTATCTGTAATGCTTACAACAGCTGTCCCGCCAGTTATACTGGCATTATTGGGATTATTAAGAATTACGTTAAAATCCTCCGTCAACTCATACATAGAATTATCAATGATGGGAACAACAATGCTTCCTGATGTAGCGCCAGAAGCAATGGTTAAAGTTCCTTTCTGTCCTGAATAATCACTGCCATTAACGGCGGTTCCGTTGGTAAATGAATAGTCAACTGTTACCGTCTGGTTAAGGTTTCCTGTTCTTGTGACAATAACATTGGCGTTCCCAACTTCTTCGGCAATGCTCAAATTTGAAACAACCAATTTTGCCAGCGTGCTAACATAATTGTTCAAGATATTCAACATTGAAGCTGAATTACCTGTTACTTGACCACCAACAATATTCAAAGTTTGTCCTGAAAAGGTCAAACCAATATATTTTGATGGGCTAATATTATATACTTGATTTTGTCCATTGTTATAAATAACAACATCTTGATTGACGCCCACGTTGGGTTTAAAAATCATAGTAGACGGGTTGTTACCGCTTGGGGCTCTCCACTTGATAAAACCCGGTATTAGATAATCTACTCCTGTAGCGTCTGTAAGTTTCACCTCCCCTGGAATGTCGTTTCCTTGACTGACATAAATGGTTTGAGGAGAATTCTGAATGAACTGCACCTTTGACACGCCAACATTTTGAATGTAGACACAATTTGTTGCTGCATTGTTGGCGCTCGCGTCACCTAAAAATCCTAGAGTAAACGGTGAAGTCAGAATGTTTTGAGCCGAAAAATTCACGGCAAAGCATGCCATGAACAACACGAATAATTGTTTTCTCATCAATTAATAAATTAATTTTTAACCCTTTAAGAGTTATCAACAAAAGTAGGCTAAAAAGTTGAAAAGGATAAAGAAAAAATGATTTTTCTTAGAATTTGGTTATCCAATCTTGATATTTTTCATGGGATATCTTCAACCTTTCTTTGGTAAAGTCCAAATCACCCAAATGATTCATGGGAACCAAATGAATATGAGCATGCGCTACTTCAAGACCGATTACAGCCATACCCACTTTTCTACAAGGAAAATGGACTTTCATCTTCCCAGCCACCCCCTTAGCAAAAAGAATCAGTTTGGTCAACGCCAAATCATCCATGTCCCACAAATAGTCTTCCTCCGTTTTAGGAATAACCAACACATGTCCTTCCGCTATAGGTTGAATATCAAAGAAAGCCAAATGTTCTTCATCCTCAGCTATCTTGTAGCAAGGAATTTCCCCTGATACTATTTTCGAAAATATTGTAGCCATTAACGGTTGATTTCCAATACTTCAAAGTCTATTAATCCGGCGGGTATTTGAACCTTGGCAATATCCCCAACTTTCTTACCCAACAACCCCTTTCCAATCGGTGAATCGACACTTATCTTCTTCTCAGCTAAATTGGCTTCGTTTTCAGCTACCAGGGTATATTCAACAACAGCGTTGTTTTTTAGGTTTTTGATTTTTACCCTGGAAAGTATATACACTTTGGAGTTATCCACTTGTGATTCATCGATCAATCGAGCATTAGCCACCAAATCCTCCATTTTTGCGATTCTCGCTTCCAACAATCCTTGCGCCTCCTTTGCAGCATCATATTCGGCATTTTCAGACAAATCACCTTTATCTCTTGCTTCCGCTATTTGCTGGCTAATTTTTGGACGCTCAACTGTCTTTAAATTGTGCAACTCATCTTTGAGTTTCTTCAATCCCTCTGCTGTGTAATAGGCTATGCTCATGGCTCAATTATTTTAGAAAAAAAAGAAACCCCGAGAGGTTTCCTTTACAAAGATATGTTTTTTTTCATTATAGGGTCAAATGCAACCCCATACTGTGAACACCATTGAATGGATTGGTTGTGCGGTATGAGTAATCTAAACCGATAACTCCACCGTTATTCATTGGCATTTGAACCGTTAAACCAGCTGTTGGTCCAGTGAATACTGTTGTTCTATCCTCATCAGATTTCAAACCATTTTCCCACTGGTATCCCATTCTGTAAATGAAGCGATCTCTCAAGTTAAACTCTCCACCAACACCCCACTGATCCTTGGTGAACGAGTTGGATGTGTATTGAAAATTACTCGTCAATTTAGCATTCTCCGTGAAAATAAAATCATAAGCAAAACCAACATTAACCAATGAAGGCAATTCATATTTTTCAGAACGCTGCTCAACTGTTAAAGAGGCTCCGTTCGTGGGAATTGTTGCTGTAATGGTCATACCATCCCCTCTATAGCGCATGGGAGGCCCAACGTTTCTCAATGAAATTCCGAAACGAATGTTATCGTTCTCTCCGGTAACGTAACGTATTCCAGCATCAAAAGACACCCCTTGAGAGCGAACATTATAGATGGCTTCAGAGATTAACCTTACTGTGATACCACCATAGATGCTGTTTGAAAATGCCTTAGCGTAAGACATCCCAATGTTGGTGTAAGTGGGGGAGAATGATCCGATTCCTCCTTCAGGTAAGTCCTCTTCCGTGATTTCTAGATCGCCAAAATTCATATTGGTCACTGATAAACCCAGAACACCCGACTCGCCAACACGTTGACCAAAACCAAATGCATTCAATTTAATGCCTGTTCCCACCAAATAATTAGAAGATGAGAACAATAACTCTGTTTTGTTCACAAATGCCAAACCCGCAACATTATTAAAGGAAGCTTCAATTCCGTTGATAGAGGCCATTGCTGAATAACCCATTCCCGCACTTCTTGCCCAAGGGTTCACCAAAAGGTGACCTGCACCCGCCGAACCCGCGCGATCTGGATTACCTGCTACTGCTGTAAAAACTGTTCCTACAGCGATAATCAAAGTGGCTATATTCTTTTTCATGTTTTCTCTTTCAAAATTCAATTAGAAATTATCCAAATCCACGGGGCGCATTACGCCGAACCATTTCAAGATCTTTTCTCCCACTCCAGGGACATTTACATGGATGATGTAAGTGCCTGAGGCAATAGGAATATTCTTGCTGTTCTTCAAATCCCAATCCAAGCTCGTCAGCGGATCGGCCTTCTTGAACTGTCTGATCAACGTTCCGTTCATGTCATAGATTGTAACCACACATTCCTCAGGCAAGTTGGTAATCTTAATGCGGTTGTCCAACTTACTCGTCTCATACAAGCTGAATGCATAGTAAGGGTTTGGAACCACATTGATCATACCCAATGCATCCTCCGCTGTAGCAACATCTCCCAAGACCGGTGCAATGCCCTTGGTGCTGAAGCGATACAATGGTCTCCATGTATTTTGCGCGCTGCTCAAATCATTCACATCACCGCTGTTGTATCGGAACTTGTCATAAGCCTGCGCAACACGCAATCTCACACGCAAGGTATTGGGTATCAATCCATCTTCTACTGACAACAAGCTATAGCCAGGTGTCAATGCCGCTGATCCCACCCATGTTGCCGCACGGAAGAGTTTCTTCCAGTTGCTTGAGCTGAGTGCACTATTGCTCAACTGATCATACATGAATTGTCCATTGTCATAACCCGGTACCACTGTGGTACTGTTGTCCTCATTGGCAAAGTTCTTAAACACATAAATCCAATGTTGTCCTGCTGCCACTGCGCCAAAGCCTTGTGGGGCAATCAAGTTGGACGTTGGGTTCCAAATCATGTCATTGCCATTCTCTCCTACTAGCCATGAGTCCTCTCCAAAGGCCATGTTCAAGCGTTCACCCGTTCCTAGGTCAATGGCATAGCCAGGGAACCATCCCATTCCCCATTCGCCTACCAAGTTTCCTTCAGCAGCATTGAAGCCGGGTTGATCAGCTGTCTTTCCATTCTTGTCAACTGACTTGTGGTGACGCATCTTCATTTTGCTTGGTGTACCGTTGCTGATGCCATCACTGTCATCTGCTAGCCCGTTGGCGTTCATCTCAAACACCACGCAGCGGGTCCACTTGCTCTTGTCGCTCGTCATCACAACATCCACATTGTTCAATCCGCGGATATTGCTTCTGCGGTCTGCGTCAATCGTATTGTTGTCTCCCTTTACATCATTGATCGTTGGTGCAACGTTATTGACCGTTACCGCTGGCGTTGTTGCATCGCCATCTGCATCAAAGTTCAACACAGAGTAAGATGCCAAGCAATAAGGTCCCCAGGTTCCGCCTACTACACTTTCATATTTCTCAGATGCATCTGTGAAAGGATCATCGCCGCTTCCTTGTTCAAAATCATCATACAACTGTTCAAACAAAGCTGTTGCATCTGTTCCCTCTGTCTTTACACTTCCTGCTCTTAACCAATTGCCTTCTTGGAAACCTTCTTGATCTGGAATACCTGCAAACCATGGTTTTGATGGATCAGCAAACTCCATGCTGCCGGAAATCAACTCGGTATAATGTTTTACAAAAGCTCCATCATCATTCAAGTATTGGTATTGACTCCAGTTGATGGACAATCCATAATCCAACAATACATCCTCGCTACCCACTTTAAAGCTATGTGCTGGAGTTAAGGTATCGCCCGTGGTTAAATTCACCAACTGCCAGGACATAGAATCCGGACTAGACTCCGTATTGTCTGTTGCTATCAAAGACAACTCAAAATCTGCCGCTGGCAATGCCAATGGGTCAACCACTTTCACATCAACAGGACCCATACCAGGAAGGTAAGTGCACTCTGATGAAGTAACGTTGGCCAAAATGGCCGCCTCTGTTGCAGGATCCAAAGTCAAACTGTTCAATCCATTTCCTTTTCCTTCAATACGCGTCAACGAAACGCCATCACCATACTGCGCGTTCAAAATGGAACCGCCATTGGCTGGGGTTTGACTGTGGGGGATGGCCGCAATTACAGGAATTTCTCCCAAAGCCGCCTTTCTAGAGGCCAAGAAAGCTTCGTCTTGTCCTGTCTCAGCAGCAACATCATAAGCTAAATAATTGTTGTGACCATAGGCCAATACCATGAAGTAATAGGTCTTGTGGTTGATAAGTCGGTTATCTCCTTGGGCAAAGGCATCTGTTCTTACTTGGAATGAACGACGAATACCTTCATTGGCCCCTTGGACTTTTAATTCTGGGACTATGTACCCTGAAATTGGGTCACGTGTGAAGTTCACGATATTAATAACATCATTCTCAACGTCACACTGCGCAATCAATCTTGCCTTGGCGATGTCAGCCAAATCACTTGAACTTACATCTGAATTGGCCAATTGATAAACCAAGTATCCTTCAAACTTATATGAACGTGCAGTAGTATCCAATTGAGTACCATCCGCCAGTTCTTCTGGAATACTTGGATCGAAACCAGCTTGATCAGGACCATAATTTTCATTGAAGTTGGTGCTGATAACGTTATCATTGCTCAACATCAAAATCACTTCACGATCCAATTCACGCACAGCAACATCTGGCGCATCTGGACCCGAAACCAACTCGAAGCAATTGTCAAACAAAGCTTGGGCCTTGTCATCATATTGACGCAATAGACGAACACTTTCAAAAGCTTCACCAGTGGTGGCTCTTGCCCAAACAACACCCATGGTAATGTTATTGTAATCTCCAGGCTCCAAAGTGAATGGACCAGCAGATTGAATAAATCGACGATCAGCCGCAACGTTTCCGCTGCTTACCTCTGACCATGGTTCAACCTGAACACCAAACGTTCCCCAATTATAAGGATCAGTATCATCTGGAAACATATATTGTGCTGGTACTCCTGTTAACACACCAGCTCCACTTACACCATTTCCACCATACAGCATTTGAGCTCCGTTCTTCCAAACACCGCGCATATAGTTGTAAAAATGCAAAGGAACAGAGGGCTCACCAAAAATAGGATTGGTGCTATTGTTATAGTATACAAATCTACGCATACCAAAACGCTCATTGTCAGCAACGCCATCGCCATATCCAATACCCAATCCACGGTATGGAATACCCAAAGAGTCTGTTGCATTGATGATATCAGTTGTCAAAGGGTTATCGATATTGTCCTCATCTTGGTATGGACCCTCAAAAAAGTCTATACCCACCGCTGGCGGATTCAAACCATATCCCAAAGAAGAAGAAGAGGACTGGTCATTGTTATCTCCATTGTAGCAATAACCCAAACCTCTTTTCACATCACATCCAACATAGTCATCGATTGCTGTACCCAAATCGGCATCCACCCATGACCCAAAATAAGTATCCGTTAAAGTTTGTGTTCCTTGGTTGATCAATACATAATTGTAGAAAGTCATGTTGTTGATTTCATCATTGGAGTTAAAAGCGAATGCTTGTGCACGGATCTCCATACCAATGGGCTGGCCTTGTGATTCTGTATGTGCGTTTCCTTTGTCATTGAAAATCCAATAGAATGTTTGGTCTCCGAACAAAGGAACAATATCCTCTCTTTTGCGACTCGCGCAATTCACTTCTCTCAAGAAATCATACCAAGGATAGTCACCATTTTGTGGATTGTAAAATCCATCTTGGTCGTAGTCATAAAAAGGTGCCAAATACAAGTCTTGTCCGGCAGCTGTATTACCCATGGCTGGGTAATCATAAAAGTATCCAGGAATAGAATAGTTCTCCTCACAATCATCATCGCCTGCAGCTACACAATCAAAATAAGCGCGATGTCTTTGAGCATCTTGACGCAATGAAACAAAGAATCGGTCATACTGCTCACAAGTGTTTTCGTTCACAGAAGCACTTCCATCATTGGTCAAAGGCCCTGGCCAATAGTCGTTTCCATCCCCTCTAAATGTCAAGGCTGCCAACTTCAATTGTTGGTCAGGAGAACGTCCTCCCATCCACAATGCTCCTGCATACAAGGATGAAACTCCACCACCTTTGGGTACCTCATAAGAGGGCATCCCATTAGCACGATCCATCCACATATTACCACCAGTCTCTATGGTGGCTTTAACATTGTTCCACTCTAAATCCTTCAAACCCGTCGCAGGTGCGCACGCAGCGGCCTTAACTTGACCATTTGATGAATTCTCTGATTGATTGCGCACATTCACTGACTTGTACG
>CAYQUT010000049.1:0-7878 GCA_964420985.1 uncultured Chryseobacterium sp.
GGGATGAAGGGATGAAGGGATGAAGGGATGAAGGGATGAAGGGATGAAGGGATGAATGATAAATAACTTTTCCTTTAAAAAAGGTTTTGAAAAAAGCATAATATAAAAAAACCACCCGAGGGTGGTTTTGTGTTTTATGACAATTGGGAGTATTAGTCCATTTTGTTTACCTTGATTAACTCTACTTCGAAGATCAAAGTTGAATAGGCTGGGATGGTTCCCATGTCTTGCGCTCCGTAAGCCAATTGTTGAGGGATGAAGAAAGTTGTCTTGCCACCTTCTTTCATCAATTGTAAACCTTCTGTCCATCCTGGGATTACTTGATTCAAACCAAATGTAGCCGGCTCGCCACGCTTGATAGAAGAATCAAAAATGGTTCCGTCTGTCAAACGACCTTCGTAATGAACGGTTACCTCATCTGTTGCATCAGGAGCCATTCCTGTACCTTCAACATTTGTTTTATATTGCAAACCAGAGGCTGTTACTTGAATACCTGCATTGGCTTTGTTCTTTTCCAAAAACTCTTCTCCACCTTTGCGTGCTTCTGCAGACTTGGCTTCAGCCAACTTGCCCAATTCTTGTTGAATGACCATGTTGCATTGTTCATCATTCATGTTGGTTGGCTGACCCGCCAACGCAGCCTTCATGGCCTCGCCCAATAATGTTGTGTTCAACTCAACAACACCGGCTTGCTTTAAATTGTTGCCTATGCTCACGCCCAATGCGTAAGAAAGCGAATCATTGTTACTCATCGTGGTTTCCTTTTTTGATTTTTTGTTTTTGTCTTTCGTCTGGGCGTCCGCACTGAATGAGTTCAACAACATTAACGCTACCAAAATACTTCCGAATACTTTTTTCATGTCTATTTTTAGTTGAGGTTTACTTACTTATTTCCACCGGCGCATCCTTCACCGATACAGATGAACTCAATTTCGAAAACCAAAGTTGAGAACGGTTCAATTCCTCTGCCTCCACGTTCTCCGTATCCCAAATCAAATGGAACGTACAAAGTAGCTTGATCACCTACCTCCAGCAATTGCATGCCTTCAGTCCATCCTGGGATAACGCGATTCAAAGGAAACTCTGCCGGAACACCCTGATCCTTGCTGGATTCAATGATATCACCATTGATATTTTTGAGAGTATAATGAACGTTGATTACATCTGTTGGCAAAGGTTTTTTACCAGAGCCTGATTTTTTAGTGATCTTATATTGCAAACCTGAGGCCGTGACTTGTACCCCTTCTTGACTCTTGTTTTTTTCCAAAAAGTCTTTTCCTTTTTGCTTGTTGCCTTCAAATTTGGACAACTCCGATTTTCTCATTCCCTCTTCACGTCTTTCCAAACAAGAATTGAAAAACGTTTGTGCCGTTGCCATGTCCAAGGTCATCGTGCGGTTGGAATCCAATGCATCCAACATGGCCGTTTTAACAATTTCCATGTCCAAAGAGTCTAAGTCATAACGTTCTCCTAATTGAGAAAGGTATTGGCCATAAGACAATCCAATGGCATAGGCCAAACTGTCCTTTTCTGATTTCAACTCAACGGTCCCACCGTTTCCACCACAAGAAGCAAAAAACAAGATTGCTCCTACTGCTAAAATTGATAAATATTTCATTGTTGATTATTTGCGTTGCGAAACTACATCAAACCAAGGCTCATTTGACATAAATCCAGTTTTGATTATCGGAAATTTTGTTATCGAATTGAAATCCCAAAACATTTAACTTTTTCAGATCTTCAGGATTGACAATCCTTTTTTCCATTGCCAATCGGACCATCTCTCCCCTTGCCTGCTTGGAGAAGCTCGAAACACTGACCAATGAAGAATCCTTCTTCACTTTGAAATCAATGTTGATTACAGGCGATTGTTTCCAACCATCAATCATCGCGCTGTATTCCTGGGAAGCGCAATTGATCACCGCTCTGGGGGCCAACTTTGACAAATCAGACTGTACATCATTTTTCCAAAAATCATATAAGTTTTTGAGTGCTGGGGTTGGCGACCAAGCCGCCCCAACCATAAGTCTGTATGGGTGCACAAGATTTGTAGGAGACAATGTTCCGTATAGTCCGCTTAAAATACACAGATGCTTTTGCGCAAATTCCCAAGTTTCGATATCCCAAGAACGAGCATTTAATCTAGTATAAGCATCCCCATTGTACAATGCCGCCGCGGGAAATGAATCTCCTTTACCCCAATGTTTATGCATCTGTATTACCTCTTCCAACAGCTTTCCTTTTGCTGCCATTATCTTCTCCAAAGTCGAATCATTCAGTGCATTGAGCGCTTTCATGATTTGACCCGCTTTTTTTAAATGAGGAGGAGTTGTACTTTCAATACTCAGTTCAAAAGTTTTGGTATTCAACTTTTTAGCCGGGGAAAGCAAATACAAAATTGAAGTCATCAGAAATTGGGCTTAAGCAAATATTTGCTGTAAAATTTATCAATCTCCCCTACCGCTTCTTGCGCAGTATCCACAATTACGAACAAATCCAAATCTTCAGCGTTGATATTGTGTTCAGCGTCCAATAATGTTTCTTTGAACCATTCCACCAGACCTGTCCAGAATTTCTTCCCCACAAGGATAATTGGGAATCGACCAATCTTTTCGGTTTGAATCAGCGTCAATGCCTCAAACAACTCATCCATCGTTCCAAAACCTCCTGGCATTACAATGAATCCTTGGCTGTATTTGATGAACATGACTTTACGAACAAAGAAATAATCAAAATCAATGCTTTTGTCTCGATCAATGTAGGGATTGCTGTGTTGCTCAAAAGGAAGAACGATGTTTAATCCAACGCTTGTTCCATTTCCTTCTTTGGCTCCTTGGTTACCAGCTTGCATGATACCAGGACCACCACCTGTGATCACTCCATATCCTTTTTGCGTGAGTAGATAGGCTATCTCTCGGGCCATGCCATAATACGGATTGTCAGGCTTGGTGCGTGCAGAACCAAATATGCTCACGCAAGGTCCAATTGCGCCCATGCGCTCATATCCGGTTACGAATTCACCCATGATCTTAAAAATAGACCACGAGTCATTGGATTTCATCTCATGCCATGACTTGGCTTTGAGCTTATTGATAATTCTAGAATCTTTCTCCATAAAAAAATTAAAAGGGCATCGAATATAAGCATTAAAAACGCTTTTTGGTTTTGGTTTTCCCCTTTTTATTTTCTTTGGTTGACCATTTTATTTTTTTCTCGTGAAATGCGCCTTTAAATTCAGGGTTCTCTTTTCGCTTTTGCCAATCGATGTCTCTATTTTGCGCGATCATTTCAGACTTGACGGTCTCTGATATCATCACAACACTTGGCACTTCTACACGCTCTATCTCGTGCTTCATCAACTGCTCAATTTTCCGGACATGGTACACCTCAGCCACATCCATCATGCTGATGGCTACGCCTGTTTTAAATGCCCTTCCTGTTCTTCCTATCCGATGAATGTAGTCCTCGTGTTGGTGGGGGATTTGAAAATTGATCACGTGAGACACCTCAGCCACATCTATTCCTCTGGCCGTGACATCCGTTGTCACCAACACCCTAACATCTCCTGCCTTGAATTCATCCATGGCATTGATTCTTGCATTCTGCCCTTTGTTGCTATGTATAACAACCGTTTTACCCAGCTTCTTTTCTAAAAGTATTTGATGAATTTGCGTTACCCACTCTTTGGTTCTGCAAAATACCATTACACGGGTCATGGTTTCATCGGTCTCGAGCAGGTGGACGAGCAAGTTGATCTTAGAAGGATTATTGGGCACAGCATACAAAAACTGCCCAACCGTCTCTGCCGGAGTCGCCTGCGGTGTAACTTCAATAATGTTGGGAAAGAGCAAAAAATTATCCGCGATACGCTGAACCTTTTCGGGAAAGGTTGCGGACAACAACAACTGCTGCTTTTTATGAGGAATTTTTTCTTGAATTTCGCGAAGTTGAGGCCAAAACCCCATGTCCATCATACGATCACATTCATCCAATACAACCGTCTTGATGACCTTCGTGACAAATACTCTTTTCGAATAAATCTCCAAAAATCTTCCTGGCGTGGCAATAATAATATCTACTCCACTTTCTAATTTTTCAGCCTGCGCTTTTGGTCCTATACCACCGTAAAGTGCAACATAACGCAAGTCAGTATTCACGATTAAATTGGCCAAAACCCTTTCTATTTGCACCACCAACTCTTTTGTGGGGGCCAAGACCAGTGCCCTTGGGTCAGTGCCTTGTGCAAATTTTAATTTTTGGACAATGGGCAATAGATAGGCCAATGTCTTTCCTGTTCCTGTCTGGGCTATACCCACTACATCTTGCCCTGCAGTGATCATGGGTATTGCCTTACGTTGGATTTCCGTTGGCTCTTCTATTCCTTGAGCTGTAAGTGCATCAATAAATTGCTTGGTAATTTTCAGCTCTGCAAATGCACTCATTGTATTTTTTCTATTTCTCTGCGATTAATGACTGGATTGGCATAAATCTGCAACATAATCTCTTTGGCCAAAGTTGAAAATCCTTCTTTGGGAAGGATGGTCTTCTTTCGATTTAAACTCAATCGAAACACATTGGCCCGGATGTAATTGCTAAATGCAATTTTTTGAATATTGGAGTAATGCTCTTTGTAATCTTTGGTCCCCATCAATAAATCATAAGCGATGTAATTGGTTGGCCACAGCTTGTAAATACGGTGCATTTCATGATCAATGGCCTGGGTCAGATGACGGTATTTCTCATTCTTGTTTTGAATGGATTTCATCTCATCAATGCGCTCATTGAGTGACTCACCTACCGTAATATTCACACGTCCTTTGTGCCCAGTAATTCCTGTTAACATGGACAGAACATCCTCACCTTTTTTCTTCTCATAGGAACCAAAAAGTTTGATGTGCATCAGCTCATTGGTCTTTAGAATATCACAAGGATCATACTCATAACTCACCGCCATTGGAATCATTTGAAGCGATTTTAGGGTCTCCTCAATATCATTGCCTCCAATCATGGCAAACATTTTCAGCAAACCTGTTGCTGTGCGGTCATCACCATCTTTGCTCCTTCCCTCTCGCTGCGCAATCCAAATGGAGTTGTTGTCTTCCCTGATGGTTTGGCGAATGTAATTGGATAGTCGCATTGAATAATGAAAGACCTCTTTTGAACTGACATTTCTATTGACAATGAAATTCTTGTTGGCTCTTACGATGTCCTCCACTACACGATGTTGCAACAAGTTGTCCCCAATTGCAATTTGAGTAGTTCGGTAACCCTCTTCTAAAAGACTAACATTGAGCAAAGCGCTGTCCAAAATGATATCGCGGTGATTGGATAAAAAGAGATAGGCCTTTGTTCGATCCAATGACTGAATATTGGTAAATGACATTCCAGAGGTGGTCATTTCAATAACGCGTTTGAAAGCAGGGCCAGAAATTTCAGATTGAAACTCGTCCACTGACTTCACTCCCTTCATCATGCTGTGTATGGCGTTCTTGGAAAGACCGGGATACACCCAACGAATCATTTTGTAAAAAAGCGGTTCATTGAGGATGCGGTCGATAGCGGGAACCAACTCTGCATTGGTATAAGGTCTGATGGTATCAAAATTATGAATATCAAAAGTTTCCTGTTCCATGGGCTAAAGATACGATGAAGCGATGGGCTAAGACTTTTTGATCCAAAAAGTTAAAAACAGCGGACGGTTTGGAAAAAGAAGCTTACCGCAGTAAAATTGTAATACTTAAAATCAAGTCATGAAGAAAATCTTTACCTTTTTGTTTTCCATTGTTTCCCTTGTTTCATTCGCACAGATTGGTGCTACATGCTCCAATGCTGAAAGCATTGACAATGATATGGTTTACACCACGAGTGCAACCTATACCACCAGCTACGACGATCATTGGTATGTTTTTACACCCGATTCTGGGGGAATGCACATCTTGAGTACATGTAATATCATGACTTGTGACACCAAGATTTGGATTTACGAAAGTTGCTTGTCCACGGTTACCGAATATGCAGAAGGAACATTTAGTTACAACGATGATTACTGTGGATTGCAATCGAGCATCACGGCCAACTTTGTTGCTGGAAATACCTATTACATTCGAATTGGAGATTACAGTGACGCCTGTTCAGATCAAGTAACTTGGAATTTGAGTTTCATGGGACAAATTCAGGGTTGTACAGACCCTGCAGCTTGTAATTTCAATCCATCTGCTACACAAGATGATGGCAGTTGTGCCTATTACCCAAGTCCTTTTTGCTCACAGCCCGACTTGGCTTTTGACTCATTGGCTTTGGTGAATTCCTTGTACTTGTCTCAACATTTCTCTGATGAGTGTGACATTCAAGAAGGATGCGTTACTGGATATGGCAATCGTTGGGTTTTGGCCTTTAGTGCCAAAATCAACAACATTGGACAGGAAGATTATTACTTGGGCAATCCCAACAGCAACCCAGGAATGTTCACTACGCAGAATTGCCATGGTCATACCCATTATGAAGGATATGGAGATTACCGATTGATGGACGTTAACGGTAATATCATTCCGGCAGGTCATAAAAATGGATTCTGTGTAATGGACTTGTGTGGGGCTGGCCAATACAATTGCGGAGACATGGGGATCAGTGCCGGATGTTATGATATTTACGGTGCAGGAACGCAGTGCCAATGGGTAGATTTAACCAATGTGCCTGCGGGACAATACCGTTTAATGGCCATTGTAAATCCAGAATATTTACCAGACGCATTGGGAAGAGTTGAGCTGAATAACGAAAACAATGCGGCCAATGTATGTTTGGACATTCAATGGAACAATGGTGTTCCTGAGTTTCAAGTATTGGCTGAATGCGCGCAATATTATGACTGTACAGGAGAATTGAATGGTTCTGCTACCATGGACTGTCTGGGTGAGTGTGATGGACCACATTTGTTTGCGGACATGAATGCCGACACGACACTAAACAATGTGGATTTGGGATTATTCATGCAGCAGATGGTGGATGAAGCCATGGCGCCTACCACTTGTAATGATTTGAATGGCAACGGCAACTTGACCATTTACGATTTGGCTTTGGCGCAAAACTGCATGCACAACCAGAACAATGGTACCATCTGGAACAACGATTGTCAATTTCCTCAGGACTTGATCAATCCCAACAGCAGTGCTGGAATGGCCATCGCCAATGCGGATATCGCCAACGGATGGGTGGACATTGAAATCAAAAATTTCAATTCCAACTTGACTGCGTTTCAGTTTGCCATCAGTGGTATCAACATCACCAATGTATTGCCTATCTATCCTGGCATCACCAATGTCATGACCGACTACAACAATGACAATAGCAATGTCTATTTCATGTGTGATGGAACAACACACATTGCCTCCAGCACCACTGCGTCTGCCTTTTGTAGAATTCAATTTGATGTCACCACCGCCAGTACCATTTGTATCGATGAAATTGTTGATGTGGTGAATGATCAGTATGAGCGCGTTCCCAGTTATGTGTATGGCAATTGTGTTTCTGTATCCAACGGTGTTCAATCATGGGTGGCCAATGAACAGTTGATCGAAATCTTTAATAATCCAGTCAAGGAGCAATTGAATTTCAACATTCAGGCGGCCGGTTTTGAGGGCAGCAATTGGATACAGATTTTTGACATGAAAGGAAGACAGGTCTTCAATCAGATGATGACAGGAAGACAGCACCAATTGGATGTTCGTGAATGGGCTGCAGGAGCCTATCAGATGCAAGTTGTAGGAGAGAACAACGCGCGTTTGGTTCAAGGTTGGGTGAAGGAGTAAGAGAGGAAAGTGGGATGTGGAAAGTGGGAAAAGGAAAGTGGGAAAAGGAAAGTGGGAAAAGGAAAGTGGGAAG
>CAYQUT010000050.1:0-5077 GCA_964420985.1 uncultured Chryseobacterium sp.
GCTCCAAAACCATCATTGTCCGCATCTTGATAGAAAGTAATCAATACTCCTTCATCGATGCTTCCATCACAATCGTCATCTTCTCCATTGCAGACCTCAACTCCAGAAACGTTGATGGTAGCATCTGAATCATCACAGTCATTATTGGTTAAAATACCACTACATCCTGATAAGGTAGAAGAACCAAACCCATCTCCGTCGGCATCGACATAATACAGCACTCCATCATTGCAATCCAAGTCATTGCCTACATATCCAGAAACCGCAACGCAACTTGCAGTATCCACCGCTGGATTTCCAAAACCATCACCGTCGGTATCTTGATAAAGTGTATCAGGGGTCTCAACAGAAACCAAAACCGCATTGGAATTGGCCGTTGCACACGCTCCATTGGTTACCGCCGCACGTATATAGGTATTGGTCGTTAAAGGTGAGAACGATGATTGCATCAAAGGAGTTGAAGTTGCCCCTGAAATATTACTAAAAGTCACATTGTCCGTTGAAGATTGCCATTGAACGGTACCTGTATTGCCGCTCAATGAAATGGACGAAATGGGAAATCCACCACAAATGTTTTGTGCACCAGAAACTGTTCCTGCAACGGAGGCCGAATATATCAAGACTCCACCAGCTTGACTATAAGCATTACCGCATGAACCATTTGTTACTTTTACCCGGTACAAACGACTAACAGAAAGTGAGGAAAAAGACAAGGAGGTCAATCCCGCTGAGGAAGCTACATCAGACCATACGATCCCGTTATCATTGGATAACTGCCATGTTGAGATGGTTCCTGAATGACCTGTTAAATTTAAGGTTCCCGAATTTGTACCACCACAAAATGAGGAAGTGCTCACTATTCCACCATCTGGAGGTGTTCCCGAAATTACGGAAATGGTTTTATTCGATGTGTTAACTGCTGCACCACAACCTGGGGTTTGAACTTCCGCTCTAAACAAATAAGTTCCAGCTGTTGATAGGGTCTGGGACAAGAAGGTAGTGGTATTGGCCACATCATTCCATGTTGTACCATTGTCAGAACTCCATTGCCATTTATTAATGTTTCCTTGGTTTCCTGTCAAAGTTAACTCCACATCACCACCTGCACAGATGGTGTTATTGACTGCTGTAATATTTCCTGCGAGTGTGGGAGTTACGTAGATGGGGGTACTCGAAGTCACTTGACCATTACACACATTGGGGCTAGTAGAATTAACTACAGCGCGGTAGTAGGTGGTTTGTGTAATATTGGTAACGGTATAATTGGGTGAAGTGCTCGAAATATTATTAATCGTAGACAAGAAGTTGTCGGGTGATGACTCCCAACGCACTACAGTGCCTATAAAGTCGGTAAGGCTCAAAGTTGTGGAATTAGATCCAGTGCAAACATTAATACCACCCCCGGTAATGGTACCAGTTGACGAACCAGAAACTGTAACCGATCTGGTCACGAAAGGTGTATAATCCGTATTGTCGTTGGGCATTCCACCATACTCACATAAAAAACCTGCAAGAACGCTGGAATTGGGTAAATCATTCCATCGGCCTACTGAGCCGCCTGCATAAAACTGTCCATAATGTTCACTACCACCACTGTTGTTTGGCTCACCCCCACTCCAACTTGCAAATTGTCCAGTTTCAGTAACTGGAGAACCATTTCCAGCGGAAAACTTAATACCAGCCTCTGGTCCGGTTACCCAATGCCACTGACCTTCAGATTTTGGTAAAGTTCCATTCTGAGATACATAGTAATTATTTCCGACTGCGTTATTAATGTAATTGAAATCATCAGATGCTCCGAACCAACCGGTGGTGGCCATAATTTTCCAAGTAAAGCTATTTTCTGCTGCTGAGTTAAAAGTAGCCAGGTAACCCAATCTTCCGAAATAAGATCGCCCCTCCGCCAGAGTCTTGGAATTGGCCCAGTTCTTACTTGGTGAATTAGCTACATACTCATAAAAGTGACCTGTCAGAGGATTGTAATATACCGTTCCGGCTGTAAACGTTATCGCACGTGCGGTTGGATAACAGACTGAACTGGTGGATTGGAACTTTACGGCTCGCAATATATCCTGCCATTGCTGCGTGGTTCCAGAACCGCTGAAACTCAATACCCCAGTTGTAGAGCTCCATGACTTCGTGATACCGGAAGGCAGGGTTCCTGTGTAAGACAATACATCACCCGGAGAATAAGACTCACTAATTTGAACTCTGAAACCATTGATGGTTCCATTGGCTGTAATAACCAAGTTGGGATCAACTACTGTTTCCACATTGTAAAGGGCACTCAAGGAAGAACTTGTTCCCGTCAATTCAATACTCGAAGCAACCTGAGCACTTCCTACGAACGAACTCAAAAGGGCTACCAGAATTGCAAAAAGACATTTGCTAATTAATCCATTTTTTTTCATATCTGCTTTGCGACAATTTGTACAACCTCAAATCTAAAGGACAAAAAAGGGCCTCATTTGAAGAGAATTTTAACTTATTAACATCCTATTTCTGATTGTTCAAAACACGAAAAAGGCCGTAAACACGGCCTTTTATCTGTATCCTATAAGGTATTATAGGATGAAATCTGAAATTGTATAACTTTTACTTTTTACAGCAATTTTTCTGCTCGCAACCTTCTTTCTCTTTTCCTTCACACTTGGCTGCATCTCCTTTACAACAAGACTCTTCTTTGTGACAAGAACCTTCTGACTTGCAATGTCCTGCCAATGAATCGGCCGCAGTACAGGCATGACCATCATGAGAACAACCCGATTTCTCTGCCGCACAACAATCTCCATGACCACCACCATGACAATCCATCATCATCTCGTGTCCATGGCATTTGTCCATCTTCTCTGCAGCTCCATGACCGTCATTTAACAGCGGAGCCAATGTCAAACCAACCAAACAGGACAATTTAATCAAGATATTCATGGAAGGTCCTGAAGTATCCTTGAATGGATCTCCAACAGTGTCTCCAACAACAGCCGCTTTGTGTGGCTCAGATTTCTTGTAGAACATTTCACCGTTGATCTCAATTCCCTTTTCAAATGATTTCTTCGCATTGTCCCATGCTCCTCCGGCATTATTTTGGAAAATGGCCCACATTACACCACTCACTGTCACTCCCGCCATATATGCTCCCAATGCCTCTGCTCCCATGACCAATCCAATGATGATCGGTGTTACTATCGTAATGACCCCTGGCAACATCATCTCACGCAATGCAGCCTTGGTAGAAATCTCAACACATTTGCCATACTCGGGTTGACCTGTACCTTCCATAATTCCAGGAATCTCCTTAAACTGACGGCGAACTTCATTCACCATGTCCATGGCTGCCTTTCCTACTGAATTCATAGCCAATGCAGAGAATACTACCGGAATCATTCCACCAATGAACAATGCCGCCAAAACCTTGGCATCAAAAATATTGATACCATTGATTCCTGTGAAAGTCACATAAGCGGCAAACAAGGCCAAGGCAGTCAATGCTGCTGAGGCGATGGCAAATCCTTTTCCGATGGCTGCAGTTGTATTTCCTACTGAGTCCAAAATATCTGTCTTCTCGCGAACCTCTGCAGGCAATTCACTCATCTCGGCCACTCCGCCTGCATTATCTGCAATAGGACCAAAAGCATCAATGGCCAATTGCATGGCTGTATTGGCCATCATAGCAGAAGCAGCAATACCAACTCCATAAAAACCAGCCAATGCATAGGCAGCCCAGATGGCTCCTGCAAATAAAATCACAGGTGTAGCAGTACTCAACATACCTGTACCCAAACCTGCAATGATATTGGTAGCAGCTCCGGTAGCGGATTTTTGAACGATGCCCACAACAGGACGTTTGCCCAAACCTGTGTAAAATTCAGTAATGTAAGAAATGGCAATACCAACGAACATCCCTACCAATACGGCCCAGAAAACATTCATACTCGTGGTTGTGGCCTTGCTAAACTCACCTGCGTTGAATACAGATATCTCCATTTGAGCGGGTAACATCATGTTGATTAAAAAGTAAGAAGCTACCAAAGAAATGATCATTGAAATCCAGTTACCCATGTTCAAAGCCTTTTGAACAGTATCGGTAGTGGCCAAAACATTTTCTTTTACCCGTACAAAATAAGAAGCCACAATAGAGGCCAACAAACCAACCGCTGCGATGCTCAAAGGCAATAAGATGGGACCCATACCCGCGAACGGAATTCCATCAAAACTTCCAGTAGAGGCAATCACATCGCGAATAACATAATTACCCAAAACCATAGAGGCCAATACCGTTGCCACGTATGAACCAAACAAATCGGCTCCCATCCCCGCAACATCACCTACGTTATCTCCAACGTTATCAGCAATGGTGGCAGGATTACGAGGATCATCTTCAGGAATTCCTGCCTCAACTTTTCCAACTAGGTCGGCTCCTACGTCCGCGGCTTTGGTATAAATACCACCACCCACACGGGCAAACAAAGCAATACTTTCCGCTCCAACTGAGAATCCAGCCAATACCTCTAATACGCGCGTCATGGTTTCAACTCCACCATTGGCCAAAGATCCTTGCATAAAGAATTGGAAGAAAATCACAAACAACATTCCCAATCCCAATACTGCCAAGCCTGCAACACCTAGACCCATAACAGTTCCTCCTGTGAAAGACACTTTCAAAGCTTTGGCCAAAGATGTACGAGCAGCTTCAGTTGTTCTCACATTGGCTTTGGTGGCGATCTTCATACCAAAGAAACCAGCCAATGCACTGAAAACACATCCTACTACAAAGGCAACAACAATTAACCAGTGTGAAGTAGGAACTTTTTGAGACAATACGCCCAAACCAATTCCTGCGATGACCATAAAGATGGCCAAAATGCGGTACTCCGCTTTCAAAAACGCCATGGCGCCTTCCGCCACATACCCTGCAATCTCTTTCATGCGGTCATTTCCCGCGTCTTGCTTGGTTACCCAAGCGGATTTGATCATCATCACCACCAAGGCCAAAAGACCTACCGCGGGAATCAGATAAAAAACATTGTTCATAATGATAATTTTTTTTGGTTATCGGTTAATTGAGGGCAAATGTAAG
>CAYQUT010000051.1:0-4251 GCA_964420985.1 uncultured Chryseobacterium sp.
CTGCATAAAATGCCTGATTCAATTTAAAAAGCACATCCACATTTAAATTGAGTGGAAAATGAAGGTCATTAAATAAACTGAAATCTACAGCTTTAGTTTTGGTTTTCTCAGGCAAATCAAAATCATTTCTCTTGATCACTTTCTCTTGAACATGATTAAGAATTGATGTTAAATCTTTCAGCGCCATTTTTGAAGTCCCGCAAGCGCAGCGAGCAGCATTAGAATTTACTGTAATCTCTGCTGTAAACTCATCCCATTCCTCGCTGCAGATGTGTATGAAGTCTGTTTTAGTATTCATTCATAGGCGATTAATGCCTATTGCAATGATGCGACCTAAATCAGTGATTAAACGATAACATATGTTTACGAAACTATTTATTTTTCTTTAAGCGACTTAAGTGAACTGAAGTCATTCCCAAGAATGACGCAATCATGTGCTGCGGCACCCGAGCGACAATACCTGGAAATAAATTCTCTATTTGTTCATATCGTTCTTTTGGTGTTAGTAGGTAAAGACTTTTGATGTGATCATCGTGAAAAGAAAAATAATACTCCGCTATTAACCTACCCAGTTGCTGACCATTGGTCAAATTCTCATAACCCCAATCTACAATTCCTCTTGATAAAACCACCACCTCAACATCCGACAATGCTTGAATAGAGAACTGCGCCTTTTGATTGCGCAAATAGCTTGCGTAATCTGCAATGAACTGGCTCTCTGCAGCAAAATGTATCGTATGTTCTTCACCGTTGTTGTCACTTGCAACAACACGGACAACCCCTTTATTTACGAAGAAAATTTCATCGGCAGGTGCTCCACTATGCGAAAGCCAATCCTGCTTTTTAAATCTTCTAATCTCAAAACCCGAGGAGAAAGCCTCCCATTCAAAGGGGTTGACATCGATTAGACTTTGAATAGTATTTTTTATCAATACAAACATTTACATGACAAAATTAATCGTGAATTAGATCAACGAAATTTGATTCTTTCAAAAAAAAATTGTTTTTTCTTTTGTTGTTTACAAAATTCCATGTCTAAATTTGCACTGCGTTCTTAGAAATATTCTTATCCAGAAAGACAGAGGGAATTGACCCGTTGAAGTCTTACCAACCCTTTCAGCAATGAAAGAAGGTGGTACATTCAACCTCCGCAGGAGGACAGATAAGTTAGCATAGCATTGTTTTTCCATTCAAATAATGCTCTTCTGACCTATCGGAAGAGCCCGTTTGGCTTTTTCGGTTGGTTACTCTGACCTGGATTGTTTATTGTCTTCGAATTCAACTAAAACGAAAACTAAAACAATTAAAAACATGCACAACGAAACGTTTTGTATCCAGCAAATTCCTGTAGATCCGTTGACAGGATCGATTTCTACACCCATTTATGCTACCTCCACCTTTGTGCAGGACGCACCCGGAGTTAATCGGGGATATGACTATTCCCGAACCAACAATCCAACCAGAAAGGTACTCGAGGACTTAATGTCCCAACTAGAGGGTGGCGCCCAATCTTCTGCATTTGCAAGCGGCCTTGCGGCCATTGATGCCGTTATTAAACTCCTATCCGTGGGAGATGAAGTAATAGCGGTAAATGACATTTATGGCGGTGCATATCGCCTCTTCACCCATGTGTACACCAAATTAGGTATCAACTTTAAATATGTTGATACAGCAGATCTGTCTACCATTGCACAAGCTATAAACTCAAAAACCAAACTCATCTGGCTAGAGTCCCCAACCAATCCAACGCTCAAAATATCAGACATTCAAGCCATATCAAATGTCATTAAGGACAAAAATATTCTCCTTTGCGTGGACAATACTTTTGCTTCACCTATAGCGCAAAAGCCCATTGAACTCGGTGCTGATTTGGTCATTCACTCTGCAACAAAATATCTTGGGGGCCATAGTGATCTTATTGCTGGAATCGTCGTAAGCAATACCAAAGAACTTGGTGAAAAGATTCATTTCAACCAAAATGCATCCGGAGGAATTTTGGGGCCATTTGAAAGTTGGCTTGTAATAAGAGGGATCGAAACACTTCCGCTCAGAATCCAACAACACAGCAACACAGCTCAACAAATAGCGGAGTACTTAAGTCAACATCCATTGGTAAAAAACGTCTATTATCCAGGATTGAAACAACATAAAAACCATGAAATCGCCCAAAAGCAAATGAGACTATTCGGAGGAATCATCAGTTTCGACTTGGTCAATGACCAAGCCCGACAAGCACTACAAATTGTACAATCCACCAAACTCTTTAAACTTGCTGAGAGCCTAGGTGGCGCCAAATCATTGCTTTGTTTGCCGAGCGAAATGACCCATAAATCCATTCCTCGAGAAACGAGATACCAAAGTGGAATCACGGATAGTCTGATCCGCCTCTCTGTTGGTTTAGAACATCCAGAAGATCTAATAGCGGATCTTGCCTCAGCATTTCATTTCAATAATAAAAAGTAACATCATGAAAAACAAAATAAAAATTGGCCTCATTGGTTTAGGCGTTGTAGGAAAAGGGCTGCTAGAGATCATAGACAAGTCACCACAACTTCCATTTTGTATCACAGGAATCTGCGTCAAAAACAAAAAGCAAAGAGATCTCTTAAACGATGATATCCTATGTTATGACTTCGATACATTCTTAACCAAAGACTTTGACGTCATTGTTGAATTATCGAGTGATCCTAATCTTGCATTCATAGCCGCCTTGCATTGTTTAAAAAACTGCATTCCGTTTGTAACAGCCAACAAAAAAATGCTGGCAGAAAACTTAAAAGAACTAGACCAATATCAAGAGAATAAAAAAACTCCTTTTCTTTATGAAGCGGCTGTTTGTGCAAGTATACCCATCATTCGCAATTTAGAAGAATACTACGATAATGAACTACTCACGTCCATTGGTGGAATTGTGAATGGCTCAACGAATTATATTCTCAGCAAACTTGAGTCTGATAATTTGAGTTATGACTATGCTCTGAAATCCGCACAGGAAGAAGGCTATGCAGAAAGCAATCCTCAATTGGATGTTGAAGGGTACGACTCTGCATACAAACTCACACTTCTTATTTACCATGCCTTTGGTTGTATTGTACAACCTGATGAAATATTAAGAGTGGGTATTCAGGACATAGATACTACCGATATTGTATTTGCCAAAGAAAAAGGACTGAGAATAAGATTAATTGCTAATGCGTTCAAAACCAAGGACAATCAAATAGCAGCTTTTGTTCTACCACATTTTGTTGATTCTGAGAACAACTTCTTTCACGTGCAGCAGGCCTACAACGGTATACAAACCACCACATACCATAGTGAGACACAATTCTTCAAAGGCAAAGGAGCAGGCAGCCTAGCCACTGCATCTGCTGTTATTGCTGATCTTTCAGCGTTGACATATCAGTACAAGTATGAGTACAAAAAAAAGCAGAATCCTACCGCTACAAATTTAGATGACACCCAAAAAATACTTGTCCGAATTAGATATCCCAAACACAAATCACATTGCTTTTTGGGAAGATTTGATAGCATTGTTGAACAATATACCAGTCACTCCTACGCTTACATCATCGGACGAATGAGCATTGAAGAAATAAGAAATCTACGTGAAGAATTACCATTTAAATTTAGCATTATTGCTTATGAATAGGAACATAAAGCCCCGCATGCTCAAATGGCATTAGGGGCTTTTCATCTTTTTTGACCAAAACGCAAAAATCTCTTGAAAATATCCTCTGGAGATAAAATAAAACTTATTTGGATCTATTGCAGAAAAAATGTCACAAGCCTTCTTCTTATCTCCTAGGTGATAAAATGCAATAGCCTGAAACATCTCTAATTGATCATAATATCCTTTCCATTCAAATTCGGAGAATTTTTCAAATTCTCCTAGAGCCACTGAAGAAAAATAACACAGTTCCTCCCATTCCTCAACATAAAGTAGGGCATCACATACAAAATAATGAAATCCAGGAAACTCCTTAAAAACACCATGCGCGTTTCGCTCAATTTTGGCTTCTGCTAATCTGGCTTTTTTCAACCATCTTTCACGAGAATGATTCAAGTTGGCAACTATCTGTGTGAAATAAAACCGACCTAAGACAAATGGATGAAGCTGCAAATCTTTATCAAAAAGTTCAAACGCTTGTTCCGCATGAAATCGCATTTTACTTCTATCACTGCCTAACAAGGCCGAAAAAAACAAAATACAATGCGCAAATATTTTATCTGATTTAGTTGTGGAATAATTCA
>CAYQUT010000052.1:0-4131 GCA_964420985.1 uncultured Chryseobacterium sp.
TTAGGCCTGCCGCTAGCGTTCATCCTGAGCCAGGATCAAACTCTCCATTGTAAAAAGTTTAATTTGTTTCCTGGCATTGACAGGTATTTGTTTTCTTACCTAAAATTTATCGCTGCATTATTTCAAAGAACTTCATTTTTTCGCTTCACTCGTTTCAACCTTTTGTCGAACCGGGCGGCAAACATACAACAACTTTTTTAATCTGCAAGAAAAAATTTTATTTTTTTCTAACTTCTTTTTATCATCTCTGTTTACTTATTCCGTTAAGAACGTTTTTCAAAGCGGGGTGCAAAAGTAATCACATTTTTTTAATCTCCAAATTTATTTTCACTTTTTTTTCTTGTTTCCAATTTAAAAAGCTTTTGTCGTTTGGCGTCACTACTATGCCTCCCTTACGTAAAGAACGTTGCTGTAAAGCGGGTGCAAAAGTAATCACTTTTTTTTAATCTGCAAGTTTTATTTTATTTTTTTTCAAAAAAGATTTTGAACTAAAATGAAACCTCGTGTGACCATTTTGTTATCCTGTTGTAAAGAACGTTGCCGTTAAAGCGGGTGCAAAAGTACATTCTTTTTTTACATACGCAAGTCCTCATGCGAACTTTTTTCTTGACTAATATCTAAAGGACTGTTTTTCAGATATAAAAAAAATCACTTTTTTTGCTTGTACACTTCATTGCCACCAATAAAAGTAGCAGAAACAACACTTTTCCTTATTTGATCTGGTGATGCGCTCATCAAATCAACTCCTGTAATCACGAAATCAGCGTCCTTTCCAATTTCCAAACTACCTGAGTAATGCTCCGCAAATCTCGCCACGGCATTCCAAATGGTCATTCCTCTTAATGCTTGTTCCCTACTAATGGCTTCTGCCAATTGAAATGGATGGGGAATTGCACCTCCCTTATCCATTCTAAATACAGCTGCAAAAAAGGTCTTCATGGGGTCAATGTCCTCTATTGGAAAATCTGTGCCTAAAGACAGCATTCCATTCTCTTTTAATAGTGTTGCATACTTATAAGCGTCCACCACTCTTCCTTTGCCCAATCGCTGCCAAGCCCATGGTGAATCGCTGGTTGCATGCGTAGGCTGCACTGATGGAATGATGTTGTATTGTCCAAAATATCCAACATCGCTTTGATGCACCACTTGGGCGTGTTCTATTCGCCAACGTTTATCATTGCTTCCTTTCAAAATCTTGGCGTAGTCCTTTAATACAACTCTATTCGCGCTGTCACCTATGGCGTGTGTACAAACCTGAAAGCCTTGCTTGTCCAACGCCATCCACTCCACCATCCACTCTTCATGGTTGCCCAACATTTTACCAAAATCTTTCTTGCCTTCTGCTAAAAGATCTTGGTATGGATTTATTAAACATGCCCCTCTTGATCCCAATGCCCCATCTGCATAATACTTGAAGCTGCGCACTACCAGCTGATGATTGGCTGTATCGATACCTTTCTTTAAATAGTGCGCAAGGGTTGACTTGTCTTGCGAAGCCATAATGTACATCGGCATCTTTAATACGCCTGTTTTCTGAAGAGAATCCAAGAACTGTATCTCATCTCGATCCAAACCCGCCTCCGTTATATGCGTAAGACCCAACGCAAAACAAGCTTCTTGTGCCAATATCAATCCCCTCTCTTTTTCCGCCTTATTATAAGGAGGTATGATATCTTGAACTGGAATCATGGCATTGTCGACCAATAGACCTGTCGGTTCTCCACCTGGGAAACGGTATATCTTACCCCCTGGAATTTCCTTGGACCCCATCAAACCTGATAACTCCAAAGCCTTTCTGTTGGCCAGTCCTGCGTGTCCGTCCACCCGAATCAACCAAACTGGACGGTCAGGAAACAATTCATCCAACCTTCTCCTATCGGGCATGGCTTGCCCGGGCCAAAGGTTTTGATCCCAACCTCTCCCAATCATCCAATCTCTGCCCGAATCATGTTGTTGTATTTTAGAACAAACCTCCTCCCAGGATTTCAAACCGTTCAAATCAGCCTCTTTTTTAAATAAAGCATAGGCCAAGAAATGGGCATGGGCATCTTGAAAACCCGGATAGACAAATTGATGTTGCGCATCAATCATTTTCTTTGCGCTGTAGGCATTCAGAATTTCCCTTTCCTTACCAATGGCAATTATCTTTCCATCTTTGATGGCCATCGCTTCTGCTTTCGAGAAAGCATCATCCACTTGATAGATGGTTGCATTGTGCACGATGAGGTCCACTTCTTGGGTTGAAAATCGGCAAGCATTTAAAGTGATTACCAACAGCAACAGGTAAAGAACATTTGGCTTTTTCATTTTATCCCTTTTTATGAAGGACCGTTGCTGATGCCTGTGCTGTAGGCATGATCCAAACATCTTGAATATTGACATGCGGAGGTCTGGTAATCATGAACAGCACCGTCTCTGCAATATCATTCGCTACCAAAGGCTCAAAACCATCATAAACTTTGTTGGCTGTGACCTCATCTCCTTTGAAACGTACCAAACTAAATTCCGTCTCTGCAGCACCGGGACATATTTGTCCTACTCTAATATTGTGTGTTACCAAATCGATGCGCATGGCTTGTGTTATTCCGTCCACTGCGAATTTGGAACCATTGTATGCCACACCACCTCCATAGGCTTGCTTTCCAGCTACAGAGCCCATGTTGATGATGGTGCCCGTTTGCTGCTCCACCATCCATTGGGATACATACTTGGACATCCACAACAATCCTTTGACATTGGTATCCATCATGCGTTCCCAATCATCAGACATTCCTTGATGAATGGGTTCTCGTCCAACTGCCAATCCTGCATTGTTGATCAATGCAAAAATCTCAGATGTCCAAGTTCTACATTGCTTCACAAAATCTTCCACCTCCTTCTCATTTCGAACATCAACGACAGCTGTCCAAACTTGCGCACCAGCTTTCTCACATTCCGCCTTGACATTGTGCAACCTTTCTTCCCTACGGCCGCATAGGATTAGATCAAATCCACTTTTAGCCAGTGTATGGGCTGTGGCCTCTCCAAAACCAGAAGTTGCTCCTGTGATGAGTACTACTTTTTTCATGATGACGAAGATATTGAGAAGGATTGAATACAACATCGTTACAAGGAATTTCCTTTATATTTGGGGCATATCCTTACAACTATGGCAGTAAAAAAAGCAAGAAGCATTCGGTTGATTGAAGTACCTAGTGAAGTGGGCGCAGGCACACGAGGTGCGAGTTTGGGGGTTGATGCCATTAAGATAGCCGCCTTGGACTTCCGATCTGATTTCTTTAAGAAATACAAAAGCATCATTATTCCCAATGATAATCAAGCGCTACACAATAATCCGGGTAGCCGATATGCGAAGCACATCAGAAGTTTGCTCAAGATGTATGAACGCATAGGTGCAGCGGTTCGTGATACCTGCAGGGATGGGAAATTCCCTTTGATTCTTAGTGGTGATCACAGCAATGCTGGCGGTACTTTGGCAGGATTAAAAATGGCTTATCCTGAATCACGTATTGGTGTTATTTGGATCGATGCGCACGCCGATTTGCATTCACCGTATACTACTCCATCCGGCAACATGCACGGGATGCCATTGGCCACTGCTCTGAACGAGGACAACATTGAGGAGAAGGTGAATGATTTGGATTATGAGACGATCGATTTGTGGGAGATGTTGAAGAATGTGGGAGACATCAGCCCCAAGGTGGAATACCGCGATTTGGTGTATATCACGCTTCGCGATTTTGAAGATCAGGAATCGGCACTGATAAAGCAAAATAAGGTGAAAGTCGTTACCACGAATGAGTTGCGTAAGACAGGAATTACGAAGTTGTGCCGAGAGGTATTGAAGTACTTGAGTCAATGCGATAAAATCTACATCAGTTTTGACGTTGACTCTATGGACCCTACGGTATCCCGTGGAACAGGCACTCCCGTCAAAGGTGGAATCAACGAGCGTGAGGCGGCTGATGTCATCTTGGAATTTTTGCAAAACGAAAGAACCTGTTGTTTGGAGTTTACTGAGGTCAACCCAACGTTAGACAGTGAGAATGTCATGGCCGAAACGGTGTTTGAGATATTGCAGAAAGTGACCCGTCAGGTGGAGATGATTTAAGGGGGATCAGTAAATCGGTA
>CAYQUT010000053.1:0-4006 GCA_964420985.1 uncultured Chryseobacterium sp.
TTTAAAATGATCATAAAAACTCAACACCCGGTGCACAAAATGGTAGGTCTCATGGCACCTGCAATAACCGCTTTTCACACCAGGCAATGTGTAATATTCCTTCTGAGCCTTCAATAACAAATCGTTCTCAACATGATTAAACCAAAGTGAATCTGGTGTTTTGTTGTACTGCGCAATTTCTATTGCATCCAACACATGGCCAAGACCCGCATTGTAGGCCGCTAAAACAAATTTGATGCGTTCCTCTCTGTTCTTCACTCGCTTGCGCAAAGACTTATCCAATTGTTCAATCAACCTGGCACCTGCCTGTATGTTTCCAGCCACAGAATCTGTGCTATCACAACCATACTTCAACGCGGTCTCGGGCATCAACTGCATTAATCCAAATGCCCCATGACGAGATACAACGGAAGGGTCGAAATTGGATTCTTGGTAACACAAAGCAGCCAGTAATCGCCAATCCCAATTTATTGACTTGGCTGCATCTTTAAAATACCCATCGTATTCAGAAATCTGATTCCCTTTGATTTTGGGCATTGTTACATCAGAATGAAACAAGGCTACATGGGTAGTATTGGATTTGAAATAGGCTTTGCGCAAATCTTTTATCAACCACTGTACTCTTTCCTTGGACAACCATTCATTCACTTTGTCCTTTAACACAACTGAATTTTTTCTCACCACCCAAGCAATGGGTTCAGGAACAGTGATGGATAAATCATATTGAATATTGGGATAATCCTCGCTCAATATGCCCGCCAAACTGGCATCAGTAACTGTTGCTTCTATCTTGCCTTCAGCAACCAATCTCACCAGGTCATCCGTAGAATATTTACCTGGAGCTGTCATGATATTCCATGATTTTCGGGACTGTCTCTCCATTTCCTTGAGTCTACTATGAAAAGTAGAATAGGCATGTACACTGATGGCCAATGAATCCATAGCCGAGGTGTCGGATACACAAGGATATTTCTCTTTCAAATCCAACGACGCCCAACGTTGAACCAAAACTTGTTTGGTGGTGTAGAGTGGCGTACAAAACGATACAACCGAATCTCGAGCAGCAGTTTGCGTGATGTTGGAGGCAATGATATCCGCTCTGCCATCGTTCAAATATTGAAACATGGAATCCACATTGTCCATCACCCTGAAAACCGGTGTAACCTGATGGGCCTCGCAAAAAGTCTTGATCAATTCATAATCAAATCCCCTCTTCTCATCACGGTATTCAAAATAAGTAGATGCGCTATTCTCAATCAATACAATCAAAGTATCCTTGGCGACAATCGCATCCCAATCGCGCAAAAAAACGGTCGCACTTTTTTCTTTGCACGACAAGCACATTAAAAAAAACAAAGCAATGCCAAAGGACCACAGCGCTTTCATGCCTCTAAAGTAACGCTTTTCTCCATGAAACTTTGTGTATTTTTACCGCTGACTTATGACACTGATTAAATCTATTTCAGGAATTCGCGGCACCATTGGTGGAATGCCCGGAGACAACTTGACCCCATTGGATGTGGTCAAATTTGCATCTGCTTTTTGCGCTGTGCACCAAGATCAATTGAATAAAAAAGACATCACCATCGTGATCGGTCGTGATGCCCGAATATCAGGTGAAATGATTGCCACCTTGGCTGCACAAACGCTGGTGGGGATGGGTGCCAAAGTCATTGACTTGGGATTGAGCACAACACCCACTGTCGAGATGGCGGTCACGCATTACAAGGCGGATGCGGGAATCATCCTTACGGCCAGTCACAATCCTGCGCAATGGAATGCATTAAAATTATTGAACAACAAAGGCGAGTTCATCTCAGCCACTTTGGGACAACAAGTGTTGGACTGGGCGGAAAAAGGAGTGAACTATGCTTCTGTGGATGCACTGGGTTCGATTGAAAAACAATCGGATTGGTCGTACCACCTCCAAGCGATACTGGAACACCCTTTGGTGAACGTTCCGGCTGTTGCAGCTAAAAAAATCAAAGTCGTCGTGGATGGCATCAACTCCTCTGGCTCGTTGTTCATCCCTGAACTCCTGCGCGCTATGGGTATTGAGGACATCATCGTTTTGAATGCAGCACCCAACGGACACTTTGCCCACAATCCAGAGCCTCTTGCAGAGCACTTGATAGAAACCTGCAAAGTGATTCAAGCTGAAGGGGCTGACATGGGCATTGTGGTAGATCCAGATGTAGATCGTTTGGCTTTTATTGATGAAAATGGTGTTTTGTTCGGTGAGGAATACACCTTGGTGGCCATTGCTGATTATGTCTTAAAACACAAAAAAGGAAATACCGTTTCTAACCTCAGCTCTACCCGTGCCTTGCGCGATGTGACTGTTAAACACGGCGGAGAATATTTTGCCTCTGCTGTAGGAGAAGTCAATGTGGTAGAAAAGATGAAAGCCGTCAATGCCGTTATTGGTGGAGAAGGAAACGGCGGCATCATTGTTCCTGAGTTGCATTATGGACGTGATGCGTTGATTGGCATCGCATTGTTCTTGTCCCACTATGCAGAAGTAAACATGAGCCTCTCTGCTTTAAAACAAACCTACCCAGCCTATTATATGGGTAAGAAAAAAGTAGATTTGGATCCCAGCAAACCTTCAGATAAAATATTGGCCGCCTTGACCACCAAGTTTTCCCATGAAAATACCAACACCATCGATGGATTAAAAATTGACTTTCCGGACTACTGGGTGCATTTGCGCCGCAGCAATACGGAGCCCATCATTCGCATCTACACCGAGGCGGGTTCACAAGAAATGGCCGATACCATGGCCGATCAATGGATCAAAGAAATCAATGACATTTCGATTGCATGAAAAGTATTTATTTAGACAACGCAGCCACCACACCATTGGCTCCTGAAGTATTTGAAGCCATGACACCTTATTTGAGGGATCATTATGGCAATCCATCTTCCAGTCACCATTTGGGGCGCGTTACCAAGTCGGCTATTGAAACCGCACGCCGCACCATTGCCAAAAATTTGAATTGTCAACCTGGGGAAATTTATTTCACCAGTGGCGGAACAGAGGCGGATAATTTGGCCATGCATGCTGCAGTCCGCGACTTGGGATGTCAGCACATCATTACCACACCCATTGAACACAGTGCCATTGTCAAAACAGCGGAGTTGTTGGATCAACAAGGAAAAGCTCAATTGCATTTCGTTGACTTAACAGACAACGGCAGTGTCAATTTGGAACACTTGGAAAGCTTGTTGCAAAACAACGCCAACAGTTACGTCACCTTGATGCATGGGAACAATGAGATTGCCAATCTGTTGCCATTGCAAACCGTGGCTGAGATGTGCAAAAAGTACAATGCCATTTTCCACAGTGATACCGTACAAACCATGGGGCACTATGCCTTTGACTTGCAAAAGACACCCGTGATGATGTTGAATGCAGCGGCACACAAATTCCACGGACCCAAAGGAGTAGGATTTATTTACATCAACAAAAGTTTGAAACTCAACGCGGACATTACAGGGGGCGGACAGGAGCGAGGATTGCGTGGAGGAACAGAAAATATTTCGGGCATCATTGGCATGACCAAGGCCATCGAATTGGCCTATGCGCATTTGGAGGAACACCAGCAGCACATTGGTTCAATGAAGCAATACATGAAGAACAAATTGAAGGAGCAATTTCCCAATATTGTATTCAATGGCAACAGTGCTTCTGAAGACAGTTTGTACACCGTTTTGAATTGCACCTTCCCAGCACACAGCAACAGTGATATGTTTTTGTTCTTGTTGGATTTGGAGGGCGTATGTGCATCAGGCGGCAGTGCCTGCAGCAGTGGCGCCACCAAGGGATCGCATGTCCTCACGGCCATTGATGCTTTGAGACCAGGACAAGCGAGTGTGAGATTTTCGTTTGGTCGCTACACCACCAAGGAGGAGATTGATGAGACGATGGAGATTTTGGTGCGGTTGATGGGGTAACAAAATCTCTGACTAAAATTCATTAACGCAAAGGAAACGAAGAATGCGC
>CAYQUT010000054.1:0-3073 GCA_964420985.1 uncultured Chryseobacterium sp.
GCTACGTTTAGAGCAGCATTGAGATTTTCACCAATTTCACTGACATACTTGTCCACCAAGTCATTCAATGTGAGTTGAAGTTTCTGCCGATCCGCCATGTTTTTCTTGATGATCTCTTTTTGAAAAATATCAAACGATACCAACCGTATTTGCGCCCTGGATATGGGCATGGAAAGTAATCTCCATAACTTTTCTGCCATGTCCATGAAATGCGTTTTGTGCAATGCGAATTGGTCAAACGCTTGTGCCCTCATTCGCGTTAGACTGGTGTTGAGGTAGCTCTTGACAAAGGTTAATTTGGTCCGTTGCCCCATCATCATGCCATTGGAACATCGGTATCTGTAGTATCCCAACTCAATGCGAAAGGAATGACCCTCGCGCAGGTAATTATTGACCCGTATAAAAGGGTAGTATTCATCACGAAAATCACCAGCAATGCGGTTGATAATGTTTGTTGATTCCTCAAGAATAGGCATGGGGGAATCATTGTCCCTTAAGTTGAATAAATCGGCATTACCAGAAAAACGGTATCCATTGCGGTCAATGATGATTTTGCAGTTTTCTGAAATGAGGTCCACGCTGTAATCTGTTCCTTTTGGATTAAGCGTTTCTCTGTGGACCTGAGGGGTTATTCCAAACATCATTTCAAATAGTTGCACGCCAAGATCAAAGGCATCCTCATGTTTAATGGTCAGAAATTCCGATCTAACAATGCTGATTCCTTCTCTGTCATTGTTATTGATGACAACCTTTTTGTGCGGGTAGTAAGAGAAGTTGTTTTTCTGGAATGGATCCTCAAAGCGGACCGGTCTTTCGCTAATTTCAAAAAAGTTTGAATTTTTTTTGAGGATGGAATGAAATTCCAAGGCACGTGTGTTCAGTTGCATATGATTTGTTTTTATTGTTTTTAATTGTTTGAAAGGGGTAAATCCATGGCGTGCGGCACCGTCATCCATTGTGAATAATCCACGTTGTAGAAATTGAAATAATTCTCTGGAGCTTCTTTTTCGATGATATTGATTTTCGTAGTGCCCTTTGGCAATCCCGGAAAAATCAAAGTGTAGGTATATCGTTCACCTTTTCGTTTGAAATGGTGTTTTAACGGTGTTATGGGTATGCCAATGGCTTTGATAAGAACGTACTTTTCTGATGCCCCCACGGGTTGGATGAACGAATTTTTGTCCATTTGTATCCAGCCACCTTTATAGTACCGTTCAGATGAGGTGTAGAGGAAATCAATCCGCGTAAACTCTTCTGCGCATTCAATGCTTTGGATCTTTACCGATTGTGAAGGATTGTTCCGCTGAGGATTGTAGAATCGCTCAGTGATTTTCTTTTTTTCTTGCGTAGAGGTTTCTACTGTTTTTTCAGTTTCAATTTCCATTTGAATCGTTTTAGAAAACAAAGGAAAAAACCTACTCCGTATTATATATACGGAGCGGTAAAAATGGTCTATATTCGGAAAATGAAACAAGGCAAAAGTGCGTTCAGACGATACAAGGTCATTGATGGATTATTGCGAAATAGCCTTCGCCGTTATCCTACAATGGAGGATATTATCGAGGCGTGCTGGGAAAAGTTGGACTATCGTCCGTCCAAGGAAACCATTCAAAAGGATATTGCCTACATGAAGTGTCCATACCCCGATGGTTTTGACGCTCCCATTGAGTACATCAGGGCCGAGAGGGGTTATGTTTATACGGATGCTGGTTATTCTTTATCAGGAATGGCCATCCGTCCTGAGGACAGAGAAACCATCCATGAGGCCGTAGAAGTTATTCGGGCCATCGGAGGAACCAAGATCAGTGAGAAATTTGGTCACGCCATAGAACGACTTTTCAGCACCACCTTGGAGGAAGGGCAGGGAGACAATCGCCACCCCATTTTACAAACGATGCGTCCACCGCAATCCAGGGGATTTGAGCATTTTGATTTGTTTTACAATGCTTGTCGTGAGCAACAGCCGGTTTCGTTTATTCATTTTTCATACAAAAAGCGGACTTTTAAATCCGTCATCATTCATCCTTTTTTGATCAAGGAGTTTGAAAATCGCTGGTATATCATTGGATATTCTGAAACGCACGAAGAAGTGCGCACTTTTGGTTTAGATCGAATTTCGGAGCCATTGTCATTAAAGTCAAAATACATGAGAACCGATTTAGATGTCGTACAAGATTACTTGCAGCAAGTGTATGGTGTATTTCCCATTCCTGCGGCCACATTAGATACCATTGAGATTTTAGTGAGTGAATTGGGAACGCATTATTTGCAGGCTTATCCATTGCACGAGACGCAGGTCATCACAAAACATTCTGAGGGAACATCTACCATTACTTATCATTTGATACCATCTATTGAGCTCTGCCGCTTTTTTCTATCGCAGGGTAGACACATTGAAATCATGCAACCCAAATGGCTGAAAAAATTCACCCAAGATCTCGTCAAATGAAACAGAATCAAAAACAATATCTAGCAGATATCGGTACTGGATTTCAGAAAAAATCCAACCCATCTATCATGCGCATCATATTAACGGAGCAATATACGCGTATTGATTTTGGCTATTCCGCGCCTTGGATGTACATCAATGGCGGTTGGATTAGAATAGCCCGACATACATTTGTTCAAGTGCAAGGAGATGATAAGCGCTATCCTTTGATAGAGGCCAAGAACATCCCTCTGGCACCTGAGAAATTTGAGTTCGAGTCTCAGGAAGATTGGCGTGTTTTCAGTTTGTACTTTGAGCCCATTCCTATTCAGAATGCAGTTATAGATATCATTGAGGAAGAGAAGCCAGCGAAAAATGATTTCAATTTTTATGGGGTGCACATTAATGTGGATGGGAAGAGGGTTGTATTGGGCGGGTGAGGGAATATGTGGGTAAGGTTAATTGCTAAAACATATGGTTATTTATTTTCTCAAAAATTATTTTGATTTTTTAAAATGTAAAGTATATTTGTCATTATGGAAAGAAAAATTGACATTGTAAAAAGGCCTGTGGGGCATAATCAAACCGGCCTATTGCCCAACAAGTTTAAAAAGCTGGGATGGGTTATTGTGTTGTTGGCGATTT
>CAYQUT010000055.1:0-3007 GCA_964420985.1 uncultured Chryseobacterium sp.
CTATTGCCCAACAAGTTTAAAAAGCTGGGATGGGTTATTGTGTTGTTGGCGATTTTGTTCGCCTTGGTCGTAGGTGCAGGCTTTATAACATTGGAAGCCTCAGTTAAGGTGTCGATGAGGCACGGGCTTTTGAATGTTTTGATATTGGGGATGTTGCTCATCGCTTGGGCCAAGGACGAGATTGAGGATGAATTGACTTTACTGATTCGTTTTAGAGTCTTGGGTTCGGCCTTTATATGGGCTGTCCTTTTGGTGATCATCAAGCCTTTCATTGATGAGCTCTTCCAAGACGCAATGGCTGAAATGGGAAGTCAGCAGTTGGTGCTCAGCATGCTTTTTTACTATTTGATGGTGTACAACATTCAAAAGCGAAACCGATAATGCGGAACACCATCAAAGTAGAGCGAGCGAAATTGAATATTACGCAACAAGAGCTTGCAGATCGGGTAGGTGTTTCGAGACAAACCATCAACTCCATCGAGTCAGAGCGGTATATTCCATCGACGTTATTGGCCATCAAGATCTCCAACGTATTTCAGTTGACCGTCAACGAGATTTTCCTGCTTGAGAAGGAAGATTAGAGATGGCGGTGATCTTATGTGATACTAACTACAAAATAGGAAATTAACCAGCGTTTATCTTTAGCAGTCTTTGGTTATTTTCTTAATTTGGTCTTCGCGCCAATACTGTTTATCGGTGACGCTTTTGAATTTTTCCAAATAGTATTTTCCTTGTTTGCAATCATCCATCAAGTAATATAGAAATGCGAGCTGCCAATACGTTGTTGCACTGTTGGCCTTACGTTGGTCTGCTTTTGTATAATTTTCGATTGATAGTTTAATGAAAGAGGTGTCTTTTTGTAGGAGATAAAGACGGTAGTAACTCCAAGCCAAGTCAGAGTAATACAAATCAAGGTTGGTATCAATCAAGTTCGTGTCAATGTTTCTGAGTATAAAATTGGTATGAACAACAACCAATGAGTCGTGGGGTTTGCATGATAGTTTGGTAATAGAATCCCGCATTATTTTGTAATCGCATTTTTGAGAATAGCCAGACTTGTTACTTGAAATTAATATGATGAATAAGAAAAATAGCGTGGTTGTCTTTTTCATATTGGTTAAGATAGCTTCGGGGTCGGGCTGCTGAGTAAAACAAAAGTGTCAAACGAATATAAGTGCGTAATTTCAATTTGTTGGAATAAAAGCAATGGATCATTGTGATCTGGATTGCAATGGGTGAGCAAACTCGCGCACCGCGCGAGGAATAGCAGTGTTGAGATGGGTTTCGCGCTGGGTGTACGTTGGCTGTCAGGACAAAGGACTGGCGCCCAAATATCAACAAAAAACCCCAACATTCGTTGGGGTTTTATTTTGTATCGTAAAACAATTTTATTTAATCCACTCAAAGCCTGTATACGGAACCAACGCTGCGGGTATACGAATACCATCCGCGGTTTGGTGGTTCTCCAACAAGGAGGCGACGATGCGGGGCAAGGCCAAGGCACTGCCATTCAACGTGTGGGCCAAAATGGTTTTGCCGTCTTGTCCCTTGATGCGACACTTCAATCGATTGGCTTGGAAGGTTTCAAAGTTGGAGGTGGAACTGACTTCCAACCAACGCTCTTGCGCTGCTGAAAACACTTCAAAGTCATAGGTCAATGCGCTGGTGAATCCCATGTCGCCGCCGCACAAGCGCAAGATGCGGTAGGGGAGTTCCAATTTTTGCAAGAGGCCTTCGACGTGCTTCACCATGTCTTCCAAAATGGTGTAACTGTCGTTGGGGTGGGCAATCTGTACAATCTCTACTTTGTCAAATTGATGCAAGCGATTCAAGCCGCGAACGTCCTTGCCGTAACTTCCTGCTTCCCTACGGAAACAAGGGGTGTAGCCGGTGATGCGAACGGGCAATTCACTTTCTTTCAAAATGACATCGCGGTAAATATTGGTCAACGGCACTTCGGCCGTTGGTATTAAATACAAATCGTCCACGCCGATGTGGTACATCTGTCCTTCTTTGTCGGGCAATTGCCCCGTCCCATAACCGCTGGCTTCGTTCACCACGTGGGGTGGAATCACTTCTTCATATCCGGCTTTGCGGGCCTCGTCCAAAAAGAAATTAATCAACGCGCGCTGCAAGATGGCGCCCTTGCCGCGGTAGATGGGGAACCCTGCGCCGGTGATTTTTACTCCAGTTTCGAAATCAATCAATCCATATTGATCCGCCAAGTCCCAGTGGGCTTTTTTATTTTCTGGCAGGGTAGGGATGGTACCTACTTCCTTGACGTTGACATTTTCTTCAGCGCCTTTTCCAAAAACCACCGACTCGTGCGGGGTATTGGGCAACAAGTACAACAACTGCTGTTGTTCCGCTTCCAATACAGCCAACTTTTCTTCCAATTGCTTGGAGTTTTGCTTGATGGTTGCCGTTTGTTCTTTGAGCACATCCGCCTCAGCTTTGTTGCCGGATTTGAACAGGTCGCCGATTTGCTTAGCCAATGCGTTGCCTTGGGCCAAGTAGGCTTCCATTTCTTGTTGGATCTTGCGGCGTTGTGCGTCAATCTCCAACAGTTGGTCTATGGTTGCAGAAAAATCCTTGTTGCGTTTGTTGAGTGCTTCTAGGATTTGCGCTTTGTTGTCACGGATGTTTTGGATTTGTAACATAATACAAGGTATTAAAAAAAAACTCCCGACCTCTCAAAGAAAGACCGGGAGAAAAAATAAAAACAAACTACCCGGTTAGGCGTTGGCCATCACCGATACAAAAGACTTGTTGTCCTTCTTCTTGCGGAATTGAACCACACCGTCTGTTAATGCATACAAAGTATGGTCTTTACCAATACCTACATTAACGCCAGGATTGTGACGTGTTCCACGTTGACGGACAATGATATTACCTGCTACG
This sequence comes from uncultured Chryseobacterium sp., assembly GCA_964420985.1. GTDB lineage: Bacteria > Bacteroidota > Bacteroidia > Flavobacteriales_D > Sanyastnellaceae > CAMCTV01. The sequence goes on from CAYQUT010000055.1 coordinate 2,902, forward strand.
CAAGTTTGACCGCCGTAAATCTTAACGCCCAAACGCTTGCTTTCTGATTCACGACCGTTTTTTACTTTACCTTCACCTTTCTTGTGTGCCATGGTATTAAATTTTT
>CAYQUT010000056.1:0-2927 GCA_964420985.1 uncultured Chryseobacterium sp.
ATCATTGGTGGTGTTGGCATTGCCATCGTCACAAGTTGCTCCTGTATACAAACAGGAATTATCATTTTGTGTGGCTGTACTGTTGTAATTGCACGCCGCATTGTCCGTACAACCCAAAATGGTGGGAGGGAAATTGGCGGCGCTAATGCCGGGAATAATCACAAAATTGCCTCCTCCAGTGTATAACGTATCTCCGGTCAATGAAACCTGAATGTCACAGGCTCCAGCGTACAACGCATACGGCACGCTCATCATCTGCTGGGTTCCAAGATCGATTTCACCGCTTACGGCATTCATCAATACCTGCATGAACTTGGCGCCACTGCCCCATTGGATTCCGACAAAGGTGCCTTGCACAGCAGTCCCACTGCCCACTGCGCAAACGACCAATCCTTGGGCGTTGCTGCTTAAGTTGTGTGTCTCTTGGTAAACGACATTCCCGGTGGCGGCAACATCATGTATCTTGAAAGTCATGGTCAACGAAGTATTCGCTATAACGCTGCCATCCGCATTGCGCACCACAGCTTGGTAAGGAATGGACATTGGCGCTTGCCCGAAAAAATTAAAAAAAGAAAAAGAAACAAAAGTACCCAGCAAAATTCGCTTCAGCGTTAATTCCATATCTATTGATTTTTAATCAAAATTATTTCCTCACGTACAAGAAATTTTCTTCCATTCCATTCCAATTCAAAAACAAAAAATTTAGAATTTTATATTTACCTGATTTCAAATTATGAACTGGAAAATCAAACTTGAAAAACGTTGGGGACAATCTTTGCAATTTGGCTTCCAATGCAACGACCTGTCGCAAGATATTTTTAGGGTGACCAAAGCCTACATCAGCCCCCAAACCTTGAGACGTATTTGTGGCTTTGTAAAAACCAACAGCAGCATTTCCGAATCTTCCAAACAAATTATCACGCAATACTTGGGGAAAGATAATTTAAACAATCATCTTCTCCTGACAGAAGCAGATACGCAATTCATCATCCCCTTTATTCAGGATTTCTTCCAAATCCCACTTTCTTCCTTCGAAGACTTCAACTACCAAAATGCTTGCGCCAAAATTGCCCAACGCCTATTTGAAAAACCGGCCTTGTTAGAACACCTGGGGCCCTTCTTGGCCAAAAACCCTACCGCACAAGTGTATTTCTTCGAACGCCTCCCTTTCCTGGATGGCCTTGCTTCACCCTACATTCACTACCTCGAAATGTATGCCCAAGAAAAACAAGAACTGCCTTCCTCCTTTTTCGCTCAAGCATTAAACGCCTACGGAAAAAAGTTATCGATGAAAAGTTGGCTCCAATCACCCATGAATCAATTTTTAAAGGAAGGGAAGAAAAATCAGCATTGGCATCCGTTTCTCAAAGGCCGTATCAAGGTTCTTCGCATTTGGGATGCCATACAACGTGAATCTTGGGATGACTTAAACCATTGCCTGTCCCAAGCCGTGCTGGAACAACAACAGATTTTTCAGTCCACCAAAAACAAAGGTTACTTCCCTTATTACGAATGGATCTTAGCGGAAGGACTTCACTTGGCAGAGCGCTATGCGGACTCTCAGTACTTTGCTAATCTCTATATTCAACTCAAAAAAACAAATACCCCATTTCCCATTGAACCCGGATACCACGAGGCAATCAAAGTGATACAATTCAGGAACGCCCAAATCCTCGGTGACCAAAGATTATTCACCAAATTGAAAAAGGAAATCGAAATCAAAAACGTGATTTTCTTGGGGCAGCGATACTTTCGAATCATCTATAACTTGGCCTTGCTTCAAGCAAGCTACCTGCATACCAAACGTAAAAAACAAATCCAAGATCAATTGGACGAAGACATCGCCCAAACTGGGTATGTTTATTTCAATCAGTTCAGAACCCTCACCACCACCTCATTCCTCCGATTTACCAATTGATACGGAGGATTGTATCCCATGTACATAAAAGGTTCGTGGTATCTCATTCCTTTATTGCTCAATACCTCTATCAATTCTTTCTTGTACTTCTCAATTTTTTCATCACTGGCCCATCCGTCAAAGGTGATGGCAGCCATCACCGTTTCCGCCCGCTCTTCTTGAAAAACACGACTGTCATTGGGTCTGGGCAAATTATCCAACGCCTTATCTGACGGAACCATGAAAGACATTTTCATTTGATCTCCCATCTCCATCACTACCGGCGAGGTCATCGCAATTTTTTCGTTTCTATCATTGCCACCAAAAATATAACCGGCCAATATTCTGAACCCATTATTGGCAGAAGCATCATAGGCACTGTCATTTAATACAACACTTGAAAACAGAGCCCTCTCATATTTTCTTAACTCCACACCGTCAAAGGTCTCAATAACCGTGTACTTGTATTGCTCAATGTCATTGGATGATTTCAATGTGACCCCTTGTATCATAAGTACGGCAACTAAAATAATGGCAACTATTACTATGAATATTTTCATACTTTTAAAACCCATAACATCACCCATTGTTCAAATGAAAGACCGCATTACACGAATTCGTCAAATGAAATTTTCTTCCGTTTATCCCTTGTACATCAACAAAGCAGAACGCAAAGGAAGAACGCGGCTTGAAGTAAATACCATCATCCAATGGCTGACCGGTTATGATGAAGAAGGAATTGTACAACAAATTCAGTCGGAAAACTCCTTTGAAATCTTCTTTAATTCTTGCCCCCAACTCAATCCCAATGCCGCTCTCATCAAAGGTGTAATCTGCGGATATCGTATCGAGGAAATAGAAGACCCCATTGAACGGCAAGTTCGATACTTGGACAAACTCATCGATGAGCTGGCCAAAGGGAAATCAATTGAAAAAATCTTCCGCCAATGATTCCGATTCACTGATAAACTGATAAACCGATATACTGATATACTAATCCACTGATATACTGATATACTGATATACTGAT
>CAYQUT010000057.1:0-2558 GCA_964420985.1 uncultured Chryseobacterium sp.
CTGTTTGTATACAGGAGCAACTTGTGACGATGGCAATGCCAACACCACCAATGATGTGATCAATGGCAGTTGTGTTTGTGGGGGCTCACAAACCATTGGCAGCGGCACAGGTGCACAATTGTTACCCGGCAATGCGACATGCGCCAATGAGTACATTAGCGTCACGGGTTGTGGAGGTCAGACTTCTTTGACTTACGATGGCCGCACTTATGATTTGGTAGAGATTGGCGGGCAGTGTTGGTTTGCTGACAACTTGGCCACGGATCAATACCGGAATGGAGATCCCATTCCAACAGGATTGGACAACACCACTTGGCAGAACACCACAGCTGGCGCTTATGCCATCTACAACAATGACCCCGCCAACGATGTTATTTATGGCAAGTTGTACAATTGGTACACCACCGCGGATAGCCGAGGGCTCTGTCCCACGGGCTGGCATGTACCAACGGATTGTGATTGGAAATACTTGGAGGTCAGCTTAGGCATGCCAATAGCAGATCTAGAATCTTACGGATCGAGAGGCACTATTGAAGGAGGAGCCCTCAAATCTATTACCGATTGGAATTATCCTAATACAGGGGCTAACAATAGCAGCGGATTCACAGCTCTGCCTGGCGGTATTCGCCAGATGTATGGATCATATCAAACCATGGGAGATTACGGCTTTTGGTGGAGTTGTCAAGAATACGATTCTTTTAATGGCTGGTTTCGAATGTTAGATAGTGACTTTTCCATTGTGGGACGTAACTGGTATATAAAGCAGAACGGCTTCAGCGTACGTTGTATAAAAGATTAATTTATGAAACATATATTTTATTTAATTTTTGCTTTGTCAGGATTAGTTTCCTGGTCTAAAGCACCGATAACCTCCCATTAACAAGTAATGTGATTGGACTTTTAATTTTATGATCAATAAAAAAGGGCGAAAATGAATCGCCCCTTGTTTTTGAAAGCTTTTGAGTATTTACTCCTTCTCCAATGTCATTTCGTACTTGTCACCAGCATCAATCGCCTCTAATTTCATCTGTTTTTCACGCAGCTCTATAATTTCCCATGTGATTCTGTAGCTCCCATTGTCATAGGTCATAATGATATTTTCTTTGTCCGAATCAAATTCCCATGTTCCCTTTTCGGCTTCTGTTGTATTGACATTGGTGTAATATGGAAAGCAATTGTCATAGCTGGCCATCCAATCTAATTCTTGACCTATTGTGGTGTATTCTGATTGCCAATCTCCACCTTTATCAAAGCTCATTGAAAGGGTATTGGTTTGATTAACGGTGTAGGCAATGTCAAAGCCATCGATACAGGGTATGAAATCGCTATAGGAACCATTTAGAATATTTTCATTGTTTACCCAAAAAGAAGTTACCTCCCAATCCCCAGCCACTCGACCAGCTTTGGATCTCAGGCTAATGCCAGGCCCGTCTTGATATTTGCCGCAACTGGACAGTATCATTATCATTCCTGCAATCAGCGCATTTCCCAATAAAATGTTCTTCGTTTTCATATTTAGTATATTGTAATTTAAAGCAATAATAGTCATTTTTTTCTTACGTTCCTCATTTCACTTCCACAACCCCAACCCGATCCCCGCAAGCTACACTGGCGCTGAATCTTGAATCACGGGCTACATCGTTCCAACATTCCCTCATGTTTTGCGAAAAGTTGATGTCATCAAAAATGATGATGGTGCCGGGCTGGCTGTGTTTTAATACAATCTCCATTTGGGGCATCACAAACTCTCGGGTGTGTATGGCATCGATGAATGCCAAGTCTATTTTTTTTCCAGCGGGAAGCACTTTCTCAATGTTCTCCTCAAAAGTCCCAATGGTGAGCTGGTAACGGGGGCTAATGTGTTGTAAATTGTCATTGGCTAATTTTGCCCAAACATCATTGGGATCAAAGGTGAGCAATTGCCCTTGTTGCACTTGCTCCATCCCAGCCAAAAAATACATGCCTGAAATGCCAAAGGCGGTTCCAAATTCTACTGCAAATTTTGGTTTTTTCAGGGTGACCAAATGCGTAAACAAATTGCCCATTGAAGGTTGGGTGCGCACTTGATCAGAGCTTCTGGTGTTGTTGGTAGACCCTTTGTACCCCTCCCACAAGGGTTGAGCGCCTGCGGTATTGGTCAATTGGGCTCTTTTCTCAATGGTTGTGCTGTATCTGCCCACCGGAGGAGTTACAGATTCTGCTGCATTGAACCATTGTACCAAGCGAGCATCCTTTTCTTTTTGTATCCATTGCAAAGGAATTTCACGGGCAATGTAATTGATAAAGTAGGGCCTCAGCGCTTGTTTTAATTTCTGGATCATTGGTGAAAGTTAAAACAAAATCACGAAGTTCAAAATGAGAATGAGTGGATAGGGTCTTAATTACCTCCCCACCACCAATCGCTTCATGCCATAACCATTGGCGGTTTGGAACACCAACTGATACACTCCGTCTGCCCAAGATGATACATTGATCTCTGTGCGCTGTCCGGTGTACTGGAATAGATCTACTTGTTTTCCTTGCTGGTCAAAAACCTTCACCTGAACATTGCCAATGTG
>CAYQUT010000058.1:0-2001 GCA_964420985.1 uncultured Chryseobacterium sp.
AACCTATTGCAGGCTTTGCAGGACAAGACGGGTGTTAAACTATTTGCACATAGCGATGCAATACAAATTGCCCATCTTGTGCATAGCACAGGGCTGCACATTTCACCCCATACCATTTCGCGCTTAGCCGGTTTTTTTGCTTCCAACACCAAACCGTATTTGTACAATGTCAATACCCTTGCGCATTTTTTAGGGTATCGCGATGTGTTTGATTTTGAAAAACGTTGGTTGAATGGAAATGAGCAGTTGAATCAACAAGCATTATACGAATCTTTATCGTGGGTAGCTTTTGAGCAAGGGAATATTGATGCGTTCATCGAATCTTTTACCAAACTCATCCCCATGTCTGGTCCTCACATGCGCATTGTTCAAATGTTGGGTGTTGCATTCAGGCAAGGTCATGAGCGGTATAATCCTTTTTTATTGGCACTAGTTCATCATGAAAATGCACGGTTTCTGTTCTTTCATTATTTTGTAGATGAAGACAACAACCAAAATTATTTTTTACATGCGTTAGAACAAATTCATGGATTGTCTGGAGTTGGTTTGCATGAAAAGATTTTCTGTCAGGAGTATGCTTTCAATAAGTACTATGAGCAAGCGAATTGGGGGGCGTTGTCCAAGAAACGTTACAAGCATTCTTTTCAAGGGAATTTAACGGCTGTGCATGTGGAATCACCTCATTTGATGTCACGGTTGTTCGTGAATCATTTGTACAGTAAGTATCTCCATAAAAGATTGCCGCAGGCACATCTCAAGGAGTCTTTGAATGAAGCCATGTGTTTTATTCTTGATACACGCTATGAACCTTATCGTTTGGCATGGACGGGAAGGGTGGTGAAAGCTTTTCTTTTTTTGGAGGCAGAAGATGTGATGCGAGAATGTATGCCATTGAAAGGGGAGGTGATAAGGGTGATAAAAATGGAGATTTTTGATTTTGAGTTTCAGTCAGTACTTCAATTTGCTGCAGTCCATTTGGGTTGGATAGATCCTCAATCAGTTTCTAGTTTTAAGCGAGATTGGTACAGTTCACTTTTGTTGTCAACAGCATGGGACTTGATGTCTTTCAGTTACGCCTATCAGGGTGAGGTGATGTACAAAAGACATTTGTTACAACAAGCCTCTGCCATCGCCCAGGGAACCAAAAACGTTTTATTGAAGCGACTGATTGCAAGAATCAGTTGATTTTCATTCTTTCTGTGTTGATTTGGGTTAATATTGAAGATGATTTTTAATGTCTGTTTGGATACACCACGTCTTGAACTGAGAGGCTTTGATCAACAATCGTATCACGATTTGTTCGCTCGTTTTAACCGAGAAGAGATCATGAGAATTTTGGGGCTAACCACCGAAGAAGAGTTTGAATTGGAGCAGTTTCGTTATAATGGCGGTTACAGCACCTACAATTTAACCATTCAGTTTTTTCAGTTGGTTGCAAAAGAAGACAACCGTGTTTTGGGATGGTGTGGTTTTCATTCATGGGCCAAGCAGCACCGGCGTGCTGAAATCTTTTACATGCTCAAAGAGGATAGAGACAAGCGCAAGGGATTGATGACAGAGGCCATGGAGTCAGTAATGAGTTATGGCAAACAGGAGATGGCATTGCGACGAATTGAGGCGTTTATTGCCACCAATAATCCGGCATCCTTCAGGCTGGTAGAGAAGTTTGGATTTCAAAAAGAAGCCACCATTCAGCATCGTTATCAATTTGGTGATGAGGTGGATTGGGATTTCATGTATGCTTGGGTGAGGTTGGATGGGATTGAGACTTGAGGGATTAGCTTCACTTTTCCCTTTTTTTGGTGGGGCTTCAGATTAAACCGTTCTCCATTCGCTTCGCTTCTGGATTTTCATTTTTATTGATGCCTCTCTAACACCTGCGGTGTAGAATCGGCAACTGCTAAAAATGAAAAATCCCAACTATTGTTGGGATGATCACGATTTAATCTGGCGGAGAGTGAGGGATTCGAACCCCCGGACCTGTTACAGTCAACAGTTTTC
>CAYQUT010000059.1:0-1897 GCA_964420985.1 uncultured Chryseobacterium sp.
AGTTTATCCAATGCTTTCGGATAAATCTCATTCATAAAATCAGCAAAGTCTTCTGTGACGTCAAGATCGACAATCAAGGTCGTTGTTCCATTACCTTCTTGAAAGGTATAATTCTCAAAACCATTGGCCCATTTTTCCACATCCGGTCCTTCCATTATTTCTTGACCATTTTGAAACAAACCTTTGTGTTGGATGGAAACAAATGCGTTGGGTTGGATATCAGCGATGATTGCTACCATGCCTCCCTTATTGCCATTTTCATCGGTTCCTATGAAATATATTTTCTCACCTTTTTCCCATTTCCCTTCAAAGGTAGAAGTTGGATTGAACAAGGCTACCCAACTTTCGTAGGTTGTGATATCAGTGATACCGAGCATTTTGTCATACACCAATGCAACAGGAGCTTGGATGGAAATGGAAAAGGTTAGTTTTGATTTCATATTGATGAAGGTACGAAGATTGGGGGATGGGGTAATGGATGTTTATTTTATGGCAAATAGAAAGTTCAGGTTTTTTTCTTTGCTTTTTGCTGTGACCATTTGTGGATTCTGATTGAAATTTGATTTGAATTTCAAATACTGAAGCGCTAAATCATTCGCTTCATGAATGAATAATACACTTTCGCTTTTGCATCCATCAAACCACTCCTGGGAAGCTCTTAACAATGAATACGTATAGTGGCCTCCTAATTCTGTATCGTTACTGATTTCTCCAATAGAGCATGCATAAGCTATTGCAATTCCATCATGACTTTGAGCGAGAATGTTCATGAATTTTGCTCGAGTATTGGGTTGGTTCAAAGTTGATTTAAAGGATAAATATTCGGGACCTGTGAAAGATTCATATTCATCATGGATGTCTTTTCTGCAGGTGTCTAAAATGATGAGAGCCTTGGATGCTTTTATGAACGAAATTAGATTGGTAATGGAAATGGTTTCGGTGTCGTTTAATGCAATAATCGTTCTATGTGATGTAAATCCGCATCGACAACTTTTAAATAATTTTCAGAATTCTTCGGTCCTGGGGAACCAATCATGATTGCATTTCTAGTCATATTTTAATTGCGTTTAACGGTTTGCAGATTTGCGATGGGCGGGAGTTTTGCCCCTAATGTTTGTTCGGAGCACAAAACTTTCGGCTCCCAGAAAACTGTCTACGAAGCACGAAATCCGCCTATTGCAAATAGGCCGTTAGCTTTAGATATTATTGATTTGATTTGAGTTTTCTAAATATTTTTATGAGTTCGGCGGATGAACTTTTTTCAAATGGGTCGTAATATTCTGTATGTATGGGGTGAATTGGAAAATCTTTTTTGGCAATAGACGTTTCAAAATTGTCATAAAAAAATTGATAATGACTAGTAACTGAATTGCAATTGAAACTAACGGGATGAGTTAAAAATAATATCAACTCATTCTTGGAAACTTCATTAGTAAACAAAATCGAATCGACTACATTAGGGTGATGACAAGGACAACATCCTGAATTTACATCTACAGTATCAATAGTGTATTTTGTATAGTTAACCCTATCATCGGAAAATAATAAGTTGAAAAGCGTCACCGTTGACCTTCCTGAATAAGGAGAATGTCTAAAGTCAAAAGGTGTGTCAATAATTGGTAGTGAGTCTTGTGGTTTTATTTCAAAGTATATTATGTATGAATAGTTAAGGTTGGCGAACTCGTATGTCTTTCCTACAAGTGATGAATTCTTGTCCAGAAATTTCTGAACTAAACTGTCTTTGTTGTCTGAAGGAATACGACTGAAAGTCTGTGCCAAGCAGAAGCTTGAGATAAAAACCAATGTTGTTGCTAAGCTCACTATTTTCATATGTTTACAGCTAACGGTTTGCAGCTACCCGAAGGGCGGGACTTTTACCACAAAACTTGATTTGAAA